>CAYXXU010000080.1:0-19438 GCA_964469155.1 uncultured Bacteroidales bacterium
CAGCAATAGTAATTAAGGAATGAATTTATCAACTACATTTTAGAATAGAGCCATTTTTTTTAGCTTTCGGAGTGGGCTCATTATTCAATATTCATTATTTCCTCAACCTTATTCTTCTAAAATAAACTTCCTCACCTCCACCCCGGTTCGGGTTTGCAGTTTGATAAAATACAAGCCTTTAGCCTGCGCAGAAAAGTCGATGGCAGTTGATGTAATACCGATAGCATTAACCATTGTAACTTATTTTTAGATTGGACTAAAAAATAAGTACAATTGGTATAACATCCAAAATTTCTTTCTTTAGTATCATTTGCCCTGTGGAGTTCAATATCTCTATTTTGGTTGTTTCATTATAAACCCAATATTTTAATAAGAAATCTTCCGGAATTATTTATTACTGACATTATGCTAAAATAAAGCCCCCTACTGCGAACGGACCAATACCTTTACCATAAATAAATATTTTATGAAAAAGGTAAAGGAAATTAAACCCAAACATCAAAACCCCGAAAAAATTTGGGTGCTGGGTAAAAAAAATTGGATGTGGCTGACGGTTGCTGAAATTGTATATTGCCAAACGAATTCCGATTGTACCCTTGTGTATATGGAAAACAGAGAAGAACATAACATTTCGGGCAACCTAAGCGAAACGATGCGATTGATTGATTCTGACTATTTTTTCGACATTCATCAATCTTACCGAATCAATTTGAAGTTTTGGGATGGCAAAGAGATTGACAGGGATAGCCGGCTAATCGGCCTGACTGTGGGTATCTCACTTCCGGTGGCTATTCTTAAACTCCCTTATTTGTTATGCTATCTGAATTTTTTAGGCTTGAGAAAACCATAAAGCATTACATTTTTCGCTAATAGGGGTGAACATAACTGATATTGGTGTGGCAAAATGTATTTCTTACCGGCAAAAAGTGAAGGTATTTGCTGTTGATAATGCCTGGAGTTTAACTAAAACGCTGTATTATACCAATCTGAAACGAATTTAGAAATGATCAACTTTTTCTTTGTCTATTTTTTAAAAAGGATTTCCTTTATAAAAAAATTATAGACCAAAACCTAAAGCCATGACACCTTATCCTTTAACCATAACCAATAAAGTATTAATAGCCTTGAAACCTCCACAATCAGTCCCCTTGTACATCATTTTTTGCCGGGCCATTCATGATACGATGAAGAATGATGCCAGGTTTGCCGCCCTGCTGCCTAAGCTGGCTATTTTTGAAACTAATATTAACACGCTGGCTGACATTGAATTAGCTAGTAAAGTTAGGCCCCCTACCAGCACCATTGCCGAACGTAATGCTGCGAAAGTGGTGGTCAAGTCCGACCTGGACGAACTGGCGCTCGATGTGCAGCTATTGGCTAATGCTGAACCAACTAATGCCGAAGTTATTATAAAAGCAGCAGGCATGAACATTAAGAAAAGCAGTATCCGTCCTAAACAAGGATACTCCGCCAAAGACGGCCCCGAAAGCGGAACGGTGATCCTAACCGCCGCAGGAGCCGGTGGTCATGCATGGCGCATGAGTACTGATGGAATTAGTTGGACTAATTTAGAACCAACTTCAGGCGGCGAAACCCTGGTTACCGGATTGACCCCCGGCCATGAATATTATTTTCAAAGTCGCAGAATACTGAGCAAAGGCAAAAAGGAAGAATGGTCGCAAATTATTAAATTCAGAGTTAAATAGATCGTCTGAGGCGTTTTCGGCACTTAGCAAACGGCAAACAGGAGGTTTTGTCAGAAATTTTCAGTCTGCCGTTTGTTTTTTACAGCCTGCAGATCGATCTTACCTATCGGTCGATCCATCGTTTCGGTCATTGTGTCCATTGTTGCGGTCAATGAGTTCATTGTTCAGGTAGTTGAGTTCATGGTTCCGGTCAATGAGTCCATTATTCCCGTCAATGAGTTCGTTGTTCCCGTCATTGGGTTCATGGCTCCGGTCAATGAGTCCATTGTCTCCGTCAATGAGTCCATTGTTCCTGTCGATGACATCATTGGCCGGATAAATGGCTTTTCAAAATGTTTTGGCGAGGGTTGGCTTGATGCTTACTTAATAAAAACCGATGCAACTGGTCAAGTTCTAGGAATCGAAAACAACGCTTCCCAAACAAATAACCTCACCCTCTCCCCCAACCCTTTCTCCCACTCTACCCGCATCAGCCTTGGCCAAACCTATAATAATATAGCACTAGAAGTCTTCAACCTGCAGGGGCAAATGGTGGCAGAAAACTATTATACAGATTGCGGCGAGATAACCCTGCAACGCGGCGTCCTCAGCCAAGGCATGTATTTTTTAAAGCTCACCCTTGATAGTAAATCGGTGGAAACGGTAAAGATCGTTGTGGGTGATTAGTATTTGGTGCAATTTTGTGTTTTAGTGATTTGATGGTAAAATTTTACCGCTAAGAACGCAAAGAATAAGACACGCAAAGCCCGCAAAGAAATCTCTGCGCCCCCTTTGCGAAATCCTTTGCGTACTTTGCGGTTAAAAAAATGGACGATCAGTGCATTCTGACTTCTAACTTCTGAAATCAGACTTCTACTGACTCTCCTACTAATAATTCTCCACCGGCTCGCACGAACACACCAGGTTGCGGTCGCCATAAGCATCATCAATGCGGGTCACCGTGGGCCAGTATTTGTCGTCGCCGCTCCATTTCATGGGGAAAGCGGCACGCTGACGGCTATACGGGAACTTCCAATCGTCGGAAGTAACCATCTGCGCGGTGTGCGGAGCATGTTTAATGGCATTGTCGTCTTTATCGGCCTTGCCTGAACCTATTTCGTCAATCTCGCCTTTAATAGCAATCATGGCATCGACAAAGCGGTTCAGCTCGTAGAAAGGTTCGCTTTCGGTAGGCTCGACCATTAGGGTTCCGTGCACGGGGAAAGCTACCGTGGGAGCATGGAAACCATAATCCATCAGTCGTTTGGCTATATCTATGGCGGCAATTCCCGTAGAGCGCTCAATTTCGTTGCAATCGAGTATCATCTCGTGAGCTACCCTGCCTTTCGAACCGGTGTATAAAATTGGGTAATATTTTTCGAGGCACGATTTCAGGTAATTTGCGTTCAGAATGGCAAAGCGCGTAGCATCGGTAAGTCCGCTGCCGCCCATCATTTTGATGTAGGCATACGAAATGGTCAGCACCGAAGCGCTTCCGAAAGGTGCTGAAGCCACTGCCGTGATGCCCTGCTTGCTGCTGATGCAGTTGCAATAGATGTGCTGCGGCAGATAATCGACCAGGTGTTTGGCCACTCCAATGGGTCCCACACCGGGGCCGCCACCTCCGTGAGGAATGGCAAAGGTTTTGTGCAGGTTCAGGTGGCAAACGTCGGCGCCGATGCGCGCCGGGCTGGTGAACCCCACCTGGGCGTTCATATTGGCGCCATCCATATAAACCTGTCCGCCGTTCTTATGTATAATGTCGAATATCTCCATGATGTTCTCTTCGAACACACCGTGGGTGGATGGGTAAGTAGCCATCAGGGCTGATAGAGTATCTTTGTAGAGTTCGGCTTTTTCGCGCAGGTCGGCGGTATCGATGTTGCCGTTTGCATCGCATTTCACCACCACTACCTTCAGACCGGCCATCACAGCACTGGCAGGGTTGGTACCATGGGCCGAAGCGGGTATCAGCACCACATCGCGGTGTTTTTCGCCGCGTGAGGCGTGGTATTTATGTATCACCATCAATCCTGTATACTCGCCGGCGGCACCCGAATTGGGCTGAAACGATATGGCCTCGAAACCCGTGATATTGCAAAGCGCTTTTTCCAGTTCCCTGATCAGGAAAAGGTAACCCTCGGCCTGATCGGCAGGAACAAAAGGATGTATGTTTCCGAACTCGGGCCAGCTCAATGCAAACATTTCGGCGGCGGCGTTCAGTTTCATGGTACACGAACCCAAAGGTATCATGGCGCGGTTCAATGAAAGATCCTTGATCTCGAGTTTCTTGATATAGCGCATCATTTCGGTTTCGCTGTGATAGGTATTGAAAACCGGATGGGTAAGGAAAGCGGAAGTTCGTTTCAAGTTGGCAGGAATGGTGATGATCTTGTCGCATTCGGTCTTATTGCAAATGTATTCCGAAAAAGTTTTTCCGTTGGCTTTGGCAAAAACCGAAAGCAACAGGTTCACATCTTTCAGCCCGGTGGTTTCGTCGACCGAAAGGCCTATACTACGTTCGTCGATATAGCGCAGATTTATTTTGTTCTGCAACGCCATTTGCCTGATCTCCTCCATCTTCACATTATCGGGGAGCAGCACTTTCAGGGTATCGAAATAGAATTCGTTCTCCTGTGCATATCCGTATCTTTCCAGTTCACCTTCCAGCACCCCTGTAAGGATATTGATGCTGCGGGCAATCTCGTAAAGGCCTTTCGGGCCATGATACACGGCATACATACCCGACATGATGGCCAGCAAAGCCTGGGCGGTGCAGATATTGGAAGTGGCGCGTTCGCGTTTTATATGTTGCTCACGCGTGCCCAAAGCCATACGCAGGGCGCGGTTGCCATAGGCATCCACCGAAACGCCAATGATACGTCCGGGGATATTGCGTTTGTATTTTTCGGTAACGGCAAAATAACCGGCGTGAGGTCCGCCAAAGCCCATGGGCAAACCAAAACGCTGGGTACTGCCGCAAACCACATCGGCTCCCCATTCGCCCGGAGGCGTGAGCATGGTAAGCGACAGCAGATCGGCAACCACAGCCACCGAAGCCCCTGCGGCATGAACCTGACTCACAAAATCAGCATAGTTATTGATCTTACCACAGGAAGTGGGGTATTGAACCAGGGCGCCAAAATAGGTTCCGTCAACAACGGTATCCGTAATTTTACCCACCACCACTTCAATACCTAAAGGGGCGGAGCGGGTTTTCAGCACTTCGATGGTTTGTGGGAACACGCATTTGGAAACCAGAAAGCGGTTCACATTATTTTTTATCTGGTCGCGGCTGCGCGTATTGAACAACATAATCATGGCCTCGGCGGCAGCAGTACCTTCGTCAAGCAACGATGCATTGGCAATAGGCATGGCGGTGAGGTCGGAAACTACCGTTTGAAAATTCAGCAAAGCCTCCAGACGACCTTGCGATATCTCGGCCTGGTAAGGAGTGTATGAAGTGTACCAACCCGGATTCTCCAGAATATTACGGACAATAACACCGGGAACAATGGTACCGTAATACCCCAGTCCGATAAAGCTTTTGTAGATCTTGTTCCTGGCTCCTACTTCTTTTATATGGTTCAGAAATTGAAATTCGTTCATACCATCACCTATGGCCAATGGTTCAGCCAACCTGATGGTTTGTGGAATGGTTTGATCAATCAGTTCGTCAATGGAAGAAACTCCTATTTTTTGAAGCATTTTTTCAACTTCAGCGCCTCTGGGGCCGTTGTGCCTGTTAATGAAATTATTTGTGATCATGATACTGTATTTATACGTTGATTTAACTTTCCGGCAAAGATAAAAGAATAAAATCAAAGGGAAAATAACTATTCGAATTGTTTTTTTTTATTCTTTCAGATCAGGTTTCTTTCAACAAAAAACCTCCGCGATAACCCGGTTTCTTTCAAAAAATGAACTACCCTGCCGCAGAGCAGCGGGGGTATCCATGGTAACTGACGGGTTAACCCGTCAGTTGATAAACATGTTTCGCCGCTGAGCGGCGGTGAATGGACCCAATGTAGATTAAAACTGATCAGCCCGTTTTTTTTGAGAGTAAATTTGGTCAATTTCACCCTAAAACTCTTAAATAATCATAAAATTTACAAATTAATTCCCAAAAAGTTTGTTTCTGAAATATAATAATCTTATATTTGACCCAAGAATGGAAATTAACCCTTCACCTGAATTTTTACTAATAAATAGTAAGGTATGATTTATAAAGACAAGACCAGGGACGAACTTTTACGGGCATTGCTTGAAATGGAAGCAAAGTATGAATCGATTAAGGACACCTATCAAAAATCCATATCCCAGCTCGAACAGGCAAATATAACTTTTCATGAAAAAGAAGCGTTGTACAAAACACTGTTCGACACCTCGAACGATGGTGTTTTTATCATGGAAAATGACATTTTCATTGATTGCAATAAAAAGGCCCTGTCTTTACTTAAATGCAGTATGGAAGATCTTTTAGGCAAATCGCCTATGGATTTTTCGCCCGAATATCAGGAGAACGGAGTTTTATCGTCCGTTCTGGCCATCGAAAAAGTAAAAAAAGCCATTGAGGGTACTCCTCAGAATTTCGACTGGGTGCATCAAAAAGCCACTGGCGAACTTTTCGAAGCAGAAGTTTCATTATTCCGGATCATAGTGCAGAACAAACCTTATCTACAGGCCATCGTACGCGATATTTCATACCGGGTAAAGACCGAAGAAGAATTAAGAATCAAAAATCTTGTGTTCAATTCTTCGATTGCTGCATCCAGCATTGCTAATAAAGAAGGCAAACTTATTTATGTGAACGATTCTTTTCTAAAAATATGGGGTTACGATACACAGGAAGAAGTAATAGGTAAACCAATATCCGCATTTCTCCTTAAACAGGAAGATGTAGAAAAAATATTAAATTCCTTAAATCAAACGGGTAAATGGGAAGGCGAATATACCGCTTTGCGAAAAGACGGTAGCACATTTATCGGGTTCTCACAAGCTACTGTTTTGAAAGATAAAAACGATGAAATCATTGGGTATCAGTCGGCGGTTATTGATATTTCCGAAAGAAAAAAAACCGAAGCAGCACTCAGTAAAAGCGAAGAAAAATATCGCATGCTTGTCGAATTTGCCTCCGATGCTTTTTTCCAAGGCGATAAAAACGGAAACTTTGTTACCATCAACAACAATGCTACAGAACTAACGGGTTATACGAGACAAGAACTAATGAAAATGGGGATGAAAGATCTTTTTCCTCCCCACGTTCTGAAAAAAGACCCGCTGCGTTATGATCTTTTGGAAAAAGGGCAATCTATAAAAACTGAAAGAGAATTATTAACGAAAGATGGCAAATTGGTTCCTGTTGAAATGTACTCCAGGCAAATGCCCGATGGTACATTTCAATCATTTATCAGAGATATTTCTGAGCGAAAAAATGCGGAACAAACCCTAAAAGAAAGCGAGGAAAGATACAGAACCATGGTGGAAATACTTCCCAATGGAGTTATAATTCACCAAAACGGGAAAATTGTTTATGCCAACGAAACATCGGCTAACATCATTAAAGCCAATTCAACCGAGTTGTTTATCGGGCGAAATGCATTCGATTTTGTACATCCTGATTACCACCAAATAGCCTTAGAAAGGATAAAAGACAGTCTTGCCAACAAGACCAAACAGGAATTTATTGAGGAAGTTTTTTTAACCATCGACAATCAACCAATTCATGTTGATGTGGTTGGCGTTCCCATTAAATATAATGGTATCCCCTCTATGATGACTGTATTCACTGACATTACCCGCCAAAAACAGATTGCCAATAAACTTATAGAAAGCGAAGAGCGCAAAAAAGCCATTCTGGATGCTATTCCCGACCTGATGCTGGTAATGGATAAAACAGGTGTATTCATCGATTACAATAAGGATGAAAATCCTTATTACATTCCCCCCGATCAATTTATGGGAAGGAATGTCTCTGAAATATTTCCCAACGAAATATCCGAACTGACGCATGTTCATCTCAAAGAATTATTCGCTACCGGCAAAATGCAGATATACAATTATCAATTGCAGGATAAAGGGGAAACATGTTATTATGAAAGTCGGCTGGTATTGCAGGGCACTGAAAAAGCCCTGGCAATAATCAGGGATATTACAAGACAAAAAAAATCGGAAGATGCCCTGATAGAAAGTGAGGAGAAATACCGAAACATGCTCTATATGCTTCGTCTGATAACCGACAATGCCAATGACTTTTTGTGGGCAAAGGATATGGATAACAAATACATCTTTACCAATAAAACGATCTGCGAAAAACTCTTATCAGCCAAAAACACCTTAGAGCCGATTGGAAAAACCGACTTGTTTTTTGCACAAAGAGAAAGAAATGCACATCCCGACGATCCCGAATGGCATACCTTTGGAGAGATCTGCGCCAATACCGACCTGATTATTCATCAGGAGAAAAAAACCATGCAATTCGATGAATATGGTAATGTCAAGGGCAAATTTTTGTTCCTGGATGTACATAAATCACCCATTTGGGATAATCATGGAAACATGATTGGAGTAGTAGGTACCGCCCGAGATGTAACAAAAGAAAAAGAATTAGAAAAAAACGAAGGGAAATTTATTGATGCTTTGATAGAAAGTGAAAACAGGTTTCGTTCTGTAGTATCAAATACCCCTATCATTTCATTTGTTGTTGACCGCGATGGGATATTTACACTTTCCGAAGGAAAAGGACTGATTAAATTGGGCTTAAAACCCGGACAAATAGTCGGCATGTCGGTTTATGAGGTATACAAAGACTATCCGGACATTATTGATGCCGTCAATAAATCTCTATCCGGTAAGAGTATCCGTAAAGAACTGGAAGTAGAAGGGATAGTTTTTGATGTTTTCTACTCCCCTGTTTTTGATAACGATGAATCTGTGTCGAAAGTGATAGGCGTTGCCACCGACATTACAGAACGCAAACACATGGAAACCCTGCTGTTTGAGAAGAATGTTGCCTACGAAAATCAAAATATTGAACTTAAAATAGCCAAAGAAAAGGCAGAAGAAAGCGACAAACTTAAATCATCATTTCTGGCAAACCTGTCACACGAGATCCGCACACCTATGAACGCCATCCTGGGATTTACCGATTTGTTAAAAAAACCGGAGTTTACCTCCGACCGACGAAACAGCTTTATCTCAATTATTCATAAAAGCGGTAACTATCTGCTTTCCATTATCAATGATATTATTGAAATATCAAAGATCGATTCCGGACAGGTCAGTGTAACCAAAACCCCCGTTGAGATAAACAATTTTCTTGAAGAATTGCATCAATCATTCAGTGTTACTATTCCTAAGGACAAAGACATTCAGCTTATAATCCGGCTGCCAAAAGAAAGGATAAAAAATGCTATTCTCACAGATGAAGTTAAATTGCGACAGATATTATCGAATTTAATTAATAATGCAATCAAGTTCACTGAACAGGGCTCTGTTACCTTTGGATACGAAAAGGTCAATGAAAACACCCTGAACTTTTTTGTTGACGATACCGGCATTGGTATCGATAAAAAACATCACCAGATTATTTTTGAGAGATTTCGGCAGATTGAAGGGGACAATGCAATAAAAAAAGGAGGTTCAGGATTAGGATTAGCCATATCAAAGGCCTATGTTGAAATGCTTGGAGGCAATCTTTCATTCACCTCCATACCCAATAAAGGGTCCATTTTTAAGTTCGGAATCCCTTTGGATTATAAATTAAGTATCGGTAAGGTTAAAAATATACCCCTTAAAAAAGAAATATCTTTTCAAAATAGTTCTTATGATGTTATCCTGATTGTTGAGGATGATGATATAAATTATTTTTTCTTTCAGGAAATTTTATCGGATTGTAATTACATTCTTTTAAGGGCTTCCGATGGAAAACAAGCTGTCGATATAGCAATATCCGATTTAAATATACAACTGGTTTTAATGGATATTAAATTACCCATAATGAATGGATATGATGCTTTGAAGGAAATCAGGAAGCTCAGGCCCGAATTGCCAATCATTGCTCAAACCTCTTATGCCTTATATGATGATGTAGTGAAAATTAAAAAGGCCGGATTTGATGGCTATATCAGTAAACCCATCATCAAAGAAAAACTGATTGAGCTAATAACTACTAATCTTGAAAAAATGAAAAAAAAATAAGAAACAAACCTGATTTCATTACGGTTTGTCTTTCTTCTCTTTTTTATGCTTTTTAAAAGTAAATCGTGCAGGCAAATATTTTTCGTTGAAATAATAAAGCAGGCGGACGGTGATTACATTATTATATTGCTTTCGCGACCATGACTCGAAGTTGACAGGATTAACAAATTCTCTCTTTCTTATAGGTGCAATGGAATATGAATAACGTATGTTAAACTTCAAATGCTTCCAGATGCGAAAACGAAGATCAGCAATTATGGCGAAATCGTTTTTTGTTTTATAAGTGATTGTATCAGGCCGATCCCATGCTTTCAAAACATTCCACTCTTTTTCCTTGTGGGAAATCAATCGACCCCATGAAAGGCCCACTCCGAAAGTCCAGGTATTACGATCTTCGTAATGTACCATTATTGGAGCTGTAAGATAATTCCATTTCAGGGAATAATAGGGAAGTTGAAGCGAATCAACCGCTGAAGGTGGATATTTTTGAAATGAACCCTTTTCGTCGTAAAGAACTTCAAGGCTTAATGAAAAACGATGTCCGAGAGGCAATATACCTCCAAAACCGGCATTGATACCAAATTTATTAAAACCATAACATTCATCACCGTCTACTTGGGACAAATTAAACCCTCCAATCAGCACACCTTTTATTTGCCTGTCAACGGTAATATCACCCTCATCTGTTTTCTTCTGAGCCTGAACACTCAAGGAATTTACAGAAATAAAAAAAACAAAAATTATTGCAATAGCATTTTTCATTTACTCACCCAATTGTTGTACAAAGTTAAGAGATTTTACCTTAACTGTGCTGTTAAAATGAGCAATGAGATTTAAATTGAAGGATAAGAAAAAACCGCCTGTAAAATGATACTGGCGGTTTTTTTAAGTAATCATCCATTATTTTTGTATTCGCATTTTATAAAATGACCGCCATACAAATATCAGTGCAATTATAAAAAATACAACACCTGCATAAGGGGCATAGTCTCTAAAGTTTGCAGAAATTGCAATTTCCATTGCAAGCAAACCAAACAAAGTAGTAAACTTAATAATCGGATTTAAAGCAACGGAAGATGTGTCTTTAAAAGGGTCGCCAACGGTATCGCCGACAACAGAAGCATCATGCAATGGAGTACCTTTTTCTTTCAGATCGACTTCTATAACCTTTTTAGCATTATCCCAACATCCACCGGCGTTTGCCATGAATATAGCCTGAAATAATCCAAATACGGCAATAGAAATCAAATAACTGATAAACAAAGCTACAGCATTGTTACCACCAATCCCCGAAGGTGAAGAAAGGCATGCAAAGGCAAGTGCAAAGAAGAAGATTCCAACGAAAATATTAAACATTCCTTTTTGAGCGTATTGTGTGCAGATTTTCACAACTTCAACTGATTTGGCAGTATCTGCTTTTTTTGGTGCATCCGGATCAAGGTTAATGTTTCTTTTAATATATTCAACAGCCCGGTATGCTCCGGTTGTAACAGCCTGCATTGAAGCCCCGGTGAACCAATAAATAACACAGCCACCCAGAATAAACCCTAAAATAGAATATGGATTCAATAAATTAAGTATGTCTTCAGGCTTAACTCCAAGTGTTTTCTCAATCATAAGAATTAAGGCAAATATCATGGTTGTCGCCCCAACCACAGCAGTACCTATCAACACAGGTTTTGCTGTCGCTTTAAATGTATTTCCTGCACCGTCATTAGCCTCAAGATAATATTTCGATTTTTCCCAATCGGGTTTAAATCCAAATTCCTTTTCAATTTCAGCACTTGCTTTTTCTTTATCATCTTCTATTAACGAGAGTTCATAAACCGATTGTGCATTATCGGTTACCGGGCCATAGCTATCAACTGCTATCGTCACAGGTCCCATACCAAGCAATCCAAAGGCCACCAGCCCAAATGCAAAAATAGACGGATAAATCATAATGGCATCCAATCCGAAAGTACTTGCAAAATAAGCAATGAACATTAACACAAAGAATACCAATCCAGTCCATATGGCACTAAAATTACCTGCTACCAACCCTGATAGTATTACTAAAGATGCTCCTCCTTCCCGACCTGCGGCAACAACTTCCCTGACATGCGCAGACTTTGGTGAGGTAAATATTTTTGTAAATTCAGGTATTAAGGCTCCACCAATGGTACCACAACTAATAATGGTTGAAAGAATCCACCACATATCTGTGTGGCCATTTAAATCAGGAATTAAAATATAACTGGCAACGAATGTTACCAGAATTGAAAGCAAGGAAGTAATCCATACAAGACTAGTCAGGGGTGCTTCAAAATCCAAATCCTCTTTTCCTTTATACCTGGCATTACTAAACATGCCATTTAAGTAAAAAGCAACAATGGAAGTAATGATCATCAGTATTCGCATCACGAATATCCACACCAATAATTTCACTTTCAGTTCACCGGTTATTAAATCTGTCATTCCAAAGGCAGTGCCACCTACAGCTAGTAAGATAAAAGAAATCAAAGCAACTCCGGTCACCCCATAAGTCTCAAAACCGTCAGCAGTCGGGCCAACGGAGTCACCGGCATTATCGCCTGTACAATCGGCAATAACACCAGGGTTGCGGGGATCGTCTTCGCCTATTTTAAAAACTACTTTCATTAAATCAGAACCAATGTCAGCAATTTTTGTAAAAATACCGCCCGCAATACGTAGAGCAGATGCACCTAAAGATTCACCAATAGCAAAACCAATAAAACAAGCCCCGGCCAATTCACCCGGCATGAATAATAAGATGACCAGCATTAGCATCAACTCAACGCAAATTAATACTACCCCAATGCTCATACCAGCATCCAATGGTATATGCAGGAGTTTTAACGGATTTTTTCTTAATGAAGCAAATGCCATACGTGCATTAGCTAAAGTATTCATTCTGATTCCAAATGCTGCCACGGAATAGGAACCTAAAATTCCTACAACTGTCCAGCCAATAATTAAAGCTACCGAGCCAAATTTTTCTCCGGCCGTTTCACCTATTGGAGATAAAAAACCAAAATAACCGGCAACTGCAGCGCCAATAAATAAGAAAAGAATTGCAAGAAATTTACCCTGTTGCTTCAGATAAGCCTTACAGGTTTGGTAAATAACTTCAGCAATTTCCAACATTGATTTATGGGCCGGAAGTTTTTTCACCTTCATGAATTGATAAAACCCGAACAATAATCCTAAAATAGTGATAATAAAACCATAGTATAGAATATTCTGCTCTTTGATAGATGCAGGGATTTTTAAATCAGCTTCACTACCATAAGATAATGCTGGCAATAACAATAATAACAGGGGAAAAAATACTCTAAACATTCTTTTCATAGTCATAAATATTTCTTTTATTATTTTTGAACAAACATAATCTTTTTTTTTAAAAAAATTGTAAAAAAAGGATTGAATCTGATAAAGAACAGACGGTTCTATTACAATACCGCCAATTATTTAGCTAATTTTTAGGATATTACTTTAATTTCTAACGTCGGATGATATTAATCATTATCATGATTTATAAAAAACAAATCAATTTATTAAATCTCCTATGCTGCATTAAGGAATCCAATTCCGGGTGGTTACCTTATTTAAAAATGGTTAATAACGTCTAACGAAAATTATAAATCTTCATTTCTCCAGTTATTTTATTATAATTATCTTTGCATGTATAATAATATTCCCCCCAGCTAAATGTCCTTTAATGAACAAAATTAAACTTGAGGTAATTGCAATTTCACAAAGCCAGGGTCAGTCAGGCGCTTATACATTATTTCTGCAGGATATGATCAGCAAAAAGCAACTTAGAATTATAATAGGCGCATCAGAAGCACAATCTATTGCATTTGCGCTGGAAAACATTAAACCACCCCGTCCACTGACCCACGATGTATTTAAAAAGGTATCTGATGCTTTTTCGATAAAAGTCTCCGAAGTAATTATTACCCAATTGATCGAGAATATTTTTTACGCTAAACTTATTTGTACAGACGGACATAAACTGGTTGAAATTGACTCCAGAACTTCTGATGCAATTGCTTTAGCCATTCGGTTCGATTGTCCTATCTATACCAACGAAGTAGTATTAAGAACTGCAAATGAAATCGAATTTAACGTAACCGCTGAAAAAGAAAAAAGAGAAGCCTTATTTAATGAAAATGACGATCCGTCCAATTCCGAAAAAAAGGAATATGAATTGTATACATTTGAAGAGTTGGAAGAACTGTTAAAAGAAGCTATTGAAAATGAAGATTATGAAAGAGCTTCAAAAATTCGTGATGAGATCAAAAAAAGAAAACATTCCTGAAAGAATCCGATTAATTATTACCACATAATAATATTACTATGAGTATAAAGTTTCGTTTAACGCTAATGAGTTTTTTCCAGTTCTTCGTGTGGGGTGCATGGTTAATCACTATTGCAACGTATTTTTTCTCGAACAACCTGGGTACTGGCGAGCAGTTTGGTGCTATTTTCTCAACCCTTGCGCTTTCCTCATTGTTTATGCCTGCTTTGACCGGTATAATTGCAGACAAATGGCTGAATGCCGAAAAGTTATACGGAATTTTGCACATTCTTTATGGATTGGTATTATTTTATGTGCCCTTCGTCCACGATCCCAACACCCTTTATTATGTGATTTTCCTGGCCATGGTTTTCTATATGCCAACCATTTCTTTATCAAACTCTATTGCTTACACCATTCTTAAAAAGAATGATTATGATGTGATAAAAGTTTTTCCACCCATAAGGGTTTGGGGAACAATAGGCTTTATCGTTGCCATGTGGATAACCAACCTATCGGGGAGCAAGGCAAATTCCACTCAATTTATTATTGCGGCTGTTGCTGCTATTGCCCTTGGAATATACTCATTTACATTACCCAAGTGCCCCCCGCAGAAATCTATATCAAAAGATGCTTCGTTTTTTGAAATGTTCGGCTTAAGCGCCTTTAAACTTTTTGCAAAATACAAAATGGCATTGTTCTTCATTTTTGCAATGTTTCTGGGGGCCGCTTTACAATTGACAAATATGTATGGCGATACATTTCTGGATGATTTTAAAAACAATCCTCTTTATGGGCCGGAATCATTTGTAGTGAAGTACTCCACAATTATTATGTCTATCTCACAAATTTCTGAAACCTTGTTTATTCTAACCATTCCGTTTTTCCTGAAACGTTTTGGCATCAAAAAAGTAATGCTCATGAGTATGATTGCATGGGTGCTGAGGTTTGGGTTGTTTGCTTACGGAAATCCATCCCCTGAATTTTTATGGATGATCATTCTTTCTTGTATTGTTTACGGTATGGCCTTCGATTTTTTCAATATTTCAGGTTCCTTATTTGTCGAAACCACTACTGATTCTAAAATCCGTGCCAGTGCACAAGGCTTGTTTATGATGATGACCAATGGGTTTGGAGCTTTCCTGGGAAGCAAAATCAGTGGATTTATCATTGATACTTATTTTACCACTTCAGCAGGAAAAGACTGGCATCAGATATGGCTCACATTCGCCATTTATTCATTGATAGTGGCTGTGCTTTTCGCAATCTTTTTCAAGCACAAACATGATCGTAAGGCGGTGGAAAACATCCAGCACTGATAATTGGCTTTCAGTATCAATTTAAACTTCAATGGCAATACGTATAGGTATTAACGGGTTTGGCAGGATCGGAAAACTTGTATTCCGGCTGATGCAGGACGACAACAATTTCGAAGTTGTCGGGATAAATGATACCGCCGATATCAACACATTGGCACACCTGCTGCGGTACGATTCTGCGCATGGATCATTTCGTGGGAGCGTGGAGGTGAAGGGCGAAAAACTCATAGTGAATGGCAAACCCATCATGACATTTCATGAGAACTTGCCGGCCAACATCCCCCGAACCATGCGCGGCGCGGATATTGTTATTGAATCATCCGGAATATTCCTTAGGCGTGAAATATTGACAGGACACCTGGAATCAGGAGCCAAAAAAGTTATACTTACCTGCCCTCCGCAAGATGCTTTGGATAAAACCATTATTCTTGGGATCAATGAAGATACGTTAACTAAAAACGACCGTATCATTTCGAATGCTTCCTGCACTGCAAATAGTGTTGCCCCATTAATTAAAGTACTTCATGAAAAGTTTGGTCTGGTTCAGGCTTTTATGAATACGGTGCATCCGGCAACCAATAACCAGCGGTTGATTGATGCCCCGCATAAAGATCTGCGCCGGTCGCGTACTGCATTATCGAATATTATTCCTACCACTTCAACGGCCATACCTATTGTTATTGAGTTGTTTCCTTTTCTGAAAAATAAATTCGATGGGTTGGCCACCCGCGTGCCTGTGGAGGATGGTTCATTGATAGAAATTACGGCACAACTTTCATCAAAAGTTACCAAAGAAGAAGTAAATAAGGCGTTTTTCGATGCTGCTGCCGGCAACTTAAAAAACATCATTGAATATTGCGCTGACCCTATAGTTTCGGCAGATGTGATAGGCAATCCGCATTCTGTTATCTTTGATTCTTTATTGACCAAAGTACTTTCCGGTAATTTTATTCAGGTGATTGGGTGGTACGATAATGAATACGGCTATTCGAATCGGGTGGTTGATCTGGCCAAAATTATTGGTGCATGATCAAATCCGGAGATTAAAGACGTATTGAAAGCGGTGGTTCAAAAACCATATTCATCATAAAATTTGATCAGGGTATTATACAAATCTTCAATAGCAACGTAGTGGTTGCTGCACCCTTTTCTTGAACAAATACTCACCTTTCCGCCAATATCCATAAGAAATGGAACCATGGGAGCTCCGCATTTGGTGCAGTTTTCTTTACTATTCAACACCTGGTTGCAATGCGGACAAGAAAATTCGGCAATATCCACACCCGAAAGATCCAGATTGGCTTCATGATCGTAATTACCATAAATGGAACTCAACCTGATTACCCCCCTTTCTTTCCCAACCTGAATATTGAGTTTGATACTGGGTTTGTCCTGAAGTTTATACTCACGGTCCATTAATGAGGTTCGGCATAATGGGCATTTCACGTGAATTGAAACAGATTTTTCCATAACTACCTCCTTTTATATAATTGCGAAATTTTTTATAAAGATACGAATATTTTTTTCGAAAAGCAAGCCTTCAGGCCAATACATTGCCCATTATGACAATTATCATGATTAATGAGTAGTGCAAAGCCTGAAAATAGATAAATTTGCAGTAATTTCTATTATTTATTCCCAGTTTATAAACCCCATGCTATACCACGAAAAAATTGCAAAAGAATTGGGTCTGCAGGTTCAACAAGTAGCAAATACCATTTATTTGCTTGACAATGGAGGCAGTATTCCTTTTATCGCCCGATATCGCAAAGAGCTTACCGGCTCGTTAGATGAAGTTGAGATTGCCAACATCCGCGACCGCATAAATCAACTTCGGGAGTTGGATAAACGTCGCGAAAGCATCATTGAATCGATAAAAGAACAGGGCAAACTTACCCCCGAACTGGAAAAACAATTGCTTGCCACCACCACCATGGCCGAACTTGAGGATATTTATCTGCCTTATAAACCCAAACGCAAAACCCGAGGTTCGATGGCCAAAGCAAAAGGGCTTGAGCCTTTGGCAGAATTGATCTTCGCGCAGGAATATTTTGATATTGACGCTAAGGCCGCTGAATTTATAAACACTGAACTCGGGGTTAACACTATTGAAGAAGCCATTGCCGGGGCCTGCGATATTATTGCCGAATGGATAAACGAAAATTCGCAATTGCGTTCGCGGATCCGTTTGTTATTCGAAAAGGAGTCTGTCATCGAATCGAAAGTGGTTAAAGGTAAAGAAATTGAAGGCCGCAATTATGAAACGTATTATGAAGTAAAAGAATCGCTGCCAAAATCGCCGTCGCACCGGGTGCTGGCCATGTTCAGGGGCGAAAATGAAGGCTTTCTGAAAATTTCTATTGAACCGCCAGCGGAAAAAGCATGGGAAATAATCGATAAATACATACTGAAAGCCCATAATCGTGCCGGTTTGTTGGTGAAAGATACCATTCGCGATTCGTATAAACGCCTGCTGCAACCATCGATGGAAACCGAAATGCGGCAACTGGCCAAGCGGAGAGCCGACGACGAAGCCATACGTGTGTTTGCCGGCAACCTGAAACAACTGCTGCTGGCCCCTCCCCTGGGCCATAAAAATGTACTGGCGCTCGATCCGGGGTTCCGGAGCGGATGCAAAGTGGTGATACTGGATAAAAACGGAAAATTGTTGCACAACGAAACCATTTATCCTCACCCCCCGCAAAATGAACTGAAGCAGGCCATGAATAAAATAGAGAACCTGGTGGATGCTTACAAAATTGAAGCCATTGCCATTGGCAACGGAACTGCAGGCCGCGAAACCGAGAACTTTGTCCGCCGTATTAAATTCAAGAGAGATATTCAGGCCATTGTGGTAAACGAAAGCGGCGCATCAGTCTATTCCGCCTCAGCGGTGGCGCGCGAAGAATTTCCCGATTATGATGTTACCGTCCGCGGCAGTGTATCTATCGGTCGCCGACTGATGGACCCCCTGGCCGAACTGGTTAAAATCGATCCAAAATCTATAGGTGTGGGCCAATATCAGCACGATGTCAATCAAACGGCTTTGCAAAAAAGCCTGGAAGATGTGGTGGTGAGTTGTGTAAACTCGGTGGGGGTCGACCTGAATACTTCGAGTAAAGAATTATTGACCCATGTTTCGGGTGTGGGACCGGTGCTGGCCAAAAATATTATTGACACCCGCAACAAAAACGGGGCTTTTGCATCGCGCAGCGATCTGAAAAAAGTTCCGCGCTTTGGCGAAAAAGCCTTTGAGCAGGCGGCCGGATTTCTGCGCATTCAGAACGCCCAAAATCCTTTAGATGCCAGCGCCGTGCACCCCGAAAGCTATGGAATAGTGGCCCGCATGGCAAAATCGGTGAAATGCACCATACCTGAGTTGATGGCCAATGCCGAACTGCGCAAACAAATTAACCTGAAAGATTTTATCACCGATACGGTGGGTATGCCCACCCTCAACGATATAATGGATGAGCTTGCCAAACCCGGCCGCGATCCGCGCAAAAGATTCGACCTCTTCGAGTTCGATAAAAACGTGCACGATATGAAAGACCTGATACCGGGCATGGAACTTCCGGGCATCGTTACCAACATTACCGCTTTCGGCGCTTTTGTCGACATAGGCGTTCACCAGGATGGGCTGGTGCACATCAGCCAAATGGCCAACCGCTTTATCAAAAACCCCAACGAGGTGGTTACCCTCAACCAGAAAGTTACCGTAAAAGTGGTGGAGGTTGACAGCGAGCGCAAGAGAATTCAATTGAGCATGAAGGATGTTGAGCAGAAATAAACTCCGCATATTAAGGGTTACCAATTGCCTTCCGGCATCCAGAGTTCTGTAAATGAACACTCTGCAATAGTGTAATGACCTACACATTTCTGTACATGACCACCCTGCGACAGGGTAATGGCATACAGAGTTCTGTACATGA
>CAYXXU010000081.1:0-19367 GCA_964469155.1 uncultured Bacteroidales bacterium
AAATAAATTATTGAACGTGCTACGAACTATACAATTTGATGGACAAGGAGCTGTGCTGCAATTACAACCTGTTTTAACCTGAAAATATGAATCAGTTGAAATAATGCCAAAACCTTGCTGACTATTCTGTGTGGCGTATGTATCCGCAAACGAACAGCCTTTAAACGAAATACCATAAACAGTTTTCAAATCCACAAATGTATTAAAATTAGTTCCATCGGCTAAAGCATTATCCCTTGTAAAATTGCAAAGGTTAAAATAGCTGATATTGGCACTCTCGCTACCATTTACCATATTATGGTATTCTCTAAAATCAACAGCTATCTTGTTATTCTTAAATATTGCATTATCCGCAAATATAATTCCACCATGCTTTCCTGGTATTTCATTGCCACTTCCATCAAAAGCAGAAGTTACAATGCCACACACTGCATTTTCAATAGTCCCTCCATTTACTATTTGTATTATGCCCTGCTGGTAAACACCATTTACTGGTAATTGATTTTGGTTTGTGTTGCCCCAAACTTCAATGCCTTTCCACAAACCACTACAAGCAGAGGAGAGTTTGCCTCCGTCAATTATTAATTTTGCTCTTGGCATTACACAAATTTTTGCACTCTTATTTACAAACACATTATTTGTAATATTCAATGTTACATTTGCATTTATTATAATATCATTATTCAGTTCCTTAACGTCACTCCACGTTGTATTAGCTGATATGTAGGTAGGCGTGTTATTATAATTACAATTACTGATAACTGGTATATTTGTTTGGAAAGGAATATAATTATGTGAAGTAACAGTAACCAGAATATCTCCCGCACTTGAAGCCGAAATATCATTAAATGTTACTATGGCTTGATTGTTAATAATTGCTTGGGCGGATTGCCTCTCAAATATCTGTCCATCTTTATATAAACATACCAATGCAGAAGTTCCATTTGTAATATTATTAACCGTTACAGTTATATTATTTGAGGTATTTACAATAACAAATGGCGGATCACATGAAACTTGAAATTTACTTGGATAGGCAGTCCATATTTCAGTTTCAGGGCAACCAACTAGATTATGTGAATAATCACAAAATCTAGGATAGGGATTGTTATGAATATCATCAAAGGTTAATTTTGAAAGTTCTTCTGCTATACCTATATGAAACATAGCCAAAGGCTGTTGAATTAGATTTAAAAAATTACAAAACATTTGATCGGTTAGCCCCATATAATAACCATCTCTTGTATTGCCAAGAAATGCAGCCCCCCCTGAATTTGTTAGTGTTGTAAATGCTTCTCCACAATTTCTAGCACCATTTAGTCCAATTGCTTTGGTCATTCCATATGGCATAACGTAACAACTTATACTCCATAATAATGAAGGGTAATTTGAATTACTCAAATTGTCTAAACCATTATTTGCTTGACTTTGCGATCCAGAATAATCATGAGCATCTTCTGCTTGGAGCTTCCAATCTATTGGGTATCCATTATCTCCATTTGTCATTACAGCTATTCCACTTTCTCCTCCACTTCCATCTTTACCTGTTCCTCCATGACAAAACCAGCCAAATAATCCATAATGATTATTCATTTCTGTAATAACCTCTGCACCTTTGTGTGTGCCCATGATAGTACCTCCCGGTAATATATATCCGCCATTATTATAGTAAGCATCATATGATGGTGTCTCACCCCAAATATTGTTAGTAAAATTAGAAGGTAAATATGAGCCGACCCATCCAGCATCGCCATTATAATATCCTCCATGTCCATCAGGCATTAGTAAATTTTGCATGCCATCAGCTTGAATCATAAATGAGTTTGTTAGATAACTATAGTTTCCATTGCCTGGATTTTGTTCATATTTCAACACATTACTTGTCCAACTGAGAATGTCAGTATCTGTTGAACACAATAATCTCCCAACGAAAATATTTGGATATTGCCAGTATGTATAGTCAGTTGGTTCCCCTAATAATCCATTTCCATCAGCATTCCAATCTGATATGAAGTCCTGAAAATACATATCTGTTTCTGGCACCCAAGCTGGATTTGTTGTCCCCGGATATCCTACTCCCTTACGTACGGCCATATTAGACATATCTCCAGCTAATAAAGCCCAAACTGTTCCATTTTGCCAGGCATCATATAAAAATTGTCTTATGCACCCTGAAGTATCTGATATGTGATTTGAATGCAAAATATCTCCTCCTGCTGTAATGTAATGACTATAGATGTATTGTTTTGATATTATACCAATATCAATGCCTTTTCGTCTTTTCCAATTAATAAAATTTGTAAAATAACTTACAAGATTTGTATCTGTTATAATAAAATAATCTCTTGGTTTTACGATAAAAGAAGTTGGCGATAGACTTTGAAGGGAAGTATTCGTAGTTGAAGGAATGTCATTAGGGTTATTTACCAAATTTTTTAAAATATCAGAAAATAAATTCACTGCGTATTGACTTCTATTTTTGACTGAAATTATTGGATTCTCAGTACTTTGCTTCAAGTTGACGTTTATATTTATTGAAGAATAAAAGGTAAGCGTATTAGATAATGGATAATATTGAAATGGAATAATTTGTAAAGTTATTATTCTATTTTTTCCATCAAATAATCCGTTGTGAATTACTTTTACCATTTCCAATGGAAACGCATTAGTTGAATTGTATGTATTTATATTAGGTTCTGTAAAACTATTGTCAGGTATGCTTATTGATTTTGGTTTTTGAACTGGGAAAATTTTTGCTGTTAAATTATAAGTTATTGAACTGCCAATAGTAATACTGATATTATTAACATCTTTGCCTTCAGGTATGAATAATTTTATATACTTTACAGGTAAAGAGGGATTGCCCGTATCTTTTAAGAAATATACCTTTTGCATATTCACCCTGCAGTATGTATTACCATCTATTTCTGTGTTGTTATTAATGGTTAAATCCGAAGCATTAAAATTTACATTATAATTAATTTGTGAATTAGCTTGATAACTAAACAGCATTACGCTGATCAAATAAATTAGTATTCTTTTCATGGCTTTGTATATTAATGTATTATTAATTTGCATATTTTATAATTTCCGCTGGCCTCACTAAATTTTGCAAAATATAGCCCAGCCCTGAAATCAGTTTTATTAATTTTTATGGAATATGTATTGTTAATATTAAATGAAACAATGTTTTTTCCTAAGATGTCAATAATTGATAAAGATGTAAAATGAGACTTTTTTAAATTATCCCAACTAATTGTACTTATACTATTGATCGGATTCGGAAATATAATTATTGAATTCTCAGTTGAAGAATTATCTTGAATGCCTGAAAAACTTGGGAAACAGGAATTCTCTGCTGGATTTAAATATAAAACCTCATCATTTTGTTTAAAGCAGATTAAATCCCACTCACATATACATGTTGAGTTTTGTTGAGAGGTTGGATAGGTTAAACCTAAATTACTTCCAATTCCTTCAATCCAAAAAGGATTTTTATAAGTTTGATCAAAATGTAAAACTCTTCTATAGTTGCCATTTATCAAAATAGAATCAACGCTTGTTACTACTGCAGAAAACTTCATTAAAGTATCACAACTTGCCAAGGAAATTTCAGTATAGAGAGATTTTATTGTATCACCCACATTCTTTGTAAAATCATACATTAACACCTCATAAGTGCAGTATTTTGAAACAAAATATATTTTCTTTGCCTGCTCTCGTATAGCTCCAAAATATATTGAATTTATAGTACTCAAAACCGAATCATTAAGTGTATATAATTTGTGATATAGTGTCAAATTTATTACAGTATCACCAATCAAACCGTATTTTGTATCATATTCAAGTAAGCTTTGCGTATATTTTTCATTCCAAATAGCATTACTATCAGGAAATGGATGATAGGTCTGACCACTAATATTTTTAAAAAATATTGCAATCAAAATGGCGGTCAATATTGTTTTTATTTTTTTCATTTTCACCAAATTTTAATTATTAAAATTCAATAAACAAATTTTCTCTAAATTTAAAATAAAATTGTTGATATTTATCAAGGTAAGTGTTATTTGTTGTCATTCTAAATAATTAATATCGCAATTATGATCTATTTGTTTAATTCCCCCGCTCGGGAAAATGTTTTCCCCATGCCGTAACTATAAACCCCAATTACTCCCTCAAATGCTTCACTTAATATTACACGCTGAATAAAATCGAAATATTTTATGGATTTCTTCGGAAAAATTCCAAAAACATATGCATTTCTATTAATGCAAAATGTGTTTTTGGGATTACACGTGTCATCCACTGTATTACATAAGCCGATTTTTGCATTACACAACTATTCTACATCGATACATGAGCTGATTTTTGCATTACACACTCAATCTACGTCGATACATCAGCCTTCGCGGTCCACTCGCAACATGTTTTCATCGATACATTAGCCGACGACACTAATGCGGGAAGTGATTTTTGCATTACACACTCAATCTACATCGATACATGAACCTTCGCGGTCGATACACAGACAGATTTCTTAATTACATGAGCCGACGCGGTCGATACGCATGCTGACTACATGATTACATGAGGTGAAAAATGACTTGTAAGGTACCGACGCGGTCATTACATAAGCCGACACGGTCGATGTAAGATTTGAAATTGTTTATGCAAATGCCGGAGTGGTTAATGTAAAGCCCGTAATCATCGATACACAAACCGTAATGGTCGATGCAAGCTGTAAAATAGTTCATGTTTCAATCGAAAGGGTCAATGCACCGCTCGGAATAGTTTTTACCTAAGTCTGATTGGCTGATGCAAACCGACCAATGATGAATGTACATTTACTAATGCGCTGCCGACTGATGTCTTGGTCCGAAGGTCTTGGTCTGCTACATGGCGGATGGGACTTGGGACTGGTTCTTCCAACTCCACACTCCTAACTTCCTCTTGCCGACTGAGGATTGAAGACTGCCGACTGATTTCTTGGGGCTTGAAATTTGGGGCTTGGGACTTGGGATTTTGGTCAACTCCGAACTCCAAACTCCCAACTCCAGCAACTTCCTCACGTCCTCTGTTTCACCGCCTCAAACAGCACTATTCCGGCGGCTACCGAAACATTCAGCGAAGCAATCTGGCCCGGCATATGTATTTTCAGTTTGCGGTTGGCAGCTTTCAGCAGGTTATCGGAAATGCCATCATCTTCCGAGCCCATGATAATGGCCGTTGGCAGGCTATAATCGCAATGGTAGTAAAGATCATCAGCCTTTTCGGTTATGGCGGCTATCTGCAGGCCGCTGGCCTGCAAATACTCAAGCGTTCTTATCATACTATAGCTGCGGCACACCGGTATTTTGTTCAACGCACCGGCCGAACTCTTCATGGCATCGGCGCTCACCCTCACCGAATTGTGGTAGGGTATCACAATGGCATTGGCGCCTGCGCATTCGGCCGAGCGGGCAATGGCCCCGAAGTTACGCACATCGGTTATGCGGTCCAATACCAGTATCAAAGGGGTCTTGCCTTGTTCGAACAAGATGGGGATAATGTTCTCAATATCCTGGTAGGTAACATTGCACATAAAACCTATCACTCCCTGGTGGTTTTTGCGCGTCACGCGGTTCAGTTTTTCGATAGGGACAAACTGGTAGGGGATGTTCCGTTGGGCCAGCAGCATGCGAAACTCGTGAAACAACTCCGACTGCAGCCCTTTTTGTACCAAAATCTTATCAACCTCCTTGCCCGCATGTATAGCCTCCATCACCGGGCGAATACCATATAGTAACTGATCTTTTTCTTCTTTCATAATTAGTGACAAAATTAAACAATATTTACATCCAATCCTCAAGTCTCCCCAGTCAGCAATCCGCAGTCAGCAATCCGCAGTTTGCCGATTGGCAACTACCGACATCCTGGCTAATGACTATTGGATTATGGCTAAAAAGAATTTCTCTGTGACACTCTGTGTCTTCTCTGTGTAATAGCTCCGAACTCCAAACTCCGAATTCCAAACTCCGAACTCCAAACTCCAAACTCCAAACTTCTTCCCTCATTCCATCTTCACCGCCACCTCTTTCAACCACTTTCCGCATCCGTCCACCCTCAGCCAATAGAGTTCATGTTCTTTCAGCGAAAGGTTTTCGAGGTTATAATTGAAGGTCTGGAATCCCGAACGATACATTTTTTCATCAAAAATTACCTTTATTTTTTTGTTGTGGTTATCGTAGATAGTAAGCGAAACCAGTCCCGACCAGGGCATATCCCAGTTTATCTCACCCTTCAGCGAGAATCCTTTTTCGCTTTTATCGGGAAACGAATAATCGTAAATAAACCCGCTGGCCCTTTCGGCTTTCATGTTGGCCATAGCAAACTTTACAAAATCCTTCAGTTTTTTCACTTTGGCCGCATCGCTGCCCGTAATTTCGTTGGGCGAAATACTATCGGTGAGCACCCACACTGCCTGTTGGCCGGTATTGTCGAAGGTTCCGAGGCTCTCTATCAGCAGGGCCAGTTCGTGCAGATAACCCTCCGACATTCCGTCGAGCATAAAGTTGCTGCTTGCGCCCGGCGAACGGTCGTGCTTTTGGGTGCAAAAAGCACTGATGGTATAATCGGCGCTGCCATGAGGACCCATTGCGAACATTTCGTTTTTGGCCACCATCATATCCTGTATCGAATCGTAAACACAGGTCAGCCTGCGCCCGGTTTCCACATTAAGTTCAAGCGGTTGCGCCATAAGGTTTTTAATTTTAACAGTAATACACCTGCCATAATGCCCGTGGCTATTTTCGGCAGAGTATTCGCGCCCTGTAATATCCACTTTCACCATTTTTTTCTGGATCGCCTCAAAAAGACTGAGCGACAGAATTTCGGCCTTTAGTACATAACTGCAAAGCAGCAATACAAGCAAAACAAAAATTTTAGTTTTCATAACTTCTTAAATTTAGGGGTTGGTAGGGTAGCGGTTATTTCATACGTGATTTTTTGCACCTAACGTAAAAGCGCGCAAAAAAATGTATTGTTGCAAATAAAAATGGTGATATTTGCGAAAAAAAATATTTTGATATTTACGACACAATATCTGCCTCCCGTTGATTTCTTCCTAAATGCTTATGCAGCAGACAAAATTGTGATAGAAGCCTGCGAAAATTTTATCAAACAAACCTATCGCAACCGCTGTTCAATTTATTCGGCAAACGGAAAAATAGACCTCACGGTTTTTCTGGAGAAATGTCGCCGCAACCATTTACCTCTGAAGGAAGTTAAAATATCATACACCCAACCCTGGAACAGGATACACTGGCGCGCCATAGTGTCGGCTTACAGCAATTCTCCTTTTTTTATGTATTATGAGCAGGATTTTGAAAAGTTTTACAACCCTCAATACCATTGGCTGCTCGATTATAATACTCAAATTCTTACCCTATGCCTTTCACTACTCGGGATGGAAAAAGAGATCGTATTTTCAGAAAATTATTTGCCGGAATATCCGCATGGATATGATTTTCGCAACCGCTTTGCTCCCGGCAAAGCATCTGAAACGGCGCTCACAAAATATTCGCAGGTATTCGATAATAAATTCGGGTTTATCCCGGGCCTGAGCATCATCGATCTGTTGTTTAACCGTGGCCCTGAAGCCTTAGAGTATATTAAAAAGCATACTCAGAGTATTTCATAGGATATATCAATCGTTGATCGAAGTATTAGTATACCCGTTTGAATAAAATTTCGTTATTTTGTAAAAAATAGTTGTAATGGCATTTGGTATTTGTGTTTTAAGTGTGATACCGGTTCGTTCCGAACCTTCCGAAAGATCTGAAATGGTTTCTCAATTGCTTTTTGGCGAATTGTTCGAAATATCAGAAACATCGGGTTCGTGGATCAGGATAGTCAATCTTTTTGATCTGTATGAAGGCTGGATTGATTCCCGACAGTGCAAACGATTATCCGAACCTGAAGTTGAAGTGCTCCAAGCCTTAAACACCTATATTGCTTCCGATCTGGTTCAGCTTATATACAATAAGACCACGAAAACAAATATAATGGTGCTGATGGGAAGTACTTTCCCCGGAATCATTAACTCTGAGCTCAGTATTGCCGGTGAAGATTATGTCTTTGAAAACGACTATATCGATCCGCGTCAAAAGGTTGATGGAAATAAGGTAGCCGATATAGCCATGCAGTATCTCCATGCTCCCTATTTGTGGGGTGGCAGAACCCCTTTTGGAATTGACTGTTCGGGATTAACTCAAATTGTTATGAAAATATGTGGGGTGAAAATTCCCAGGGATGCTGCCCAGCAAGCCCAGACTGGCAATACTGTTGATTTTATTTCAGAGGTTGCGCCGGGCGACCTGGCCTTTTTCGAAAATGCCGATGGCGAGATCATTCATACCGGTATCTTCATCAACGAACAAATGATCATTCATTCTTCCGGATTCGTGAGGATTGATGCCATTGACCATGAAGGAATTTATAACAGGGTGGCCCAGCGCTATACT
This sequence comes from uncultured Bacteroidales bacterium, assembly GCA_964469155.1. Classification (GTDB taxonomy): domain Bacteria; phylum Bacteroidota; class Bacteroidia; order Bacteroidales; family CAIWKO01; genus CAIWKO01. The sequence goes on from CAYXXU010000081.1 coordinate 8,502, forward strand.
CATAAGCTCAAGCTAATAAAACGTCATATCTGAAAACATCTGTCTGGCATAAAAATTGACCTTTTCTATTAAAATAAAACGGTGAAAAAACTTGCTTCGATAATATTTTTCATGCTATTCAGTTTTTCCTTCTCCCTTTTTGCTCAGGATACCACGGGTTTTGTAGCCAGGGCAGTGATCATTAACGGTGATACTTTACCTATTATCGCGCTAAGTGAAGTGCAGATTTTTGGCCCGGTGGTTTTCGCCAATAAACTGGAAGCGCTTGTTTTTTCTCGACTGGTTATCAATGTCAGAAAGGTTTATCCTTATGCAAAGATCGTTGGGGCCAAAACCCAGGAATATAATATGCTGATTGCAAATGCCAAAACAAAAAAGGAACGCAAGAAGCTGATGAAACAGGCCGAAGCCGAATTAAAAACCCAGTTTGAAGATGATGTAAAGAACATGACTGAAATTCAGGGCGAAATTCTACTCAAACTGATAGACCGCGAAACGGGGGCTTCGTCATACGATCTGATCAAAGAATTCAGGGGGGGAGTGGTAGCGGTGTTTTATCAGTCGTTCGGACGATTATTCGGCTACAATCTGAAATCAACTTACGATCCCAAAGGAAAAGATAAAGACATAGAAGAAATAGTGGTGATGATAGAGAGCGGGCAGTTATAATGTAACCTGAGTTCTCCGTAATAATATTTGCTATTTAAAAGATAACCCCGATATTTCTTGTTTTCTTAGTGAATCCTGGTGTTTTTGTGCATTTGTGGCGTAAAAAAAATTGCCACTAAGGCGCAAAGACTCAAAGAACACACAAAGAATTTGTACGAATGACAATACTTTTCTTTAAGTTATTTCAATCTTAAATCGAACTCAGGTTAAATTATTTGCCTCTTCCCTGCAAAATGATCAGGGCTGTATAGATAAGTATTTTAAAATCGACGGCCAGCGACATATTCTCAATGTAAAGCACATCAAATTTTAAACGTTCAATCATCTGATCGACCGTTTCGGCATAACCATATTTCACTTGCCCCCACGAGGTAATTCCGGGTTTCACCTTATGCAGAATTTTATAGTGCGGGGCTTTCTGAACGATTAGGTCGATAAAGTACCTGCGTTCGGGCCGCGGACCTACCAGCGACATATTTCCTTTCAGCACATTGTAGAACTGGGGCGTTTCGTCGAGACGTACTTTGCGCAGAAACCTTCCGAATCTGGTGATGCGTTTATCGTTTTTACTCGATAACTGTGGCCCGTTTGGCTCAGCATCGGTAAACATGGAGCGGAACTTGTACATTTTAAAAGGTTTTCCGTGCAGTCCTATCCTTTCGTGCGAATAAAAAACCGGGCCCTTTGATGATAACTTCACACCTATAGCAACCATAATGTAGAATGGCAACAGAATCAGCATAGCTATTATAGAAGCGCCCACATCAATAAAACGTTTTAAGAACCTCTGCCAGGCCGGCATCAGTTCAGGAGATATCTGTATGAGGGGGGCATGAAAAATAGAAGTCATTTTTACGCTTCCCAGCAGAAAATCCTTTAGGTCGGGAATTACCTTGATCACCACATCGGTATCTTCGAGGTAAGAGATGATCTGTTCCACATAAGAGTGTTCTTTTTTATCTATGGCAATGATCACTTCTTCCACTTCGTTTTTTTGTATGATGCTCTTGAGGTCCTTATAGTGTCCCAGATGAGGCAGCAATTTCTTTAAAGGATGATTGTCTCCGTTAAAAACATCGACAAAACCAATGAACTTATTGCCCGACGATTTCCATTGATTTTCTATATCATTATAAATGGCCACCGCATTTCCGTTGCTTCCGATCAATAATGTATTGAATCCGATAATTTTTTTGTGGATCAGATAGGCGGTTCGCGACGATAAAACAAAGCGGAAGGCAAAGGTGATTGTAAAATGAAGTACGAAAATTACCAGGAAATAGCGGTAATAATTCAGATAGGAAATGACCTGGTCGTCGAGTATCAAGATAAAGAAGATGGCAATGAGCCCAAGGAACGAAAGCAGAAAAGTCTGGCTCAATTCTTTTAATCTCGATTTACGGTAAATCTTTTGGTATGTGCCGGTAACAGCATACAGCAACAACCAGAAATTTGTTATAATAAGCAAGCCTACATACAATTTGTGATCCTGAAAAATTATTTCTGCATGGTCGAGCACCAAAACATCGACGGTGTACTTGCGATAAATAAAAAATAAGGTCCAGGCAAGCATGGCAGCCAGGGCATCAGAAAAAACATACTTGAGTACTTGCAGGCGTTTATTCATCAAGCATTAGTTGGAGTAAAGCAATTTAACATTATCAATATATATTTTCGGACTTGGCTCATCGTCAGTTTTTTTGGTTTCAAAGAAAACCTTGAACCCAATGGTATTCGCGGAATAGTTTGCCGTTAAAGTCAGGTTGATATATATTTTGTTCCAGTGATCAGTCGGATTCAGTACCAGGGTCTCAATGCGCTCCTGAGTTCCTGTCAGTAATTTGCCATACATACCGATGGTTAAATACACATTGGTTTTATAATCGAGCTCAAGAAATACGGGAGTCTGGTTTTGCGGTATTTCCAGCGTGGAATCGGATACACACAGCACATACGGACGGACATCATCGGGCGAGGCAACTCCTGAATAAGAGCCTTCAAAAGCATCATTCGCATCGGTGGTCTTATAAAAAGAAGTATCGCTGTCGCTGAAACGCACTATGGATATACCCGCATCCTCAAAATCTTCTTTCCATTTTATTTTATTGGGAAAGTAAGAAACTTCGGGATGAATGGTATCAATTTCTTCTTTTTGCAGATATATCTGGGTAGTGTATGATGTATAAAAAGGATAATAGCCTCTTGATTTTGCAATGCCATTGATCTTAATACCAGCCTTAACTGTTATTTTGTGATTTCCGGTAGCCAGCACCGGGAAGGTTGCTGGCAGTTCGTATATTCCTATGAGGTCGTCATCCAGATACACCCAGGCATCGGTAATTTTAGTGGAATTGCTGTTATCGATGGCGTCTAATTTATTAAAGGTGATGTGGTCGATATGAATATAGGAAGGAACCAGATCGTTTTTCTTGCATGAATTGAAGGAAACGACCGATAACAGTACTATTAGAGCATAAATACCACCTTTAGCAAAACGTAATGATTTGGCTGAAGTTAAGTGCATCTTTTTATAAATTCGGGCAGGTAACGTAAAATTGTTTTTTTTATTGCACAAAATAAAAAAAAATTAATCGGGGATATTAATTTTTTCGATGATCTTATAGGCTACATCGAGCGCTTTGTAGCCATCTATAATGGTTACGTGAGGAATGGTATTATTTTCTATCGACGAACAAAATGTTTCCAACTCGGTTTTAATGGCATTAATGGGAGTGATTTCAGGTTTTTCGAAGAAAATTTGTTTCTTTCCTTTTCCTTCTCCGAGGTCGATGACCATATCCAGAGGGTTTAATTCCGATTCGTTGGTAATATTTTTCAGGCGTATGATCTCAATGTCTTTTTCAAAGAAATCGACCGCAATATAAGCATCATGCTGAAACAAGCGTGTTTTTCGCATGTTCTTCATCGAAATGCGGCTTGCCGTGAGGTTAGCCACACAACCATTATCAAATTCGATGCGGGCATTGGCAATATCGGGGGTGTCGCTTACCACCGAAACTCCGCTGGCGCTTATCTTTTTAATATTCGATTTCACTAAGCTCAGCACAATATCTATATCGTGTATCATCAGGTCGAGTATCACGGGTACATCGGTTCCCCGGGGATTGAACTGTGCCAGACGGTGAGTTTCAATGAACATGGGGTTATGAATGAAAGGAGCCGCCGCAATAAAGGCCGGGTTGAACCTTTCCACATGACCTACCTGCACTTTTACAGCGGCTTCATCAGCAATGGCGATCAGCAATTTGGCTTCTTCGAGAGTGGTTACCAGTGGTTTTTCGATAAACACATGTTTCGAACCTTTCATGGCTTTGGAGGCACAATCGAAATGCGAAATGGTTGGGGTTACTATATCGACCACCTCAACGGCTTCAATGAGCTCATCAATGGAACCGAAGGCCCTGATGCCATATTCTTCTTTTACCCTGCACATAACATCAGGATCGGGATCGTAAAAACCCACCAGATCGAAATGGCTGATTTCCTTAATACATTTAATGTGAATTTTCCCCAAATGGCCCGCACCCAAAACACCAATTTTAAGCATATTCATAAGTTTTTTGCAAAAGTAAATTTTTTATACTTGGCATTTTAGTATTTTCGCATTAAAAATTAACAAAACCTTTCTTTAGACTACATTATACAACGAGCTGAATATTATTAACTTTTTACACTATGATCGACTCTTATAAACATAAAGGACTGCGGAAACAACTCGTTGAAATTATCAGGCAGAAAGGAATCAGGGACGAAAATGTGCTTCAGGCCATAGAAAACATCCCTCGTCATTTTTTTCTGGATTCGACTTTCCAAAATCATGCGTACGAGGATAAACCTTTTCCGATAGGAGCGGGGCAAACCATTTCGCAGCCCTACACGGTGGCTTTTCAGAGCGAACTGCTGCAGATCAAAAAGCGGGATAAGGTGCTGGAAGTAGGTACCGGATCGGGATACCAGGCCTGTGTGCTGCTCGAAATGGGAGCCATTGTTTACACCATTGAGCGGCAAAAGAACCTGTATGTGAAGACCAAAAGTTTTTTGACCACCATCAATTATCAGCCGAAAATGTTTTATGGCGACGGATATAAAGGTTTGCCGGCCTTTGCGCCTTTCGATAAAATTATAGTAACGGCAGGCGCCCCTGAAATACCCCTGTTATTGCTGGATCAGTTGAAACCCGGCGGACGAATGGTCATTCCGGTGGGTAAATCAGATATACAGCACATGATATGCATTGAAAAGAAAGCCGACGGCAGCCTGAAACAAACCGATCATGGTACCTTCCGGTTCGTACCTTTGCTCGAGAACAAAGCAGAAGATAATAACAACTAACCTATGTGTGGCATAGCCGGTATTTTACTGTTTCAGAAACAAGGCCTGTATGTGCCGGCCATGCTTCATAGTATGGCAAACAGCCTGGTGCACAGGGGACCCGACGACGAGGGCTATGTGTTGTTCACCCATAATAATGATGCCATAACTTGTGGTGGAAAAGATACCGCTGCCACTTCGTGGAAAAACCCTTATAACTATTCGGCCGTAAGATCTGTTGACGAACCCCTGCCGGATGTTGTTCTGGGCATTGCCCACCGCAGACTTTCGGTTATAGACCTTTCGACGGCCGGGCATCAGCCCATGTGTAATGAGGATGCTTCTATCTGGATCACCTGCAACGGGGAGATCTATAATTATATCGAGCTGCGCTTGGAACTGGAGGGGCTTGGGTTTGTTTTTAAAACCAAGAGCGATATAGAGGTGCTGCTGAAAGCCTACGAATGCTGGGGCATGAACTTTCTGGAAAAACTGAACGGTATGTGGGCCTTTGTGATTTACGATATGCGCAGCAATATTTTATTGTGTTGCCGCGACCGCTTTGGTGTGAAACCATTTTATTATACCCATAATCATAAATTCTTTGCTTTTGCCAGCGAGCAAAAGGCATTGATGACGCTTCCCATCGATAAGACCATTCACGATAATGCCGTATTCGATTATTTGCAGTATGGCAGGGTAGAAGAGCATGAAACGGGTTTCATCGAGCAGATCAAGGAGCTGATGCCTTCGCATTACTTTATCTACGATCTGAGACAAAGAAAGTTTTCGCTGAACCGGTATTACCGGTTGCCTTTCGCGCAGGAGACCGGCAAGGTGGATGTCCAAACTTCTGAGCAATATATTGCTGCTACCCGCGAAAAGATCTATACGGCTGTGGATTTGCGGCTGCGTTCGGATGTGCCGGTAGGGTTTTGCCTGAGTGGAGGCATTGACAGCAGCTCGATAGTAGGTGTGGCAAAAAGCATAAACGACAGCAAACACCTTCATCAGTTACAGGGCTACCTGCATGCATTTACGGCTACGCATGGCGAACACGATTGCGATGAATCGAAATGGGCAGCAAAGGTAGTTGATAAGCATCAGATGATATGGCACCAGGCCGGTTGCGATTCCGGGCAAATGCTGGATGAACTGGAGAAGATCATTTGGTATCAGGATTCGCCTTTGTTTTCGACCAGCACCTACGCCCAGAATGTCGTGATGAAAGCGGCCCGGGAAAACGGCATCACTATTCTGCTCGACGGGCAGGGAGGCGACGAACTGTTTGCGGGTTATGTGCCTTTTTATATTTCGTTTTTTTTCGAGTTGTTAAGGCAATATAGGTTGGGGCGCTTAAGCCGGGAGTGGTTTCATCTGAAGCATTCGCCTTTGAATGTTTCGATACTTTTCAGATCTATGGCCAAGGTGAAGATGGACGAAAAATGGACCATAGAGCGTAAGGAAAAATTGTTTCTCAAAAAGCATGCGGAGTCGGCATTTTTTGATCCTGAATACTTTGTGGATCATACTCCCGATCTTATGCTGGCGCCCGGCTACAGCAGCCAAAGTATGAACACCCTGCTGCACGATTATTTTACGCGCTGGTATCTGAAAAACCTCCTGCGCTGGGAAGACCGCTGCTCTATGCAATACAGCATTGAATCGCGTACGCCCTTTGCCGACGATCTGCCACTGATAGAGTCGGTGTTTGCCATACCTTCGGCTTATAAGATACAACAGGGGTGGAGCAAATTTTTGCTTCGCCATGCCATGCGCGATGTGCTGCCCGCCGATATTTACCGCCGCAGCGATAAACTGGGCTTTGCCACCCCGCAAACCTTCTGGCTGATGAAGGAGAACAGCAGGATGAAAAGCATGATGACCGACCTGGCATCTCTGGACGGAAGCAATACCGTGAATCAAAAAGAACTGTTACACTTCTGGGATTATATCTTTTCGTCGCCCGGGCAAAACCATAGTCAGGATTTTGTGTGGCGCTATCTGAATTACCTGTTGTGGAGGAAGGTGAACGGTTGAGGTAATTTATTGTCATTAGTGGTCATTAATAGTCATTGATAGTCATTAATTGTCCTTAATAGTCATTGATAGTCATTAATAGTCATTAATTGTCATTTGCTCAAGCGTCATTGATGGTCATTAATTGTTTTTTCTTCGTGCAACTTCGTGTCTTCTTTGTGAATCTTCGTGTAATCTCCTCTTTTTTACCGCAAAGGCCGCCAAGTTTTAGGCAAAGGGCGCAAAGGAAACCTGCCCATCTTCCCTAATCAACTCAATTTAACTAATCAACCCAATCAACTCAATCAACTAAATCAACTTAATAAACTCAATCAACTAATTTCTTCCGTCTTCAGACTTCGGTCTTCCATCCTTCCATAATTGTATCGTTGTATAATTCCATTTTTCCTTCCTTCCTCTTCAAATAAAAAAGCCCACCCAAAACAGGGCAGGCTCTATCTCTGTTTGTTTTCTTTTTGTGAATTAGCTTAGCATTACGCTGTTGGGTCCGTTCCAAAGTCCGTTGAGTTCAGGATGTTTGGTATTGATCCAGCGAACATAAAACTGCAGGTTTTCGCCGATATCTTCTACACTGAAATTCAGCATAAAAGTGGCTTTTGTAAAAATAGCCTTGGTGGTTCCATCGTCGGGGCTTTTCAACTGAACCCTGACTTTTGAAACGGTTATACTACCATCAGCATTTTTTTCAAATACAGGAGGGAATTTCCGATAAGCTACTTCAACAGCATCGCATCCCGTGGGCTTACTGCTGCGGGAGCTATCCTGGATTGAGCGACATTTTATCTTTACTCCGCCTCCGCCCAAAATGGTGCCCGATGCCCAACATTTTTCGGAAATCGGCTTTGTGGGTTTAGTGGGATCTTTACGCATACCGGTTTTACGGTTCAAAACCTTGCGGTCGTCGTCGGTCCAAATGCTTGCAGGAATATCGTTATAAATATCCGAAAGCATTTTTATCATTTTTGCTTCATTATGCTCCAGTTTTGCTATTACTACCGGAGTTCTGGTTGCAGGACTTTTCCACAAAGTAAAGTAGAACACATAAGTGTCGTCGGTAGTGGCATCGCCATACAAATCTTTCAAGGCGGCTACCCTTGGGGCACTGAGTCCGAACCTGGTGGAATTGGCTTCAACATGAGGCACTGCAATCGAAAAAGCGGTTGCTTTGCCTTCGATGGTTGTTGGAAATACTTGACTGTTCATAATTAATAATTTAGTTATGCCTGTTTGGGTTAATTACTGAAATTTGTTTGATAATTGTGCCTGATAAGAGGTTCGGGTAAACAAGACTTAACCCGCGAACCCCTTGATATTCTAAGAAAAGAAAACAGAGATTATTATGAAAATACAAATTATTTTGCCTGAAGTACGTATTCGTACTTCCGAAGAAAGTATTCTTACTCCCGAAGAAAGAATTCTTACTCCCGAAGAAAGTATTCGTACTCCCGAAGAAAGTATTCGTACTCCCGAAGAAAGTATTCTTACTCCCGAAGAAAGTATTCTTACTCCCGAAGAAAGTATTCGTGCTTCCGAAGAAAGTATTCGTGCTTCCGAAGAAAGTATTCGTGCTTTCGGGGAAATAATTCGTAAAATTTACCCTCTCTTTGCTGATAAGTTTCCGGCTATGCACCTCCCTGCGAAAAGAAATCCCTTCACGGTAGAGAATTACCACCAACATCTCCCTTATTAAATTACCCAATGCCCGGCATGAGAGTTTCATAAATATTGCAACATTAACAGCCCTGCAATGATATACCCTTTTTTTATGATATTACCAATTTTTTTGGCGAGTTTAATCATCTACGCAATTTATATTTATCCTTAAGCTGCTTTATACGTGGAAAAGCTGGCAGTAAAGCCATAAATTCCGGAACATGTTTTTCGCTAACTGTCAGATATCCTCCTCCCCAAAGGGTAAGGCGAATTTGCAGTATGCGCAAAGAATTGGTTTTTAAAGTGATTTTACCATAGCTTCTTACCCACATCATGTTAAGCTTCAAACCTTTATTGATAAGTAAAAACAGGCTCGCGGGCAGAAGTTTATCAAAATATCCCATGTTTACAGTGCGCTGCTGAAGTTTGTCGCCATCGATATCTATTTTAACACAGGTACCCCAACCTATAATATACCTGATTTTTAGAAAATTTTCAACGGCTTCTTCTTTCTTAATTTTGAAGCTTATGCGCAGTTCATAAGTGCCTGTGGCATCGGTGTAAGTTTTGTTGTTTTTTTTTCAATTTCCATAATACAATGATTTAAGGTGTAACTAAATAGTTCTTATTGATAAATTTATAAATATTTTAAGTCAGGTACGAATTATTTGTATAAATTTTGGATTGATTCTGTTATTTTTAACATTTTGTTCACCCCGTTGGATTAAAACCGAAGGAAAATTTCCAACGGTATTAATCCTAGGGGTAAACGTGCAAACATCGTCTGAACCGCAGATGGAAATGATCCCGACACTGCGTAACGGGATAGGTTAAATGATTAGTATGATGCGCTGATAATCAATAAAATTTTTGTAAGTTTGAGGTGCCATTTATAATAAAATGAAAACTGTTGTAATTCGACGTGAACTGCACAAGGGACTTCCCCGTTTATTCATATTGTTTGATTACGATATGGAATTAATTTTCCTTTTAAAGAAAGTAAAAAGCGCAGCATGGAGTAACAGCCGGAAGAGCTGGCATGTGGAGGATAAAGAAGGAATTTTACAGGAATTACTGAAAGTATTTAAAGGCATAGCCTGGGTAGATTACAGCAGACTAAAAGATAAACTGCCGGAAGAATCTCCTTATAGAGCAAAAGAAACAGAGGCTATGCCGGAAGAAATACAGCAGGGCTTGCACGACCTTAAGAAATGGATGCAACACAAACGTTATAGCGAGTCTACCATTAAAACTTATCTGGATGCAGCCAAAAGTTTTCTGATGTTCATTCACCCTAAACCCATGCACGAAGCTGATAATAATGATATGGTAAGATACGTCAATGAGTATATTCTTAAAAACAAGTTAAGTTTTGCTTACCAGAACCAAGTAGTGAATGCCTGTAAGTTGTTTTTTAGAGAAGTTATAAAAAGCAAACTTAATGTGGATAAACTGGAAAGGCCAAGGCATGAATATAAGCTACCTAATGTGCTGAGTAAAGAAGAAGTTGCAGCCATATTGAATGCTCACAGCAATGTAAAACACAAAACGATGCTCAGCCTTATTTATGCCTGCGGTCTGCGAAGGAGTGAATTAATAAATTTGAAGCCAGCAGATGTAGATAGTAAGAGAGGCTTATTAATTATCAGGCAAGGTAAGGGACGAAAAGACCGGATCACCCCTATCTCAGAAAAAGTAATTACTATGCTTCGCGAATATTATAAAATGTATAAGCCCAAAGAATGGTTATTTGAAGGACAAACGAAAGGAGAACAATACTCTGAACAAAGTTTACAAAGTGTATTAAAGCAATCACTTGAAAAAACAGGAATAAAAAAGCCTGTCACATTGCATTGGCTTCGTCATTCATACGCCACTCATTTGCTCGAATCGGGAACAGATTTGAGGTATATACAGGAATTACTAGGACATAAGAGCAGTAAAACAACTGAGATATACACACATGTGAGTACTCATAGCATTAAGAAAATAAAATCACCATTTGATGATTTGTATTAATAATTTTATACTTTTGATAAATAAAAAGTATGATAGCAGTCATACATATACGCCCAAAAATGGGCGGGTTTGTATGATTTTATCATACCTATAAACGAGTTAGCATGCATTCTAAATCTTTAGTAATGATGAAATTCATTTTAAAAATTTTAT
>CAYXXU010000082.1:0-19291 GCA_964469155.1 uncultured Bacteroidales bacterium
AATGAGGATGCAGCCATTTTGACAGAAATAGGCAAGGGAGTCGGTTATGCCAATTATACTGCACACGGAAGTTCCAGCGGTTGGGCCGATCCAACTTTTTCCTCTTCGAATATTGCATCGATGAACAATGCTCATAAATTTGGATTGCTGGTGGGCAATTGTTGCCTGACTAATACTTTCAGCGATACTGAATGTTTCGGTGAAGCACTTTTACGCACAGCCAATAAAGGGGCTTTGGGATATATCGGTGGTTCCAATAATTCTTATTGGGACGAAGATTATTATTGGGGTGTGGGTAACCGCAGTAATATTGTGTTGAATCCGACCTACGACGCTGCTAACCTGGGTGCATACGACCGTATGTTTCACGATCATGCCGAGCCTAAAACATCATGGTATTACACCAACGGCCAGATGGTTTATGCCGGAAACCTCGCCGTAGAATCAAGTAGTTCTACTTTGAAAAAATACTATTGGGAAATTTATCACCTGATGGGCGACCCTTCTGTAATGACCTATTTTTCGGTTCCCGATCCTATGACGGTTAATTATACCAGTCCTCAAAATGTGGGTATCAGTTCATTGGTTGTAAACACGGTTGAAGATGCTTATGTAGCCATTTCGCACAACGGTACCCTGCTCGATGCCGAACTGGCTCCGGTGGGTGGTGTGGTTACTTTAAATTTTACCGCCATCAGCACCCCTGATACACTCGATGTGGTAGTTACCAAGCAAAATAAACAACCCTATATAGGAACATTGATTATTACCGCTCCCAGTGTGGCTTTGGATGCCGAATTGGTTAGCATTACCACCCCCGAGGCCATTTATAATTGTACAGGTATTAATGTGGCTCCCCAGGTGGTAGTACGCAACAACGGTATCAATACCATCACCACCTTACGCATAACATACCAGGTTTCAGGAGGCAGTGCACAAATTTACAATTGGGCCGGAAGTTTAACCACAGGGCAAAGCGCTACCGTCACATTACCAACGATAACCATTGCCGCCGGGACATATACCTTCACGGCAACCACCTCATTGCCCAACAACGGAACCGATCTGAATACTGCCAACGATAGCAAGACAAAAGATTTTACAGCTGCCAGCCTACCGCTCAGCAGCGATTTTTCTGCCGATGTGCTGCAAGCCTGCACAGCTCCCTCAGCGGTTCAGTTCACCAATAATAGCCTCAATGCATTGTCGTATTCATGGGATTTTGGAGATGGCACAACCAGCACCCTTGCCAATCCAACACACAGCTATACGGCATTGGGAAGCTATACCGTGGTGTTAACCTCTTCGGCCGGAATCTGTGGCAGCGATGTTGAAACCAAAACTTCCTATATCACGGTTGGCGCTACTCCACCGCAAACCACCGACGGTTCTGTTTGCGGACCCGGCATGGTTACCTTAACCGCCAATGCCAGCGGAACCATCAACTGGTATGATGCTGCCACGTCAGGAAATTTATTGTATACGGGCAGCTCATACGTCACTCCCACTTTAACTTCCACTACCACCTATTATGCTCAAAATACCATTGTCCCGCCTTTGGAATACGGCGGAAAATTCGATTCCATTGGCGGATCATCAATGCATACCAATAGTGGATACTGGTTGTTGTTCGATTGTACAACTCCTGTAACGCTGAAATCGGTTAAAGTTTATGCAGGCGCAGCCGGCAGCCGCACCATTACTTTAAATTCAAGCACCAATGCCGTGCTGCAGACTATCACCGTTACTATTCCCGCGGGCATGAGCCGGGTTACGCTCAATTTTAATATCCCTGTGGGAACCGGAATGTCGCTCCGCTGCACTACCTCCAATCCCAATCTGCTTAGAAGCTATGCCGGTATCACTTTCCCTTACGATGTTGGCGGAAAAATTTCCATCACAGGCTCCAGCGCCGCCCCAAGCATACGTTATTATTATTTCTACGATTGGGAAATTCAGTCGCCAAGCTGTTCAAGCGCACGCATACCTGTAACGGCAAGCATTTTAAATTCACCTGCCACAGCACAGTTCACTTCATCCATGGCAGGCGGCACGGTTAATTTCACCAATGCATCGACCAACGGAACCAGCTATTTCTGGGATTTTGGCGATGGCTCAACCAATACATCAACTAACCCTTCGCACACTTACACGGCCAGCAACACTTACACGGTAATGCTCATCACTACCAATGACTGCAACAGCGATACCGTGTATCACGATGTGACGGTGGTAATTACCGGCATACAGGAAAATACGTTGGGCAACATACAGGTATATCCCAACCCGGCCAAATCGGATATTTCTATAAAACTAAACCATACCCCCATCGATCAGATCGTTTTAACCGATGTCATCGGCAAAGAATTATTGCGTATCACTGATGTGAAAGAGATCGAAACCATCGATCTGAGCCAATATAACGACGGGGTGTATTTTATCAGGCTGATGAGCGGCGATAAAACTATAAACCATAGAATAACGAAAACCAGGTAAAGACACAAAATCTTGTGTCTCTACGGAGAAATACAAAAGGCGGGCAAATTGTTCCGCCTTTTGTTTTGCGCACAGGAGTTTCTTTTTGGCATACGCGAATTTCTTTATGGCATATCAAAATTTCTTTATGACGCATTTAAATTTCTTAATGACATGTGATATTTTCTTTATGGCACCTCCAAGATTCTTTATGGCATCTACAAGATTCTTTATTGCACATCCAATAATTTTTATGGCTTATGATAAATTCTTTATTACATACGCAATTTACTTTATTACTTTTATTAAATTCTTTATAATCTGAAGTAATTTCTTTATTTTTCGTTCAGTTTTCTTTATGATTTTTATTTTTTTTATTAATTTTATACCTGTGTTTTATAATTTATTGTGCTGTTGTTTCATTAAAATTTGATTTATGGCTGTACATATTGGGGCAATACTAAGAGATTATTGCCTGAAGAATTCAATTAAGCCGGCTGAGCTTGCCGCGGCATTGAAAATTAGTGTTGTTTCAGTGCACAACATGTTTGATGCCGATTATATGAGGTCGGACAAAATGATGAAGCTGTCGGTGGCATTGAAGCACGATTTTTTTCAGTATTTCCAAACCGGTTTAGAGGTGGGAATGGCGAAAGACCTGGAATTAGTGAAAAACGAATTGAGTGTGTTGAAAAGTGAATCGGTTGAGTTGAAAGCTGAAATGGAGCGGCTTAAGATGGAAAATGAGGTGCTGAAAGGGGTGTTGAAGCTTACGATGCCTGAAAAATGATAAAATGTGGTTCGGCATTTAAATCCAAGCGATGCCTGGGGCTACCATTATTAAACCACGCTGAAATTAATTATTATAAAACATTTGGGACGGATAGGACCTTTGTGTTACGGGGTGACACGCCGGTCCGACCTTTGGCGGGATGCGTAAAATTTATTTAGAAAGGCAGGTCGCTGTCCAGTTCTGAATCAAATGAAGAAGATTCGGTAAAATTATCGGGTGGCGGAAAGCTCTCAGCCGGTGCAGCGCTGCCTACTATTTCAATTTTCCAGGGCTTCACATCAGTATACCAGCGGCCGTTGAATTCGCGGCTCTCGATATCGAAAAATATCTTAACGGTTTTAGAAGTATCGAACGAAAGATCGATCTTATCGTTCCAGTTGGCAAAGCACACTTTCTTGGGAAACTGCGCATTTGATTCCAATATAAAATCCTGTCGTTTCCATTCGCCTTTTTGCGATGTGCCGGTTTGGGCAGGTAATATTTGTATAATGTGGCCTGTAATTTCCATAATTGTTTTTTTAGGAGGATAAAAGTAAGTATTTTCCGGAAAAATTATATAAAAAAGGCAGTAAAAATTTACTGCCTTTTTTTTAGTCATTAGCCAATAGCCACGAGCCATTCGTTAACCTAGTTCACAAACTGCTTTGCATAGTATTTAGCAGTGAGTTTTTCGCCGGTGGCTTTTTCTATCATTTCGTTCCATGGGTAACGCATACCGGGTTTAAACACCTTATCAATAAAATATTTACCGATTTCGGGGTTCTTCGAAAAGTCGATGGATTTGATATCATCTGTTTTATAGATGTTCTTGGCAATATAATAGGTGAACTGCGATGCCAGCAATTCGCCCATCAAATAGTTGTGATAATAGCAGGGATATAATGCCACATGTATTTTAGAGGCCCAGTCTGGTTGGTTGCGGCCGGCAGGGCGTTTCAGCATCTGGTATTTTTCAACCAGATCCCACCACAGTTTGTTCAGATCCTGATCGGGATTTTCGTACATGCCTTTTTCAAAACGGTACATTACCTGAGCCCAACGGCTGAAGGTAAGCTGTTCGAGACGAAGGGTTTTATAACAATCACCGGCAATCTTTTGAGCTTCTGCATCAGATATGTTGAGATTGGCTTTCATCCATTGAGGGTTGGAGGCCAAACGTCCGAAAATCATGGCAATGGCTTCGGTGGTGAAGGTATGAGCTGCATCGCGAAGCATATATGGGAGCTCGCGGTCGTTAAATTTCGAGTAACTTGCATGTCCGAATTCGTGTAGATTGGTATTCATCCAACTGGAGTTGTTTTTTGTATTGCATAATACCCTGACATCGCCCGAACGGTCGATATCGGTGCAGAAAGCATGCTGGTTTTTGCCTTTGCGTTCGAACATATCGCTGTTTTTAAGCATATCGTCGATGGGCATTCCTATGCCGTTGTAATAATCTTTTGTGATGGCGACCACATCTTTACCTTTATAATACACATCCAGATCGACAGGGTAGATATTCGGAGCTTCCTGGAAGAAGCGATTCTGATAATGCCAGGGCATGAGTTCGTCTTTTTTTATTTTGTATCTTTTTGCAAAATATTCGTCCATTTCGCCTTTCAATTGTGCAAATGAGTCGCGGGTCAGGCTGTCGAGTTCGTTAAACAGTTTTTCGATCTCAGCGGGATCCTGCTCTGAAAGTTTGAGGCTCATTTCGTGATAGTTTTTAAACCCCAGTTCTTTCGCGGCTTCGTTTCTCATTTTTACCAATTCAATAACCTGTGCGGAAACATTGGCTCCTGATTTTTTGGTAGCATTCCAGGTAGCTTCCAGCAATTTGTTGTCGGTGCTATTGCGTAAAATTGAATCCACCTGATTGTCGGTTAAAGTATCTTTTCCGACCACCGGACGAAATGTATTGAACATTTGTGAAATTTTCGACTGCTGATCGATCATTTTTTTGGTTTTCACCGAATCGATCTGTTCGCCGAGATATGCATTATAAAGAATATCCAACTGGCGTATCAATAAGGGATCTTTAATGTCTTTTGATTCTTTAAATTTCTTTAAAGTTTCGAAATCCTGTTTGTTTGCAAAAATCAGGGAAACTTTGAATTCAAGGTCGGCCGATTTTTTGTATTCGGCTTCATTGCCTGAAGTTTCGGCATTCCACGAAGCAATGGCCGACTCTTTTACGAGAGGAATATACTTCGCTTCAAATTTTTTTATAAAATCTTTTAGTTCCATTTCTTTATTATTATTCGAATTACCGCAGCCTGAAATAAGCCAGGTTGCCAACAAGATACCTGTTAAGAGCATAACAGGAAAAATGATCAGCTTTTTCATAGTTTTACGTTTGGGGTTATTATTATTTTTGTTCTTTTTGTTTGATCGATATCAATTCTACTTTGAATATGAGTGTAGACCCTCCTGTGATTTCGCTAAAGCCTTTGTCGCCATATCCGAGATCGGAAGGGATATAAAATTCGTAGGTAGAACCGGTGTTCATGAGCTGTAGACCTTCGGTCCAGCCTTTAATTACGCCCGATAAAGGAAAAGTTACGGATTGTTTTCTTTCGTAGGATGAGTCAAATATTTTTCCATCAAGAAATTTGCCTTCATAGTTAACTTCCACTTCATCTTCGGCGGTGGGTTTGGGCCCGGAGCCGTTGGTAATTACTTTATACTGCAGTCCGCTGGGAAGTTCGACCACGCCAGGTTTCTTTTTGTTTTCTTCGAGGAAGGCTTTTCCTGCTAATTTATTTTTTTCCGATTCGGCATTATTTTTCTCCTGTTGTTTTGCAGTGAGTTCTTTTTGAAATCTGGTCATGATCTGCTGACGCTGTTCTTGTGAGAACAAGGAATCGTTGTTTTTTAGTTTTTTATCAAATGCAGCGAAAAAAATATCTTTATTGATATCGATAGAATTTTTCATCAGGTTGCCGGCCACATCGGAGCCGATAATATAGCTGATGGTGTCTGTAAATGTTTTTAATACGACATTATCTTTCGAATTTTTCTTATGGTTTTGGCTGGAAACAATTTGTATTGAAAAAACCACCAAACTCAGGACAATCAGGAACTTTCTTTTCATAAACGTAATTTTTAAAATTTAAGTGTGCAAATTTAGGATTAATATTGTAATCAGTTGAAATTGAAAATAAAAAAAGCTGCTACAAATTATTGTAACAGCTTCAAAGTTTCTTTAATTTGTTAAATTATTTGGGTTGTTTTTTGTTATCAGCAGCAGGAGCTTCTATTTTCAGCAACTCCACTTTAAAAATCAACAATGAACCTCCAGGAATTGATTGATTCCCCTGATCACCGTAAGCAAGGTCAGATTTAACATACAGTTCGTAAATTCCACCTTCTTTCATGAGCTGGAGACCTTCTGTCCATCCTTTAATCACACCACCAACGGTGAATGTTTCAGGTTTTTTTCTGTCATAGGAAGAGTCGAAAATTTTTCCATCGAGTAATTTCCCTTCGTAGTTAACGGAAACCTGATCGGTTGCGGTTGGGGTTTTGCCTTTTCCTTCTTTGATGACTTTATACTGAAGGCCACTTGCCGTTTCGATTACTCCGGCTTGTTTTTTGTTTTCTTCAAGGAATTTTTTTCCTGCTTCTATATTAGGTGTGGCGGCAGCAGCCATTTTTTCCATTTGTTTCTGTTGCATTTCCTTCTGGAAATCCATCATGATTTTTTGTTTTGCTTCTTCTGTAAATATTGTGCTGTCCAAACCGTCCAAAGCATCTTTAAAGCCTTGCATTAATGCTTCGGGGCTGAATTTTAAAGAATCAGCATCCATATTCTTTTTCAGGTTGGCACCAATGTTGGCTCCAATAACATAAGCTATAGAGTCTTCTTTGGTTTGAAGATTGGCTTTGTTCTTTTGTCCGCATGAAGCAAACATAGTAACTAAAATTACAACAGATACAATTGATAAAAAGATGTTTTTCATTACGTTAGTTTTTTGATTTTAGAATTATATTTTTTCAAATTTTGCGCAAAGATAAAAATAAATTCAAACATGATTGTTTTTTTTAATGCATATCTGCTGTCATCAATTTGGGTTGGTAAAAATATTAACATAAAAATGTTGGTAAATTTGCTAATTGAAAAAAAAATAGTACATTTGCACCCCAATTTTGATAGAAAATAGGTTTAGTTTCTGAAATTCAAATAAATGATGGATACTTTAAGTTATAAAACACGTTCAGCTAATAATGAGACCATTGTAAAAGAATGGGTTATAGTTGATGCAGAAAATGAGATTTTAGGCAGATTTGCCACCCAGGTTGCCATTCTTTTGGCAGGTAAACATAAGACATATTACACCCCCAATTTAAATTGTGGTGATAATGTAATAGTCATTAATGCTGATAAAATAAAATTCACCGGAAATAAAATGAACGACAAACAATATGTTCGTCATACAGGATATCCTGGTGGTCAGCGTTTTGCAAGTCCCCGTGAGTTAATGGACAAAAAACCTGAGAGAGTAATAGAGTTAGGTGTTAAAGGCATGTTGCCAAGAACAAAATTAGGAGCCGAAATGTTCAGACATCTTTTTGTTTACGCAGGTGCAGAGCATCCACATGAAGCCCAGAAACCAAAAAAAATCGATATAAATAACGTAAGATAATTATGGAAGTAATTCACACCATTGGAAGAAGAAAAACCGCTGTCGCCCGTATTTATTTTAAAGACGGAAACGGTGAGATAAAAGTTAATAAAAAAGATTTTACAGTATATTTTCCTACTGCTACCTTGCAGTATGTTGTTAAACAGCCCTTAGAACTTACCAATGTCGTTGACAAATTCGATATTCAGGCAAATATCGATGGCGGTGGTTTTAAAGGACAGGCCGAAGCTTTATCGTTAGCTATTTCGCGGGCATTATGCAAAGTTGATCCTGAGCACAGGACCATACTAAAACCCAAAATGCTTCTGAGAAGAGATCCAAGAATGGTTGAGCGTAAAAAACCAGGTCAGAAAAAGGCCCGTAAGAAATTCCAATTCAGCAAACGTTAGGAATAGCGTATGTTTAGTATCTAAATTGCCAAGACTATCGTGTAGCGGTACTACTTGGCAATTGACTTAATAGTAAAAAAGAAAGTAAACATTATCTAAAAAATAAAACATGAATAAAGTAAATTTTGACGAATTATTAGATGCAGGTGTGCATTTTGGTCACTTGAAAAGAAAATGGAATCCGGCTATGGCTCCTTATATTTTTATGGAACGTAACGGAATTCATATCATTGATCTTTACAAAACTATTGCAAAAGCTGAAGAAGCTGCTGCAGCGCTGAAACAAATTGCTAAATCGGGTAAGAAAATATTATTTGTTGCCACCAAAAAACAAGCAAAAGAGATCGTTGCTGAACATGTAAAGACCGTTGGTATGCCTTATGTTACTGAGCGCTGGCCGGGTGGAATGCTTACCAATTTTGCTACTATCAGAAAAGCTGTTCGCAAAATGGCTTCTATTGATAAAATGAAAACAGATGACACTTTTCTTAAAATTTCCAAACGTGAGCGTTTACAGATCATCCGCGAACGTGCAAAACTGGAGAAAAATCTGGGAAGTATTGCAGAACTTACACGCCTTCCGTCAGCTTTATTTATTGTTGATATTCTGAAAGAAAAAATTGCCGTTAATGAAGCTAAGAAATTAAACATACCGACTTTTGCTATTGTAGATACCAACTCAAATCCTAATGAAGTTGATTTCCCAATTCCAGCAAATGATGACGCATCTAAATCGATTTCAATTATTGTCAACATGATGGTGCAGGCAATTGAAGAAGGCCTGGCTGAAAGAAAAATTGCAAAAGACAAACAAGACAGGGAAGATGAAGAAGAAAGAGATGAAATTATTGTTGAAAAAGCTTCATTAAAAACTATCACAGAGTCGGAAGAGGAAGAAGAAGCTGAAAACCTGAAAAAAATTGCTGCTAAAAAAGAGGCAGGAGTAAAAATTAAGGCTGAGGAAGAAACCGAAGAAGAAAAATCGAATCGTAAGGCTTTAGAAAAAGTGTCAAAGAAACCTACGATAGGTAAAAAAAGCATCAGTAAAAAATAATTATCTTATTAACTTTTTATAAAACACTATAATGGCAAATATTACAGCAGCCGAAGTCAATAAATTACGACAAATGACCGGCGCAGGGATGATGGATTGTAAACACGCTCTTGTTGAAACAGATGGAGATATTGAAAAAGCAATCGATTATTTAAGAAAAAAAGGACAAAAAGTAGCCAATAAAAGAGCTGACCGCGATGCCACTGAAGGTTTGGTTATTGCTAAAACAAATAACGATGCAACATTTGGTATTATTACTATGTTAAATTGCGAAACAGACTTTGTTGCAAAAAACCAGGAATTTATTGATCTTGCTTATGCAATTTCTGATCTTGCCCTCAATCATAAACCAAAAACCATTGCCGATTTAAATTTGTTGACCATTGATAACAGAACTATTGCTGATCATGTGAGCGACTATATGGGAAAGACCGGCGAAAAAATTCAGTTGAACGAATATGTTTCTATTACTGCTCCCAGGGTTTTTGTGTACAATCATAATGGAAATAAACTGGCTTCCATGGCCGGATTGAATAAAAATGAAGCAAAAGAAATTGATCAGGTAGGTAAGGACATTGTTATGCAAATTGCAGCTATGAACCCTGTTGCCATTGATAAGGATGATGTTGATCCTGCAATTATTGAGCGTGAAATCGAAATCGGAAGAGAACAGGCACGTGCAGAAGGAAAACCTGAAGAGATGCTTGAAAAAATAGCGCAAGGAAAACTTAACAAATTCTATAAAGAGAGCACTTTGTTAAATCAGGAATTTATAAAAGATAACAAAAAGACTATTGCTCAGTATTTATCAGAAAGTGATAAGGATTTAAAAGTAGTTGATTTTAAAAGAATTTCAGTGAAATAGATTCCTTTGTAAATAATTGAAAAGAGAGAATGAACAATTCTCTCTTTTTTTTTCTATTTTTGTCAGATTACAAATAGAAACTATGATCAAATTCAAACGTATTCTTTTAAAATTAAGTGGGGAAGCCCTTATGGGGGACAAGCAATATGGTTTTGATGCAGCCCGGCTGGTATTGTATGCAGAGGAAATAAAAAAAGCTGCAGATCTGAAGATAGAGATAGCCATTGTTATTGGAGGAGGAAATATTTTCAGGGGATTAAAAGGAAATAATTTTGGGGTGGAAAGGGTGCAGGGCGATTATATGGGGATGCTGGCAACAGTGATAAACGGGCTTGCCCTGCAATCAGCCCTTGAATCCATCGGTGTTAAGACCAAAGTATTATCCGGTATTCAGGTCAACCCGGTTTGCGAATTGACCAGCGGCCGGAAAGCGATTGAATATATGGAATCAGGAAATGTTGTGATAATTACCGGAGGAACGGGAAATCCGTTCTTCACCACTGATACCGCTGCTGTACTGAGGGCCCTGGAGATAAAAGCCGATGCTATTTTAAAAGGGACACGTGTGGATGGGGTTTATACAGCCGATCCTGAAAAAGATCTTTCAGCAGTAAAATATGAAACTCTTTCGTTTGACCAGGCTTATGAAAAACAGTTGAACATTATGGATCTTACTGCTTTTACTTTATGTAAGGACAACAACATGCCTCTGGTAGTTTTTGATATGAATAAAGCAGGGAATCTGACTAAACTTTTGCAGGGCGAAAGTGTAGGAACCTTTGTCAGCAACTGATTTTTATCAGATGATTTGATTGGCTTGGAAAATTTATGTAGGTTTGTAAAAAAATTAATAAAAGAATTCTATGTCGGAAGAAATTTTGTTTTTACTGGAAGAGACCAAAGAGGCTATGCAAAATGCAATAATGCATTTAGAGAAGGAGTTTCAGAAAATTAGGACTGGTAAATCGAGTGCTCAAATGCTCGATGGGATCAGAATTGACTATTATGGCGTATCAACTCCTCTTGACCAGGTTGCTAATATAAATACCCCGGATCCAAAGCAAATTATTGTTCAGCCATGGGATAAAAACACCCTCACTTTGATCGAAAAAGCCATTATGTTTGCCAACCTTGGATTCAATCCGAAGAACGATGGTGAAGTGCTTCGCATAACCGTGCCTCCTCTCACAGAAGAACGGCGCAGAGACCTTGCCAAAAAAGCCAGGGTTGAAGGCGAAAACACCAAAGTTGCTATACGCAATATCAGAAGAACTTCAAACGAAAGTGCCCGGAAACTGGAAAAAGAAGGTGTGCCGGAAGATCTGATCAAAAAGACCGAAAACGATATCCAGGAAATGACCAATAGTTTTATTGCCAAAGTGGATAAACTGATGGATCAGAAGGAAAAGGATATAATGACCGTGTAAAAACCCTACCTGATATACTGAAGATTCGCCAGGATTTTCTTAATCCCTTCATCAATTGGTAACAGATCGCGCTTCAGTAGTTTTTTCATTTTTGTAATATCGGGCAAACGCCTTTGCATATCGCCTTCCTGTAGTGGCGGACGATGAACAATCTTCGATTTTGAACCGGTGATGTCGATAATTTTCTTTGCAAGGTCCAATATTGATATCTCTATATCGCATCCAATATTAATAATATCATTGACGGGCTTCTTTTCTTTTACGGATTTCATGAAATTATAGTAACAGGCATCAACATTATCATCAACGTAACAAAAAGTACGCGATTGTAAACCGTCACCGTAAATGGAAATATTCTGGTCCTTTATGGCCAGGGCAATAAATCGCGACATAACAAAATCGCGGCTCTGTTTGGGACCGTAAGTATTGAAAAAGCGGAATATGGTATAATCCAGTCCGAACTCCTGTTTGTAGGATTTCAGATAAGCTTCGCCCACATTTTTCACCACAGCATAAGGGACTCTTGAATTTAACGGAGTGGTTTGTTCGTTTTGGGGCAGCTCAACAGGTTCGCCATAAACCTCGGAAGATGATGAGAAATAAACTCTTTTTACATGGGTATTCTTACATAGATTTAAAATATTCTCAATTCCGCGTATGTCGTTCAATACACTTACGGGGTTCATTTGAGTGCGATGAACCCCTACTACAGCTGCATAATGGAAAACATAGTCGAAGGATGAGGATACCATAATAGCAGCAATATCGCGATAATCGTTTACATTGCATTTGATAAAACGCCAATTGGTTTTTGGTGATTTTGGAAGTTTCGTTATATCTCCGGTTGATAGGTCGTCAACTATTACAACATAATTCTCCGGATCAAGTATGAGTTTTTCGGCCAGGCAACTGCCAACAAAACCGGCGCCTCCGGTAATTAAAATTCTTCTCATGGTTGTTTATTTTGAGTCGATAATTGATAGCAGGTATTCACCATAACCTGATTTAATAAGTTTTTCAGCAATGGTCCTCAGTTGATCAGCGTTTATGAATCCCTTTCTGTAGGCTACCTCTTCAATGCATCCTATCTTTAATCCCTGCCGGTCCTCAATAGTCTGAACAAACTGCGATGCCTGCAATAATGAGGCAAAGGTTCCGGTATCCAGCCAGGCAGTTCCACGGGTTAAAATGCCTACTTTAAGTTTTTTCTCTTCCAGGTAATACTTGTTCACATCAGTGATTTCGTATTCGCCGCGCTTGCTGGGTTTAATATTTTTGGCAACTTCAATAACGCTGTTGTCGTAAAAATATAAACCCGGAACAGCAAAATTGGATTTTGGATGTTCAGGTTTTTCTTCAATCGAAATGGCATTCAGGTTTTCATCAAACTCGACCACACCATAGCGTTGAGGGTCGGAAACATGGTAGGCAAACACAACACCTCCGTCAGGGTCGTTATTTTCCTGAAGCAGGTTTTGCATTCCGGCACCATAAAAAATATTATCGCCTAATACCAGTGCGACTTTATCTTTTCCAACGAATTTTGCACCAATGACAAATGCCTGGGCCAGTCCATTCGGCACTTCCTGTACCTCATATGAGAATTGACATCCCAATTCCCTGCCATCCCCTAACAGGTTCCGGAAATGCGGCAGATCCTGAGGCGTTGAAATGATCAGCACTTCCGATATTCCTGCCATCATGAGTACCGACAAGGGGTAATAGATCATGGGCTTATCATATACCGGCATCATTTGCTTGCTCATGGCGAGCGTAAGCGGATACAAACGGGTGCCGGAACCACCGGCAAGTATTATTCCTTTCATGCTTTCAGGGTGTTTGTATGTTAATATTATCTTGAGTTATTGATTTTTCTTTTTCCTTTATTACGTTCAGGTCCACATCATTGATCTCGTCATTTTCATCCGGAAGGTCAAGTACCGGCTTTTCGAAAGCTTTGGTGGTGCCTTTTTTGCCAAAAGTTAGCAGCATAGATGGCAGCAATAACAAGTTGCAAAGCATAGCCATGAACATGGTGAAGGTGATCAGATAGCCTAATGCCTGGGTGCCTCCAAAAGTTGAGAATATAAATATTGAAAATCCTAGAAACAGTACCGAAGAAGAATAGATCATGCTGTAACCGGTCTCCTTAAGTGCAGAGATAACACATTCCTGAAGAGTATGGTTTTTTAACTTCAATTGGAATCTGTAGCGCGATAGGTATAAAATCGCATTGTCGACCGAAATGCCTAAAGCGATACTAAAGATAAGCACGGTGGAGGGTTTGATCGAGATCCCCAGATAACCCATCATGGCTGCTGTCAGTATCTGAGGCAGCAAGTTGGGGATCATGGAAATAAGAACCATCCGGATGGAAGTAAACATCAGCAGCATAAGCAGGGAAATAATAAGGGTAGCTACTAACAGACTTGTCCATAAATTCGACACCAGGTAGTTGGTGCCCTTCAGGAATACAACACTGGTCCCGGTAAGAACCACATCCACCTTAGTGATCTTCACACTGGTATCTTTGGCTTGCAGCGCATCGAAATAGCCTTTGTTGAAAATGGTATCGATCTTTGGTTTCAGGTCCTTGAGTATCCTTTCAATATCTCTGGTGCCTATGTTTTCCATCTGGACACTGATGCGGGTGCGCTGCAGGGTGGAATCGACAAAGTTGTTTATGATACTTTTCTTCTGGCTGTTGAACTTAGGCAGGTATCCCAGCATAAATACCAATTCGTTACCGTTGGGCAGATTATAATACTCGGGGTCGCCATCGTAGAAGGCCTGCTTGGCAAATTTAACCACTTCAACAATGGATAAAGGTTTTGATAGTTCGGGATATTTCGCCAGAGAATCCTGTAATTCGTTGATGTTTTCCAGCATCCTGCGGTTCAATATGCCTTTTTTCTTTTTCGAGTCGATGGATATTTCGAATGGCATCACTCCTTTAAAATGTTTTTCGAAAAACATAAGGTCGGTATACAAAGGATCCTTTTTCGAGATATCATCTACAATATTTCCGGTGGTGCGCAGCCGCGTGATGCCATAAACACCGGCCAAAAAAACAATGATGGCAATGGTGTAGATCAGTTTACGGCGATGTTGTACAGAGAAAACAATGAAACCTATCACCTTTTTTACCCCTTTGTTCTCCAAATGTTTGGTTTGTTTTTCTGAAGGTGGCTTCAAAAAACTAAACAAAATCGGTATCAGGAAGAGCGAAACCACATAAAGAACCAGGATATTCAGCGAAGCAATGACCCCAAACTGATGCAACATGCGGTTCTGAATGATAATGAATGCCGCAAAACCTGCAGCCACCGACAGATTCGTGAGCAGTGTGGCAAAACCTACTCTTTGCACAATGCGCGAGAGGGCTTTCATCTTATTCCCATGTTCGCGGTATTCATAGTGGTATTTATTGAGCAGGAAAATACAGTTCTCTATACCGATAATGATAAGTAATGGCGGGAGTATTCCAGTCAGCAGGGTGATTTTGTAATCGAACAGCACCATGGTTCCTAACGCCCAAATGACGCCAATGGCCACCACCAGCAGCGGAATAGCAATGGCTTTGAGCGAACGGAAATAAAAAAACAGTACCAGGGCGGCTATCAATAATGAGAGTACAATAAAGAGCAATAACTCTTTTTTTACTTTTAAGGAAGTTACTGTGCGTATATAGGGTAATCCGGAGTAATGTGCTTTAATCTTGTATTTGGCTGTAAAAAGTTCAATACGTGCTTTGATGTTATCGATCAGGGCAAACCTGGCCCCGGTAGATATCATTTGCTTATCGAGGGTAAGCATCAGCAGATAGACATTCGAATGACGGTTGTAGAGCAGGTTGTCGTAGAAAGGATAGGAGTAAATAAGGGTCTTCAGACTGTCGAGTTCGGCCTGGGTTTTGGGTTTGTCTTTTACAATGGGTTTGAAGTCGAACTTTTTGGTGCTGTCGTTCTTTAGCAACTTAAAAGTACGGGTGATGGAAAGGATTTCCTGAACTCCATCTATCTTTTTCAGGTCGGTGGTGAGGTCAATCAGGTCGTTGAATTCCTGAAGTTTGAAAATATTGCTGTCCTGCAGGCCAACGAACATCACACTGCCGTCCTCGCCAAACACACTTTTAAATTCTTTGTATTGTATGCTGGTTGAATCGGTAGAAGGCAGCATCTCCTGAAGTTCGTATGATAATTGGATCTTCGTGGCTTGCCAGGCCATGAAGGCTGTCAGTAACGCAATAATAATCAGGTTGGTGGTACGATATCGTAAAATGATACGTACTAAGAAATTCCACATCGGCTTTTCCGGTTTTGTAAATAATTGTCAAAAGTACTATTTTATAACTAAAAATAAAATCATCACTCCGATAATTGTGCTATGCATTTCATTAGCTGACAGTTTTAGATGCCTGACTAATTTCTCTTTTTTGGAAATACTGCCCATTGTTGCCAGGAAATTGATATTTTTGGCTTGAATATTGTTTTTCTTTCCAAAATCATAGCGCCATGAAAAAGATACTTTACTTTTCGCTGCTGTTCCTGCTGATAGCTGGATGTACTTCTTCAAGAAAATATCTTGAGAAAGGCAACTATAGTATGGCAGTGAAAAAGGCCGTCAGCAAACTGCAAAAGCATCCCGACAAGGTGAAAGAGGTTGCCGTGCTGACCGATGCATACCAACGTGCACAACAGCAAAACCTCGACCGCATTGCATATTTGCGCAAAACCGGACAGCCCGATATCTGGGAAGAAGTGTTTTCGAATTATGAACAGTTGAAAAACCGTCAGAGCCTGATGGCAACCCTTCCCGGGCAGGTACTCTCGGCCATTGGTTATTCGACAGTAGATTACGATAAGGATATTATTGATGCCCAAAAAAAGGCCTGCGAATATTTTTATGCTCATGGCAAGCAGTTGCTCGATAAGAATGAGAAGTTTGCAGCCCGTGAGGCTTACAACGAGTTTGTGAAGATCAAGACATATTATTCGGACTATAAGGATGTGGACGATCTCATCAGCCGCTCGGCTTCGCTGGGGATGACCTGGGTGCTGTTGATGATACAAAATAATTCGTATGCCAACCTGCCTGATGATTTTGAGGATGAATTTATGAAATTGGGCCTCAACGACCTCGATTCGAAATGGGTGGTATACGATACCAAAGAACAACAGGGTTTGATTTATGATTACGCCATTGTGCTCAACCTGAAGGTGGTTGACGTATCGCCCGAACGTATCAAAGAAAAAACCTGGACAGAAACCCGTGAGGTTCGGGACGGTTGGAAATATCAACTGGACGCCAACGGCAATGTGATGAAAGATACGGCAGGCAACGACATAAAGGTGCCCAAATTTGTGAAGGTTTCGTGCAATGTGTTGGAAACGCGTCAAAACAAAGAATCTGTGCTTTCTGGCAAGGTTGATTTTTATAACAATCAAACCAAACAATTGCTGTTGTCCGAACCCGTTGCAGCCAACTCGACCTTTAACAATTATTTTGTGATAGCCAATGGCGACCTGCAGGCCCTTTCGCCCGAAACCCAGAAACGCCTCGGCAATGGCCCCCTGCCTTTCCCCACCGATTTCGATATGATCATGTCGGCAAACGAACTGCTGCAAAAGGCGGTGAAGGATGTGGTGAGGTATAAGGGAAAGATGATTCTTTAGGAATTGCGGAGTGCGGAGTTGGAAGACCACAAATATTCAGTCGGCAATCCTCAATCGGCAAGAAGAAGTTCCTAGGTGCATTAAATTAAAGCTCGGAGTGGAGATTTGGGAGTTCGGAGTTTGAAAAACGGAGTTCACCGCTTTTAATAACGACTAAACACCAACAATGACCTGAATGACAATAAATGACGCGACCTGTTCCGTATCCGACAATTGGCGGATCGGAAAGCAAATGACTTCTTCCTAACAGTCAAAATGCCTACAGCCTAAAAGCCTATCCTCACTCCTTCACCACCTTCCACTCACTCTTCTTATTCCCCACCCTTATC
This sequence comes from uncultured Bacteroidales bacterium, assembly GCA_964469155.1. Classification (GTDB taxonomy): domain Bacteria; phylum Bacteroidota; class Bacteroidia; order Bacteroidales; family CAIWKO01; genus CAIWKO01. The sequence goes on from CAYXXU010000082.1 coordinate 17,636, forward strand.
TGCATCAGGTAAATCCCTTTCGGTTGCCCGTTCAGGTCTATGGAGTTATTAGCATAAATGCCTTCTTGTTTTAGCATTTCTTTGCTTTGCAAGTCCCATACTATAATCCCACCTTCGGCATTTTCCGGCAGGTTAGTAATGTCTATCTGCAACTTCCCGGCAGTAGGGTTGGGCATTACGCCTATCTGCATCTCACCTAGCATGGCTGTTTCCTGCAAAGCAGTACTATCATTACTTCCAGACGTCTGCATGCTTCTTAACACTACCACATGTCTTGCAGTGCGGTTGCCGGCATTGTCATAAGTATATTCGTAAGTGGCCTGAGCGTGTAGTTTAAAACAAAACCAAACGACTATAATTATTAACCAAATAACTTTTTTCATATAATTAATATTTATTATTACTATTTCTTCCTTATCCTATTATTCTTTCTTAAATTCTACCCAATTTGAATATTGATTATTACAAGGGCAGAATTTACTTGCAACAAAATAAACTCTCACTTTGTAACTGTTAGGCACTAAACTGGAAATAGGGAAAAGGGTTATTTCATAACTCATTCTTTTTTTTGATGGAATTATTATATTTTTAGGAGATTCGAACTTATAAACCTCATAGTTAAATTCCTTATAGTATTTCCATTCATTATTTTCTAAAGTTTTCAATTCAATATAAACATCATATTCATTACCATAAGAAGAATCGATGACCTCGTTTACTGTTCTGGATATGTCAAAATCTGAGATTAATGAAATACTCAAATCCGACAAGTTTTTTACTGTAAAAATTGAAGTAACAGCACCCACATTACCAGAAAATAATTTTGTTTCTAACTTTAGTTCGGTTTCAATATTTATTTTAGGTTCAATTATTAGTTTTTTATCCTGATTTCTACATGAAATTAAAATTTCCATCAGGATTATTTGAAATAAAACAAAAGAATAATTTTTCATTGTAATTAAAACTTGTTGTTAATTAATCTTAAATAGGAATCATTAAAAAAGTTTACAAATATGGATGGGGTACTGAAAATTTTATAAGAATTAGTTATTATTCTTGGATAATATTTGGTCGCAATTGCCATTAATGCGTTACCTTCCTGTTCTGGAGCATCTGGTAAATATATAGTCGGAAACATCGTGTAATAATATGCCTCCAATTCTCTATAGTTTTGAAGCTCTTTTCCACCATATCCTAATACTTTTACTTGATATACATGAATCATTTCATGATAAATAGCTCTAACTACATCTCCAAACGAATTATTTAAAAGGTAACCAGTCGAAACATCAATATCAGCTTGCAATGGGTCCGTATTAGCAGTTATTGTACTCTGGCTACCATTATAATCCCACCAATTTACTTTAAATAATCCTGTAACATCCTTGCCGCTACCAATAACATTTTTATCTAACTTATATGTAGAAACCAACAAATCTAATGCTCCTTGATAATTTCCGTTTTTAAGATAATCATTATATTTTTCATTTGTCTCAATATCAATATTAATTGTAACAAATGAGTTATTAAAAATTGATAATTCATTATCCATCTTTGCATCATTTGCATATTGATCTAGAAAATCTATACCTCCACTACTAGCATTCATTTGACCCTCAAGATTATTGCAACCCCTTAATTCAATAAACGAATTAA
>CAYXXU010000083.1:0-19012 GCA_964469155.1 uncultured Bacteroidales bacterium
GTTCGTAGCGTAATTTTTATTAACAATATTTGGTCATGTCTTAGAAAACCGGCGGGCGGAGCAATTTTCGCGTAAAGATCAAGCATAGCCTCATACCCTCGTATCCGGTTTCTGTTCGTCAGTACCGACCTTTGCAGTTTCGCTTCCTTCACTCCTATCGTTACCAATAACGAGCTTGCGACTTGCTAATACTTCCCCGCATTAATCAGGGCGTATAAGGGACTTCCAATCTTCACAGATAAGTCACCCTCTGGAAAAAATACACCCATTCCTTTGCTTTTTAAATAAAATTTGTATTTTTGAAATATTTATCAAGCATTGAAATGGGTGTGGCCTGCTCATGCAGGGCAAACACAGGCTTTTGCTTTCAGTGGCAGACAGTTTTGAAATTAGGATAATTAACTCCAATGCCACCGAAAAGCAATAGCCGAACCGTTAGCTTTCATTGCAAATACAACAATCTAATAATAATATCTAAATTAAAAAAAGCATGAAAACAAAAACTACACTGATCATCTTAGTTGTTATTATTGCCGCCCTGGCGCTGCAAGCACAAACTACCGGATCTCTTACCGATACCCGCGATGGAAAAACCTACAAGACCATAGTTATAGGAACTCAGACCTGGATGGCTGAAAACCTGAATTACATATCGGACAATTCGTGGAGTTATGGTGATAGCCCCACAAATAGCAATGTATTTGGCAGATTATACAATTGGGAAGCAGCCATAAAAGTTTGCCCAAGCGGATGGCATTTGCCTTCCAAGACTGAGTTTGATGTCCTTTTGGCTGCTGTGGGCGGTAGTGGTAACAATGCTTACTTTGCCTTAAAAGAAGGTGGTAGTAGTGGTTTCTCAGGTGTTTTGGGCGGCTATCGAAGCAACAAAGGAGAATTCGGCAATATTGGTCAGTTTGGTCACTGGTGGTCCACCACTGAGTTTCGTAAACGCGCCGGATGGAGTTTGGGCATAATGCCCCCGCTTCAATTTTCACACATGAGAAATACTTATCGCGATTGGGCATTCAGTGTTCGATGCATAAAAGATTAGAATGAACCAACGAACCGCTGATCGAGTAGACGGTTCTGCCAGCCAAAGTTGACGGAGTGCGCCTCCGCCGGGAGTCGGACAAGTCTCACGTTTATCCCATGCACAAAGTGTCGGGACCATTGTACCCTTTGGCTTCGCTCAGGGTAAACCAAGCGGGTCTCGTTCCGCCGCGGCGGACAGCGGTTTTCGCCAGAGTATGGAACAATTTTATTTCCTTCGGTCATGAGATGCTTTGAGAAGCTCTCATAAATGGTAAGCATAGTTTCATAACCTCTATTGCACAGGCGTTCTAAAATAAAATCCTGCAAAAAAAACATTTAAAACCCTAAATCCACCTCTGTAATTTCAAACCAATCCTGAGCGTATTAGTATCCATAAGGCCGGTTTTTCTGAATATTCAAATAAGTTTTTTGCGTTGGAATTCAGGATACGAATAAATTCCTACATTTGCGCCCATATAATAAAAACCTGGTTCATTACCATCACATTTACAAAAAGCAACCACTGCAGACCAAACTAATCAATTACTTTTAAGCTACACATTCTCATGTCGAAACATCTGCCAAAAAAAACGATAATAATTCAGGACAAGCCCGTTAAACGAGCTTCTATTTTAATGAAACGCGTTCCCATCTATATTCTTATTCTGCTGTTTCTGCCACTTTTCTCGCTGGGCTATTTTATGCATCATCCCCAAAATCAATCAAAAACACCTTCTTCCCAGGCTACTAATAATGTTTCCCCCGACGATGCCTGCGCCATCATCATCCGTCAGAACGACAGCAGTCTTATAAGGCCCTTATTATTGGTCGAAATAAACGATGAGCAAAACCTGATACCTGCGAAAAAAAAGATTATTAATTACATTGAACAAAAAAAGCAGCAGGGTATTTTAACCACGGCTTCGGTATATCTCAACGATCTCAATACCGCCAACCACATCGAGGTAAACCCCAGCGAATTATACGACCCGGCAAGCATAATGAAGGTATCCATGCTGATCACCTATCTGAAACAAGCCGAAAGCAACCCTGCTTTATTAAAAAAAAAATACACATTTACCGAAAGTGCCGGCAAATCGGTTTTTGCTAACATCAAAGACAAATCACTGATAAAAGGGCAAAGCTATTATGTAGAAGATCTGCTATATTACATGATAGTTTATTCCGACAATGATGCTTTTTTGCTATTGGCAAAAAATGCGGACAAGCACAATTTCAATTTACTGAATGATGATATTAAAATTCCGTTGCTCACCGACAAAAAAGACCTGCAGCAACAAAAGGCAAATTTTATTGCCAATGTGAATTCGGTTTCACGCTTTTTCAGAATACTTTACAGTGCCACTTACCTGAACCATAAAATGTCGGTTTACGCATTGGATATTCTTACCCGAAGCACTTATAAGGAGGGGATAATAAAAGGAATTGACCCATCGGTAAAAGTAGCACATAAGTTTGGCGAAAGAGTGCAGGATGGTGCCGCCGAACTTCACGAATTCGGTATTGTATATTTAAAAAACCGTCCCTACCTGATAGGGGTAATGACCAAAGGAAAAAACTTAAATCAACTTCCTGAAATAATCAGTGATATCTCAAAAATTGTATTCGACGAAATGAGAACCAAATAGAAGTCACCTCTGGCTCATTCCGTTAAATCTGTATTGGGGCTTTTCGGCCTTAGCCATACTTACAAACCCTCTTTGCAGGAATGGTTGAAAAACAAAACTCAAATCATAATTTCCCTACCTTCGCAATATGAAAACCGTTAAAAATCTTGAAAAGTTAGTGTGCATATCTTATTGCTGTTGTCTGTCAACAGGGCTAAGTCGCAATACAGTTTTTCTCCCTCTACCCTGCTCGAAAAGTGCCTGACATAATAATTCACCTTCGTACGACAGCATACACATTGCCCACCTTTCGGCCGATCCACAGCATTTGGACTGGAGCCTGATCTCTTACGACAGCGCTGCAACCACCTACCTCGATTTTTGTGCATCGGGTGCCTGCTATGGTGATTTTCCGGGTTCAGGAAGTTTTCCGTCCATAGTTCCTCTTGGCTTTGGCTATGCAGGAATGCATTTCTGGAAAGGAAATGGTCATGCTTCGAATACTGCTATAATTTGGCTTTACCCCGGGGCGATTTTTCACACGATGACACCCTCACTTTTATGTCACGTACCAAAAACACTTTGGGAACTGCAGATAATCTATAAACCGAGGGAGTTGTAAAACTCTTCACCAACCCTGCTGCCAGCAGACTTACCATCGATGGCATTTCAGCCAACGCCACAATTGCGGTATTTAATACTAGCGACCAACTGATGCGTAACAAAACCCTCCCTGCAAACCAACTTGATGTCGGCAGACTGCCCAAAGGTTTGTATTCCATAAAACCTAACACCGGGGAAGGTGTGGTGGTGAGGAAGTTTGTGAAAGAAGAAAAAATAGTTTATTAATGATACAATGATATAATTTGAAAATTGAAGAAGCAAATCCTTCAAAATTGCATGATTGTACAATTGCATAATTGTATAATTATCGAATTATCCAAAAATAAACTTCTCTCAAACCTTGTCTGTTATCAAAATAAGTTTTTAATTTGTAGCCTCGTATTATTTAATATTGTGAGGAAACCATTATGAAAGAAACCCCGATTGATTTTGAAGTTGTTAAACAAAAGTTAGCCGAAAGCAATATCCCCGGCATAGGCAAAGCCACCATACGCGAAATAAAAAAACTCATCAACGAGATAGAACGCGCCACAGGCAAAAAATTCATTCGCATGGAAATGGGTGTTCCAGGTCTGCCCGCTGCCGAAGTAGGCATTCAGGCTGAGATAGCCGCGCTTAAGAATGGAGTCGCTGCCATTTATCCCGAGATAGACGGTTTGCCCGAACTGAAAACCGAGATGACGCGTTTTGCCAAACTGTTTCTTGACATAGAGGTCCATCCCGAAAACTGCATACCTACCGTTGGCTCCATGCAGGGCAGCTATGCCGCTTTCATGACGGTCGACCGCATGTATAAGGAAAAAGACACCACGCTTTTCCTCGACCCCTGTTTTCCGGTGCATAAGCAGCAACATGCTGTTATAGGACTCAAATACGAAGCCTTCGATGTATACGACTTCCGTGGCGAGAAATTGAGAGACAAACTCGAATCCTATCTCTCCAAAGGCAACATTGCCAACATGGTGTATTCCAACCCCAACAACCCCTCGTGGATATGCTTCACCGATAAAGAACTGCGCATCATAGCCGAAATGGCCAATAAATACAATGTAGTGGTGATGGAAGACCTGGCTTATTTCGCCATGGATTTCCGTAAAGATTATTCAAAGCCCGGGGTTCCGCCCTTCCAACCTACCGTTGCCAAATACACCGACAATTTCATTTTGTTCGTTTCCAGCTCCAAGGCATTCAGCTACGCCGGACAGCGCATCGGCATGATGGTGATATCGCCCAAGCTATACGCCACCAAGGCTCCCGATCTGAAGCGTTACTACAATTCGGATATCTTCGGCCGCGCCATGGTGTTTGGCACCATTTATTCGTTAAGCGCCGGAACCTCGCACAGCACCCAATATGCCCTTACGGCAATACTGAAGGCTGCCAACGACGGCGCATTCAACTTTGTGCATGACGTGAAAGAATATGGCGAGAAAGCCAAGATCATGAAAAAAATGTTTCTCGACAACGGCTTTAATATCGTTTACGATAAAGACGAAAACGAGCCGCTGGCCGATGGTTTTTATTTCACCTTCTCTTATCCGGGCCTTACCGGCGAACAATTGCTGGAAGAATTACTATATTATGGTATAAGCGCCATCTCATTGGCCATAACCGGCAGCAGCCGTATAGAAGGCATGCGCGCCTGCGTATCATTGGTTCGCAGAGATCAGTTCGCCGACCTGGAATACCGCCTGAAAAAATTTCATGAGAATCATAACGGGAAATCTAATCAATAATACTAATTTCGCCCCGTTGTAAAAATCATAAATCATAAATTAAAAATCTTAAATCATTAAATAATGGCTAAAGTTAAAGGTGCAATCGTAATCGACATTGAGCGTTGCAAAGGCTGCGAGTTATGCATTGAACCATGTCCGGAGGATGTGATCGCAATGAACAAGAACGTAAACTCGAAAGGATATCATTATGCTATGGTAACAAACGAAAACTGCACCGGTTGTACCAACTGTGCTGTGGTTTGCCCCGACGGAGTAATTACGGTTTACCGCATGAAAGTTCAAACAGAAGTTTAAAAATCAAAATAAAAGATAAGAGTAATGAAAGAACTTAGATTAATGAAAGGCAACGAAGCAATTTCCGAAGCTGCTATTCGTTGCGGTGCCGATGGCTATTTCGGCTATCCCATTACTCCGCAATCAGAGATACTTGAATATTTAATGGCCGAAAGGCCATACGAAACCACCGGCATGGTGGTTCTTCAGGCAGAAAGTGAAGTAGCCGCCATTAACATGGTTTATGGTGGCGCTTGTTGCGGAAAAAAAGTCTGGACCTCTTCGTCCAGCCCTGGAATCAGTTTAAAACAGGAAGGTATATCATACATGGCGGGTGCTGAATTGCCCGGATTGATAGTCAATATTGTAAGAGGCGGTCCCGGATTGGGAACCATTCAGCCTTCGCAATCCGATTATTTTCAGGCTACCAAAGGCGGCGGACATGGCGATTACCGATTGCTCGTATTGGCTCCGGCTTCCGTGCAGGAAATGGCCGATTTTGTTCCTTTGAGCTTCGATCTCGCTTTCAAATACCGCAACCCTGTTATGATCTTATCGGATGGCGTTATCGGGCAGATGATGGAAAAGGTAGAACTGCCTGAATACAAACCACGCTGGACAGCAGAAGAAATTAAAAAAATATCACCCTGGGCAACCACAGGCAGAACTCCTGACCGCCAAAGAAACATCATCACTTCACTTGACCTCGACTCCTCGAAACAGGAGAAACACGTATTGAGCCTGGAAAGGAAATACGCTGAGATGGAAAAGAACGAGGTCCGTTTCGAGAAATTCAATTGCGACGATGCAGAATATTTGCTGGTTGCCTTTGGATCGAGCGCACGTATTTGCCAGAAATCAATGGAAATTGCCAGGGCAAAAGGTATCAAAGTAGGGCTGCTAAGGCCTATTACTTTGTTCCCCTTCCCGAAAATACCCGTTGGGGAAATGGCCGATCAGGTTAAGGGAATGTTGGTCGTAGAGATGAACCTCGGTCAGATGGTCGAAGACGTTCGCCTGGCCGTAAACGGCAAGATACCCGTTGAACACTTTGGTCGTTGCGGTGGTATCATTCCCTCACCCGAAGAAGTTGTGAAAATATTACAAACTAAAATTATAGGAGCTTAAGCCATGGCTGAAATCACAATAGAAGATATTATAAAACCGGAGAACCTGGTTTATAAAAAAACCAATCTGATGGTCGACCGTGCATTGAGCTATTGTCCTGGGTGCGGTCATGGAACGGCCCACCGCATGCTAATGGAAGTTATTGAAGAAATGGGAATCCAGGCTGAAACTATTGGTATTGCTCCGGTAGGTTGCTCAGTGCTGGCATACGAATTTCTGGATATCGACATGCAGCAGGCTGCTCACGGACGTGCCCCTGCATTGGCCACAGCCATCAAACGACTGATGCCCGAAAAATATGTATTCACCTATCAGGGCGACGGCGACCTTGCCGCTATCGGAACTGCTGAAACCATTCATGCCTGCAATCGTGGCGAGAACATTGTCATCATCTTCATCAATAATGGCATTTACGGTATGACCGGCGGACAAATGGCACCCACTACCCTTCCGGGTATGCGGGCATCAACTTGTCCCTACGGCCGCGATACCCATATCATGGGGAATCCTTTGCGCATCACCGAACTGGTTGCCACACTTCCCGGAACCTGTTATGTGGCCCGTCATTCGGTTCACACTCCTGCCAATGTTCGTAAAACCAAAAGAGCCATCAGAAAAGCTTTTGAACTTTCCTACAGTAATAAAGGAGTTTCCTTTATCGAAATAGTTTCGAACTGCAACTCAGGTTGGAAAATGACACCAGTACAATCAAACAAATGGATGGAAGAAAACATGTTCCCGTTCTATCCTTTGGGTGATATTAAATTACCTCCTGCTGAAGAGAAATGATGTTTGATTTAAGATTTTTGATTTAAGATTTAATATAAAAAATTATGACAGAAGAAATTATCATTGCCGGATTTGGAGGACAAGGTGTTTTGTCTATGGGCAAAATTCTTGCTTACTCCGGTGTTATGCAAAATAAAGAAGTTAGCTGGATGCCTTCCTATGGTCCTGAAATGCGGGGTGGAACTGCCAATGTAACTGTTATTGTCAGCGACGAGCGAATCAGTTCACCCATTCTTACCAAATACGATACTGCCATCATACTGAACCAACAATCGATGGATAAGTTTGAATGTTCTGTAAAGCAGGGCGGATACCTGATATACGATGGCAATGGTATTACCCGACATCCCAACCGCAAGGACATTAACATTTACCGTATTGATGCTGCTGACGAAGCTGCAAAAATAGGGATGAACAAGGTGTTCAACATGATGGTGCTGGGAGGCTATCTGAAGCTAAAACCCATTGTTGGCAGCGAATATATCAGGAAAGGTCTGGAGAAATCCTTACCTAAACGTCACCACGGTATGATTCCCGAAAATGAAAAAGCTGTTGAGGTGGGTAAAAATTTAATTTACCCGGTGAATGTGCTGTAATCATTGACTGAACTTATGTTATAAGCCCGGAACCCTGTTTCGGGCTTTTGTTTATAAAATAATAACGAATGAAAGCACCTGATAAAAAAGAGATAGCGCTGGCAGCGGAACGCATTGCGCCTTATATTAACCGCACTCCCGTTATGACGTCAGAGAGTCTGAATAAAATGTTCCATACTGAATTGTATTTCAAATGCGAGAACTTTCAGAAAGCGGGTGCTTTTAAATCGCGCGGGGCATGCAATGCTGTTTTTTCGTTATCAGAAGATCAAATGAAAAACGGGGTGGCCACGCATTCATCGGGAAATCATGCGCAGGCTTTAGCCAGGGCAGCCAAACTGAGAGGCATTAAAGCCCTGATCGTAATGCCCGAAGACTCTTCCAAAGTAAAGATAGCTGCTGTTAGATCCTACGGGGGATTAATAACCTTCTGTAGGCCCACCCTCGAGGCCCGCGAATCAACCTTACGCGAGGTTATGGCCCATACGGGAGCCATTGAAATTCACCCATACGACAATTATAACATCATTGCCGGACAAGCCACTGCTGCCAAGGAATTGATCGAAGATACTCCCCCACTCGATTTTATTATAGCTCCCGTCGGCGGTGGCGGTTTGTTAAGCGGAACCGCATTGGCCACCCATTATTTTTCGCCCCAGACAAAAGTATTCGCAGCTGAACCAGAACAGGCCAAAGATGCTTTTCTTTCCTTTTATTCAAAGAAATTTATTCCTTCTGTGAATCCAAATACCATAGCCGATGGGTTGAGGACATCACTGGGCGAACTTACTTATCCCATTATCCTGAAAAGAGTTCAGGATATTTTTACCGTGAGTGAGGCTGATATAATTGAGGCCATGAAACTGATATGGGAAAGGATGAAGATCATCATAGAAACTTCATCGGCGGTGACCCTGGCTGCCGTAAAAAACAATCCCGGGCTTTTTAAAAGAAAAAAGGCCGGGATCATCATCTCGGGCGGTAATGTTGATTTGAATAAGCTGCCCTGGTAATATTACAATTTCATTTTCTTATACCACATGTACCAGGTAAGAGAGTACATATCAGGTTTGTTCTGCAGTCTTATTTTTTCAGAATCCTCCATGCTTTTTGGGGCATATATCAATACATCGTCTCCTGCTTTCCAATTGGCAGGAGTAAGTACATTGTATTTATCAGAAGTTTGCAAAGCTGTCAGAATACGCAAGAGTTCATCTACATTCCGGCCTATGTAATCAGGATATAACATTATTGCCCGTATCTTATTATCCGGATCAATAAAGACCACTGAACGTAAGGCATGTCGGTCGGTCGAGTCCTTATGCAACATGTTGTATTTTTTAACAATAGTCAGGTCATTATCGGCAACAAGCGGGAAACCTATCTTTACTCCTGATTTTCCAATGCGTGAGATGCCTTCCATAGATTTTACCCATTCAATGTGGCTGTTGAGGCCATCTGTTGATATTACGATCAGCGAAGTATTCAACTTTTTAAATTCTTCCTGTTTTTCGGCAAGTGCAATGATCTCAGACGTACAAACTGGAGTGAAGTCGGCCGGGTGACTAAAAAGTATCTTCCATTTATTATAATAATCGTAAGGAAAGTTAATTTCTCCCTGCGTAGTCTGCGCCTTGAACTCAGGGGCATTCATTCCGATATACAGTGGCGAATTGATTACCGGCTGTGCGTTGAGCATTATACCGGTCAACATAATAGTTAATGCTAATAGTAATCTGGTTTTCATAAAAATTGTAATTTATAATAATTATAAACAAAGGTACTACAATTATTAAATTACTGCAAGAAAATTTGCAGGAATGAATTCTCCCGCAAGCTAAATACTTGTCAATATGGTTGAATTAACAAGCGTTTCAGCAGGAAACTGATGTAAATCAATTATGACAGCAACAGGCTTACGCGTAACCTATTTTGCTGTTTTGACCGAGAGAAGCTCCACAAGGAAGACCAGTTGCATTTTTACGATCAGGGGGTTTCTGGGATCGTCGAGTATCCAGAATTTGTATCCGGAAGATGTTTCAGCATAAATGACCGTGAGCTGGGTATCAGCACCATCCATCAGTACTTTGTATGTAGTGTCCGATCTGAAGTTTAATGTTTCTGATTTTTTATCGACATAGATCTCTGCGGGTAATTTGTCCTTTAATTTACGGTACACTTTACGGCTTTGCCACACGGTGGTCCGGTCGGTAAACGATTGTGCTGATTTATCGGCAAAATAGTTGACCATACTCAGAGCGCTGTCTAAAGCGCCTTCCGAAATTTTTACGGTTCCGCTGTAATTTACAGGCTCGGACATTTTCCATTTGAAGGAAACCGTTTTGTTGATCTGCAGTTCTGACACCACAAAATCGTATTCGTTGGTAATATTCGAAAAATGATACGTAAGTTCGGCTGATGTTGTGAGCCATTTATTCGGGTTATCGTTTTTCTGAGCCTGAGAAACAAACGATACCATGGATAAGAAAATTAACAGGCTCATTGCACGAGCTTTCATCATTGAGAATTACTTTAGTGCAAACTTAATGCAATTTAGCCGTTAAAGCAGGGTTTTAAGATTATTTAACGCAGAAAATACCCATCATTATAACCTGGAACGTTCCACAGCGTTTTTCCATCCTTTGTATAGTCTGGCTCTTGTGGCTTTATCGGATGTCGGTAAAAAAACGGTATCAGAGAGTTTTAACTTTTTGAGATCTTTTTTCTTCCAAAGCCCGGCAGCCATTCCTGCCAGCAAAGCAGCACCCAGAGCAGTGGATTCTATCATGGCCGGACGATTTACTTTTACGTTGAGCATATCAGACTGAAACTGCATCAGGAAATTGTTGGCAGAGGCTCCCCCATCTACATTGAGTTCTTTTAAAATGATGCCCGAGTCGTGCTGCATGATGTCGAGGATATCTTTCGTCTGGTAAGCCATCGACTCGAGCGCGGCTCTTACAATATGGTTCTTATCGGCCGATAAGGTCAAACCCGATATCATTCCTTTTGCATGGCTGTCCCAATAAGGAGCTCCCAAACCGGAAAAAGCAGGCACAAAATAAATTCCCTGGTTATCGCCTGCTTCGAGGGCCATGGCTTCGGTTTGTTGCACATCTTTAATAAGTTTGAGGCTATCGCGCAGCCACTTCATTACGGCGCCGGCAATAAAAACGCTGCCTTCGAGTGCATACTCCACCTTTCCGCCAAGTTTCCAGGCTATGGTTGAGACCAGGCCCTTGTTTGAGATGATGGTTTTATCGCCTGTGTTCATCAGCAGGAAACAACCCGTGCCATAAGTGTTCTTGGCAGTGCCCGGTTCATGGGCCAACTGGCCGAACAAAGCAGACTGCTGGTCTCCTATCATGGAACCCAAAGGTATGGTGATCCCGTTGAATAATGATTTATCAGTGCTGCCATAAACCGAAGATGATTCCACCAAGGCAGGTAACATGCAGGAAGGTATCTGAAACAGTTCCAACAGTTTTTTGTCCCAACAGCATTGGTTGATATCGAACAGCATGGTGCGCGAGGCATTGGAATAATCGGTAATGTGCAGTTTACCCCCACTGAGCCTCCATACGAGAAAAGTATCTAAGGTGCCGAACAGAAGATCGCCTTTTTCAGCCTTTTGCCTGGCCCCTTTCACATTGTCGAGTATCCATTGCAGTTTGGTGGCCGAGAAATACGGGTCGATGATCAATCCCGTGGTTTTATGGATATATTTGTCCCAGCCCTGTGCTTTCAGTTCCTGGCATTGGTGGGCGGTGCGCTTATCCTGCCAGATGATGGCATTATAGACAGGTTTGCCGGTTTTCTTATCCCAAACAATTACCGTTTCTCTTTGGTTGGTGATTCCGATGGCCAGAATATCATTAGGAGTCAGATTATTCTCGTGTAATACATTCAGAGCAGCTTCGTACTGGTTCTTCCACATTTCTTCGGGCGATTGTTCTACCCAGCCGGGCATAGGAAGTATCTGCCGGGTTTCCTTTTGCGAGATACCTACGATGGTTGCCTTATTATCGAACAGAACAGCGCGGGAACTGGTGGTTCCCTGGTCGATGGCGAGGATGTACTTTTTCATTGGTGAAAGTTTGGAGTTGTAATCAAATCTAAAATCAGGAATGTGTGAGGGGTTTGAAGCCTTCGCCCAATATTTCGTTGGCATTGATTACGGTGAGGAAGGCTTGAGGATCGACCTTGTGCACATAATCTTTCAGCAGGGCCAGTTCTTTGCGGCTTACTACTGTAAAGATAATTTTTTTTTCGGTTCCCTTGAACAGACCCTGCCCCTGTATGAAGGTTCCGCTGCGGTCGAGGTCGTTGATAATCACATCACGAATTTCCTCGTGTTTATCCGAAATTATGAAGAGGGTTTTTTCGTAGTTGATACCTTCAATGATGGTATCGATTACCTTTCCGGTAATAAAGATCACCAGCCACGAATACAAAGGTATTTTCCAGTCGCGAAACACCACCAGACCCAGCAAAACGATGGCAGAATCGACATAGATCATCAACTGTCCCACAGGCAAATGGGTGTATTTGGCAATTATCATGGCAATGATATCTGAGCCGCCCGATGTGGCCTTGGAACGAAACATGATACCCAGGCCTACCCCTAACAATACGCCTCCGAAAATGGCCGAGAGCAAAGGGTCGTTCTCCACGAGCGGTTTGTCGCCCTGAAAGTAGGTGAGCAGCATGATGAACTGCGATACGGCCACAAAGCCTACCACGGTCTTCATTCCAAACTTGGGTCCCAATATCCGGGTGCCGATTATGGTAAGGGGAATATCAAAGGCAAGGCCCATTAGTCCGATGGGTATACCTTCGGGGACTATTGCCCATAGCCCTTTGGTAATATAATGTATCACTATGGCAATGCCATACACTCCACCGGGTACAAATTTGTTGGGCGATATAAAATAAACGAAGCCTACCGACATGATGAAGGCCCCGGTAAGTATGAGCGTGTATTCGAGAAACCATTTGCTTGAGAATTTCTTCTCTAATGAAAATATGTTCGACATAGGAGATTTGATTTTTGAATTCCGACAAATTTAAGTAATTATTTCTGTAAAAGTGAATTTTGGAGATGGGAGTTTGGGGTTAGGGGTCACCACAAATATCGAAAATCGAACAAGGAACATCTTCCCTCTCTCACAGCCTCATAGTCTCAATCCCTCACAGCCTTCCCCCTAAAAAAGTTATCAACCACTCCCCTGTCTAATCTGCTGAAAAACAAACCACTTTAAAACATTACAAATGTTATTATTGATTTATTTAGAGCAAACAGCCGAAGCATTTATTTTTTTTCGTAGGTTTGTATTGAATATTTAAAACGAAACGTACATGGAAGAGAAAGAATTTAATGACAGGACTGACAGGGTAGAAATTTTTTCAAAAGCAGTGAGAGCGGGCAAACGAACCTATTTTTTCGACGTTAAAGCCACAAAGACCGACGAGATGTATCTGACGATAACAGAAAGCAAACGTCGTTTTAATAACGAATCGGGCAAATTCTTCTACGAAAAACACAAACTGTTCCTCTATGGCGAAGATTTCAGCAAGTTTGTAAAGGGACTGAACGACACCATCCGTTTTATCGAAACCGGCGAAATACCGGCCCCCGATCCAGAAGAAAATAATTACGAAAACGGGCAGGAAACCGAGCCGCCTTTATCGTTAAACTCCGAATTCACCGATGTTGATTTCGACGAACTCACCGGAAACAAAAACAGCCTGAAATAATCTCGTTTCTCCTGAAGCCATTCCGGATATTGATCCAGGCTTCGGACTTCGGTCTTCGGACTTTTTAATGTAAACAAAATGAAAACTGTTAATTAAACAAACACATTTAACCTAAGGTTTTTATGGGAAAAGTAATTGCAATAGCCAATCAAAAGGGAGGCGTTGGTAAAACAACCACAGCTATCAACCTGGCTGCCAGTTTTGCCGTTTTGGAGTATAAAACGCTGTTGATCGATGCCGACCCGCAGGCCAATGCAACTTCAGGGGTTGGATTCGATCCCAAGAACATCAAAACCAGCATCTACGAATGCATTATCGAGGAAGTGGAACCCCGCAACATCATTCTGCATACACAAACCCCCAATCTCGATCTCATCCCCGCTCATATTGACCTCGTGGGCGCCGAAATTGAACTCATCAACCTGCCCAGCCGCGAAAAAATGATGCGAAAGGTCATCGCCAAGATTAAGGACCAATACGATTTCGTGCTGATAGACTGCTCCCCTTCCCTTGGCCTCATTGTGGTAAACTCGCTGGCCGCCGCCGATTCGGTGATCATACCCGTGCAATGCGAATACTTTGCTCTGGAAGGTTTGGGAAAACTGCTGAACACTATAAAAATAGTGCAGTCGCACATCAACCCCGATCTCGATATCGAAGGCATACTGCTTACCATGTACGATATGCGCCTGCGCCTTTCGAATCAGGTGGTGGAAGAGGTAAAAACACATTTCCAGACCATGGTGTTCGATACCATCATACAGCGCAACACCAAACTGGGCGAAGCCCCGAGTTTCGGCGAAACCATCATCATGTACGATGCCGACAGCAAAGGCGCCATTAACTACCTGAACCTTGCCCGCGAAATATTGCAGAAAAACAACCTGACCAAAATTAATCAAAACGAAAAAATAATATTCCCTGAACAATGACAACCAAGAAACGAAGCAGTGTGATAGGACGTGGTTTAAGCTCCTTACTCGAAAGTCCGGAAACCGACATAACCAGCAAAAGCGACCTTACGGGAAAATACGTGGTGGGTTCGGTGAGCAATGTGCTGATATCGCATATTGAAGTTAATCCCTTCCAGCCCCGCGAATCGTTCGATGATATTGCCTTGCAGGAACTGGCCGAATCCATTCGCCTGCATGGCGTTATTCAACCCATTACGCTGCGCAAGATGGGATACGACAAATACCAGCTTATAGCCGGCGAACGCCGCTTAAAAGCCAGCATATTGGCCGGATTAGACGATATTCCTTCCTACATACGCATTGCCGACGACGAACAAATGCTCGAATGGGCCCTTATCGAGAACATTCACCGCGAAAACCTCAATCCCATTGATATAGCCATATCGTATCAGCGCCTGGTCGACGAATGCAACCTCACCCAGGAACAGCTCAGCCAGAAGATACATTCCAAACGCACCACCGTCACCAATTACCTGCGATTGCTCAAGCTGCCCGATTTCATCCAACTGGCCCTGAAAGAAGAAAAACTCACTATGGGTCATGCACGTGCCATTGCCGCCATCGAAGATGTTGAAAAACTCCAGCAGATCTTCCACCTTATCATCGAAAACGAACTATCGGTGCGCGAGGTCGAGAAACTTGCCAAGCTGGAAAACCAGCCTGCACAAAAGAAAGTGGTTTACAAGCCTGCCATGCCTCCCAAGATAGTGGAACTGAAAAAATACCTGAACGAGCATCTTGCCGCCAAAGTTGACATCAATTACAAAATCAAGGGCAAGGGAAACATCGTTATCAATTTTAACTCAGACGACGAACTGAACAAGATCATCGGACGTCTGAAATAATCAATTCATGCGGTTCAATCCCTGTAAATATTTTATCGTTCTATTCATACTGCTGACCATTGCTTCGGTTTCAAACGCCCAGGTTGAGAATACCGATAGTGTCGACCAGGCGCGATTTCGCCAAACCAACCGGTCGGATTTAGTTGTAAAGGGCCAGCATAATATCACAGGAAAAGCGGACACCTTACTCATTAAGAAACATTCGCCCAAAAAAGCCGCCTGGATGTCGGCTGCCTTGCCTGGACTGGGACAGATTTACAACCGGAAATACTGGAAACTGCCCATAATCTATGTCGGATTCGGGGTAATCGGATATCTAGGCTATAACTACTATACCAAGTTCAATCATTATAAGAGTTCCTATATGGTCAGAAAAGGACTCGATCCTAATAAAACAGATTATTACCCTGAAATATCCAACCCCGACCTGCTGTATTCAAATTTCAGCTATTACCGCCGCAATTTCGAGCTTACCTGCATTTTCGGCAGTTTATTCTATGTACTCAACATTATTGATGCATCGGTCGATGCTCATTTGTATAAATTCGATATTTCCGAAGATCTGTCACTCAGAATCGAGCCTGATATTATCCACTACCAATATACATCATACAATAACACCTCAACGGGGATAAAGATATCACTGCACTTTTAGTGCAAATCCCAAATTCCAAGCTCAAAATTCCATGTGGGTCATTTGCTGCGTGTCATTAAATGGTCATTGCTGCGCCTGATTCTTGGGGCTTTGGTCAAATAAGTTGGACTGCTGTTTGCCATCCACCGTCTCTGCTGCCGATTGCCGAATGAGAACTACCGACTAATCTTGTTATTTGGGTTTGGAACTTGGGTCTTGCGAATATAGGCAAATAAAAACATAGATGGGAAAAAGAAACATAAGAGCTCATTATAAAAGGAAGTTTGGAGTTGGGAGTTGATAAAGGACTTGGAGCTTGGGGACTGGGGCTTTACCTATCCTTACCCTTTCCAGCGTTTTTCGTAATAGCCGAGAACAAAGAAGCGGAAGAAAAGCAGTCCGGCAAGACAAACCAGCGCGCTCATCCAGAAAATGGCCGATAAGGATATTTGCTGGGCTATCAGTCCTGCCATGATCATTCCGAAACCCATACCCAGGTCGACGGCAGTATAGAGCGTCGAATTGGCGGCTCCGCGGTGTTTGGCATCAGCCAGATTGTTTACCATGGTCTGAAACGTAGGAAATATAACCCCGTTGCCAAAGCCTATGATGATGGCCGAACTATAGAACAACCACGGTTCGTTGGCCAAGGCCAGCATGGGAAACCCCGCGATAAGCATCCCTATGCACAAAGTGATGATCAGCCGTGGGCCGCGCTTATCGAATTGCTTTCCGGCAGTGAGCCTGGCCGCAGCAATGCCAACCGATAATATCAGAAAATAAAGTGAAGTGTTTTGTATCCCAATCTCGCGGCCATACAACGCTATGAACGACATGAGGGCGCCGTAGGTAATCATGGTTATCAGCACATTGAGCGAGGGCCGTATGGAACTTATATTGAACATGCTGCTCACCTTGAGTGTGATGTGTTTGCCAACAATGAATCGTTTTCGCAAATGAACAGCCCAGGCACAGCCTAAGCTGGCCAGGCTGATAAAGATGCCCGTAACAAACATGGCGGTGTAGCCCCACTGTTGACAAATGAACAGACCTATGATGGGGCCCACTGACATACCCAGGGTAGTGGATAAGGCATAATAGCCTATGCCCTGTCCTCGTTTGGGTGTGGGAATGATGTCGACTGCTATGGTCGAACCCGAAACGGTGGTGAATCCCCAGGTGAGGCCCTGTGCAAAACGAAGCATAATAATGGCTGTAATGCTTAGCGCTACCAGGTATCCGGCAAAAAGCAGGGTATAGATAACCAAAGCAGCTAAAAAGATGGTTCGGCGGCCAAATCTATCGAGGGCGAAACCTGAGAACGGACGCACCAGTACCGACGCAATGGTGTAGGCCCCTACCACCACTCCAACCTGCATTTTGGTGGCCTGCAGATTGCTCACCAGGTAAATGGGCAGGGCCGAGAGTATCGCATAGTAAGTGATATACATCAGGAAGTTCGACAATATCAGGAAAATAAAATCCCGGTTCCAAATACGTTCGTGCATAACTCCCATTGCTTGGCTTTAAGAGTGCAAAGGTAGAAAATATTGGGGAAGTTGGGAGTTGAGAGATGTAGCAACAATGTATCCGTGATTCGGATAAAATTCGGTAGGGACTTGTGTAGTTTTCATAATTTTAATTATTTAAATGAATAAAAGTAAGGTAAATTATGGGGAAGATTTAGTGAGTGTTTTCCGTAATATACTGAAATATAAATTTTTGAATTCGAATTCATACATTGCACAGGTAATATCTTATCATTTCGAACCGGTCTGAAATCATTTGAATACGGTTTGAAATCATTTGAATGCGGTTTGAAAACATTTCGAGCCGCCTCGATTTTTGCTGAAGCTGCATGATTTTTTGCCGGTGGCGTATCCATCATTTGCATTTCTTTCGTGTGAAAATGATGACGCAATGATACGGGAGTAAACGGCCTCGCCAGCCAAAGCTGACGAGGTGCGCCTCTCACACTGAATCAGTGAAATCAAAAAAATCAGGTCAACCTATCTTGTATTTGTTGTATTGTCATCAGCGTTCAGACATTTGACAGGAATGCAAGAATAACCTAACATAAAAGTAGTATCTTTGGATGCACACAGCAAGGCTGCTCATCGTTATTCGGCATTAAAATGAAGACACTTTTTCAAACATCGATTTTAATATTTCTACTTTCACTTTTTAGTTGTATGTCTATAACTAAATCAATAATCGGTTTAAAGGACCCTAAGCCGCTTTCTGACATAGAAATCACTAAGTACTCCAAAACATTCAAAGTTGACCAATTTTACAATTATCGGATTGACACAAGCTACTTAGATTTTATACAAAAACTTGACACTACTAAATTTAATGAGCAAAGAAAGAACCATATTCAACCATTACAAGCATTATATTTCAATTCTAAAGGAGAATTACACAAGTTTTATATTAATTGTTATGCTGGTGGGTTCCCAAATCTAAAGTGGAATAGAGATGGAATGTTAAACACATTTCTTCCAAAAGATCAAGCTCCCATAGACACAATTCTTAGTTTAAAAAGACAATTAAGCTATTTAAGACCAGTATGTTCTCTGACCAAAGAGTCAGTAGAAAATTCTTTCGACTTTTACATTGTGGTATATTGGAACAAGTGTACTAAACGACACTCTAAAAGACTTATAAAAAGCATACAATATAATGTAAATAAAGCAACCAGTGAGAAAGTAATAATAATATATGCCAATTACGACAATGTATTTGCTGAACTTGATAGAAAATAACGACCGCATAATCGGGTAGACGGCTCCATTAGCCGACGCTGACGTTGTGCGCCTCCTCCGGGAGTCGGACAAGTCTCACATTTTTCCCGTACACGCAGTGTCGGGACTACTTTGCGTAAGCACGCATTGTGCCATTGATAATCTGCAAGCGGCAATCGGTGTAATGATTTTTTTTCACTGTTGTCCGGTAAAAATACAAAATTATTTTAGAAACTATGTAAGTTGTTG
>CAYXXU010000084.1:0-18103 GCA_964469155.1 uncultured Bacteroidales bacterium
CCGCCCGTTGGGCACCCCTCCAAAGGAGGGGAAGGAACCACCCCGCCCGTTGGGCACCCCTCCAAAGGAGGGGAATTTTTTTCGGGCACAAATGTTAAGCCTATGCCATCGGCGATTTTTTTTAGGATTGTGGGGTTTAGGTTGGGGGTTCGAATTGCATGGATTTGCGGGGATTCATTAGGAGCCACCCCGCCCTGCGGGCACCCCTCCAAAGGAGGGGAATTTTGGTCGATGGATTGTTGGGCGGTGGGTTCGGGGTAGAGATAGAGGGGGAAAACATTCCCTGCACCGAATTGTCCTGCAGAATCTATTAAATTTTTGTCACAAATTGTTTTGGAAATAAATGTGTGTTGGAAACCTTTAATTGCTTGTTTAGGAGCGACGAGTGCAAAATTCGATTTAAATAAATGCTTCATCACTTTATCTCTTGCTCTATCAATCAGTTTAACATCATAATAAATAAACTTTTCATCAAATAGTCGGTATGCAATTTTTTTAGTCAGAGTATTATTGTATTCTATTTTATAATTATTTTCAATTTTCTTTACAAGGTCAATTTTAGAATCGCTTATTAATATTGCATCATTTGATGTAACTATTCCAACACTATTAACCAAAAACAATTCATCAATGACAAATCCTTCTTCATATTTAATCCTTTCAGTAAAATTTTTCAATACGAAGAAAAAATTTGGTTCATTTTTCTCTAAATTATTCCAATTAATACTTTTTAAAGTATTTTCATTTAGAAAATCATATTTTGGCTCCCTTTTGCCAAACAAATCAAAATGATAAATTTGACCTAATCCATTTTTCTTTCCTGTTTTTATAAAGATATTGATGCTTACTCCCTGCATAATGTCAAATACATTTTGGTCTGGAGAACCATCGGGGCTTACTTCCTTTTTCTTTGAATTACCATGCAAATCGAGAATATAAATTTTATCAAAACTTTCTAATAAATGTTTTCTCATTTGACGATGTATCATACCATCTATAAAACTATTGTTAGAAATATAAGCTAAAATACCACTCCCATTTTTATCGATAAAATGCTGCCCAAAGCGAATGAATTTAATATAATCATCGGACAGAGGTTGGATGTTACGTTCGTTTAAATCTTTTTTGTAATCAGCAGTAAGTTTTTCAATCCATTCGCTTTTGTTGCTGCTGCTGACACTGTACGGAGGATTGCCCATGACGACCATGACGGGGGTGTCGCGTTTTATGTGGTTGGCTTCGTTGGCTTCGGTGGAGAGCCAATTGGCGAAAAGGGTGCCGGTGTCGGGGTGGCTTTCTTCGAGGGAATTTGTTAGGTAGACGCGGAGACGACGACCACCCCGCCCTTCGGGCACCCCTCCGGAGGAGGGGAATTGGGTGGGTTTGTAGCCGGTTTCGGTGAGCAGCAAATCGAGTTTGAGATGGGCCATGGCATAGGATGCCATGAGGAGTTCGAAGCCGTTGAGACGGGGCAAAAGATGGGTTTCGACATAGTTGGACCAAATGCCCTGCTGCCCTGCGAACTTTTTATGAATGTGCTTTACGACTTCGGCTAAGAAAGTCCCTGTTCCGGTGGCGGGGTCGAGAATCTGAACTTTATGGACCTCCTTTTCGACGGTCTTGCCCTGAAGGTTGACCTTGATCTTTGTTTTGCTGTTGTCGGCCAAGCCCTGAGGCATGTCGAATTCGGTTTTGAGAATGTCGTCGACGGCTCGAACGATGAAATTGACGACAGGCGCAGGAGTGTACCAAACGCCACGGGCTTTGCGTAGGGCGGGGTCATATTCGGAGAGGAAGGTTTCGTAGAAATGGATGATGGGATCTTCGGTTTGGGTTTGTTTGCCGTAGGTGGATAATATTTCGGCGACGTTGGATGCCAGAAATATTTCGACAAGGCTGTCGACAATCCATTTGATACGGTCGTCGATGTCGGGACCTGCAATGTAGCTGAAGAGTTTGCGCAGAAAAGGATTGGTTTTGGGTATGAGTTCGGCGGCTTCCTGACGGGTGAAATCATCGAGACTGGGATCGTGCAAACGGGCGGCAAACATACCGTAGGCTATGGTTTGGGCGTAGACATCGGCAAAGCCTTTGGGGGTGATGTCGTGAATGAGTATTTGACGAAAGGCAAGCATCTGGTCTTTGAGGGTGGAATCTTGCTGATTGTCTTCGTCGGAATTGAGGGCTTTTTCGATGACCTCGGAAAGGAGACGGGCTTTGGCGGCCATCATTTCGGCCAGTTTTTTTGGGCTTTTGATGGTTCGGCCTATGTAGGTGCAAAAGTCTTTTATGAGGTTTTCGAAAGTGGCAAAGTTTTCGGGGATGGGTTTGATTCGACCTCCCCGTCCTTCGGACACCCCTCCGGAGGAGGGGAATGAACCACCCCGGCTTTCAGCCACCCCTCCGGAGGAGGGGAATGAACCACCCCGGCTTTCAGCCACCCCTCCGGAGGAGGGGAATATAAGTTCGGCAATGGATATTTTGGCGATGGGCAGGGCGTCGCGGTAAAGGTGAAAAGTGATGTAGTCGGTAAAAATGATGTTGGAAAGAGAAGCTTTGTAACGGTCGAATTGTTCTTTGTTTCCGGTTTTTTTGGCACCTTCGAGGTCGGGGTCGCCTATGTCTTTGGCTTCGATGAAGCCAATGGGGATGTCTTTTTTGGTTAATATATAATCGGGTGCACCGCAGGATTGGCGTTTGGGTTCGTTGGTGGCACGGATGTGAGGGGCTAGACTTTCGATGAGTTGCTGGAGGTCGCCACGGAAGGTGTGCTCGGTTGCGTTGCCGAGTTTGAAGCGTTGGTTAATTGCGTCGATGTATTGTTGTGTAGTCATTGGATTGTTTTGCCACAACAAATATAAAATTTAATTGATTGTTGGGAAAGAATTATTTAGGAAATTGTTTGATGGGTGGAAAAGATGGGACGGGTGGGGAAATTGTCTGAAGCGGTGATTATTGTCTGAACCGCTGATTTACCTGATTTTATTGATTTATATGATTAAAAAATCAGGCAGAGCCTGGAGGAATAGGAAGACCGAGGTTGGAACCTCGGCCTAACGAGGTCTTGTTTATGTTTAGTGGCATATATCAAACACCAGGCACTGATAGCTAATAATACCTACATTTGTCCTGGAATACCGATACGGTATCTGTAATAGTAGTCCAATAAATTGTACTATAACAGCTACTCTATCGGCATTATACAATTCTTACTGAGACTAAAACTTTTCAAGCAATGGTATAAACACTACCCAATCTATTTAAAATGCTTACAGAACTCCAACAAAACATAATCACACAAACGACCACCTTTATCCGATCGGGTTCAAGCGGCGAAACTTCAGGGCACGACTGGTGGCATATACACCGTGTGGTAAAACTGGCTGTATATCTGGCTGAAAAAGAAAAAGCCGATCTGTTTCCGGTGCATCTTGCAGCCTTATTGCACGATGTTGACGATTGGAAATTCAACGATCCGGCATCCGATAATGCTGCAAACTGGCTCAGAAGTCTGCAGTTGGATGAGGAATCCATACAAAATGTGCTGCATATCATTAACCAGGTTTCGTATAAGGGTGCGGGGGTGGCAACCATTCCCGATTCATTGGAGGCCATGGTGGTGCAGGATGCCGACAGGCTGGATGCTTTGGGCGCCATCGGAATTGCCAGGGCTTTTGCCTACGGAGGTTCGAAAAACAGGGAGATGTTCAATCCAGAATTACTGCCCGTGATGCACAACGACTTTACAGCCTATAAAACCAAAGTGTCGCACACCATCAATCATTTTTATGAGAAACTCCTTTTACTGAAAGAAAGGCTACACACCTCTACGGCACGCGAATTCGCTGAAAAGCGTCATGCCTTTATGGAAGAATTCTTAGAAAATTTCTTTGCAGAATGGAATTTTGAGGAAGGCAGAAGTTAGAAGACCGAAGACGGAAGTGAGTAATTTGCTCCTCACCGTCTAAAAAAACCTAATAGTCTAATAGCCTAAAAGTAATAGAAAAACGAATACATCAGGCGGATGTTGGTCACAGGTTTTACATCCTGCACATCGCCCAGACTGTTGACCGATGTTCCGTATCCGGCCACCGAATAATCGCCTTCCACTCCCATTTTCATCTTACCCGATATAAAAACTACGCGCGGTGAAATCCTGTAAACATAATCGATGTTCCAACCTCTCGAAAAGAAGGAAGCGCTATTGTTCCAGTTCAGAATATTGAACCTGGACCCCAGGTTTTTGGTGTATCCGCCAAAAATACCGAACTGAAACTTACTGCCATTGGTGGCAATATCGGCCCAGGCCGAAACATTATCGAGGGAAGTGTAACTAAAATCGCCGCGCGATATTACGGCACTGTCGGTAGTGTATTTATAGGCATAGCCTCCGAGCATCAACTGGTCGTAGAGGTTTTGTCCATAAGTGCCTTCCATCTTGAAAGTGATGTATTTGCTGCGGTGTTTGAAAAAGGCCATCACGGCATAGTTATTCATACTGGCGTTGGTTGCATAATTACTGTCGGTGACTATGCGCGGCACCAGAATCTTATAATCAACCCCTGCTCCGAAAAACAATTCGCGGGTCTTATCTTCATTAAAATGCTGATACTGTACCCTGAGGTTCACTTCGGGCAGGGTGGCGTTGCGTATTGCATCGGTACCGCCCCAACTGGTAAAATCTAACTGCGACATCAGCGCCAGTTGAAATTTAAAATCCTTGAACTTTTGAATTACTTTGATCTGGGGGTTGCGCGAAAAAGGTTGATAAGGCGCCCCGGTATTAATCGCCATGATCTCCGGGAAGCAACCTTCGACAAACATACCATGCCACGTTTGTCCGATGATCAGGTCGGTCGATTCCCACGACAATCTGCCATAGGCATGACGCAAACGGAACCCATTGGCATTGCCGGCCTGGGTGCCTGTGAATTCGGCTTCGATAACCCCTGAAGTTTTTGCTCCAAAGGCATCCGGACCGAAAATGTCGCCATGCAAACGGGATTGAATGGAAAGAAAAGTCAAACGGGTATGTTCATTGATGTCTACATTATCGTTGTCAAGCTTAACATTATCAGGATAAAGCAAAAATGAGCCTTCCAGAGCAGAACAGATTTTTCGCGTATCGACAAAAACATCGTTTTTCACATAACCCGAAAACCTGATGCCGAATGAGGGTGTTTGTTCATCCTGTGAAATGGCCAGCAGGGGGCTGAATAGTAAAATAAAAAGGATAAATTTCTTAATCATAGGGTTGATTATTAATGAACTTTTTGCAAAAATACTCTTTTTACTATAAAATTTCCGAGAATCGAAAAACTTCGCTATTTCAGGTACTTAAGCATTTTTACAATCTGTTCTCCTCTTCCTATCTTATACCCTGAGGAATGATCCAGAATGTTTCCCGAACCATCGATAACCAAAAACACAGGGTAATTATCAGCGAACTTAATATGGAGCACATTTTCGACTTGTAATAACAATTTCTGATTGTCGGCCCCAAAGATGGTCTGCTGAGGCAATCCGGTAAATGAGGCTGAAGATACCAGGCTACTGTTCTTATCGTCCCCTAACAACAACACAATACCTCCGCCCCACTTCTCAAAGGATTCTTTCAGTTGCTGCAGATCCAGCAAAGTATGTTTGGTAGGCTCACGATCGGGGTCTATCCATGCCAGTATCAGTCCTTTTCCGTTCATAAAAGCGCTTAATTTCTCGTTTTTCCCGGTACTCAATACCTGGAATGAGCTTTCCAGGGCAATTTTGCCCAGGGTTTCGGGTTTCTGATCATTGGTAATAAAAGTAAGCCGGATGTTTTTTTCCTCTTTATCTTTCAGAACAAAGAAGCTGAGATGCGTATTCACCGAACCGTCGTTATTCCGAATACCTGTAACGATCATATATTTGCCGGTATCGAGTTGGACCGTTGCCGGGAAACTTTTTAACAAAGGACTTTCTTCATAATCGAGCGAACGGTATACCCCATCAGCGAATCTGGCGATGGTGAAATGGGTATAATACAACGGGACGAAATCAATGCCCGTATTATCGACGGATAATTGCAAGGTTCCTTTGGTATTATTACTGTTTTCCATCTGTTTTTCGAAATGAACTTCGGTCCAAACACCATTTTTATAATATTGAGGGGTTCCCGTTGCCTTATCTAAAGCCGCAGGTATACCAAAACTCCTGCAAAGCGCCACAAAATAAATATCACGCGAAATGGCGTCGGATAGTTTCAGGTCGTAAGTTCCCCGAGGAGTCAATGGATTTCGCGAATAATTGGCCGTGGCTGAAATTTTAATGGTTGTATTCACGTATTTGACCAGATTCGCGGGATCGGTCTGCGCCTTTTGTACAAAATCTTTCGGAAATGCTTCGTTAAAGAACTTTTTATAGGCGCTGAGTATCTCTCCCGATATTCTTGGATTCAACACAAACTGCCAGAAGAACTCTTTGGGCATTATTTCCTTAGATGCAGAATATTTCAAGTGGTCTTCCAGAATTATTTCAGGTGTATCGTGCAGATCCTTCTCCGAAATATTGTTCAGTACCTGGTACATGTTGGTTTTATTGATCAGGGCACCATTCAGCATAAACCTTACTATTTCGGGCCAGTTGCCCCGACTCTGTTTTACTATGGTCCATACCGAATCGGGGTTCAGACCAGCAGCCACAGCTATCTGCATACTTTTCAGAGAATCGATAAAAGTAGCTTCATAAGTACTACGGATACTGTCTTCCCTTTTAAGGCGCCTGTCATTGATCTCTTTTCCCTTGGCATCAGGGATTTTTGGTTGGCGTTGCACCGGTGGAACAAATGTTAGCGACAGTTCATCTGTAAAGAGTGGATCTTTATGTAAAACAACCATCAGGGTGTCTGCTTTTTCGACAGTCACTTTCGAAAAGCCGAATGAATTTCCCTGATAAGCCCAAATCATCAGGTCGCCCAGTCCCGTATTGAGTGAGGCAATCCCATTCTTATCCGTATTCTTTTTGGCCAGGGGATAAAACTCTGCATAATTGTACAACTGAAATTCGACCATAGCATTTTCTATGGGTTTATTATTTGCATCAACCGTTTTTACAAACAATTTTTTCGATGGGGCATAGTTTTCGATCAGGTTGATTTGCGTGAAGTTTTCAGATGATTTCAATTGTTCTTCCGGTCCCTGGTAATTACCGTAAACGGTGGTATTACACAGCATAGCCCTGAGAACCGGAGCCGCAAACCAGGCCATATCCAAACCTGCTTCGGGTTCGCAGGCACCCAGAAAATGCCATTTCCCGGCTATCCAAACCTCCACCCAGGCATGATTGTCATCGCAATGAGCCCAGCGTGGTGTGTACACTTGCCGTGCGGGTATGCCAACAGCCCGTAAGGCAGTTACCGTAAAGGTTGATTCTTCTCCGCATCTGCCGTAAGCAGTCTTAATAGTACTTAAGGGCGCGCTGGTCCGGCCATCGGTTCCTTTATAGGTAACTTTTTCGTGGCACCAGTGATTTACTTCCAGGGCAGCATCGGCCATGGAAAGGTTTTTGATACGGTCTTTCAGTTCATAAAAGAATACAACTCTCGACGAATCAAGGTTCTCGTTATTGATACGGTAGGGCAAAACAAAATGCCTGAAGATATCTTCAGGAATGGTCTTTCCCCAGCTAAAGGTTTCTTTTGCCAGCAATGATATGCGAACTTGTTTCAGGTAAAAACTACCGTCATAATCGGCCAGGTCGCTCAATGGCATGTAGGCATAAAGAAACTTCAGGGCTTCTTCTTCCTCCAGACTCAACTTGCCTGAAAATACTCCGAAAAGTTGGTTGGCTCTTCCGCTGGCAAGCGGCTTTAGCTGATCGAAAGCCTTATTTACCTGTAAGCGGTAAACAGCATCGGTAATAAAATGTTTGGTACGATCCTGGGCATTGAGAAAATGAATGTTTAAAAACACCAACAGGAAAAGGAGAAATTTTTTACTCATATTACTTCGGATAATTTTTAAGAAGGGTGACCATTTGTTTTACAAGTTCAACATCAGTTACCATAAGGCTTTTTTCAGCATCCATGGCTGAAGCATATTCCATGTTACTTTTCAGCTTTACAGAACAGGAGGCATGTACCTCGGTTACTCCGGTGAAATCAATGACCTCAGAAACATTCTCAGGATTTATTCCTGCCCCGGCCAGTATGGTAATTCTTCCTGCCGCTTTTTCAACCAGGGTTTTGAGCAATGCTATACCTGATAAGGCAGAGCTTGCTTGTCCGGAAGTAAGTATGCGTTCGGCCCCTGTTTTGATAACAGCTTCCAGTGCAGCCAATGGATCGCGGGCGCGGTCGAAAGCACGGTGAAAGGTAACCTTCAATGGTCTCGCCAGTTGAACCAGTTCAGCAGTGCGTTCCATATCAATTTCACCGTTGGGCTTTAGCAGACCAATGACTACACCGGCTGCACCCAGATCTTTTGCCGCAGCAATATCTTCTTTCATCACCGCGAAATCAGTATTGTCATACAAGAAATCGCCGCAGCGGGGACGAATTAAAACGAATACAGGAATAGAAAGATGTTTCACGGCAAGTTTAATAGTCGCAATAGATGGAGTTATTCCACCGGCCTCAAGCTGGGCGCATAATTCAATGCGGTCGGCTCCGCCCTGTCCGGCATCCAAAGCCGATTGCAAGGAATTAGCACAAACTTCAAAGAGTATCTTCCTCATTTGTCCAGTCCGAATTATTGTAAATGTACCAATTATAATAAAATTTGATAGCAGAGAGCAACAAAGGAACTCCCATGCATACATAGAAAGTATAAAGAATCTCCGGATCCACAAGGTTTAGTTTGCGCAAAGTGATCCCTGCCGAGATCATAATGGTCATCATGATGTAACCTCTTACATCGAAGAAAGAAAACATACAGGGTTTGCTGGGCTTCAGAGCTAATATGCGGTTAACGTGTTTTTTGGATATCCTTTTGAACAAAACCAAATAAAACACCAAGCCTGCCAGAAAACCTAAAGGAATTTCGATATAGGCGTTTGATTCGTGAGGTATCAGACCTATCACTCCCCTGATAATAAGCATGCCCCCGCCAACGGTCCACAACACTCCTGCCAACATAAGCAACCACCTGCGCGGAACTCCCGGTTTCAAAGACTTGCTTAAACTCATGGCTTTTTTGTTTGGTTATTAATTATTGTCTCAAGAATCTCTGCAAATCTTTTGTCGCTATTTAATTTTAAGAAGATGGTATCATTATCAATCCTGGCTTTTTCTTTAAAACCCAACCCGGCAGACTTCTTTAAATGGACAAGGGAATTAACAATATCTTTTTTGTGGGCAAATATCTGCGCCCACATAAACTCAGGTTCGGGGTTATCGGGATCAATGAGGGCATACAATTCTATGAAATGTTCTGCCTCCCCAAAGTTGTTTTGAGCATAGGCGGAAGAACTATTCGAATACAAGGCCAGGCTTAAGTATTCCATTACCCTTTTCACCATGTGCTTTTCGGATTCTTCACTGATGGTTGCCATGTAATTATCCAAACGTGCCACTTCTCTTTTCCACCAGGATATATTTTCCGTAGACAGTTTTTCAATGTACTTCTGTTGCATCATTTGTTCTTTTTGTTGGTCGGCCTGTTCTTTCTTTATTCCGTTCTGCACAGCAGGGTCTTTTTCCATTGAGGACAATTGATCTTCGTATTTCTTTACATCAGCCAGCCCCTTGAAATAGTTGATGATCTTTTTGGCCAGGAGGTATTCTTCGTAAACCCTGCCGGTTTTCTGACTGTCGGTAAATTGCTTGTCGAAGGTGGCCAATTGTTCGTTGACAAATGCCTTATCGGTTGCCTTTTTAATATCTTTCATGGCATTCAACTCTGTCCACAAAATACTTTCCGGGATGTATTCCTTGGGAGGCCAGTCGTGGGTTCCACTGAACACCAGCAACTGATGTCTGAAACCACTGTTTTCCAAAGTCCTGTCCAAAGCAAGCATTTCGGCATAATTCATATCGTCGTTGCCGGCGTAACCAAAAAAATCAAACTTTTGTTTTATTCCATCTTTAACCTGGGGAAATCCGGCTGAACATCCAATGACCCCGGCAATACCTCCTTTTGTGATGGCAATAGAACTTGCCACCCGGCTTCCGCCTGAAAAGCCGCAGGTGTAAATACGAGATTTATCGATATTAAACCTTGTCAACAGATCATCGAACAGTATATCGTAATGTTCGAACGTGTTTTGCATAGGCATTCCGTTTTTAGAAACATTGGAACCGGCCAGAATATAACCAAACTTTTCAGCCTGTTCCTGAAACAATTCAACCGGTTTATAGCCTGAACCATGAGCGTCGAAACAAATGATCAGGGGGTATTTTTTATCAGCCGAATAATTGGCCGGAAGATACAGGGCATAGGTATGGGAAACATTTTTGATGCAGCTCACTGAAGGAATAACCTTTCCCTTTTCAGGTTCAGGGGTATCTGTGGATTTCGGTTTATGTGTTCCTGTGCACGAATAAAAGGCCATGCAGATCATTATCGTAAACAGTAGAAAAATGTTCTTCATTATGTGTCTTTTTACAAAATTAGTGAAATGTAATTGCCTATAGTGAAGTTTAATTTTTATTTTTGTTTAAAATACTGTTATGAAGCTACGTTCAAATATTGCCAATTACATAACAAGCCTTAACCTTTTATGCGGTAGCATCGCGATCTATTACCTGTTTCAGAAGGATTTTATGACAGCCGTATATTTCATACTGGCTGCTGCGGTATTCGATTTTGCCGATGGTTTTGTGGCGCGTCTGCTTCATATTAAATCTCCCTTAGGTGTGCAACTTGATTCGCTGGCTGATGTTATTTCTTTTGGTTTGGCTCCGGGAGTAGCCATGTTTCAATTACTGGCAATGAGCCTAACTGTATGGAATTTTCATCTTCCGGTCTATACGCCCTTTATTTCTTTTTTGATACCCATATTTTCGGCGTGGCGGCTGGCAAAATTCAATATAGACGAACGGCAAACCGATCATTTTATAGGGCTTCCCACACCGGCCAATGCATTGGTGATCATTTCGTTTTTGCCTATGGCCAGTCATAGATTCGAATCTGCTTTGTTTCCCTGGCACGACTACATGTTTTACATGGTAACCCATCCGTTTGTGTTGATAGCTGCTACCATTTCTTTATCTTACCTGCTGGTTTCGAATGTTCCGTTGTTTGCCATGAAATTTAAAACCTTCGGATGGAAAGAAAACCGTATTCGTTATATTTTTATCATCACCTCTTTGGTATTAATTTTACTATTTTATTTTGTTGCTATTCCATTTATTATAATTTTGTACATCGTTTTATCGTTAATTGATCTTATAAATAAAAGTAAACAGGAAAAACATGAAATTCAGAGCTGAAATAGACATTATGCCGCTCAAGGAGCTGCTTGATCCGCAAGGCAAAGCGGTTACATCGGGTTTAAGAAATATTGGAATACAGGAAATTTCAGATGTCAGAATAGGAAAACATATTGCCATTGAACTTGACGCAAAAGACGAAAAAACTGCCAATGTCTTAATAGAAAGGGCTTGCAAAGAGCTCCTGGCGAATCCCATTATGGAAAGTTATTCGCTGGTTATAAAAAAAATATAGAGAATTTTTCGTTTAGGAACAATTTTTGTCATTATCAACCAAACAATAAATATTATGAAAAATCTATTAAAATTCAGTGTGTTCATGATCGCTATTCTGGTGGGTGTTGCAGCAGCAAATGCCCAAAAGGTGTACTCGTGCGAATATAAAAGCGATGCCAAAGTAAAAGTGTATGTGGCCCAATACAAAAGCGATGCCGACCTGGTGGTTTACAAATGTTCGTATGCCAGCGATGCCTCCGGAAACGATGGTTTGTGGTATTTCTGTAACTACAAGAGTGATGCCCAAGTGACCATTTATTTCTGCGATTATAAGAGCGATGCCGACCTGGTAATTTATTTTGCGGATTATAAAAGCGATGCCGGCTGGAAAAATACCAGCAAGAAGCACCTGTTGTACTAAAATGCTTTAATTTTTTAAGACAAGCGACCCGAAACCGGGCCGCTTTTTTTATTAAAAATTATAACTACAATGCTTGTGTAGCTCCGAATTATAACTCTTCACAAAAACAATTACCTTTGTATAATAAACTTATCCCATGCCCCTGCAAAATAAAATATACAGCCAGGCCCTTATGTACCAAAGCGCTTCTGTGCCTTTTGTTATCATTACTATGGAAGAGCTCAACCGTTTGTCGGGTGGCATTGCCGATATGCCGCACCGCCATGATTATTATTCGGTGATATGGTCGCTCACAGCCACTGGAAAACACATCATCGACTTTAAGGAATATGAACTGCTGCCCAACCATATATTCTTTGTAAGCCCTCAGCAGGTGCATCAGGTGATAACCGACAAAGATCCGACCGGTTACCTTATATTGTTCACCCCCGAATTTTTGGAAATGAACAGCATCCGCGACGATTTTATTTCGAATCTGAAACTCTTCCGCAAAAGCGATGAAAACCCTCCTCTGCCTCTGCACGATTCCATGTCGGCTACCCTGCAGGGGTTTGCATCGCAAATGATGAAGGCATTTGAGGCAAAGAACGATATGTCGCTCGAAACTATCGGCGCTTATCTGAAACTGTTTTTAATAGAATGCAACGGGCACTGCTCATTGTCGCCATCTGACAACACCCAATCAATAGAAGTTGGTAAGAACCTGGTGAAAAATTTTAAAAATTTGGTTGAGAAACATTATATGGAATGGCACCAGGTGAAATATTATGCCGAAGCCCTGTTTGTTACACCCAACTATCTGAATGAGGTGATACGCACATCGATAGATGTCTCCGCTAAAGATTATATACAGAACAGGCTGATACTGGAAGCCAAACGTATGATTGTGTTCACCGGGAAAAGCGCTAAAGAGACCGGTTTCGACCTGGGTTTCGATGATCCTTCGCATTTCAGCAAGTTCTTTAAAACCAATACGGGCAGCACCCTGCAGGAATTCAAGGAAAGCATACAGCTTTAGGCCTTTTCCCATCCTGATTGATTCCCCCTTTTGTTTTTGCCTTGATTTATACCACAGCACCCTTGATTTTTACATTTCGGGGCCCGTGGCTTAGTTGTAATTTTGCATCATCAATTTTAAACTAAAAAACAATGGAAAATACAGTAAAAACAAAATGGGGCATAGACCCTACACACAGCGAAATTTCTTTCAAAGTAAAACATCTGATGATATCGAATGTTAAGGGAGTTTTTAAAGAATTCGACGCCAGCATCTATACCACGGGCGAAGACTTTATGACCTCTGAGATCGATTTCTGGCTCAACCCTGCCAGCATTGACGCGGGTGTGCCCGACCGCGATGCTCACCTGAAAAGTGCCGATTTCTTTGATGTGGAAAACTTCAAACAGATAAGTTTTAAGGGTAATACTTACGAAGCTGTTGACAACGACGGCAGTTACACCCTGTATGGCGACCTCACCATCAAAGGTATCACCAAACAGATAAAACTGGATGTTGAATTTGGCGGTGTAATGAAAGACCCCTGGGGAAACGAAAAGGCCGGATTTACGCTGAACGGAAAGATCAACCGCAAAGACTGGGGACTGGTATGGAATGCAGCCCTCGAAACCGGCGGCGTGCTGGTGAGCGACGATGTCAGGATTAGTTGCGAAGTAGAACTGGTGAAACAATCCTGATTGAAAAAATTAAAATAAATCATAAACATAAAAACAAAACACACAATGAAAAAAACAATCTTGTTATCAATTGCAATACTATTAAGTGCAGTTTTAAGTGGAATTGCACAAACAAAATACAAAGCCGATGTTGCCAACAGCAAAATAAACTGGGTGGGAAAAAAGGTGACCGGCGAACATACCGGGACCATCAATCTTTTGTCGGGTGAATTTACTATCAACAAAGGCATGATTGAAAAAGCCCGTTTCGAAGTAGACATGACCTCGATAAAAAATGTTGACCTCACAGACGAAGGTTATCGTACGAAACTGGAAGGTCATTTGAAATCGGACGATTTTTTTGGCGTGGTTACTTATCCCAAAGCTACCTTTGTTCTTGACAAACCGGTAAAGATAGAAAAGGGGATTACCCTGGTGAAAGGTAACATGACCATCAAGGGCATCACCCAGGCGGTTGAAATAAAAACGGTTTTCTCGGAAAGTGCCGAAGGAATGAGAATTTATGCGACCGTTACTATCGACAGAACCAAATTCAATGTGAAATATGGTTCGGGTTCATTCTTCGAAAACCTGGGTGATAAGACCATTTATGATGAGTTTTATTTAACCATCAGCCTGCTGGCAAACAAAGTGTAAAATGCCAAATACCATACTACATAAAGCTGCTACCCGTGGACATGCAAATCACGGGTGGCTCAACAGCATGCACACCTTTAGTTTTGCTAATTATTACAATGCTGAACGAGTGCATTTCGGCGCCCTGAGGGTTTTGAACGACGATACGGTGGAAGCAGGCATGGGATTCGATACCCATCCGCACGACAATATGGAGATCATTTCTATTCCGCTGGAAGGCGACCTGGAGCATAAAGACAGTATGGGAAATGTTTCGGTTATACGCCACGGCGACATACAGGTGATGAGTGCAGGCACTGGCATATTCCACAGCGAATACAACCGGAATAAGGATAGCCGTGTGAAGTTCCTGCAGATATGGGTGTTACCCGATAAGAAGAATGTGAAACCCCGTTACGACCAGATTACACTACACATGGCCGACCGCCACAACAAACTGCAACAGATACTTTCGCCCGATGCACATGATGCCGGTGTCTGGATTCATCAACAGGCATGGTTCCACCTGGCCCGGTTCGACAAGGGGTTCAGTGCGAATTATGAATTCAAGGCAAAAGATAACGGAGTATATGCCTTTATACTGAGCGGCGATGTTACCATCAACAATCAGGAACTGCATACCCGCGACGGATTTGGCATTTGGGATGCAGAAAACTTCCGTATCCATGCCAATTCTGACGCCGAATTCCTGTTGATGGAAGTGCCTATGACTTTTTAATAATGAGACTCCTCTCCCGGAGTTTACTTGAAAAATTTACACCACTAAGACACTCAGAGCACGAAGTTTCACTAAGTTCTTTCTTAGTGTTTCTAAGTGGACTTAGTGTCTAAGTGGTCTTTCTAAGGAATCACAAGATCGATCTTTGTATCAACCACCGTTTTTCCGTTGGCCAGCACCGTAAAGCTGCTGTTGAGGCTTGAACTCATGTAGTCGCCTTTTTTGTGCATCTTATCGCCGTTGATATCGTCGTAAGAATACAAATAATATTTTCCGGGATGCACGTTTCTGATGGTATATGATTTCGTTCCGACACCCAAATACACGTACTTCGAAAGGTAATTCAGGCGTTCGGGAATGTATTTCAGTCCGTCAAACAAGGGTTCGGTGGTGAGCAGCAGGCAAAGTTCGTCGGATTTCCGTGTTTTCAGCGAAGGATCTATGGTAATATTAACCGTAACTGTTCCCATGGGAGGCTGGGCAGCGCCGTTGTAAGGATCTTCGCCGAGATTGAAATAAATGCTTTCTTTCATATTCGCGAACACTGCGGTAAAATCTTTTACCGGCAAGGGCTGCGGAAACTTGAACTCGTTGATAGCGTCGCGGGCAGCATCGCGGCTGGTGAGCTCTGGTTCGAATTTCGAATGCAGCTTCAACACCGGCGATTGATTGAATTTGTTGGTCCAGACTTCCTGGGTGAAACCATCTTTGGTGAAATGATAGACGGTGGAGGCTCTTTTTGTTCCTGAAACAAAATCAGAAAAGCGGTAATAACCCGCGGCTTCATTCACCGAATCCATTATTTCGTAGGTTACGCAACACTTATCCTGAAAACAACCCTCGGTGCGCTGGGTTATTGCAAGTTTGTTGTTGTATTTTACCACGAAATAGCTGGTAATATTCACCGTATTGGAATCGAGCATGGAATATTGCGACACCTGTGAGGCCGAAACCGGGCGGAAATCAACATACCATTTGTCGAAGCTGCCTGAGGAGGTGGTGGTGACCACCTTTCCGTTCCATAAGCCAACGATCTTATTTAAAAATCCGTAACCAAACACTTTGGGGCCATCAGTCTGGCTGCGGACGTTCGTAAACGATACCAGAATTATAAGCGCTGCCATAGCGGTTGATCTTTTCAATAGAGTCAGTTTCATCATTGTTTTTTTGTTTTAGGGTGAATTATGAGTGACAGAA
Organism: uncultured Bacteroidales bacterium; assembly: GCA_964469155.1. Taxonomy (GTDB): domain Bacteria; phylum Bacteroidota; class Bacteroidia; order Bacteroidales; family CAIWKO01; genus CAIWKO01. The sequence continues at coordinate 16,288 of CAYXXU010000084.1, forward strand.
TATTTTTCAAAAGTAAACAATTTTGTAGACTTTTAGGCTGTAGACTATTAGGCTGTGAGGGGGAAGAGGAAAACCACTGAGGCACTAAGACCACAAAGAAACACGAAGAAGATTTGCCGCGGAGGATGAGAGGAAGAGCTATTACACAGAGATACACAGAGGGTGCACAGAGGAACACAGAGAAATATGAAAAGATCAGGGCGCGCTAAATTACTGCGAACGGGGGTGGGGATTTATTAATTCCATAAATTTAATGACTTTTGTATTATAATCAATAAGCCATTTGAAATGACTTTCATTTAAATCCTGAAAGAACAATTTTTCTTTATAGACTTTTATGTTTTCATCACCTAACTGATAAAGTTTTAACGCAAAATTTTTATAATAGAAGTCAATATGGAATGATCTCAATTCTTCAACATTTTCATACCCTAAATAATTAAAACTACAAATGTTCTTATCTTGAGAATAAATACGAGAGGCTATTTTATATCCTTTTTCTTCAAACCCTTCTGTCTTGTAGTAAACAAAATCTTTTCGAAAATTGTGAAGTTCAGTTTTTAAATTTAATAGTAATTCTTCTTCATCAAATTCATCCAATTTGAATAATGTTATATCTCCATAGAGAGATTCTTTTTCCCGAATATCCAGATATTGATTCCATAATTTCTCTTCTAGAAAATGAGGATCTATTATAACAATTGCTCCAACAAAATCTGATAAGTGAAAATTATCTTGTTCGATTTCATTAATTGCAAAATCAAGTATATCACAAAGTGTGGTTATTTTTTGTAATAATTTTTTATTTGCAGAAGCATAAATTATACGTCCCCTAAAACTAGGAAATTCAGACCCTTTGCCTGTATAAATTTTATTGCGGTATTTAATCATCAATTCTGACGAATTAATTATTTATTACACTCGAAGCTTTCTCCCAAATTTTTTTTCTTGATTCATTCCACAATTGTGTGCCTGGATGAGGAACAACATAGAAATCCGTGGTATTATTAAATTTCCCTTTTTTATATCCTATGAATTCTTTATCCCCCTGTTTTATTGAAAATTGCTCACCAAGAATGATTAAATCTGATTTTTTTGAATTTAACCTTTTAAGTCTTTCTATTTGACTTTTAGAAATGCTTGTAAAAATAATCCAAGGAGGATTAATAAATTCACAAAACTCAATAAATAAAGGAAGGGACAATTCCCAATCTTCATTTTTTAAGTCAGATATTTTAGGACTTCTAAAAAAACATAGATTGGAATAATTGATCTCACTAATTGAATTTAAATTAAAATATTTTCTCAAATTTGGAAGCAATGTATATATGAACTTATTAGCGCCTGGATTATCATTTATAGCTGTAGCTGTAGGCATTTTTGTTTGTGATTCATACTCTCCATCACCGCCCCAATTTAGACCAAACAATATACCTTTTTTTTGTTGAATAGGCGTGGCACAAATAGAATAATTCCAACTTCTATTTTTGCGATCTTGTTTATATTTAATCTGACTTTTTTGAAATGCTAGATCTGTTTTTTCTCGCAAATATTTGAAAAATTGTTCTTCATTCATTTTTTGAACTTTTATTAATGGTTATACTAATTTGGCTTTTCAATTATACACAATTTTTTTCAAGAGGTTTCTGGCCTCCAATTTAAATTTACTTCAAAAATACTTCATTTCTAATTCAAAAAAAAAAATTAACAATAAAAAAACTCCCTCAACCATTCAACCTCGGGAGTTTTTCATTATTCACTATCACTAGTGATGCGTTAATTTTTTAAATACGTTTGTAAATAATTGATATAAAAA
>CAYXXU010000085.1:0-18082 GCA_964469155.1 uncultured Bacteroidales bacterium
CAAGTCCTGAAGTGGCAACACCACCGGCATTAGCAGCTTTTCCAGGACCGTAAAGTATTTTCTTTGCAATAAATACTTCAACAGCTTCCGGAGTTGATGGCATGTTGGCGCCTTCTGATACGCAATAGCAACCGTTCGAAACTAATGTTTTTGCATCTTCTTCGTTCACTTCGTTCTGGGTAGCACTTGGCAACGCGATGTCGCATTTAACACCCCATGGAGTTTTACCTTCGATATAATCACAACCATATTTGGTAGCGTATTCCGAAATTCTTCCTCTCTTAACATTTTTCAATTGCATGATATAAGCAAGTTTTTCAGCATCGATACCAGCCGGGTCATAAATATAGCCATTCGAATCGGATGCTGTAACAACTTTACCACCTAATTCGGTAGCTTTCTGGGTTGCATACTGTGCAACATTACCTGAACCTGAAACAACAACGGTCTTGCCTTTAAAATCCAGACCGCGGGTCTTAAGCATTTCCTGTGCAAAATAAACCTGGCCGTAACCTGTAGCTTCCGGACGGATCAAACTACCACCCCAATCGAGTCCTTTACCGGTGAGAACACCTGTAAACTCGTTTCGGATCCTTTTGTACTGACCAAACATGAAACCAATTTCACGTCCGCCAACTCCTATATCCCCGGCAGGAACATCAGTATCGGGGCCAATATGACGTTGCAACTCGAGCATAAATGATTGAGTGAATTTCATTACTTCATTATCTGATTTTCCTTTTGGATCGAAATCAGAACCCCCTTTACCACCCCCCATAGGCAATGTAGTTAAGCTGTTTTTGAAAACCTGCTCGAAAGCCAGGAATTTCAAAATGCCAAGGTTAACGGTAGGATGGAAACGTAATCCACCTTTGTAAGGACCAATGGCGCTGTTCATTTCAATTCTGAAACCACGGTTAATTACAAATTCGCCTTTGTCGTTCAACCAGGGAACGCGGAAAATAAGAACTCTTTCAGGTTCTACGATTCTTTCCAAAATACCATTGTATTTTGGGTTTTCTTCGATAAACGGAAGTAATGATTCTACAACTTCTTTAACAGCCTGATGAAATTCAGGTTCTGCGGGGTTCTTGGCAATTACTTGTGCCATGAATTTGTTTAATTTTTCTTGCATGATACTAATTATTTTTTGTTAGTAATTTAATTTGTTTAAAACTCGACAAAGGAAGATAATTATTTCAAACCAGAAAAATTATTTTGCAACTTTTTTATCCATAAAACTCTAATTTTTAGTTACTTAATATACTTACTTCGTTTGTTTAAACACGTATTAAAAGTTAAGGAGGTAACTTACCAATAAATACGTGCAACACTTAAGGCCAATGTCTTTTTTATTGTTTTATTTTAGCAAAAAATTCAACACTAAGTATGGATAAGATTATTGATAGCCAAAAAGAACTACAAAAGCTGGTTGCTGAAAACAAAGAACGTCTAAAGGAATTATCGTGTATTAATTATACTACGTTGATTATCCGTGAAGGCAAGCCGGTTGACGAATCGCTGCAAAAAATTTGTTCGTTGCTTCCCAAGGCATGGCAATATCCCGAATCAACTGTGGCCCGTATATCTTTCGACAACAATTCTTATGCGACTTCTGATTTTGAAGAAACTCAATGGAAACAATCGCAGGTATTTCAAACCATTGACGATAAAAAAGGTATCATTGAAGTTTGTTATACCAGAGAATTCCCTACATGCGATGAAGGCCCTTTTCTGAAGGAAGAACGGAATCTTATCGAGAATATTGCCAACCTGATAGCCGGTTATATTAATAGTTTGCTGGCTAAACTTATATTGCATAAAACAAAGACCGGCGGCAAATTACATGATTACATTTCCGAAAACACTGCTGATGGGATCAATAGCCGGCAACTATTGCAGCGCTTCCTGAACAAACAAAACTACGAAAGGGATGTTTTTCACGATTTGATGCCTTTTAAGGTAAGAGAGATTTTGATTGTTGCCAATTTGTATGATGCTTACAATATAGAAAAAGAAGGGCGCTTTGTTGAACATTTTCTGGGTGAATATTACCAGTTGAATCTTACCTCTATGCCTCGTGTTACCGGGGTGTCTTCGTCCGAGGAAGTTTTTTCCCAACTGCGTGCAAAGCATTTTGACCTTATTATTTTTATGATGGGAGTTGATAAAAACATACCTGCCGAAATCAGTAAGGAAATCAAGCAAACATATCCTTATATACCGGTTTATCTATTGCTGAACAACAGCAGCGATATCGAAATATTTCATAAGGAAAAAGAGAAATACATAGGCATTGATGATATCTACGTTTGGAACGGTGACCCCAAAGTGTTTTTTGCCATGGTAAAATTGCTCGAAGACAAGGTGAATATTGACAATGATACCACCAAAGGGTTTGTTAAGGTAATACTGTTGGTGGAAGATTCGGCCATTTATTATTCAAGATACCTCCCGTTGTTATATACTAATGTATTATTGCAGACTCAGCGCATTATAGAGGATGTTAGTTCGGACGAGCTTTTAAAAGTATTGCGTTTACGAGCCCGTCCGAAAATTCTTCTGGCAAAGAATTATGAAGATGCCATTAAGATATTCAATAACTATAAGGAGTATATGCTGTGCCTGATAACCGATGTGAAATATGAGAAAGAAGGCGTGGAAGATGAAAATGCAGGGGTTAGTCTGGTGGAGTATGTCAGAAGCCAGATAAAAGATATACCTATCATTTTGCAATCGTCCGATAAGGAAAATGCCAACAAAGCCTTCGAACTTAAAACCATTTTTATTGATAAGAATTCGCCGACCTTGTTGCAGGATGTTCAGAGTTTTATAATGCATTACCTTGGGTTTGGCAACTTCATATACAAAAATGCTGATGGAAAACAGATCGCTATAGCCCGCTCCCTGAAAGAATTTGAGAACTATCTGAAGATCATTCCCGATGATTCTCTGGTGTATCATGCCAAGCGCGACCATTTTTCTTTATGGCTGATGGCCCGTGGTGAAGTGCAACTGGCCAGATATCTGAATCATTATAAAGTTAAGGATTTTATGACCACCAAGGACCTACGTGATTTTCTGCTCAATTCGATACAATTGCACCGCAACGAACAAAACAAAGGGAAAGTAATCAGTTTTGAAGAAGTAGAGAATCTTGAGGAGAGCAGCATTATCAGTCTTGCTTCGGGTTCGCTAGGCGGCAAGGGCCGCGGTGTATCTTTTATCAATACCCTGATCTATCATTTCGATTTTCACAACCTGATCCCGAATATCAATATCCGTTGTCCGAAGACGCTGATTATAGGAACCGATGAGTTCGAATATTTTATGGACCGGAACAAACTTCGTGAATTTATAAACGAAGAGCAGAATTATGAATTGCTCAAAGCACAGTTTGTAAAAGGGACTTTAACTGAGGGTTTGATTAAACGTTTGCGCAAGACGCTAAAACTTATCAAAACTCCCATTGCTGTTCGATCATCAGGGTTGTTCGAAGATTCGCTTAAGCAACCTTTTGCAGGTATCTTTGAGACTTATCTCTTGCCCAACAGCCATCCTGACACCGATGTTTGCCTCACCCAATTGATGACCGCCATCAAACTGGTGTATGCCTCAGTTTATTCGAAAGTGGCCCGCGGTTATGTGGAAGCCATCAATTATAATATTGAGGACGAAAAGATGGCCATCGTGTTGCAGGAGGTGGTTGGCAACCGATATGATGATTATTTCTATCCTCATATCAGCGGGGTGGCACAATCGTACAACTATTATCCTGTGGGGCACATGAAACCCGACGAAGGAGTGGCTGTGGCTGCAGTCGGTTTAGGAATGTATGTGGTGGAAGGGGAGAAAGCTTACAGGTTTTCGCCAAAGTATCCAACCACTGAGAACTATACGCCCAAGGACCTGTACAAAAACTCACAACTTCACTATTATGCGGTCGATTTGAGCAATAAAGATGTAGACCTGATGCAGGGCGAAGAAGCCGGGTTGAAAAAACTGGATATTGATGTCGCAGAGAGTAATGGCGCCCTGAAACATTGTGCTTCGGTTTACGATCTGGAGAATGACCGTATGGTTCCGGGGTTGAATTATGCGGGACCGAGAGTAGTGAATTTCTCAAATATTCTGAAGTATAATTATATCCCTATGGCCGATACCATACAGGTGGTGCTTGATATTGTGAAAGAAGCTTTGGGAACGCCGGCCGAAATCGAATTTGCTATCGACCTGAATAAAGACAGCAATAACCGGGCCTCCTTTTATTTGTTGCAGATAAAACCTTTGCTGGGCAATGCACAGGATTATGAGATCAATATGGATGAGATTGAAAAGGAAAAAATGTTGCTATATGCCGATAAATCTATGGGCAATGGCAAGGTCGATACCATCACCGATGTGATCTATGTTGACATTGATAAGTTTGATAAAAGCCGCACCGAAGAAATGGCTGCCGAAATCGACCAGTTGAATCGATATATGATAACCCTCAACCGGAAATATGTCCTTATCGGCCCCGGACGCTGGGGAACCCGCGACAAATGGATTGGCATACCTGTCAACTGGCCCCAGATCTCGAATGCACATTTTATAATTGAGACCAGCCTGGAAGATTTCCCGTTGGATGCTTCCTCAGGTTCGCATTTCTTCCACAACGTAACTTCGATGAACATAGGCTATTTCTCGGTGCAGCCAGAAATTGGCAAAAGTTTTATTGCCTGGGATGTGTTGAAAAAACAAAAGCTATTAAAAGAAACTACCTTTTTCCGCCATGTGCAATTCGAAAAGCCATTAAGCGTTCGTATGGATGGGAAAAAGAGGATAAGTGTGATCACCTGGGAGTGAAATACTTGAGAATTGAAAATTGAGCACTGATTATTGAACATTTTGATAAATACTCATTAATGGTCATTTGTAGTCATTAATAGTCACTAATAGTTATTTATGGTCATTAATTGTCATTGATTGTTTAATTCTCTATCAATTTTCAATAAAAATTAAGGAATCAAGGCGTTGTATTATATATCATTGCCTGCCCACCATAATGATCCTTTGTCTTAAACTCAGGTAATCATCAGTGGATAATTCAGTGGCTATGACATCTAATTTTTGCATCACCTCATTTTTTTGATCATTCAGTTTCCTCTTTTTATTATTCAGGACCAGGAAAAGGATGAAACCACCGATAAAGAACAAAAGAACTCCAATTATCTGGTATTTTTTCAAGTGGCTATAGTCGTAACAGGCTACATCGTATTTATCAATAAGTTGTGATAATTCTTCTTGTTTGGACATAGGGTATTTGTATTAAAAGACCAATGAAATCTGCTGTTTTCTTTTTTAGTAATTCACAAAAATAACAGGTTTTTCCATAGGGAATTAAAATTTTTCCACGTGGAATTAAAGTTATTCCCTATGGAATTAAAGTTATTCCCTATGGAATCAAAGCTATTCCCTATGGAATCAAAGTTATTCCCTATGGAATCAAAGTTATTCCCTATGGAATTAAAGTTATTCCACATGGAAATAGGACATTTTCGCAGTGAAAAATAGTGTTTCTCCACAGATTAAATTTGTTTTTGCATGCCATAATTTGATTTTTTAATACTTAAAAATATTTTTGTTGGTTACAAAAATTTATTTTTTATCTTTGTATTAAGAAACTAACATAATAATAACTAAAACTAAAATGTATGAAAAAACAGTTTAAACTCTCGGTTTTATTGGTTTTCGTAACTATGTTCTTTCTATCGGGAACTCATGTTTTCGGTCAGATGAAAACATTTACATGGGATACGTATAAAACCAAATTCAAGGTTCCATCTGATTTTGAAGTGGATGAATCGACCGGCGAAAAATGGATAGGACACAACCGTAATATCAATTTAAGTATTTATCCCAGAAAAGATGAAACCCTCTCTCACCGCGAAATGACCAAAGCAGTCTATGATTGGGCTGTTGACAATGGTGTGAAGAACATAGGCGATGTGGTTGAACTGGATGAAGAAAAACTCAATGGTTATTGGGGCGTACTTTATGAAGGTGATAAAGATGGTTTTTCTATTGGAACCATGCTCATCGTCGATCCTGATTATCCCAATATCAGTATCTATATTTGGGTTTCATATCGTGAAGCATACACAGATACAGTGCTTGAGATGCTCAAGAGTTTTACACCTAACTGATATTAGCTTTTTATGATAAAAAAAAACTCCTTTCATTCCCGAAAGGAGTTTTTTTGTTTCTTTGTGTTGGTATTTTGTTTTCGGACTTTCAACATTGTAGCAATTTAACAATTCAATCTTATGTCGCAAGCCGTTCAAACCTTCAAGAAAAACCTTCGCCTGGTCGATTCAACGGCCATTGTCATAGGCTCGATGATTGGATCAGGTATATTTATTGTTAGCGCCGACATTTCAAGGCAGGTAGGTGCCCCGGGATGGCTGTTGGTAGTATGGGTGATCACCGGATTGCTTACCATAATTGCTGCTAATAGTTATGGCGAGCTGGCTGGAATGATGCCAAAAGCCGGAGGCCAATATGTATATCTGCGCGAAGCTTACAATCCGCTTACAGGCTTTTTGTATGGATGGACCTTGTTCACGGTAATACAAACAGGAACCATAGCAGCCGTTGGAATGGCATTTGCTAAATTTATGGGAGTGATTGTTCCCTGGTTTTCCGAGAAAAATGTATTGATCGAACTCTTGGGATTTAAATTCAATACGGTACAGTTGCTTGCCATTTCCTCCATTTTGGTATTAACCTGGCTGAATTCGAGGGGTATCAAGTCGGGCAAGATCGTGCAAAATAGTTTTACTGTGACTAAAGTAGCAGTGTTGATCGGTTTTCTGATTATCGGGTTGTTTTTTATTTCGAACGGAAGTGTATGGCAGGCTAACAGCGACATTTTCTGGAATGCTGTAAAAGTGAATAAAGATGGTACGGGTTTGACCACCTTAACCGGATTTGCTATTGTAGCTGCCGTAGGTACAGCCATGGTAGGTAGTTTGTTCTCGTCCGATGCCTGGAATAACATAACATTTAATGGCAGCGAGGTGATCAACCCCAGGCGGAATATCCCTTTAAGCTTGTTTATGGGGACAGTTATTGTTACGGTAATTTATTTACTGGCAAATATTGTGTACATTCAATCCATTCCCCTAAGAGGTACGTTTGAAGGTGCTACCGTAATGGAACGGGGAATGCAGTTTGCTACCGACGACCGATTGGGCACCGCAGTAATGAGCAATATTTTCGGGAACAGCGCTGCCCTGATCATGGCAGTCCTTATCGTTATTTCCACTTTCGGATGTAACAACGGACTGATACTTTCAGGAGCCAGAGTATATTATACCATGTCAATTGATGGTTTATTCTTTAAAAAAGCAGGCATATTAAATAGGTTTCAGGTGCCATCGGTCGGATTATGGATCCAGTGTTTGTGGGCATCTGCATTGTGCCTTACCGGCAGATATAGCGACCTGCTCGATTATGTGGTGTTTGCAGTACTTTTGTTTTATATTTTAACCATCGCAGGCATATTTATTTTAAGGAGAAAAGAACCTGATGCAGAAAGGCCCGTTAAAGCATTCGGATATCCTTACCTGCAGATACTTTATATTTTGATCTGCACATTGATATTAATAATACTGCTGATATACAAACCAGAATTTACCTGGCCCGGATTGGTAATTGTTTTTATTGGAGTGCCGGTGTATTATATCTGGAGTTATTTTGGAAAGAAGAAACTTGATCATTGATCGTTGAACATTGAGAATTGAAAATTATTGAAAGTGGTTAGAATGAATACCCAATAATCAATACTCAACACACATTTTGCAAGTATAATAACAAATACATTAAACTATGAATAAAATATTTGACTTAGAAGACCGCTTAGTTGATTATACGTGCAGGATGATTGATGTTGTTGAGGCATTACCGGGTAACAGAGCTGGAAACTACATAGCTGGTCAATTAATAAAATAAAAAAATGCTCAATATTCAATGCTCAACTAACAATGTTCAACTTATGGACAAATCATACATAATCAAGCTTACCATTAAGAAATGAAACTGACGAAACAACTCTTTGATTCACAGAAATACTATTATCAGGACAGGTCGTTCAAGCTCCTGATGCAGAAACGCATTTACCATGTTTTGTTGGTATGCAGCACTTACGATGCTTTTATGCTTGAGGAAGATGGCCGGATAGATGAGCAGATATTTAACGAGTATGTCGCCCTGAACCTACGATATCCGCCGCGCTTCATACATGCCTCAAACCACGAGGAGGCCATGCATATTTTGCATTGCGATAACATCGACCTTATTATTACTATGCTCAGCATTGAAGACCCTTTGGGTTTGACAAGAAAAATAAAAGTTGAATATCCAAGGAAGCCTGTGGTTGTATTATTCCCTTTTTCAAGAGAAATCATTGAAAAGTACAAACCTGCAGAACTTTCTATATATGACTACTCCTTTTGCTGGTTAGGGAATACAGATATTCTGTTGGCTATCATTAAACTGATAGAAGATAAAATGAATGTGCAGAAGGATGTTGAGGAGGTTGGGGTTCAGTCAATAATGCTGGTTGAAGATTCTATTCGGTTTTATTCGAGTTATCTGCCGATACTTTATAAAACCATTTTCGAACAATCGAAAGAGTTCATGATAGAGGGGTTGAATGAACATCAGAAAATGCTTCGTATGCGTGGCAGGCCTAAAATATTATTAGCAAAGAACTATGAAGAGGCCATTTGTTTATATGAGAAATATAAGAACAATATGCTGGGAATTATTACTGATATGTCGTATAAGAAAAATGGCCAGACCGATCCATATGCAGGGGTGAAATTATGCGAGAAAGTGAGGGAAGATGATGAATTTTTGCCCATGTTGATACAATCGTCAGATATCAAAAACGAAGAAGTTGCCAGAAATCTTAATGTTAAATTCCTTTACAAGAACTCAAAAACCTTGTCACTTGAACTGCGCGACTTTATTAATGAGTATATGGTTTTCGGCGATTTCATTTTTCGCGACCCCGTTACTTACGAAGAAATATCGCGGGCCCAGGATCTGCAATCATTGCAATTGAAGATATTCGAAATTCCGGATGATTCGTTACGCTATCATTTTGAACGAAACCACTTTTCGAAATGGTTAAATGCAAGGGCGCTGTTTTCGTTGGGAGAGGTGTTTAAACCTGCCCGAATGGAGGATTTTAATGACATTGACGATATAAAAAGGTTTTTGTTTGATAATATTGCCAGTTACAGGTTAAATAAAGCCCGCGGAATTATTGCCGAATTTAACCGCGATAGCTTTGATGAGTATATTTTCTTCTCACGAATTGGGCAAGGGTCGTTGGGAGGAAAAGCAAGAGGATTGGCATTTATTGATTCGCTTATTAAACGTAATCAGATACTGGATAAGTTTGATGATATTTTAATTAATATTCCGAGAACCGCCGTGCTGACAACCGATGTTTTTGATGAGTTTATGGCGGATAATAAACTTTATAAGATCGGATTGTCTGACATGCCGGATGAGGATATTCTCAACTGTTTTGTGAAAGCGCGTTTGCCATTCAGAATACATGAGGACCTGATGGCGTTTATCAATGTCGCGCGAAACCCTATTGCAATACGTTCGTCGAGTTTGCTCGAAGATTCGTATTACCAACCTTTTGCCGGTATTTATTCCACTTATATGATCTCGAAAGTGGATAACGAACGCAAGATGCTTGAGATGCTGAGTTGTGCTATTAAATCGGTTTATGCTTCCGTGTATTTTAAATCGAGTAAGGCATATATGACCGCTACTTCGAATGTAATTAGTGAAGAAAAAATGGCAATTATTCTCCAGGAAATTTGTGGAATTCAATATGGTGATGTCTTTTATCCTACGATTTCAGGTGTGGCTCGTTCCACAAATTTTTATCCCATTGCTCCCGAAAAAGCCGAAGAAGGCATTGTTAATATTGCCTTTGGTTTGGGAAAATATATAGTTGACGGGGGTGTGACACTGCGTTTTTCGCCTTACTACCCGAAAAAGGTTATACAGTTATCGTCGCCCGAAATGGCTTTGCGTGAAACCCAACGCTATTTTTATGCACTTGACATGAATCCCAATAGTTTTAAAGTCTCAGTTGACGATGGGATCAATATACTGAAACTTCCACTTAAGGCTGCCGAAAATGATAATGCTTTAAAATTTGTTTCATCCACTTTTGATTATAATAACCACATAATACGTGACTCATTCGATCATGAGGGTAAGAAAATATTGACCTTTTCAAGAATACTCAATTATAATACCTTCCCATTGCCTGATATTATTAAAACTTTGTTGAAGATAGGCGAGCGGGAAATGAACAATCCAGTGGAGATTGAATTTGCTGTAAACCTGGATGTCCCTAAAGATTGCCCAAAGATTTTCAGTTTTTTGCAGATACGACCTATTGTGAATAATAAAGAAGTTATAAGAGCTAACCTAGAGGATATCAGTTACGATGATGCCATTATTTATTCGACTACAGCCTTGGGAAATGGCATTTATGATGATGTGCACGATGTAGTGTATGTGAAACCCGAATCGTTTGATGCGGCAAAAAACCTGCAGACCTCTGCCACCATTGAACGTATCAATCAATTGTATCTTGACAGGAAACAAAAATATGCGCTGGTGGGCCCGGGTCGCTGGGGTTCGACCGATCCCTGGCTGGGAATTCCGGTGAAATGGCCCATGATATCGGCTGCCCGCCTGATTGTGGAATCGGGGTTAGATAAATACCGGGTTGATCCGTCGCAAGGCACCCATTTTTTCCATAATCTTACTTCATTCAGGGTAGGCTATTTTACTATTAATCCTTATATTCAGGATGGATTTTACGATATAGGTTTTCTGAACCAAGCGCAGGCTATTTTTGAGGATGAGAGTATCAGGGTGGTTCATTTTCAATCGCCTATGATCATAAAAATTGATGGGAAAAAAAGCCTGGGAGTTCTGTATAAGCCCGAAAAAATATAGGTGTATTACTTATACCTTTTTAAGTGTTCAAATTAGCTTTTTTGGGCTGGCGCAATTATTAATTAATGCAACCTGAATACAAAATCGATTTTAAAAGACTGTTATACTGGTAATTATTTGGTAAAAAAAATTTTCTCATAAACTGTTGGAGCATCAGAATAATAATTAATTTTGTGGCACTAAAAAGACTGATATTTATCAATACAAGTTACTAAATTTTTTAAAAACTTATTCAAATGAATGTAGATAAAATAATGCAAGAGCTTGAAAAGAAGAATCCAGGTGAAATGGAGTATTTGCAAGCTGTAAGAGAAGTTTTAGAATCAATTGAGGAAGTCGTAAACGAAAATCCTCAGATCGAAGCTGCCGGAATTGTTGATCGTATCATAGAGCCCGACAGAATTTTAACTTTCAAAGTTCCCTGGGTAGATGATAAAGGAATGGTTCACGTTAACAGAGGTTTCCGTGTTCAGTTCAACAATGCTATCGGACCTTACAAAGGCGGTTTGCGTTTTCACCCCAGTGTGAACCTTAGTATTCTGAAATTTTTAGGATTCGAACAAATATTCAAGAACAGCCTTACCACTTTGCCTATGGGCGGAGGTAAAGGTGGTTCGGATTTCGATGCCAAAGGCAAATCGGATGCTGAAATAATGCGTTTCTGCCAGTCTTTTATGTTGGAACTTTGGAACATTATTGGTCCGGAAACTGATGTACCTGCCGGTGATATCGGTGTGGGCGGTAAAGAAATCGGATTTATGTTTGGTATGTATAAAAAACTTACTCACACTCACGTGGGCGTGCTGACCGGCAAAGGTTTGAACTGGGGCGGAAGTTTGATACGTCCGCAAGCTACCGGTTTTGGAGTAGTATATTTTGCTCAGGAAATGCTAAAAACCAAAGGAACCGATTTTAAAGGCAAAAGAGTAGCAATTTCAGGTTTCGGAAACGTTGCCTGGGGAGCTGCTACCAAAGTGTCTCAACTGGGAGGTAAAGTAATTACTATTTCAGGTCCTGATGGTTATATTTATGATGAAGACGGGATTTCGGGCGAGAAGATTGATTATATGTTAGAACTCCGCGCTTCGAACCAGGATATCGTGAAACCATATTCTTATGAATTCCCCAACTCGAAATTTGTTCAGGGGAAACATCCGTGGGAGGTGAAATGCGATATCGCATTGCCTTGTGCTACACAGAACGAATTGAACAAGGAAGATGCCATGAACCTTGTTAACAACGGTTGCATGTGCGTTACCGAAGGTGCCAATATGCCCTGTATACCCGAGGCTGTTGAACTTTTCCTTGAAAAGAAAATGTTATTTGCACCGGGAAAAGCATCAAATGCTGGCGGTGTAGCTACTTCCGGTCTGGAAATGAGCCAGAACTCGATGAAACTAAGCTGGGGTAGCGAAGAAGTTGATAAAAGATTGCATGAGATCATGAAAAACATCCATGAAGCTTGTGTAAAACATGGTAAAGACAGTACTGGTTATGTAAACTATGTGAAAGGTGCCAATGTGGCCGGTTTCTTAAAGGTTGCACAAGCCATGATGGACCAGGGAATCATTTAATTTTTGTTTAGGGTTATAATTAGGAGAAGGGCCGGGAAACCGGTCCTTTTTTTTTGTTTTAAGTGCCGCACCTCAAAGGGTAGATTTTTAATAAAATTCTATCCCTAATTTGTACCACTATGACTATTTTTTTTGTATAATTGTATAAAAATCCGGGGCATGAGCCAAAATAAAACTAAGCTAACAAGAAAGGTGTATGCGGCATTAAAGATGCCGGCATCTATTCCGAAGTTCATTGTACGCACAGCGGCTATTCATTTAAGTATGAGTACTAAAAGCCGTTTTGCTGCTTCGGCCGCTAAACTGGCTGAACTGGAATTACGGAACAATGAACTCGCCATAGTGCAAGCCGCATGTAAAGCCAAACTCCCCACGGCATTGATAGCTGACAGAAATGTGGCAAAATATAAGGTTGATATGTTGTTGCGGGCCTTACAAAGAGATGTAATGGACCTGGTCTCTGACAATCCGCAGCAAGCCGAAGTTATTATAACGGATGCCAATATGGTGGTACAGCATTTTGCTAACAATTACAAATTTAAGAACCGGGCATTGCCCGGAACCGAAAAGGGCAGCGTAATATTGTATGCCGAGGGCAGGGGATACCACGATTGGCGTATGAGTCTGGATAATGAAACATGGGATAACCTCGAAACAACCAGCACTGCAAAAACAATTGTCAAGGGATTGATGTTAGGGCAGAAATACTATTTCCAAAACCGCCGCGTTTTGACCAAAGGACGCAAAACTGCATGGAGCAATAGTGTAGAAATTAGTATTAGATGATACGATGGCTTTTCTTTTTGCGGAATTTAAGATAACCTTACCATCCGATTGCTTATTATAAGCCTTTTACATCTTGATTTTTCCAGTGATTTGAGCATATTTCCTTATTATGTTCCGAAATTTCGAAACATTCGGAGTATCGTTGGCAATTATGAGACCATCGTCTGGTAATTTGTTCCGAAAATTCAAAACATTCGGACCATCGTTTGGGAAAATGTGACCATTCTTTGATATTTTGTTCCGAAAGTTAAAAAGATTCGGAGCATCGTTCGTAATTATTTGAACATCATCAGACAATTTATTCCGAAAATTCATAAGATTCGGAACATCGTTTGGAAGAATATAAAGGTCGTCGACAATTATCTTAGCATCGTTGGTAAAAATGAAAACATCATTGGTAGGAATGTGATCAACACGGGTAGGAATTAGATCATTGTTGGTAAGGATGATTGGACCGCTGCTAAGGATAATTGAATCGTTTACAAGGTTAAATATCTTGTTCAAATAATTCATGACACAAATTAAGAAATATGATTTACAATCACTGTAGGTATGTTAGCAAATTTCAAAAGTAACAACATTGATCACAACAAACCCTATTACCCTTCCTGTTTAATCCTGGAAATATTAATCCCTTAATACAATTTTACATTAGATGGTTGCAAAAAGGGTGATTGTATTTAACAAAAAAATAAACTCCCGTAATGGACCATTACCGGAGTTTATTTTATCTTCTTCTGACTTCAGTCTTCGGACTTCAATCCAAATTCATTATCAGAGATTTAAGGATATTACTTTTTCTTCGAAGCCACCATCTCCTGTGCCATCATAACGGCATTGTATAGATTTGCAACGCCGCCGCTTACTGAAAGTTCGCTGAAGGATTTCTTCACTGCCTCTTCCGATTCGCCGGGAACCTTCACCATCTCGCTGTATTTGGATGCTGATTTTACAATAATATCGCGCACTTCGGCAGCGGTCAGTTCTGGGAAATAGCCTCTGATAACAGCAGCAATACCTGCCACTACGGGGCTTGCCATAGAGGTTCCGCTGGCATGGCCATATTTGTTGTCGGGTTCCAGGCCGTTGAGTTCAACACCCGGAGCAAACACATCTACCATGGTTTTACCATAGTTCGAAAAAGCTCCGGGGAGTTCTTCGCCTTGTAACATCGAGCTTGCGCCCACGGTGATATAGCTGTTGCAAATCACCTGATTGTTGGCATCTCGGTTTTCGGGATAATTGGTCACCACATCATTGTTTTCAGCATCGTTGCCGGCGGCATGCACCAATACTACATCCTTGCTATTGGCGATGCGCAGCACCGAATCAACAAAACTTTTCTGTGGTGAATATGCTTTCCCGAAACTCATATTGATCACCTTGGCGCCATTGTTTATGGCATAAAGTATGCCGTTGGCCACATCTTTATCGCGCTCGTCGCCATCGGGTACTACGCGTACTATCATCATTTGAACACAATTAGCTACACCGTCGGCGCCTTTTTTATTGCCTCTGACGGCGCCCACATTTCCGGCAACAAAAGTGCCGTGGAAGGGAGTGGGTCCGACCACATCGTTGTTGCCGTAATAGGGACTTGAATTCACTTCGTAATTGTCGCCCACAATACCGCGCGGATCGAAATCAACATTGTATTGATATTCGGCCTGAGCTTTCAGTTGCTCTTTATAACCCACCAGGTCGGCGGCTTTCACGCCCATTCTTACCCAATAGGTGAGGTTTTCTTTGCTCGATTTTATCAGGGGGTCATCCGATTTTATCTTTTTAAGATCTTTGGCTGTGTAATCTTTTTTATGAAGATAGGCAGCAATAATGCTGTCAGAAACATGCACCTTGTCGGCAATCTTGCTGAACTTTGGATATTGCTTTTTAGCGCTTTCATACTTCTCAAGATATTTCGCTTTAAGTTCCTTAAATTGTTTGTAATCTTTATTATCAGAGAGTGAAGTGGTGTCGGCATCGGCATATTTGGCGCTCAGCTTACGATACAAGCGGGTGATCTCAAGGTTATCTTCTTTCACACTCTTGCCATCTTTACCTCCGATAAAGTTCCATCCATGCACATCGTCAATGTAGCCATTATGGTCGTCATCAATTCCGTTTCCCGCAATTTCGCCTTTATTGGTCCATATCACGCCTTGCAAGTCCTCATGATTAATATCGGTTCCTCCGTCAATAATTGCAACAACAACAGTGGTTGGGGTTTTGCCTTTCAATAGTTCCTTATAGGTCTTTTCTGTGCTCACACCATAGATTTTGTCCGATTTCAGATCTTTGTTGTACCAGTTTAAGGGTTGCTTTTTTGGTTTTTTGTTTTGCGCTGTCAGTCCACCAACGAACGACAAAATAAGAATTAAGGTGATTAGTTTTTTCATGAGTTTTTATAATTAAATTTTGTACAAAGGTCAGAAACTATTCATTCATAAAAAAATGTTTTCTGCCAACACCTCAAAATTATCGGTAAATGGGCTTATTTATACCATGACCTTATATTGTCGACAGCCTTATTGCAGCGTTATTCAATAATCCAACCGATTCAATTCTGTTATAAAATTCAACTACCTTTTTCTTTCTATATAAAAAAGCCGGTTCACTTTTTACATCCAACGACTTTAATTGCAGATTTCGATTAAATGCTTATGTATAGAATTGTTGAATTACCATAAACATACCTTTAATATACCATAACATTACGAACCTAAAAAAAATCTGAAGGCTATTCAAGCATCTTTTCATTGATTCATGGGCCTTTTAAGTGGATCTTTACCAATGAAACTGATTAATTTCTGCACTAAATAAGTTAATAAAAAACTTAAATAGAATTGTGGAATGTTAAAATGTGGTTAAAGAAAATTAGTGAATCACTAATAGTTTTTAGTGTAACACTAATATTTCCCGGTTTCGAATACTACTATTTTTATCCCATCAATATTTTGTTAATAAATAAAGTGTTAAAAAATGGTATGATAAATTAGCAAAAACTTTGCAAAAATACAATATAAAATGGCTTACAGCAATCATATTATGTCTTTTAAATATAATTTGTAATCTATTCAATACTAACACATAAAAAAAGCAAATCATGAAAAAGAAAAAAGTTACTCAAAATGTCAAAACACTTTTTGTGTTTATTTCCTTGGTATTATTTGGCCTGGGTGCGTTGGCGCAATCGCCTGCTGCAAATATCAGTGGCCCTTTAAAAGCCAATGTTAACGGATCCAATATCACGGTTACAAGCCAGATTGAATATGGCTTAAAAAATCCGGTATTGACCTATACATTTTTAAATAATACTGCTGGTGCATATATTGTAACGGAGGGAAAATACATTTATGATCCCGTTACAGGTGCTGGCACCCAGACTATTGTGATTAATCCGGGCAATACTGCCGGAAGTTTTGTAATAAATCTGGAAGTGGAAACTGCCAAGGGTATTGGTAAATGTAGTAAGTCAGTAGTGGTTTCTAATGCTAATATGGGTAACACCTCACCCAATTAATAGTGCATTTTAAAAACCAATTTATTCTTTTTTAAACAATAAAAGCTTTATAGTATGAAAACAACTTCTACTTATAACTGTCATGATTTGACAAAAAATAGTTCCTGGAAATTGGCAAGAGGCGTAAAGATATTCTTAATGCTTCTTATGCTTATCGGCAGTCTGCCGTTTACGGTAAATGCTCAGCAAGGACTTCCTGCGGCAAATATAACCGGACCATTAGCTGTATGTGTAAATAATCCAGTAAAGCAACCTTTGCAAATTAGTGTTTATTCTGCGACACCCCTTACGGCACCTAATGGCATAACAATTGTCCTTACTAATATGTTTGGGGCAAATTGCTATCTTGATGCAACGGCCGTCACTAACATAATTAATAGTCCCAATCCGTGGGTCTCTGATGGGGGCGGAAATTACCACCTTAACCCCAGCTTTGGTCTCGGTTATTATGCCGGACCTACCGTTGGAGCCTGTGTTATTGATCTTGCAGTAAATAATTCTGTGGGTTGGAACTATGCCAGTAAATCAGTTACAATTATTGAACAAAATGTATATGCATTATTTACTCCAATTCTTTGCCATGGCGGACTTTCTACTGTTACTGCTATCGCAACACCCCCTTACGGAGAATATGTCTATAATATAAATTCTGTTCCGCCACAATCAAACACTTCGGGTATTTTTAATGTCCCGGCAGGCACATACATAATAACTGCGCAAGAAAGCAGTGGAGGGGTTGTTAATCCCACTGCCTGTATTGGTGATACAACCATTATTATTACCGAACCACCGATTATTCCAATAGTTTTAGTCTGTCCTCAAAATGTAACATACTCATCCTGTATATACGCTGATCAGGCTGCTGTAAATGCAGCATTTGCTGATTGGCTTGCCACCTTTAGTTATTCAGGAGGAACACCACCAATCCATGTTACAACCACACCTGCATTGCCGGTTGCACCTTTGATTTGTGGTGGACAAACCAGCGTAACCTGGACGGTGTCAGATACCTGTGGTATGCTGGAGACCTGTACCAGAACTTTTACATTGACAGCCCCACCGGTGGTCTTTACCTGTGGCAACAATGTAACGGTAACTTCTTGTGCAACTCAGGCAACAGTAAATACAGCCTGGGCAACCTTCTTAGCTTCAACCA
>CAYXXU010000086.1:0-18029 GCA_964469155.1 uncultured Bacteroidales bacterium
GGTTCTACAGAGCACCTCCATAGGTTCAAAGGAAGACCTCGGAGCTTCAAGCGAGAACCTAAAAGCTTTAAGCGAGCAGCTCTGAGCTTCAAACGAAGTAAAAAAGCTGCTCCGTTGCAGCAAAAAGCTTCCAGCGAGCACCCCGAAGGTACTCCTTTGAACCTAAAGAGGTTCAGGTTTGTAGCAAAATGGTTCACGCGAGTACTTCATTTGTTCACGCGAGTACTTCATTTGTTCAACCGAGTACTTCATTTGTTCAAGCGAGTACTTCAATGGTTCAAGGGAGTACTTCATTTGTTCAAGCGAGTACTTCAATTGTTCAACCGAGTACTTCATTTGTTCAAGCGAGTACTTCATTTGTTCAAGCGAGTACTTCATTTGTTCAACCGAGGACTTCAATTGTTAAACGGAGTACTTCATTTGTTAAACGGAGTACTTCATTTGTTAACGCGAGTACTTCATTTGTTAACGCGAGTACTTCAATTGTTAAACGGAGTACTTCAATTGTTAAACTGAGTACTTCATTTGTTAAACGGAGTACTTCAATTGTTAAACGGAGTACTTCCGAAGTCCGCCTGAGTACTTCGTTTGTTCAACGGAGTACTTCATTTGTTAAACTGAGTACTTCATTTGTTAAACGGAGTACTTCCGAAGTCCGCCTGAGTACTTCGTTTGTTCAGCGGAGTACTTCATTTGTTAAACGGAGTACTTCAGTGGTGAAACGGAAAACTTTGATGGCTTAATAACCTACACTTTGGGTCCGGCAGCTACCAGTCGTTTGCCTTCGTCGTTGTCGGTAAAGTTTTCGAAATTTTTAATAAACTTTTCGCCGAGGCTTTTGGCGCTGGCATCCCAATCCGACGGGTTAGACCAGATAGTGCGTGGATTCAGTATCTTAGGGTTTACACCTGTAACGGTTTTGGGTATCATTAGTCCGAAAACAGGGAGTTCTTCGTATTCCACATTTTCGAGCGAACCATCCAGAATGGCATCGATAATGGCCCGGGTGGAGGGGATATCAATCCTGCGTCCCACTCCGTAAGGTCCTTCAATCCAACCGGTATTCACCAGGTAGGCGCTGGAACCATGTTGCTGCATTTTGCGGGCCAGTTCCTGGGCATACTTTGTAGGATGCAACAACAGGAAGGCTGCTCCAAAACAAGAGGAGAAGGTTGGGGTAGGTTCTTTAATGCCACGCTCAGTACCGGCAACTTTGGCGGTATATCCGCTTAAGAAGTGATACATGGTTTGATCGTAATTGAGTTTGGCAACGGGAGGCAACACTCCGAAAGCATCGGCCGTCAGGAAAATGATGTTTTTGGGATGCGTTCCTTTCGAAACCGGTTTCACAATATTGTTGATGAAATAAATGGGGTAGCTCACACGGGTATTTTCGGTTTTGGCCGCGCTGGCAAAATCGATGGCCCCGGTTTTTTCATCAAAAACTACATTTTCTAAAAGTGCATCACGCTTGATAGCGTTGTAAATATCGGGTTCGTTTTCTTTGCTCAGATTGATACACTTGGCATAGCATCCTCCTTCAAAATTAAAGATACCGTCATCGTCCCAGCCGTGCTCATCGTCGCCGATCAGGTAGCGTTTGGGATCGGCCGATAAAGTAGTTTTACCGGTGCCTGACAATCCGAAGAAAATGGCGGTATCGCCATCCTTACCTTGATTTGCCGAACAATGCATAGAAGATATGCCTTTCAATGGCAGGAAATAATTCATCACTGAGAAAATTCCTTTTTTGATTTCGCCGCCATACCATGTACCGCCAATCACAGCCATACGTTCTTTCAGGTTGAAAGCCGCAAACACATCAGAGTTCAATCCCTGCTCTTTAAATTGAGGGTTGGTAGCCTTGCAGGCATGTAAGATCACAAAATCTGGTGTGAAATCTTTCAGTTCTTCTTCGGTAGGACGTATGAACATATTTTTTACGAAATGCGATGCCCAGGCAATTTCAGATACCACACGTATCTTAATACGGGTATTTTCATTGGCGCCGCAGAAAGCATCCGTTACATAAAGTTTCTTATGGCTGAGTTGTGTTTTGGCTATGCCTTTCAAATTTTCCCACACTTCTTCCGAAATTGGTTTATTGTCGGAACTTTTTCTGCTGGGATTGGCCCACCAAACATTATTTTCGTTCTCAGTTTCCTTAACGATATATTTATCTTTAGGCGAACGTCCGGTAAATATGCCGGTGTCGACCGCCACAGCTCCCGTATTGGTTATAAATCCTTTTTCAAAACCCTCCAGTTTGGGGTCGGTTTCATGTACGAACAAATCATCGTACGACAGGTTATGGAATACAGTAGATACTTCTTTAATTCCATAGGCTGACAAGTCAAGCTGCTTATTTTCAGAGCCACTCATAATAATTTTGATTAATAGTGAATAATAGTTTTGTAGTATTTATCAGATTGCAAACTTAATAATTTTTACAATGAATCTGTGGAATTACAGATTTATATTTTATAGACTATTTTTTCTATGCAAACGCAATGAGCAAAAAAAAGCCCCCAAATAATTTGGAGGCTTTCATCACTGAAAAAGGAACAACTATTTTTTCTTAATTGTTTTTTTAGCAACCGGCTTAGCTTTACTAACCGCTTTTTTTGCAACCGGTTTGGTTTGAGCAACCGCTTTCTTAGCCACTACCTTTTTAGCAGCAGGTATAGATTTTGCTACCACTTTTTTAGCAACTACCTTTTTTGCAACAGGTTTAGCTTTGGCAACGGCTTTTTTTGCAACCGGTTTAGTCTGAGCAACCGCTTTCTTAGCCACTTCCTTTTTAGCAGAAGGTTTTGATTTTGCTACCACTTTTTTAGCTACTACCTTTTTTGCAACCGGTTTAGTCTGAGCAACCGCTTTCTTAGCCACTACCTTTTTAGCAGCAGGTTTAGATTTTGTTACTACCTTTTTTGCAACAGGTTTAGCTTGGGCAACTACTTTCTTTGCCACCGGTTTTGCTTTTTTATCTTTAATAAAAGCCTGGGCAGCAGCCAAACGGGCAATAGGAACGCGGAAGGGCGAGCAGCTTACGTAGTTTAATCCGGTTTTATAACAGAATTCCACCGAAGCAGGGTCGCCGCCTTGTTCGCCGCAAATACCCACCTTCAGATTGTTGCGTGTAGCGCGTCCTTTGGTAACAGCCATTTCAATCAACTGTCCGGTTCCCTCCTGATCAATGGTCTGGAAAGGATCGGCAGCCAGTATTTTCTGGTCTAAATATTCGTTCATAAAACCACCAATATCATCGCGGCTGAAACCGAATGTCATCTGGGTAAGGTCGTTGGTTCCGAAGGAGAAGAACTGTGCTGTTTTTGCCATACGATCGGCCAATAAACAGGCTCGTGGAATTTCTATCATGGTACCATACAGATAATCGATTGATTTTACTTTGAATTTTTTGCAAACTTCTTCATAAACACGATCGGCAATTTTCTTGGTAACATCCAGTTCGCCTACTTCACAAGTAACCGGAATCATGATTTCGGGTTTTGGATGATGACCTTCTTTTAATAATTCGAGTGTCGATTCGAAAATAGCGCGGAACTGCATTTCAGAAACTTCAGGATAAGTTACGCTCAAACGAACCCCGCGATGTCCCATCATAGGATTGTTTTCGTGAAGTGCTTCACCGCGTTTTGCCACGGCAGCCACATCGATTTTCAATTCTTTAGCCAGTTCGGCTTGTTTGTCGGGGCTTTGCGGAACAAATTCATGCAAAGGTGGATCGAGCAAACGGAAGGTTACGGGAAGGGTATCCATAGCCAGCAAAGTAGCTTTGATATCTTTTTTTACGAAAGGATATAATTCGTTCAATGCTTTAATACGTTCTTCGATAGTATTGCTTAAGATCATTTTGCGTAGTGCCAGCAAAGGTTTCTCTGAACCAACACCATAGAACATATGCTCGGTGCGGAACAAGCCGATGCCTTCAGCGCCATAGTCGCGCGCTATTTTTGCATCCTCCGGAGTTTCAGCATTGGTGCGGACACCCATGGTGCGGAACTTGTCAACCATTTTCATAAAAGTTTTAAAACTGGGATTTTCAGATGCATCCATCAATTTCAAAGCAGTTTGATACACATGACCTTTGGTACCGTTCATCGTAATGAAATCACCTTCTTTCAGCACAATTTTGGTTCCTTCCACTTTTGCTGTCTTAGCATTGGCATCCACATGAAGTTTTCCGGCACCCACAATACAACATTTACCCCAACCGCGTGCCACCAAAGCTGCATGAGAGGTCATGCCTCCACGTGCAGTAAGTATACCTACGGCAGCTCTCATACCTTCCACATCTTCCGGATTGGTTTCTTCACGGATCAGAATCACTTTTTTGCCTTTGCGTTCCCAGGCAACAGCATCTTCGGCAGTAAATACTAACTGACCCACTGCGGCACCCGGTCCGGCTGGTAAGCCTTTGACCAAAATACTGACCTTCTTTTCTTCGGCAGGGTCGCAGATAGGATGCAGCAATTCATCTAACTGAGCAGGTTCAACCCGCATCACAGCGGTTTCTTCAGAAATGAGTTTTTCTTTCAGCATATCCATAGCCATATTCAGTGCAGCGGTTCCGGTACGTTTTCCGGCACGGCACTGTAGCATATACAATTTGCCTTCCTGAATAGTGAATTCAATATCCAACATATCCTTGTAATTCTTTTCAAGAATAGTGCGTATCTTGCTCAGTTCTTTATAGGTAGCAGGCATTTGTTCCTGCATACTGAGCAAATGCTTGTTCTGTTCGTTTTTGGTATCATTGTTCAGGGGGCTGGGAGTGCGAATTCCGGCCACCACATCTTCGCCCTGAGCATTGATGAGCCATTCACCATAGAATAAATTTTCGCCGGTGGCAGGGTTACGTGTAAAAGCCACACCGGTAGCCGATGTATCGCCCATGTTTCCGAATACCATAGCCTGTACATTAACAGCAGTGCCCCAATCATCGGGAATACCTTCAATACGGCGATACGAAATGGCTTTCTTGCCGTTCCAGCTTTTAAATACAGCCTTAATACCACCAAACAGTTGTTCTTTGGCATCATCCGGGAAGGCTTTGCCAATTTCTTTTTTAATTCTTTTTTTGAATTCTTCCGCCAGAAGTTTCAGATCATCAGCTGACAGGTCGGTGTCTTGTTGTACTTTTTTAGTCTTTTTATATGCGTCAAGCATATCATCTAATTTCTTGCGGATATTCAGGTCAAGGCCTTCGGCTTTGTCCATAACCACATCGGCATACATCATAATCAGTCGACGATAGGAATCCCAAACAAAACGAGGATTATTGGTTTTTTTGATCAATCCGGGAATAGTGGCTGTGCAAAGACCGACATTTAATACTGTGTCCATCATGCCCGGCATGGAAGATCTGGCTCCTGAGCGGCACGACAATAATAAGGGATTTTTCGGATCACCATACTTCATTCCCATTTCCGTTTCAACCATTTTCATTCCTGCCCAAACTTCGTCATACAATGATTTGGGTAATTCACAGTTGTTTTCGTAGTATGCTGTGCAGCATTCGGTAGAAATAGTCAATCCGGCAGGTACCGGCAATCCGATGTTTACCATCTCTGCAAGGTTGGCACCTTTACCACCCAACAGGTTCTTCATTTCTGCTTTTCCTTCGGCTTTTTTTCCGCCAAAATAATAAACGTACTTTACATTTTTTTCTTTAGACATTTTTTAGTTTCCTCCTATAATTGAAAATATTTTGAGTGTGTTTTAAAATTGGCGCAAAATTAAATTAAATATGCCTATCAACCTAAATGAATTTGCAAAAAAAAATGCCGGCTCGTAAGCCGGCATTTTGATATTATTTTGCAACGAAATTATCGGTTGCCATTTATAAAGCCGTTCAATTCATCAATAGAGCTTTCAAAAGTGAAGGCATCGTTCAGTTTAAAATAATTTCCCTGATCGTAAACGTACCCGTAGGCAAACTTTGCAAAATCGAGTCTGGTCGCTTCGAACGAAAACAACAACATGATTTCTTTTACCTGTGAACAGAATAAACAGTTTGCACTGGTAACTTGTTTCGCAATGGTAAGTCTGGTGTCGTCAAATGATTTTGATGCGATAGAATTTTTGGCCGATTGAAAATCACCGGCGCTCATGGGCCATGGGCATCCGATTCGTCCATTATATCCCTGCATTATGTAATGCTCCGGTTGGTTGGCGGTATGAACGACATTATCCTGATATCCGCTGGTTGATGAGGTAGTACTGGTAGTGGTAGTTGTGGTAGTCGTAACGACTCCATTTCCGATTATTCCCGGGGTGCCTACATTTACTGACATGTTTAAATTCACACCTTCACCGGTAACAGGATCAACAGCGCTAATGTTAACATTTCCGCCATCCCTGTTGTTAACAGCATTGCTGCTGATAGTGGTAGTGGTTTGATTTGTCTGCACCGTTGCAGGCCTGTCTTCAACCCATAACTGAGTAGTATATTGACCGCTAACAGGAACATAATTTTCGTCCATACTGTTCAATTTCATGACGTAATTCCCGTTTTTATCTTTTTTGATATTGTAGGAAGTACTATAATACTTTCCGTCTACATCGCGTGTATATATCATTTTTTCAATAGCCGGAATGGCATTATTTTCAAAAATGACTTTCGATTGATAGTTGGTAGCCGTAAGTCCTGAAACCTTAACACTGGTTTGAGGTGTGTCATTTTGTTTAATGCCGTTAATGATCACCCAAAACTTGAGACCATCCTGACAGAAAAATGAAACCTCTGATTGGGCAAAGATATTGCTTGATAAGGTAACAAGCAAGAAACTGAGTAATAGTAATTTTTTCATAATGATTTTGTTTAAAGTTATTATTGTTTTGTTATGTTCTTTATAACTGCTTTTTTAGATGTTTTACGGATAAATTTTCTGTTTGTCTTATTGTCGCCCGGTTCAGACAAAGTTTTCGTTGGCTTAATTATTTTATTATTGGCCTGAGAGACGGTACTGACCGATGTGACTTTTTTATTGGAACCCGCTTGCATTCTTACCGCTACTTTTTTGTTATGAGCAGATTGAGAATAGGCATCAGATAGGCCAAAAATACAAAACAAACTGACAAAGAAAGCAAAAACTATTTTCATAATACCAAAGGATTATAGTTAGGATTTAATTCCAATTTCCAAATTTTGTGCCAAAAATTAACAATTAATGAAGTAGCAAAAAGCTTCATTTTAAAATAAAATCCCGGAGAAGTTCCCTGAATGCAAATAAGGAAAGGATATTGCCTGTCAAACTAACTCTTAAAACGGCACCTTCCCATGAATAGATGATCAGCAAGGCAAGTTTCTCAGGGTCCTGTGATTTATCTATTTCGCCGGCCCTGCGCGCTGCCTGCAGACAATCAATATGTGCGTCCTTGGTACGGTTGAAGAAGGTCATCACTTTCTCATTAATATTCTGGTTTTTTTTATCAAATTCCCGATATAAATTAGTAGCAAATTCACCATAAACATAACCACCCTTATTGGTATACATATCTATAAAATCAGAGTACAGCTTAACAAGTCGCTGTTTGGGTGACAAAGTATAATCATATAAAATACGATCAATACGGTTTAGAACAATGGTGATATAATAGACCAGAACTGCTTCAGCAAATTCTTCCTTGTTCTTAAAATAATAATAAAACGAACCCTTGGGAATATCCAGATTAATAGCAATTTGATCTATACTTGTGTTCTGATAGCCATATTCGCGCATCATTTTATAGCCTTCACGAAGCAGCATCCTTTCCTTTACTTTGCTCTTTTTCATGGTTTATTGATTTGAAATATGGTACAATTACTCGTAAAGATCATAGCGTTAAAAAATATGTAAATTGATTCGCAAAATTAACAATTAATTTCAAATTAACTAAACTTTGTACAAAAAATATCGGATATTCTTCTAATTTTCTGGTTAAGGAGAATTGTTTATTTCGATCAGTATTTTCCCAGTTAATTTTTTGTAAGTTTGCAAAAAAACTGAAAATGAGTAAATTTATTGGTATCAGACACGAAGACAAGTACCTGATGGAACGGCGGGCCCCATTAACACCCAAACATATTGAGCGATTAATTCATCATTACAAGTTAGATTTTATTGTTCAGACCTCCGATAAAAGAATTTTTAAAGATGAGGAATTTGTCAAGGCCGGGGCTAAAATCGCAAAGGACCTGAAGAAATGCGATATTATTTTAGGAATTAAAGAAATGCCTGTGAGTTTTTTTGAATCTGAAAAAACCTATGTTTTTTTCTCGCACGTTATAAAAGGCCAGCCCTATAATATGCCTATGCTGAAACGTATGATGGAATTAAAATGCAATCTGATCGATTACGAAAAAATAATTGATGAACAGGGAAAACGACTCATATTTTTTGGAAGATATGCAGGATTGGCAGGCATGATCAATACCATGTGGGCTTATGGACAGCGACAAAAGTATCTTGGAAAAGAAACAAGACTTACCCGAATCAAACAGGCTCATACTTATCACTCACTCGACGAGGCTAAAAGAGATATTTCGGATGTGGGACAGTTACTATCTGAAAACGGAATAGCCGATGGATTGAAACCATTTGTGGTTGGTTTTACCGGTTATGGCAATGTTTCCAATGGAGCTCAGGAAATCCTTGGATTGTTGCCGGTAAAGGAAATTTCACCTGATAAGTTGTTAACATTGAAAAACAGGCATAAATTACCGGATAATATCATCTATAAAGTGATTTTCCGTGAAGAAGATATCTATGAGCATGTCGATGGTAAGGAATTTGATCTGCACGATTTGTATGCCAATCCGCAGGATTATAAAAGCAAATTCGAAAAATACATCCCACATCTTACTGTTCTGATGAATTGTATGTATTGGGATAGCCGGTATCCCCGAATCCTGACAAAGGATTACCTGAAAAAGTTATTTAGCAAAGCAAGTCCAAAGCTATTAATTATTGGGGATATAACCTGCGATCCCGATGGCTCAGTGGAATGCACCCATGCAGGTACCCATATCGAAGATCCTGTTTACGTTTATGATCCTCTCACCGATTCCTATAAAATGGGATTTGAAGGAAGGGGCATATTGGATATGGCTGTTGATATACTTCCCAGCGAATTACCCAGAGACTCTTCCTATTCATTTGGTGATATGCTAATCAACTTTATTAAACCTCTTGCAAATGCTGATTATGATATGCATTATGAGGATGTCGATCTGCCAAGAGCAATTAAAAAAGGGATGATACTGCATAAAGGAGAATTTACTCCTGATTATAAGTACCTGGAGGATTTTGTTTCAAAATATTAGAATTAAGGTAGTCTGAAATTACTGACGCTGCTTTGGCAGATGCCCCGGTTCCGCCAAGTTTGGCTGCCAGAAGTGAATAATCAGATTGTAACTGTTGAATGGCGGCTTTATCATAAAGGATTTCCTTAAGTTTATTCCTTAAATTATCCTTGTTTAACTCATTTTGTATAAGCTCGGTAACTATCTTTTTGTCCATGATCAGGTTAACCAGCGAAATGTATTTCACCTTGATGAGATTTTTGGCGATAAGGTAAGAAATGTTTGATCCTTTATAACAAACCACTTCAGGCACATTGAATAAGGCCGCTTCAAGAGTGGCTGTCCCTGAAGTAACCAATGCCGCTGTTGAGTTGAGCAAAAGATCGTAGGTTTTATTGAAAACGATTTTTATTTTTCTTGTATTTATTATGGCCCTGTAAAAATCTTCCGGTATGGAAGGAGCTCCGGCAATTACAAACTGAATATCCTGAAATTCTTCAATAACAGATAACATGACACCAAGCATTCGCGAAATTTCCTGTTTTCTGCTTCCCGGGAGCAAGGCTACAATAGGTTTTTGATCCAGTTGATTTTCAGCTCTGAAATCAACAGTAGTCGGCTTCTTCCTAAAATTATCGATAGCATCAAGTAACGGATGGCCTACAAATTCAACATTATAATCGTATTTATTATAAAAATCTTTCTCAAAGGGCAATATCACCATCATTTTATCAATATTAGCCTTTATTTTATGAATCCTGGATTGTTTCCATGCCCATATCTGGGGCGAAATATAATAGATTACCTTAATATGGTTTCTATGGGCAAATTCAGCAATACGTAGATTAAATCCCGGATAATCTATCAGTATTATAACATCAGGACGGTGGCTAAGAATATCTTTTTTACAAAATGAAATACTTTTTAAAATGGTTTTCAGATTCATCAGTACCTCAGTAAATCCCATAAAAGAATAATCTTTTATATGTCTGACAATCTCAACCCCCTGCTCCATCATAAGATCACCGCCCCAACCCCTGAATTCCGACTTAGTGTCATTCTTTTTGATCTCACTCACCAGATTGGAGGCATGTAGGTCACCTGAAGCTTCTCCTGCAATAATATAATATTTCATGAAAAAAATAAAAATCTTAAACCTGACCTCAAAATTAATGTATTTCGCAACTTTGCCGCTAATATTCTGTCAGGATTGTAATTTACTTATACAAACTCTTTTTGTCGGTTGATTTCTGAACAAATGATGGCTGTGGCTATGGAGGCATTTAACGATTCTGCGCGAACCCCGGTATTGTTTCCGGGTGGAATACTGATTTTTGTGGTGATCAGTTTTTCTATTGTTGGAGATATCCCATTGGCTTCATTCCCAATTACAATAAATCCTTTCCCTGTCAATGATTCTGAATATATAGGTGTTCCTTCCAGAAAAGCGCCGTAAACTGGTACTTCATTACGGCCCCTTCCAAGTATTTCGGCCAGGTCGCAATAATAAATATTTACACGCCCTATAGATCCCATACTTGCCTGGACCGATTTTGGATTATAGGCATCCACGCAGTTTTCGGAGCAAATTATTTCTTTTATTCCAAACCAGTCGGCAATTCGTATAATCGTTCCCAAATTCCCCGGATCGCGTATATCTTCCAGGGCAATTACCATTGAATCTTTTCCAATTTTCCCGGATGGTTTCCTGTCCGGAATAGCAATAACTGCCAATACCTGGTTGGGAGTAATCAGTGAACTGATCTTTGCCAATTCTTCTTCCGAAATAATGTGTATAGAATTAATTGTAGAGGTAATGCTTGAATTTGTTTCTATCCATCCTGGCACAGCATATAATTCTGATATCTCTAAATTACTCTTTAGCAGTTCTGAAATTATTTTGGGCCCTTCTGCTATAAATTTCCCATACATTCCGCGGTATTTTTTTACAGATAGAGAATGGATGTATTTTATGGTACTTTTTGATATCATATAAATACAAAAATAATGATTTATTTAGTAAGAGCTTAAGAAAAGTTCTTTAGTTTTGTTTTTGCTTAATGTATTTCATTGCTTCATCGGGTGTGATGCGCTCTTCATTTAAAAAAGCTACCACGAAGGCATCTTTAAATCCTTTGTTCTGAACCTCGCGCTGATATTTTACGGCTTCATCCATAGATGCAAAATTACCGGAGGTGTATTTATACGTTCTGTTTTGCACATAGAACCTGATATCTGTTAACCCTTTGAATTCTGATGATGTCACAGATTTTTTTGAAGGTGAGGTAGTAAATTGTACCCTGAAAAACACTTCCTTTTTTTGATTTAATATTGAATCCTTTACCACAGTCCTGGAAAGGCTGTCTTTAATAATTGGAGTGTTGTCAATAAAATCAGGTGTATTATCAACAACAATGCCCCCTCCTTCATAATTTGATTTATACTCTTTAAAAGCCCTGTAGATAGATGATGCAATTTGAGTTTGTCCGTTTTCTGATAATAAAAATTCCTCTTCCTGGGGGTTGCTGACAAAACCCAATTCAATTAATGCGGCAGGCATGGTGGTTTTATACAATACAAGAAAACCAGCCTGTTTCACACCTCTGTCGTGTCGGCCTAATTTTTTGCTAAACTGCTTTTGTACCAGGTCTGCCAGCTTAAGGCTTTGGTCAAGGTAAGCATTCTGATACAATGAGAATATAATATTCCCTTCCGGTGAATTCGGATCAAATCCATCATATTGTGTAGCATAATCCTTTTCAAATAGTACCGAGGCATTTTCTTTTTTTACTACTTCCAGGTTCGCCTGGCTTTTATTCAAACCTAATACCCACGTTTCTGCGCCATAAGCCTCAGCACTTTTGGTCGAATTGCAATGTATCGAGATAAACAGATCAGCCTTATTGGTATTAGCTATCTGCGCCCTTCTATACAATTCAATAAAAACATCAGTCTTCCGGGTATATATAACTTCTATTTCAGGGTAATTGGTCTTAATGTAGTTTCCTAGTTTTAATGCAACTGCCAGCGCAATGTTTTTTTCTTTTGATTTTTTTCCGACGGCTCCCGGGTCCTCGCCACCATGACCGGCATCGATCACAACCTTTTTTATCTGAAGTATCTTAGGACTCCTGGAAGCAGAAGAGAAGAAAAAAAGAAATAAGAATATACTAAGAAAGAAATAAAATCGTTTCATCTGAATGATATATTTTCAGTAGTTTTGCTAATAATTTGTGGCTGTGTCCGGCAAATTTATGCGCTTTTTAAATGATAAAACCATTACCTTGCACTATTTGTTAACGATTTTATTAACGAAGCAAATATCAATCCGTTTTTTTGCTGTAATGGTATTTTTGTTCTTTTGCATGAACCTTTTTGCTCAGCAAAAAGAGGTCATGACTCATCCTAATTCCATCCAGGTACCTGCTGATTCAATCAAAAACGATTCCATTAAGAATTATATTATTAACAATGATTCACTATTTGGTACTTCCATCAGGAAAGAAACCATCATGAGTTTCAGGGATTCAGTTTCCAAAAGCGCCATCCAGTCAAAAATCGATTACCAGGCTTCCGATTCCATAAGACTTAACGTTCAGGAAAAGAAAGCCTATCTTTATGGCAATGTCGAGATCCGCTACCAAAGTATCATTTTAAAGGCTGCCTATGTTGAAATGGATTTCGATAATAATACACTCTATGCAACCGGGGTTATTGATTCTACCGGCAAGGAAACCGGGAAACCTGAATTTGCAGATGGTTCGAATGCGTTTACAGCAAAAAGTCTGAAATATAATTTCGATACGAAAAAAGGATTCGTGCGTGAGATTTTTACCAAGGAAGGGGAAAGCTTTTTGCAGGGATCTATGGTGAAACGTTTTACCGATAATACCGCCAATATTAAAAATGGTTTCTATACCACTTGTGAACTCGAACATCCGCACTATGCCATTCGCTTTGGAAAAGCACGCATGATACCCGATGATAAAATTGTTTCCGGGCCTGCTTATATGGAAATTGAAGATGTTCCCACACCATTATTGCTGCCCTTCGGATATTTTCCCAATAAAAAAGGACAGATTTCCGGAATTATCATTCCAACTTATGGGGAATCCGCCAATAGGGGATTCTTTTTTAATAAATTCGGTTATTATTGGGGCATAAACGATCGTATTGACCTTTCCCTGCAAGGCGATATTTATACCCGCGGCAGTTGGGCCGCTTACCTTTCATCGAATTATAAGAAACGATACAAATACGAAGGTAACCTTGCTTTATCCTATGCGGTGAATTATGTAAACGAAAAATTTGACCCCAGTTTTTATAGAACCAACGATTTTAAAATTCTTTG
Organism: uncultured Bacteroidales bacterium; assembly: GCA_964469155.1. GTDB lineage: Bacteria > Bacteroidota > Bacteroidia > Bacteroidales > CAIWKO01 > CAIWKO01. Next base: position 13,659 of record CAYXXU010000086.1, read on the forward strand.
GTCTCACAGGCAGGATGCTAAAGCGCGACCAAACAGCAATTTTTCGGCTAATGTAAATATTGTCAGCAGCAATTTCTCCAAATACAATTCTACATCCACCAACGAGTACCTTTCCAATACCTTCGAATCCAGCATTGCTTATCAGGCCACCTTATTCAAAGGTAAAGGGAATCTTACCCTGAATATCGGGGGCGTGCAAAACATCAAAACACATGAACTGCAGATCAAACTGCCCCAGGCTAATTTTTCACTGAATCCATTCTACCCCTTTCGCAAAAAGAAAAAGGCAGGCAGGCTAAAATGGTACGATAATATCAGTATCAGTTATGGATTGCAGTTAGAAAACAGGATAGATTCTTATGATAATTTGATACTGACTTCCCGGATTTTTGATCTGATGCAGAATGGTATGCAGCATACCATTCAGATTAGAAGTTCAGTGAAGATTCTTAAGTTTCTCAATTGGACCAATTCCATTAATGTATACGAGAAATGGTATCTCAGGTCAGTAGAAAAGCAATGGTTTAACGATGTCGATACATCCTACATCCGCACCGATACCTTACAGCGCTTTAAGATGGCTCATCAGTTCAGTTATTCCTCCGAGGTTAACACTAAAATTTACGGGGTTTACCAGTTTAAGAAAGGCGCCATTAAGGCCTTCAGGCATGTAATGACCCCTTCCGTTAGTTTTACTTACCGGCCCGATTTCGGTGCGCCGTTTTGGGGTTATTATCATTATCTGCAGACCGATTCTACCGGAAATTTAAGACGCTATTCAATATTTGAGGAAAGTATTTATGGCGGTCCCCCGGATGGTTTATCGGGTAAAATCAATTTTTCGCTCAACAATAACCTCGAGATGAAAGTTCGTTCGAAGAAAGATACGGTTACCGGTACCAAGAAAATTTTATTGATTGAAGGTCTCAGGATTTTCACAGGATACGATATAGCAAAAGATTCGTTAAACTGGGATCCACTCACTGTTAGCGGCCGGACAAGGCTTTTCAACCTGTTGGATATAAGTTTCAACGGAGCCTGGAATCCTTATGTAACCAATGAAAAAGGACTGATTAATACTTTTGAATGGAAACAAAACCGGCGATTATTGAGACGCGATAATACCCGCTGGCAGTTAGATTTTAGTTATACTTTAAGTGATATGACTTTTCAGAAAAAAGATAAAGTAACCCAGGCAAAAACTAAGATTTTCCTGAATCAATGGAACGTTACCTTCAATTTTAAATTCAGTTATTCTGCCAATTTCGACAGGGTAAAAAGCATTTATAACCACGATACCGTCATGGCACTCGATGCAAATGGCCTGTTTTTTATTACTCCCAAATGGAAAATCGGATTCTTTACCACCTTCGATTTTATCACCAAAAAATTCCCTTATACTTCCTTTAGTATTTACCGCGATCTGCACTGTTGGGAAATGATGATGGAATGGATTCCCTATGGACCAAGAAAAAGTTATAATTTTACCATCCGTATCAAATCAAGCATACTAAAAGATCTAAAGATCAATAAAAAAAGCGATTGGAGAGATAATTACTGATAACATGAGTAACCAATTAAATGCCCATTTCCTGAAAAAAGACAATGGCTTCGATCTGACTCCTTCATCCTCCTATCAGATGATTCTGGCATTTGATAAAGAAAAACTGCAATATGCAGTTTTCGATCCTGCAAAGAAAAAGTTCGTTGCCTTTTCGCAGCATGGCATCCGGAATAATACAGGCAAATATGCCTATTTCCAGCAGGTGGGTAAAATATTATTGGAAGATGATTTGCTGCGCCTGTCCTACAAAAATATTCGTATCCTTTGGCTGTCGCAATGTTCCACTTTAGTCCCTATGCCTCTTTTCGATGAAAACGAGCAGAGAAGGTATCTTTCGTTCAATCAGAACCTGAATCCTGCTGATGTGATACTATCTGATAAGCTCCGCGGTGCCGATTCCTTCAATATCTTTGGTGTTCCTTCCGATCTGATAACCACAGTGAGTCAGCTGCACCCCCAAATCCATCATCATTCCTCTGTATTTATTGAGTCGCTGCTTCTGGTCAACCGCAACAGCATTAACCCTATGCAGGTCTATGTAAATGTGCATTCAGATTTTTTCGATCTCGCTGTCATTAACGACCGCAAACTTCGTTTCTACAATACATTTGCCTATACTTCTGCCGAAGATTTCATATACTTCGTTTTATTTTCTTTCGAACAACTGAAACTATTGCCCGAACAGGCTGCGGTGACCCTGAGTGGCGAAATTGCAAAAAATTCAACCATTTACGACATACTGTACAAATATATCCGCACACTAACCTTTGCAGAACCTCTGGCTCAGGTTACCGATAGTTATATACTGCACGATGTTCCGGCCTGTTTTTCCCAAATCCTTTTTAATACCATTCTATGCGAATTATAAGCGGCAGCCTGGGAGGCCGTAAACTGCGACCGCCGGTAAATCTTCCCGTACGCCCCACCACCGATCTGGCAAAAGAAAGTCTTTTCAACATCCTCAATAATTGGGTCGATTTTGAACAACTCACCGTTCTCGATTTGTTCACCGGAACAGGCCGCATTTCTTTCGAATTCGTTTCCAGGGGCGCTGTCGAGGTTTTTGCTATCGATACAAATAATAAATGTATTGGTTTTATTGAGAAAACAGCGGTAGAATTTAAAGTCGATAATTTGCATGCTTTTCAGTCTGATGTTTTTAGTTTTCTGAAACATACCAATAAAAAATTCGATATAATTTTTGCCGACCCTCCTTACGATCTCAAAAATATTCCTGCAATAGCCCCTCTGGTATTCGAAAAACAATTGCTTCAGCCCGAAGGCATGCTTATTATAGAGCATCCCCGCGAAATTGATTTTTCCAATCATACTGCTTTCCTCCAAAAACGCACCTATGGGAAAGTTAATTTTAGTTTTCTTCAAAACAAATTATTGAAACAGACGCTTAAATAATAATGTAAGATCGAAATAGAACCCATGATATAAGAGTTAAAGCAAAACCTTATTTCATAAATAAATTGATAGTAGTTTTACCTTTGCTTATTTGATATTACAGGAAGGTGGTTTACTTAACTTTTTAACCTTAGTAAATAAATATGAGTGTGGGATTCAACCTTATTACCTTATTTTGTTTTTATAAGCTAATAAGGTTTGGTGATTCATGGTAGATCACATTACTAAGGTTTAAAAAAAAGATAAGGTTTTTACATTTCAGATTTTTACAGTTATTCACTACACGCCTGATGCAAACAAATTGAATTAGACACACATGATCATCGATGGACACGCACATGCAGCCGGGGTTTTCCTCAGAAAAGACACCCTGATTGCCGAACTCGACCGCCTCGGAGTCAACAAAATTGTCTTAGCCCCCATGGGAGTGGCCGACGAAACCGCTTACGAATCTATCAATATGGAAAATGGCTGGCCTGATATACCCGAATCAGGAATCGAAGACCATTTTCATGATCTTTGGGAAAAAATTGTCGACGAATTTTACGAAAAACCCAATCAATACCTCGCCTGGCTCAAAACCCAGTGTCCCGGGCGCATCATTCAGTATTACTGGGCCAATCCGAAAGACCCTCGCATCATGCAACGCATCAACGATCATTATACCGGCTGGAACTTTAGTGGTATCAAGCTGCAGCAAATGGTTTCCAGTTTCGATACCAATCAGGAAAGCATGCACCAGATAGCTGAATTTTGCGAATCAAAGGATATGCCCTGCTTCATCCACATGTTCGAGCAGAAACATTACTACCAGTTTATCGAATTGCTCACTCAGCATCAGCACACTCAGTTCATTGTCGGGCACATGTTTGGCTACGAAACCATAGCCGAACATGCCCTGGGCCTCGATAATTTCTGGTTCGACATTTCGCCACCCTGGGCCATGTCCGTAAAAAAAATCAAAAAAGCCCTGAAACAATATGGCCCCACCCGCCTCATGTTAGGTTCCGATACGCCACTCGGCATCAACAATCTCGAACTCAATCTCAAACGCGTCCGATCCCTGGGCCTCTCCGAGGCTGATACGGATCTGATCCTGGGCCTCAATCTCAAGGCAATGCTCAAACTGTAGCGCATCTGTTCAGCCAAGCATTTACCCCCCTAAGTCATTAAGCAACCCAGGTTTTCGGGTTTCACCACTGAAGTACTCCCTTTAACAAATGAAGTACTCCCTTTAACAAATGAAGTACTCCGCTGAACAAACGAAGTACTCAGGCGGACTTCGGAAGTACTCCGTTTAACAAATGAAGTACTCAGTTTAACAAATGAAGTACTCCGTTGAACAAACGAAGTACTCAGGCGGACTTCGGAAGTACTCCGTTTAACAAATGAAG
>CAYXXU010000087.1:0-17392 GCA_964469155.1 uncultured Bacteroidales bacterium
TTTCAAAGAGCGTTTCTCATTATATTACTGGATGTTATCCTGCTTTTCTTGTACTGAAAAGTCGGAAGAGCCCAATTAATTAGTCGTCCCTGAAAAAGTCACCTTTTCTAAAAAGCATGAGCGGGGATCATTCCAAAATGATCTTCGCTCATATTCTGATCTATAAATTTGTCTTCTCGGTCAAGATTTCTATGGAGGAGCCATCGGAAAATGGACAAAAAGAAAGCTCGGAGGAGCTTTCTCAGATTAAAACCACAACCGGACAGAATCGCGTTCATCCGATCACCGTCTTCTCCCTGAAGATGATTCCGTTCCAACCGATGATCGGATTTCAAATGTCCAAAGATTGGCTCAATGGCTGACCGCCTCGCAAACCATTTCCAGAGACTGGCTTTCATACTCTTTTTCTTCTTCCCGGATAAATGAACTTCTGTATCGGGTATCTCTTTAGCAACCCCTCGATAACCTTTGTCGCAATAAGCATGCAGAGGCTGCCAACCAGTGTGTTTCTTCGCCTGTTCGAGGGAGTTCTTTAACGTGTGCCCGTCGAACGGATTGCCGTGAAGAGCATCAATGGCTAAAATCCAGTTGCCTTTGGAACTGCTGACCATGGATACCTTGCAGCCAAACTCATACTTCTTGTGAATCTTTCCTTTGGCAATGCATTCCACTTCCGGAGCATGAACACTGTAAACTTTATTCTTGTCGTTTTTCTTTTGATTAAAGATGGCCTTGGAAAGGGGAAAAACTTTCGCCAGGCGTCCTTCTACCTTGGAACACTTTCTTTCAATATCCCGAATAACACGGCCCAGCATGGTCTTAAGCTTTTTGGTCTCTTTCCTGGCCCGATTGTATTGCCCTGCACTGGCGTAGCGTCCCTGCTTAAGAAAGACTTTCTTGCCGTTTCGTTCATAACTCTGCCGCAAATCGATATTCATCTTCCTGGCAACTTTAACCAGAACACGGCGAGCTTTGTGGTAAAGTCTGGCGTCCGTCGGAAAGGCAATGGCTTTTTCCTGAACCGTCGTATCCACGTTCACCCTCTCTAAATGCTTCTCGGTTAAGAGCTTCTCTTCTTTGGCCGTATGGATGGTCACCGTTAAGAGCTCTTCGAGCTTTTCCGGTCCCAAACGTTTGCGCCACCGTGTCAGGGATGACGGATCGATCGGCAGTTCATGCTGGAAGTGTTTGAACCCGCAAAAATACTGCCAGTATGGATTCTCCAGCAGTCTGGCCACTACGGATTCATCACTTTCATTAAAGGCATGTTTCAGGTAGTGAAGGCCAACAACCAGTCGCGTCGGCAAAGCCGGTCTCCCTTTCTTCTGTGCAAAAAGATTGCCAAAGGCAACATCAAAGCGCTTCCAATCAATCTTGTTTGCCAGCACATACAATGGATGGGTTCTATCAACGATCTGTTCCAAACTCGACCGGAATAATTCACCATGGGATTCTGCAAAGCTTTTTTCTTTGGGATGCATAAATATTTTGCCGGATTTCTGTCCCTTTCCCTGTAATTTCGGCAATTTATAGCATACTACTATTCGATTATCAAGTAATAATATCAATATGTTATGACTTTTTCATGGACGACTAATTAAGTCATCATATCTTTCAATAATTTTTTAACTACATTATCCCAGCTGTATTCTTGTACACATTTTAACCACGGTTCTGGTACGCGGTTATCTTGAATTAGATTGATAGTGTTGACAATTAATTGTTTAATCTTAGCTTTTTCGTTTTCAACGATTGGTCCTTTATTTACTTTTTTTAGCAAATCAATTGATGGGTCGCTAAAATTATCGACTATACTAAATATTGGTGCCGCAACGCCAAAATACTCATAAATTTTACCTGGAATTTGTGTTGAGTTATGATTACCCATAAAAAGTAGTAATTTTGCATGAGCAACATAACGCATAGCTTCGTCATGCGGCAATAAACCAGTAGTTGTCACAAAATTTAATTTATCTAATTTAATTTTTGTGGCTGTATTTGAAATATCCCCGATAAAATAAAAATGTACTTTGTTTATAAAATCATGTTGTTCTGTTGCAACCTCAGTAATGGCTTCTATAAAAGGATCCAAGTTCCGCAGACCTTTAAAAATACTTCCACTATAAACGATGGGTATCTTGTTTGGCAACATATGTTTAGGAGGGTGGGAAGATAATAATCTGTTTATTTGCGATTCATCATATCCGCGATAGGCTATTGCACATTTAGCGCTATCAATGCTGAAAATATTAAGATATTGTTCCATCGTTTGTAAAGATGTAAACATTAGCTTATCAGCCCTGCGCACGACTCTTTTTTCTATTTGTTTTTCTATCCATTGTCGTAGCCAAGGCAGATTCTTTCGCTTGTTCTCACCCGTCCAAGGATCGCTCCAGTATGCCAACCATCTTATAGTGTTTTGATCCTTTAAAGCAAAGTATGTGATTATATGACTCGATGGCGGCTCATGTGCTGAAAAGACTATATCATAATAATTTTGACTGGTTAGCTTATTTACTAATTTTATGGCCCTTGGTATCGATTCAAACAGGCTATCAGGTACTGCGATATATTTTGTTATAAAATCCCTAATTATTTTCTTAACTTTTCTACTACCATCAATAGACGACTGTGAATTTAATGGCTTATTTCGCGGATAACCCTTTAAATATAGGAAGCCCGGTGAATATCTGAATATACGCACTTTTCCTTCTACCTGCTGAAGAAGCACATCATCCCTTCTGTCATGATCCATTGGATAGTCAATTGTTACGACATCACATTCATGGCCAAGTTGCACAGCCATATTTACGTAGTTTAACAAACGAATAGATGATGAAACATTTACGGGTGGGAAAGAGGGTGCGACCCACAATATTTTCACATTTCCTCCAGTCGTAGCTTTTTGCTTAACGGAATACTATTCTTCGTATTCGAACTGCTGCAGGTTTATGTTGTTATGATGTGGAACAGACATTTCCTTAGAAACAGCCATCCATAAACCAAGCCCCAAAAAGCAATACGCAGACGTATAAACTGTCTCTCTCGGATATGAAAAGAAGGAATGATAAAGTGTAAATAATAAGCTTGTGCTTATGAGGAATTTTAAGGGTAGGTCATCCCTTTTTTTAAAAAACTTACGGCTATTTCTTAGAGAAATCAAAAATGGTAAAAAACAAATAATCATTCCTGTAATACCTATGCGCTGAATCCATCTAATATAATCATTATGAGGGCCAGAATGAATTACGCTAGTTAACCCTGCACCAAAAATAAATTGGATTGGCGATAATAGTTCTAAGCCTCTTGTCATTATTTCGTGACGGTCAGTCTCAAAAAAGCCACCGATTGATGAATACCAATTGGCATATCTATCACTTACATAATAATTATCCATTATAAACACCACGCTAATATATAAACATAGCATGGTAAGGGTGGTTAAGATAAATGTTTTTAGTTCCCATTTTCCTTTTAGAATAAAGTAATACATATATATAAATATAATCACAAATGCAAAAAAAACAGATTGTCTACTTAAAGACAATACAATTATGATCAATAGAGCGAAAGCGACACTGAATAACAAAGACTTGTAGAGCGTATTTTTACTTTCGGTAATTAAGTATAGTGTTGTTATTAATGGAAAAGTTAAATATGGTATAAAAGTATTTCGTTCAAAATAGACTCCGCCAGATTCAGTAAATAATTCAATGCTGAGCTTATCTAATTCAGGATTGCTATGAAGGAAGAAATAAAGACTGCATGGAAACATTGCCGTTACAATAAAACATATTGTTCGTAATTCACGATGTGAACAACCTCTCATTGATAAGTAAACTATCATTGGTATATACAACACTGCATTTCGGATAATATATAACCTTAGATCCACGCCTAACTTCATTGTCATAATATTAGAAAAATAATCGCTATAAAGTGATATGCCCTCATCGTACATCGCCGCAAAAATTAAAATTGGAATGAGAAGCATTGTATAAAATAATTCTCGCCTTTTAATAATAATATTAAAAAAACGCCGGGACCTCATTATAATTAAGCTAATAAAAAATAAGGCAAAGAACTCCTGATAATAACGGAACTTATCGATTAACTGGGCATGAAAGGGTAATGCCATGAAAACGACACATAACAAAAAGAAGCCAGCAGAGTCCCAGAAGTGAAAATTATTTTTGATTGTCATAAAATTAATGTAATGTTTTATATCTCAAAATTTTCATAAAGAACAAGGACGTCTTAACCATCCATATGCCGAAGAATATGGCATAATTTTAAATTCGCAACTATTTCTGAAACTTTTGATATTACTATGATCTATAACCTTTACTCTGTCATGTCCAATAATTATCAAACGTTTATTATTGTTAATATTATCCAATCCTCCCAGGAAGGTGCCCGCATTAAAAAGATAAACTGTACTTTTTGCAATACTTTTTAGAGCAAAAAGATGATCTTTAGGTAAATGAGATGTTTGATTACGCAAGAAGGGTGCAAAGTGCGCAGTAGCAGATCTGTATTCATTTCTTCTTTCAGGCAGCGCTGTATAAATATATGTACCAGGATCAGTTACCAACTCTTTCCCATCAATCACTAGTTCGATAGAAAGTTGGTCATAATGCATATGTCCTGTGGGTACCAAATTTCTTCCTTCCCAGCACCGAATTGCCAGATAGAGGCGCGGTGATTTAAAGAGGTATAAACCGAAATTTGGATAAACTCGCAGAATAATATCCTTGCGGATATCGCCGCCTTCTACTTTAAACTCGGTCGTTTTAGCATGCTCTTTTGATCTCATTAATGAAAAAAACTGTTCAACGCCATCTTCCGTTTCGATAGTAAAGAACTTATTGGTTTCTTTTTGCGACGGTAAGAATCGTTGAGAGGATATGGCCGTCGCAGCGGAAAGAGCTTTTATTATCAAATAATCCAGCATGGTTGGGACATTTTCTTCACCACCCAACCAATCTTCAAAGTCTTTGCGCTTGAAAAGCCCACATGCGGCAGCAACCAGATGACTACAATCTAAATGTTCTTCCATAATATAGACGGTATCATCTGGCAATTCCGCATAAACATCCAGATTGGCATATGTATCCTTGGCCCGTCTGACTGTCATTTCTTCATATTTAGGACCGAGTTTGAAAAATCTGCCGCTGTCGTTATCACCTATCTGTGGAATACGACCATTTGGCTTGGTGATGTCTATGATAAACTCAGCCATGCGTTCCATGCGATCAAAATACAAAGGCGGGAAAGGGGTTGCCTTATAGTTTGTCATTGAATCTTGAGGCAGACTGTAAAAAGGTAATGGTGCCGGTGTTAGCTTAGGTTTTCCCGTTCCTGTTTTTAGTGCTTTGTGGTTATATCTATTTAGTCTCTCCATTTGATCATGTGAAAAACCCAAAATCAGGGCAGTAGAAAAATAGACCATTTCAGCAGAGAGCCGGTGATATGCTGTCGATCCTTCAAAATTACCGCCGTCTAGGTAGAACTGATGGTTTACTTCCGTAACGAGTTCTTGAACAGCAAAAGCCAGCCATGCATCTGTTTCTTCGGTAGATGGCAATAAATAGGCAACGAAAGCCAATCCAGCAATGTTCGATAAATAATGATTGCCCCGATGTCCGTTATACCACTCTAAGTTGCCGATTATGTGTTTCCCATGGTCATAGACGCTATTCATAAAAACATCTTCGAAATCTTTATCGTATTGAGTACCAGCGGCAGTAAAAATATTATATGCTATCACCCAATTTGCCGCTCTAATAGCAACATCCATGGTACAAAACCAATTGACACCAAATCGCGGTGGATTTGTGGCAATAAAGTCCAGTATCTGGTTTCTGAATTCACGGTTTAAATTACTTCGCTCTTCCGACTCTACCGGCAATGAATTATAGTATAATGCCATCTGCGGCAGATGCTGCATACGGGCCAATTCCCATGGAACCTTGACGTCCACACCCGGTTGGCGCCCGTACTTGATATCTTTATACCAGGTCTTTTCTGACCAGCGATATCCAGTTTTAAAATCAATATGCCAATCTATAGGTACATAAGCAGTGTTGTGTGAAACGCTTTGCTTACTGTTGTCTATTAACCCCCAGATGCGTTGGGCTTCTTCAAGATTCGACTTGTTGATCATTTTCCCCAACCATTTTCCTTCAGGATCAGCATTAACAGGTTTTCCCATTTGATACTTATGCCCTTCCAGTCCGCGGCACTTCATTCCGTGATAAACTTTAACCCAGCCCGATCCAAGCAAATCAAATCGGTGAGATAAATAATGTTCAATATAATTTTTGCTTGATAGTTTGAACGATGATGAAGCAGAAACAATGTCTGTATTAATTAATGCGTGATGCATGTGAGGTAGAGGCGGTAACTTACAATATGTGCCATTTTTTTGGTCATGGCTTCTGTTTGTTGCGAATGATATTTTCCTTGTGACCTTGTCCAATGCTTCTTTTATGAGAAGATGGAGTGGTAATGTATATATTTTATTTAGATGGTGTTTTAAATTAAGCATTAACTCTGGTCATGCCTTGTATGGGTAATTCTTGAATCAAAAATCTATATTTCCCGCCTTTTGTTCTTGGAATATCATCAACCGTTTTTATTTCAACTGACAGTGAACTGTCGGATGCTTTTACCATTTTATTTTTTATTTCATAATGATCATGGCCGGTTAGAGGAAATTTCTCAACTATTCTTACTTCAACTATTCCTTTATTTTTTTGATATAATTGCATGTTTTTTATTTTTCCAAATGAATGAAAATGTTGAGCAAAGATGAGGGCTGTAAGTGTTATTTTTTCGTTATTTTTACCAATAACATAATCCTGCAAGCGCCCTTCAACACCTTTAATAAGTTTCCATTTTCTTCCACAACTACATTCTCTATTTGTATAAATAGCTATGTCTTGTGTTTTATAGCGGATAAAAGGCATTACATAATTTCCAAAACCTGTGGCAACAATTTCACCTTTTTCATCCTCGTGATTGCACCATTCATTATGTTCATTAATTAATTCTAAAAAACCATACTGTGGGAAAGAATGGTAATATTTTGAGTGTTCACATTCACCTGCAAGACAAACACGTTCTGTATGTCCGTACCATGAATAAACCTTGGTCTTTAGTACCTCTTCAAACAACTTTCGTTGCCATTGATAAAGATTTTCGGAACCACAGAAAATGGCTTTAACTGACTCAAAGGGTCTAATATGGTTGTTTTTCATGTAAACAACAAGTAGCTGAAGAACGGAAGGGTATGCCTGAATGAAACAGGGTCTAAAATCTCTTATTTTGTTTATATAAATCGGAATTGTTTTATCGGTCAAATGATAGGATGACATAAGGAGCCAATTATTACTCCGGTTGGTTTCCCAATATTTATCATTCTCTTTAATATTTTTTACAACACTACCTCTTAAAACAACACATTTATCTCGAAAATTATACCCGATTCTTTTCCATTGATGGGTCATAAAAGCCCATTCTAGTGAATCAACCAATCTCTGGTCATGGTAAAAACCCAGCGGGATACCAGTAGAGCCGCCCGTGGTAACATAACACAGATATTTTTTAGGGAAATATTTAGAAATTAATTCCTCACGATGTTGATTAATAATTTCTTTTGTAAGATAGGGTATTTTTCTTAAATCTTTGAAATCATTGATGTCTCCAGGTGTAATGCCATTATTGTCAAATAGTTTTGTATAGTATGGTACATTTTCATACGCGTGATTAATTAATTTATTTAACTGCTCTAATTGGTACTGTTTTATTTTTTCCTCAGGCCAAAATTCAGATTCATTTAAGAACCGCTGCGTATCAGTAAATACTTTCCCATATCTAAGCCTTACCGGCAGTCTATACAATAGTTTTCCTCTTACGAAATTTAGTGGGTTATATAGAAAAGAATTCTTAATAGTATTTTTAATGTTTTGTATTTTGTGATTTGTGATCATTCTGATAATTCAATCGATCGACAAATAAACGCAAAGCTTCAACGCAATTTCGGTATCATTTAAGATAGACATTATCATCTATTACAAATCCTGCTTAATAATTTTACCGATCTGTTGCACACGATGTTCCCACGAGCTATTTGCAGTCAACGCTAAGGCCTTTTCAAACTTTTCTTTATCCCATTTTGAAAATACTTCTTCGATGAATGATCTAATATCCTGATTATTATCGTAAATATGTACAAATTCCCTGAATGGCTTTGGCCATACGAAAGAGTATTTTGTAGCGATGATGGGTTTGCCCGCAGCTAAATAGTCAAAATATTTAATCGCAAAACCACGCATGTGCACAGTGTATGGTAACAAACAAATATCCATTTCATTAATAGCTTTTTGGGCATCTTTTAAATTGAGATTGCCTAGGTAGGTAACCTGTGGATGTCTTATTAGAGTTTTAAATTCGGTTTCTTTGTTTTTATCACTCTCTACAAATGGTCCAGCAAGTATCAGCTTTATCTGTGAGTTCTCAACTATCTGGCGAAGTATATCTGTATCTATAACACTTCTCAATGTCCCGACATACCCGACAGTCTCAGGAATCTTCTTTTTAATAAATTTCGGGTGTATAATGGTCGGCCATACTCCATGAGGCATAAAATAACAGTTTTCATTGTACGGTTTCAGTCTTGCAACCAACTTAGGATCGGTTGCAAACACATAGTCAACTTGCATGGCAAGCTTGGATTCATATCGCTTGTAAGCAAATTCTCCAAAAAAATCGTTGCAGAAATAAAGTGTTATCGCCTTATTTTTGAAGTAGCTTGCAAATTGAAGTGCCTTATAATCATAAATCCAAACAATATCCGGTTTGCCATAATGTACGAGTTCCTTGCACAACAGACGTAATCTTCTGTGATTGTCTAAGTTAATTCTCTTTTCAATACGCCCCGGAATTATGTTACGGCCAGTATGTAGCACATGCAGATTATCAGAAATCTTTTCTATCCCGATTTTTACTTCTTTCCTCTCCCTCCAGTTTAGACTTCTGTTGACCCACAACACCTGATGTTTTTTACTCAAAGCCATAGCATAGTGATGTCGCCCTCGATGTGGCTCATCCCATAGACTCATGGTAACTAGAATTATATTTTTCAAACGACTATTGAACCCTTTCTTCTAACCAAAGTTTGAGAGTCAATATTCTGTATAATAAAGTTGGATTTGTAAGATGAAAATCACTCAATTCCGACAGTCTATTACCAGATATTTGCCAAAATATATTATCAACATCTGTATTGATTCGTCTTTCGTATAGTGATTTTATCTTTGGGCTGTTTATAAAATAATATTGACGATTTGGCCAAGATCCTTGAGTGGCCAACTTATAATTATATGTAGATTTCAACTTGCTTTTTAATCTTTGCTTGTATTTTTGGAAGACTATTTGCAATTTCGCAGCATTGATCTTCGCATTAGTATTTGTGTTTATAATATTCGATATGTTTTTCCCACATTGCATGTATGCCATTTTTGAAAATAGTGATGCATTAAGCTTAAAATATGGTGGTATTTTTTGATAAATGCAGAGGATATCATTATCGACTATTGGCAAATACCATCCAAGCACTCTTTGTGGTATTGTAGTTTCACAGCTATCTGGTTCGTAATAAAAAGGGAACGCCCTGCGATGGGCAATTTCTAATTTTGCTTGATCCGATTTATCGTTTTGCAGCTCTAGGGGAAACATATTAATCAGTCTCTCCATAATTTGGTCTTTATATTGTGTATCTACCCAAAAATGCTGCATATAGTTCTGATATCTAAAATTTCCTATTTTTTCGAGCATGGTTAGCTTATCTATTTCATGATCTAAAACCAACCCTTTGAATAAATAGTCGCAATAAAATCCAGCGATTATGTTATCAATACCATGCTTTTTAAAACGATCGCGAAAGCCTAGAAAATGATTATTGTTAAGATTGCTCATGCCTCCTGATATTTTAGCCCCCATTTGCATGCTATTTCCATAGTAATCAAAATCTCTTCTTAAAGGAATAAATTCAACACCAGACTCTTCGGCGATGGATTTTGCAGTCGCATATTCTAAGTTTTCTTCATCAAAAAAACAGAATGTCTTTATATTAATCCTATCATCGATTGAACACAGAATTGCCCTTGAATCCAATCCGCCACTTAAAGAAATCGCTGTTTTTCCAAACATAGGTGCTGTTCTTTTTTCTAATGCTTTGTTAAATGAATTCCCAAGCTGCTTGGCAAGATCCATTTCACTCGTTCTATCTATGTTAAAATGAAATGAGTAGTACTTAATTATTGGTTCATATTGGGGGATTATTTTATTGAAATCAATTGTATGAATCGATCCATAATCTAATGCTTTAATATCTTTATAATATGTATGAGGAAATGAAACACGTCCCGTAACTAAGAATTCCGACATAGAAGTGAGGTCTAAATTGGATTCACCACTTATTGTGCTTGCTATCAAATCAGGATTGCTACTTAAAACGATTTTACCATTTTGCATACCTGATGCGAAACACATAACCATGCCGCATCTATCAATGCAAATAAAGCATTTACTTAATTTATGGTCTGAAATAATAACAACAAAGTTACCGTTTAGTTTGGAAAAACATTTTACTTTTTCATCTTGGTACATTTGATAAATTGCCTTACAGGCCAACCCACCAACCCCTGGCACATCAGCAGCTTTTTCCCATTGTGCCCTGTCCATGGCGATCCGCCCTGTTAAAAATACCGAAATGCTTTGATCAGGTGATGTATATGGCCCCCAAATTTCTAAACTGTCGGCCCTGCTAATGATGATGCTATATTTCTCTGTTTCAAGCTTTGATATAGTCATGTCATTATAATACTTCATATTGTTGCAAACTTTAAGAATATCTCTTTTACTTCGATCTCTGAAGTCAAGGAAGAAATCACTCATTTTAATTCATCCCAATTTGTTAATTTTAGATAAAACATTTAGCTGTTTAAAAAAGACAACCTTTACGGTAATATGAAAGGTATCGAAAAAATATAAATTTTAAAGTTTCCTTTAATTTTTGATCCTAATATATTGCTCCTTATTATCCCTCATCATGCTTGATATTTCTCATAAATTCAGCGATAGCCCACCGATGCGACTCAATTTCAACTAAGGCTTCAAGACGTTCAGGGTTGCGTTTCCACTGCCCCTGTCCCCCTATTTCAAGCACCACCCTTTTTATTGTACTTAAAAAGGACCTGGCTGATTTGAAAGCATTGATCGATAGATCAAAACTATTTCCATATCTTGTCTGCCATAAATATTTTAAATCATTAGCTATCAGATGATCGTAAACATGGGAAACCAGTTCACACGAAAGCCTTTCTGTACGTTCATTACCCCAGGAAGAGTTAACCATAGTGATATGACCGCCAGATTCAAGTCCAAAATGGGAGTGTAGCAGTTCATATCTTACGCTTTTGTTTTTTTCTAAAATTAGCATTGGTACTTGCGAATGATACCAGTGTTGCATGGCCATTGGTTCATTAAAATAAAAATTACCTATGCTATAAAAAATGGGAGCATTCTTATATATTTCTATGCCTTGCGTTAAATGAGGATGATGAGCAATGACCGCATGAACCCCTGAATCAATTAAACTATGAAATACCTTTCGCCATTGTGGCAAAGGACGATCAATATGTTCAACACCCGCATGAATATATACAATAACAAAGTTACTTTCCGAGATGGCTTGCTTAAGTATTTTGTTGAACTCTTTATGAAAAATCCACGCATAACCTATTTCATTGTCTGAAAAATCTGTTAAGCATCCGAACCCATTCTCTGCGGCAAATATCAATGAAATATTTATGTCATTTTCGGCAATTTGAATTGGATTATAAATTTGTTTTATAGATAAGCCGGCACCGGCATAAGATAGATTATGTTTACTGAGCGTTTGAATTGTTTCGCTAATCCCTTTTGAACCATGATCAGCAATATGATTATTTGCCAGTCCGACTATGTCGATATTTAGGGTATCAAAAAGCTTTAGCACTGCCTTTGTCTGTTTCATAACAGGCCCGGTTTTAATAATCGGGGCATGTATGCTAGTTATTGGGCCTTCCAAATTTGCCACAATATGGTCACACGATGATAGCCTTGTGCATAGGTCATGATCCACTTTCGGACTGTCCATCGCATCTGCCAGATAAACATCGCCTGTAAAAGCAATCTTCATAATACTCCATATATTGAAATGGTCATCGAGAAGTTACCCTGGAACTCATTAAAATAACATATGCTATAATAAGAATATTTAAAAAAGCACCTAAGAGAGAATATAATATTACAGCAGCTAAATCACTGTTGAAAAGATAGAATCCTGCCATTATAGCAACTATGCGTGATGTAATAGTAAATATTTCAAATAGTAACAACTCCTTTTGCATATCCAGAACCGGTATTGCGTTAATAGATGGTCTGTTTATAAGTAAAAAAAACAGCCATACACCCATCCAACGGGCATATTCACCTGCCATTATCCAATCATGGCCAAATACAAAGCCGAACAACTGAGGACCGAAAACAAACACAGTAGCAAAAGGTATAAACGCTATTGCTCCCAAGCCCAGAGTTGCGCGAATAATCATTGATTGAATATTTTCTTTGCTCTGTGCAGCGGATGCGATCCGCGGATAAAAAACATTAGCCACCGATTGCCCGACAAGGCTGATGGGCATGCCCATTACTCTGTTGCCTATCGCATAAAATCCTGCGGCGGACGGACCAAATAAACTGGAAAGAAGTATTACAGGAAGACTTTGGGATATTGCATTTAAAAAAGTCTGCGGAGCACGGTATAAGGGAAAGTCATGGTATTTTAGAGCTAATTCTTTATAGTATCGAAGGGCATTTCTGTTCTCTGTTACTTCTTCATTTCCTTTAGTCGGTAAGATGTTTTTTGTACTTATGGCTAGTAGCGTTGTATTGAGAGCATGACCGAGCGTTGTCAGAAAAACTAAAATCCTTGCTGTAGGCCAAAAAACACCCAAACCACTTTTAGTGATACCTACTGTAATAGCTTGAATGATAGCTATTTTAGCTGTAATTTTAAACTTATTTTTTCTGAAAAGCCATTGCGTGAAACCTTGTTCACAAGCTGCAAGAAACATTACCAGAGGGATTAATAGTATATAAGGTGCGATCGCTTCGATCCGAAATAATTTTACAACCGGTTCTTTGAACATTAGCAAAATAACTGTGACTATGATTGACAAACATAGAGCAATCATAGTCGCAAGTTTTAGAAGTCCAAAAGAATCATTGTCTTTAGGAGGGAGCACAATCGCTGTTGTATAGCTTAGAGAGGCAATCGGTATCATAATGGAAATCATTGCTAAAAAAACACCCAGAACACCAAATGCTTCTGCTCCATAAAGCCTTGTAATAACTGGTGAAAAAGCCATGCTGATGGCTTGCGCGGCAGCAGTCCCTGAAGCAACGATTGTAACATTTCGAGTAAACTTGCTTTTTTTAAGAGAAATAAGCCGTGAAACAAGTTGCTTGAATTTCTGGCGTGGTTGTCTTGTAATGTTCAAATTCCGTTTTTTTTCGTCGATCTATTGAGCATTTTTAAAGGGCTTTTCTATCAATGATATTCTTACCAAATCATACCTGTTATGATCGTTCCACCTCAAAAGTTACTTTCGTGGTTTCAACCATACTTTCCAAGGGAATAGGCCACCGTTTTTCCTGTGAAGAAAGTGTCGCGTATAGGACTTCCAATTCTTCAAAATGTCCTTTTTGACTTCTAGCTGTAATGATTTCGTTAACTTTCAAGCTAAACCCCTTTAGTAATCTATAATCATCCAATGCAATACTTTTCTCATCGAAATGAACTTCCATATATTCTTTAGAATATTCTTTGCTGCCAACTGCAAAGTAGTGGATTGTTGCAATAGAACCATCTTGATAGGTAAGTGTGATCGCCTTATTGTCGGAAGTGCGGAATTTGTTGTTTACAGGAATAAGAGAATCAACGCTGACGGCTTTTATTCGGCTTCCTGTCAAAAACGTCATGAGGTCAATGATGTGACATGCCTCACCGATAATCCTGCCACCATATTCATGTACCCAATGATCAAGTGGGATATAACCAGCATTCATGCGATAATGAATAAACAATGGATTAATTCGTTTGTCAGTATGCTTCTTTATTTCCTGCGCGTAACTGCTGAATCTACGATTGAAGCCGGTGAAGAGAACTGGCTTATTTTCTGTTCCGTCAGCATAGAAAGCCATTATGGCATCCAGACCTGCCGGTGTTGTTGCGAGGGGTTTTTCGACAAACACATGCTTGCCGGCCTGTAGTGCCTGTAAAGCCAATTCTGCATGGCTGTCATGTCGTGTGGCAATAAGAATCAAATCGACATCTTTGTCTTTTAAGACATCCTGATAATCTGTCGTTGCATAGCTGGCCTTATACTGCTGCGCAATGGTTTTCGCCCTCAGTCCAGTGCGATTAACTACGCAATGCAATCGGAACTTATCTGAGAGCTTTTCAATATTGGGCAGATGCATATTGGTTGCAAAACTGCCAGCACCGATCAACGCAATTTTGACTATGTTTTTTTGGATTGGTGATGTTGATATTGAAACATTTTTTTTATGCCATTCGTAATCCTCTATTTTTTCATTCTCTATGTTTCCATAGTCGAGCAGAACCATCAAAGGCTTATTGAGTGGTTGCTGGAGTGATTCAAAAGCCTCGGTAACCCGTGCTATGGGATAGACAGCACTGATAAGATTATCCAAACTTATAGCGCTTTGATGAACCAGCCGGAGATACTCCGCCATATTACGATGCTCTGTCCAGCGCACGTAAGCGTACGGATAGTCAAATCCCTTTTCCTCATAGCTTTTGTCATATCGTCCAGGACCGTAGGATGTGGATATTAAGAAATCTAACTCTTTTTTGTATAGGTCCTCACGCATTATTTCCATACCTGAGACGCCGACTAGGACTACTCGCCCTTTGCGTTTGCACATCTGAAAACTCTGCGACAATGGTTCGCTGCTTGATGTTGCGGCCGTAAAGATCACGGCGTCTGCTCCGTGAGCACCTGTCCAGTTCTGAATTATATCTACTGCGTTTTCAGATACGGGATTTAAGATGAGTTCAGCCCCCATCTTTTGCGCAATTTTCAGTCTGTTTTCATCAAGGTCGATGGCAGCTACCCTTGTGCCAGAGATTCTGAGCATCTGCACCGTCAACAAACCGAGAATCCCGGCGCCGACAACCACAGTGTGCTCTCCAAGATGCAAATCAGCTCGGCGAATGCCCTGCATTGCAATGCCACCAATTGCCACCGTGGAGGCCGCCTTGAAATCCATGCTATGGGGAAGCTTCATTACAAGGTTTTCAGGAACATCAACATATTCTGCATGGTTCGCATATCCAGCGCCTGCTGCTGCAACATGGTCACCAACCTGAAAACGGCGCACATTTTCACCCACTGCTATGACAACACCACTAATAGAATACCCTGTAACTGATTCGGCTTCAAGTTTACCCCTCACAGTGGCATATGCCTTTGCTATGCTATCAGAACGTATCATATTAATGACTTTTTTTACATTATCGGGTTGTGCAAGGGCACGCTTTATAAGAGACTTGCCGCTACCTTGAACACCACTTATCTCTGTTCCAGCCGAGATACAGCTGATGGCTACTTTAATTAGGACAGAACCAGAAGATACCTGTGGTGCTGGTACTTTTTCTGCCAAAACCCGCCCTTTTTTTACAAGTGCCTGAATCATAGTTAAATTAATCCTCCAAAACTGCTTTTATAGATTCAACAACCCTTTTAGCTGTTTTACCATCCCAAAATAGCGGTGGTGTTTTGCAATCTTTTTCAATTGTCTCTTTCAGGTCAGCCTCAATCCTGTCTGGTGTACTCAACTTATTTGTCCCTTGTGTTATTGTTACAGGTCGTTCTGTGTTAGGTCGTAAGGTCAGACAGGGTATTTTTAGGTATGTCGTTTCTTCTTGAAGTCCCCCCGAATCAGTTATCACGAACTTGCAACCGAATATTAAGTTCATAAAAGATTTGTATCCTAGCGGGTCAGTTAAGATCATCCTTGGAGCGTTTGCAAGATTTTCATACAGAAAGAATCGACGGAGATTTTTTGCTGTACGCGGATGTATGGGAAACACTAGAATTGTTTCCTTTGATAAACGAATGAGCGAGTTACAAAGATGAGATAGAATATTTTGATCATCGACATTGGATGGCCTATGAAGGGTTACTACACCATATTTTTTATCAACTAAACCCATTTTTTCACGCGTTGTTTCTTTTTGAATCGCAGTCGTCATCATAACAAGCGAATCAATCATGATGTTTCCCACCATTGTAATCTTTGTCGGTTCAACTCCTTCATGCTTGAGGTTTTCATCAGCATCTACGGACGGTGTCCACAGATAATCGGCAATTGCATCTGTAATGATTCGATTGATTTCTTCTGGCATTGTGCGATCAAAAGAACGTAATCCTGCCTCCAGATGTGCTACTTTCAAACCAAGTTTGACTGCGGTTAAACTACAGGCAACGGTTGAGTTGACATCTCCCACGACAACCACCAGATCTGGGAGTGCTGATAAAAGAATTTTTTCGTAGGCGATCATGACATGCCCAGTCTGTTCTGCATGCGTGCCACTTCCCACATCAAGATGAATGTGTGGTGCAGGCAGGTTCAAATCCCGAAAAAAAGCGTCTGACATGTTCATGTCGTAATGTTGGCCAGTATGTACAATCACAGGATGTGCCCACTTCTGTTGCACGAGTGAATGATAAAGTGGCGCAATTTTCATGAAATTGGGTCGCGCGGCCGCAATGAGATGAATTATTTTTTTAGTCATAAGTTATTTATAAGTCTGGTCATCAACAAGATATGAGATGATTCTGTTTTAGAATGTTTTCTTCAACGTTTGTTATTCTATGCTCAAGGTAAAAAATATAAATTATTAATAATAGGTTACGAAAAAATCACACTTATTCTGTAGACATGCTTTTGTACCAATTAATCGTCTTTAACAGCCCGTCATCGAAAAAAACAATGGGTTTGTAGCCCAGATATTTTTCGGCAGCTTCAATGGCGGCAAATGAATGTTTTATGTCTCCCGGTTTGGGGGCGGCGTATTCGGGTTTGATTTTTTTACCTAAAATTTCGTTAATCTTTTTTACAAGATAGTTGAGTGTGATTTGTCCGTGGCAGGCGCAGTTTACGGCAATGCCTGCTATGCCCGGCGTGGTTGCGGCCAGGATATTGCCGTTCACCACATTGGAAACAAATGTAAAATCCCTGCTTTGTTCGCCGTCGC
>CAYXXU010000088.1:0-17033 GCA_964469155.1 uncultured Bacteroidales bacterium
TCCTATTATTTCTGACAAAGATAACATATTTCATACTTATCTTAGAATAGAGCCTTCTTTATAAAACTTACTCATTAAGTTCTGTATTTTGTCTTCCGAATGTTAACAATTAAATTACGCACTTAAAACCTATTCATTAAATAATCGATTCAAAGATTCATTTCCACCCTCCCCAACCTTATCTTCTCCCTAAAACGTTTTCCCTCCTGATGGTCGCGTTTTGGCAGTCGATGGTTACGTTTTGGCAGTCGATGGTCACGTTTTGGCAGTCAATGGTCACGTTTTGGCAGTCGATGGTCACGTTTTGGCAGTCGATGGTCACGTTTTGACAGTCGATGGTCGCGTTTTGACATTCGATGGTTGCGTTTTGGCAGTCGATGGTCGCGTTTTGACAGTCGATAGTCACGTTTTGCCTGCTGACAGCAATGTTTTGCAATCTAACAATTTATTAATTAATGCTTTACGAAAAATGGCTTAATTTTCCACCCCCTTTTTACCCCCAATTTATAATCCGTAGAACGGCTTCAAGCCGTGCTACGGATAAAAACCCCAATCCACAAAATAATGCCGCCCCGTTGGGGCTGTTTCAGTCGTTCGAAGTTTACTTCGAACCCCTCTGTGCTAATTTCTTCTTTTTAATTTTAATCTGCGAACAGAGCGTAGCGACCTCATGAACACGATTGAAATAATACAATATTGTGAATAATCTGTGGCAAACAATTATCTGTAGCTATTTTCTCTGTGAAACTCCGTGTTTTCTCTGTGAATCTCTGTGTTACAACTCCTCAAACTCCCAACTCTAGTCACTCCACACTTCCTATTTTTTCCTACTTTTGCACCCATGACAAAAAAATACAAACACCTGCTGTTCGACCTGGATAAGACGATATGGGATTTTGAGCGCAACTCGGAAAGCACCATACGCGAGATATATGGGCTGCTGGACCTGAAAGGGAAAGGCATAGGGGATTTTGATGCCTTTCACCGGGTGTATGAGGCCCACAACCTGAAACTGTGGGAACTGTATCGCAGGAATGAGATAGAAAAGCAGGAACTGATGGTGAAACGGTTTGCTGATGCGCTGATTGATTTTGGAGTGAGGGAAGCCGATACCGCAGCCAGTTTCTCGGCGAAATACCTGGAGATACTGCCCACACGAACGGGAGTTTTCGAAGGAACGCATGAGGCGTTGGAGTATCTTGCAGCGCGATACAGGCTGCACATTATCACCAATGGTTTTTCGGAGGTGCAGTTTACGAAACTGGAACATGCCGGCCTGAGGAAATTTTTCACACATATCATTATTTCGGAAGATGCCGGGGCCAAGAAACCCGATAAGGCCATTTTCGATTATGCTCTGCGGGTGATAGGGGCTGAAGCAGCCCAATGCCTTATGATAGGCGACGATATTGAGGTGGACCTGCTGGGTGCCAGAAATGCCGGAATTGACCAGGTGTATTTTAATCCCCGGCGTGCGGCGCATCAGGAGGTGTTTACGTTCGAGATAGCAGGGATGGGGGAAATGATGAGGATCTTATGAGTAGCAAAGTCGGCAGTCTTCAGTCGGCAGTCGGCAAATCAGCAGCAAGCAGTCAGCCACGATGCAGATTGAGGACTGAAGACAGCAGATTGACAAGAACTAATCCTGAAAACGTGCAATACGGGTAATACCACCCTTCACTTTATCGTTGATCTTAACGAGAACTTCGGTATTCATAGGGAGCAAAATATCGACTCGTGAACCGAATTTAATAAATCCCAACTGGGTAGATTGTTTGGCATCGAGACCTTCGGTAGCATGGCATACTATGCGGCGGGCAACAAAACCGGCGATCTGTCGGATCAGAATAGATTCTTTATGTCCTTCGGGCTGAATGATCACCGTAGTATGCTCGTTTAGAAAGGATGATTTGGGTTTGCGGGCCAGGAAATACCGGCCTGAATAATAATCGTCCTTGATCACTTTTCCGCTTACCGGAAACCAGTTTATATGAACATTGTGCAGCGACATGAAAACAGATATCTGAATGCGTTTTTCGTTCAGAAAACGCTCTTCCATCACCTCCTCAATGGCAACGACAGTACCATCCGCGCCACTAACGATGGCCTGATCGTCGTAAGTCAACTGGCGGTTAGGTTCCCTGAAAAAACGTATCACGATGGCCAAAAGCACCAGGGTGATTGAAAGCACGACGAGGTTTACCCATAAATAAAAATGAGCATAAAAATACAGGGGAATATTTATGAGCAGGAAGATGAATAAACTAATAAAAATGGTACCGTAACCTTCTTTGTGAATTTTCATGATGGATGGGTTATAAAACAATAGATATATAGGTAAACGAGGGGTGCAGAAAACAGCACACCATCGAAACGGTCAAGAATACCACCATGCCCCGGCAGAATGGACCCGGTATCTTTGATGTTGACACTGCGTTTGAACATGGATTCCACCAGGTCGCCAAAGCCTCCGGCCACGGTAATAATGATGGCAATGATGGCCCAATGGTAGAACAACAGATCTTTAAAGATCAATGAAATGATCCAGGCCGAAAGGATGCCCATCAGAAAGCCCCCAATGCTTCCCTCCCAGCTTTTTTTAGGTGAAAGACGTTCGAACAGACGGTGACGGCCAAAAGCCATACCTGACAGATAGGCAGCGGTATCGACCAGCCATGTGATGGAAAAGAACCCTATAAGGATATGGGTATTGAACTCTCCGCGGAAATGAAAGGGACTGAAATACAAGTTTAAAATGGCCAGGGGCAAGGCGATATAAAATACCCCCAACAAGGTATAAGCAATGTTGCCAAAAGGATTTTCTTTTTTCCGGTACATCTCTATGATGAATATAAGAAACGCAAAAAACAGATTGAGGGCTATCCATTTTGAATCAATCAATGCATGAGCAAATAAAGCGAAAGAAATAAAAAGAATGCTTCCGAAAATGATACCGGGGAGGCGCTGGGGTTTTATGGTTTCGGTTTCGGCAAGTTTGTAAAACTCGGTTAATCCCAAAATACTGATCAGCAGAAATACCAGTAGAAAAGTATACACACTGATGCAGATGGATCCAAAAATGATGGCAATGAAAACGATTCCGGTAGCGGTGCGGGTAATAATATTTTTCACTGGTCGATGTTCTGGATAAGGGTTTTGGCTTTCAGAATTTCTTCGCGTTTCACATAGAGTTCATATTCGCCGAATAAATACACCGAATCCTGTTTGTTCATTATGACTGTTTCAATTTCATTTTCTTCGAGCAAACCACTGATAATTTCTATCTCGTATTGCTTGCCGCTTTCGTATATCTTAACCCAATCGTTATCCATGATTAAACCGCAGTATCATCAATCATGAATAAATAAAGTTCCCGGGGGCCGTGGGCTCCCATAACCAGTGTTTTTTCGATGTCGGCAGTTCGGCTGGGGCCGGAAATTACGGAGATGAGTGAGGGCAGGTCTTTGCCATATTTGTTCAGAATGGCGGTAAGGGCTTCGGGCAGATCGGGCAGCAATTGCGAAGTATAAGCCAACACAATATGCACATCAGGGTAAACAATCAGCCTGCGGCCCGATGCCTGCGCCGACGACACCATGATGCTTCCGAGACGCGCTATCAGGTATTCGCATGATGTGACTCCCTGCTTGGCATCGGTGATGGTGGAACGATCGTCGTAAAACAACACGCCTGAATCGATGAGTAATTGTTTGACGCTATCTTCAAAACAATAGAGTTTGTTCCAGTTTTGATTGATGGCGAGAATTCTGAACGTTTCGAGAAAATCTTTCCTGTTCTCGCAATACATGAATTTACCAGCAATTTTGGTAAAAGCCTCTGCAAAGGTTATATCGAGCGATTCGCCTGATTCTTTAAAAACATTTGACGTAAAATCAATATCTGTATAGGGACATTCTGCCTGATATATTCCTGCATTTCGGACATTTTTCAGCACTTTTTCCCGTGAAGTTGATTCATCCATAAATGATTCTGTTTTGTGCTTAATTATTGAGTTGGAGGTTCAGGATCGACCAATTCTGCCACTTTGGGTTCAGAAGGTGTATCCTCTACCTTATCTTTTTTCTCATTCTCAGCATTCTCAGTTTCCTGAGCATCCTTTTCATTCTGTTTGGTTGTTCTAATTGTAAACCCTATTTCGCGTGCATCTTCATCCATTTGTTTCTGATCGTCATAGGGACGTTTTCCGAATATTCTTTCCACATCTTCGCGGAAAATCACCTCTTTTTCGAGCAACAGATGAGCCAATTCATCAACTTTATCTTTATTTTCTTCAATGATCTTTCTGGCTCTTGCATAGGCTATCTCAATGATTTTACCCACTTCGATATCGATAATTTCAGCCGTATTTTCACTATAGGGTTTGGTGAGCGAGTATTCCTGCTGACCGGTAGAATCGTAATAACTGATATTTCCAAGCTTTTTGTTTAGACCGAAATAAACCACCATGGAATATGCCTGTTTGGTGACCCTTTCGAGGTCGTTCAATGCCCCTGTAGAAACTTTCCCGAAATTAATATCTTCGGAAGCGCGGCCACCCAAAATGGCACACATTTCGTCGAGCATTTGTTCTTCCGTGGTGATCTGACGTTCTTCGGGCAAATACCATGCGGCACCCAATGCTTTTCCACGTGGGATAATAGTTACTTTAACCAAAGGAGCGGCATGTTCGACCAGCCAACTGATGGAGGCATGTCCGGCTTCATGATAAGCAATCACCTTTTTTTCATGAAGGGAGATGATCTTACTTCTTTTTTCGAGACCACCTACTATACGATCGATTGCATCGAGAAAATCCTGCTTTTCGATTATTTTCTTATCCTTGCGTGCCGCAATGAGGGCAGATTCGTTGCAGACATTAGCAATATCAGCTCCCGAAAAACCGGGAGTTTGCCGGGCAAGAAAATCAATATCCATTTCAGGCGATAGGGTCAGCGGTTTCATGTGCACTTTAAAAATGGCTTTACGTTCTTCCAGATCGGGGAGTTCCACATGAATTTGCCGATCGAAACGACCGGCACGCAAGAGTGCTCTGTCGAGAATATCAGCACGGTTGGTAGCTGCCAGAATAATTACACCGACATTACTCGAAAAGCCATCCATTTCGGTGAGCAACTGATTCAAAGTATTCTCTCTTTCATCGTTGGCACCATTCATAGGATTTTTTCCTCGGGCACGTCCAATTGCATCGATTTCGTCGATAAATACAATACAAGGTGCTTTTTCTTTTGCGGTTTTAAACAAATCGCGCACCCTTGAGGCCCCCACTCCCACAAACATTTCGACAAAATCGGAACCCGATAATGAAAAGAAAGGTACTTTAGCTTCACCGGCAACAGCTTTTGCCAATAAGGTTTTTCCGGTACCCGGAGGGCCAACCAATAAGGCACCTTTGGGTATCTTACCTCCCAGGGTGGTATACTTCTTTGGGTCCTTCAGAAAGTCGACAATTTCCATTATTTCTACTTTCGCTTCCTCCAAACCAGCCACATCATTAAAGGTAATGGAACTGCTGGTGTTTTTATCGAACAACTGTGCTTTCGATTTACCCACATTAAAAATTTGCGAACCACCGGCCCCCCTACCCATCACACGCATGATAACCAGAAAGACTACTATCATTATTACCGGCAACAATATCCAACTCAGAATGTCTCCGCCCCAGTTGCGCTGTGTTTCCGGTATTATATCAATGGCCTGTTCCTTTTTAATTATAGCTTGTTTTTCAGCCAATGTTTTTGCTTCAGCAGTATCCTTTGTAAATATTTTTTTCTCAACGTCCCTGACTTTTGCTTCGAAGTTTTCGGAAGAAAGAATTTCGAACTCGAAGTGAGGACCTTTATTGACCTTACTGGTTCCTATCCCTTTTTTCTGGCTTATATCCTTAAAAGCCGTATCGGTGGCAAGGGCCTCCGGCTTGATATAGATTTGTGCTTTCTCTTTATTAACGACCACAATCTTTTCGACCTGATGTTTTTCCAGAAAGGTTACAAATTTGTTCCAGGTAATTTCTTTTGTAGAGGTTCCATCCCAATTCCAGAATTGCATCCCGATAAAAATAATGGCAAGCGCCGCATAGATCCAGTAAAAACTGAATTTCTTTTTTTGATTAGGCCCGTTTCCCTGTAAACCTTTTTTATCTTGTTGATTAGCCATTTATTTTAACACCTTTTTTTTTAATAATTTTTCTGCATCAATGTACTTAATTTCTGCGTCAGCCCATAAATTCTCAAGCTGATAAAAATCTCTGAACTTTTCCTGAAAAATATGAACCACCATATCAACATAATCAAGTAATATCCATTCGGCATTGCTTACACCTTCTTTATGCCATGGTTTTAGTCCGGATTTTTTCCGTACATGTTCTTCAACAGAATCAGCAATGGATTCTACATGAACACGTGAATTACCATGGCAAATGACAAATCCTTTAAAAATAGCATTGTGAATGTTTGAGAAATCAATGCTTACGATCTTCTCACCTTTCTTATCAAGGATACCCTCTATAATAATACCAGTTATATCTGCTTCTTCTTTAATTTTCTTTTTTACAGGCATTCGTATTTTTTCATAAGTTTGCAAAATTAAGCAATAATATTCAATGTTTCGAATAATTGTGCTGAAACCGGCAAATTATCATCCTCTGGTCAATATGGGTCTAATACTTTAGTTTCATGGAAATTATCCGTCTGAACCGCATTGATTCAACCAACACTTATGCCAAAAATTTATTGGCAGAAAATAAAATAACTCATCCCTGTTGTATAGTGGCTTCACATCAAACCGCCGGCAAGGGCATGCAGGAAAACAAATGGGAGAGCGAGGCCAACAGTAACCTTACTTTCAGCCTGATCTGCTTTCCCGGTTTTTTGAAAGCTTCGAGGCAGTTTCAACTGAATAAGGCCATTTCTTTATCTGTTTATGATCTTATCAAAAAAACGCTGCCTTATGACAAAGTGTCTATAAAATGGCCAAACGATATCTACATCGGTGACAAAAAAGTTGCAGGGATTTTAATTGAATCATCAGTAATCGGCCCATATCTGAATTGGGTAGTAATTGGTATTGGTATTAATGTGAACCAGGTTAATTTTCCGGACAATTTACCTATGGCTGTATCATTAATTCATTTCAGCAAGCGTGAATTAGATAGGGAGAATCTCTTAAATACCTACCTCTGTTTGTTCCATAAAAGATATGTCCAGTTAGCGGACAATAAGCATGAAAAAATCGACAAAGCGTATCTTAAAGAGA
This sequence comes from uncultured Bacteroidales bacterium, assembly GCA_964469155.1. GTDB lineage: Bacteria > Bacteroidota > Bacteroidia > Bacteroidales > CAIWKO01 > CAIWKO01. The sequence goes on from CAYXXU010000088.1 coordinate 7,273, forward strand.
TGTTCAGATTCGGGAATTCCTCGGAATTTATCTACCAGGGACATAAGATTACTGCCACTATTACCGGTGTAAATGAATTCGGTTGGCTACAGATTGTCACTACAGATAACCGAAAACTGGAATGCAATCTGAAAGAAATAACTTTCCTGATTTAGGATCCCAGGAATATCAGAATCCCGGTTTTTCGCAATATTCTTTTAGTTTTTTCGCAAAAATATCCACCATATTCTGTAAGGGTCGTGATGCCATCAGGCTTATCATGGCAGGCATTTCATGATCAAATACAAACTCGGCCAAGGTTTGTTTGTCTGAAACGGGGTTTAAACTGCATATCAGTTCAAAGGTAAAAGGTATCTTAGTTCCTGTGTCGGGGACAATAACGACTTTGGTTTCAGGGAATTTTTCTTTGATTCTTAGTGCCAGAGCTCCCATACCGCTTATGTTGAAAGAGCATGTATCACCGGTAGATTGCCAGTTGGAAACCTGGTCGGGCATGAGTTTCTGAAAATTATTAAAATCGGAAACAAACCCGTAAATTTTACCCATAGGGCAATTGATTGTTGTTTTTTCGCTTTTTATATCTGACATAATATTACTATTTTCCCCAAAGTTCGGGTGCTTTGCGCCAGGTGGATAAATGTTCTATATCAGATTCCTTGATAAATTTACTGTCAACGGCCTGAAGCAGCAATGCACTATAGTTGGAAAGAGTTACCAATCTGCATTGCGCTTTCTTAAAGCTTTCAGTAGCTTTGGGAAATTCGTAAGTAAAAATTGCAACCATGCCTTTTACATCGCATCCAACCTCGCGTAATGCTTCCACCGCTTTAAGACTGCTGCCACCCGTCGAGATCAAATCTTCAATAACGACTACTGATTGTCCGGATTCAACGACCCCCTCGATCAGGTTGGTTAATCCATGGCTTTTAGGTTCAGAACGCACATAAACGAATGGCAAACCCAGTTCCTGCGCGACAAGCGCTCCCTGTGCAATAGCTCCTGTGGCCACTCCGGCAATAACATCCGGAATTCCGAATTCCTCACGAATCAATTCAGCAAACTGTTGACGGATGTAAGTGCGAATTTTTGGATAGGATAAGGTTTTACGGTTATCGCAATAAATTGGCGATTTCCACCCCGATGCCCAGGTAAAAGGATTTTGCAGATTGAGTTTAATTGCTTTAATTTGCAATAAGTACTCTGCCGTTTTCAGTGCTACATCAATATTTTTTTCCATGCCACAAAAATACAAAGTTTACATAAACGACAAAGTGATAATTTTCAAGAAAAGTAAACCATATATACGTAGTACTGAAAATCAATTAGTTTATTATCACCCGTTGCTAAATAAGATAAAAAGAATTGCCCGGGCTTTTATCAAGCAGGAAAAGGCAAAATATCTGTTAATTTTGACTCCTGATCCCGATGAAGCCTTCTGCGCATTAAAGGATGATTACAGATGTATTGTTGCAGGTGGAGGTTTGGTTAAAAATAAAAGCGGAAAGTGGTTATTTATTTTTCGAAACGGTAAATGGGACCTCCCCAAAGGAAAAATGGAAGATGGAGAGAGTGTGCAAGAAACATCTTTGAGGGAAGTAAAGGAAGAAACCGGTCTTTCCGGTCTTTACATAGGGCCGCAAATAGGACGGACTTATCACATCTATACTGAGAATGGCAAAAGATTTCTAAAGCAAACAGAATGGTTTGAAATGATAATAAAAAAGGACAGGAAAGGTAGACCACAAATTAAAGAGGGAATCACTGAAGTGAGATGGTTCGACAACATTGAAATTGATGAAATATTAAATAATACATACCCATCCATATCTGAAATGATTGAAAAATACAGAAAACTGGCCAGAAACATAATTTTGTAAAAAACGAAATAATTTCTTTATCCAATCGTTTTATTTTTTATTATTGTACAATAAAATTCATGTTTCACCATTTTTTCAGCCATCAGTACATTTTTATTTTTGCAAATCATCGTAAGAGAGAAAAATTATGGGTACAAATAACTTAAAATGGGGATCGCGTGTCGGCCTGATTCTGGCTATGGCCGGAAATGCTGTCGGGCTTGGTAATTTTTTAAGGTTTCCGGTTCAGGCAGTTCAAAATGGCGGGGGAGCATTTATCATCCCCTATTTAGTGTGCTTCCTTTTGATGGGTGTGCCATTATTATTCATTGAATGGTCGACCGGACGTTACGGAGGACAGTTTGGGCATCATACCACTCCATTTACTTTTAACCGTATGTCGAAGGCCTGGATTTGGAAGTATATTGGAGTATTTGGTATTTTTTCAAATATTGCCATTGCCTCTTATTATTGCTATATCGAAAGCTGGACCATGTCGTATGTGTATCATTCGGCAGTGGGTTCTTTCAGCGGACTTGATCAGCATAGTGTGGCTGCTTTTTTCGATGATTATCTGAATATATTTACCTCAACAACCGGAATTCCTTTTGAAGCCATCGTTTTCTTCTTGTTTTGCCTTGCTTTAAACACATGGGTTTTAAGCCGCGGACTGAGCGGAGGAGTGGAAAAAGTTGCCAAGATCGGCATGCCTTTATTAATAATTTTCGGAATCTTTCTGGCCATCAAAGCCATATTTCTAAAAGCTGGCCACGAAGGAGCCATTAATGATGGAACGGTCGGGTTAAATTTTTTATGGACCCCACAGTTTCAATCGCTCGCCAACCCGAAAGTATGGCTGGCCGCTGCCGGGCAAATATTTTTCACGCTTTCGTTGGGACAGGGCTCGGTACAATGTTATGCCGCTTATGTAAAAAAGAAAGATGATATTGCTCTGAATGCCATGTCGGCAGGATGGATGAACGAATTTGTTGAAGTAGTGCTGGGTAGTGCCATTATCATCCCTATTTCCATCGGATATTTAGGAATCGACAAAGTTATCGAGTTAACTTCCAGTGGTGGCCTGGGATTGGGATTCCGTACCATGCCATTTTTATTTCAACAATGGGGACCTATGCTGGCTGCTATTGCCGGTATAGCATTTTTCGGTCTGTTGTTTTTTGCAGGCATCACATCTTCCCTGGCGATGGGAACGCCGGTAATGTCCTTCCTGATGGACGAATTTAAATGGAGACGATCGAGGGCAGCGATGGGTTTTGGTTTTGCGGTTTTGGTTCTGGGATTGCCCACAGTGTTGTTTTTTCAGAAAGGAGTGTTCGACGAATATGATTATTGGGCAGGCACTGTCTCACTTGTGATGTTTGCCATGTTCGAATCCATTTTATTCGCATGGGTTTTCGGCATGAAAAAGGGATGGGGAGAAATTACGGGAGGGGCTGATTTGAAAGTGTCAGTTGTTTTTAAATACATTATCAAGTTTGTGACTCCGGTAATTCTTATCGTGGTTTTCTTTGCTTCGTTAATACGCCCTGCAAACGATGATTGGAGTAAAGTAAGCATTACCGGATGGAAACTGCATCACGAAAGCATCATTGCTCAAATCACCCACCAAAACATTGGCCCTAACAAATCGTATTTTGCTGATCAGTATTTTTCGGAAACCAATGGCATGGTCGATTCTGTCTATACTGCTGACAATAAAAACTTTATTTCAATTAAAAAAACTGATAATGGCGTAAAAACCTATGAATTTCCATCGGAAAACAAAATACTCGTTAATAAAGGTGACCTCGTAAAAACCGGAGATGCCATTTATTCGGGCAAATTCATAAACAATGTTTTTTATATCGACATGTCGAGGCTTCTACTGGTTTCGTTATTTTTGGTTATTTGTTATTTGATCTGGGTTGCTTATCGCAAACGTAAAAAGGAAGGAACATTATAATTATGAATACAACAGCACTATGGTTCATGCTCATCACCGAGTTTATCATTACAGCTCTGACTTTGTATTTTTTTATTAAAGTTTTATTTATGAAACCCAGGGTAGATATGAACGAAGATTCGTATCTCGATAATGACAAACTCATCAATAAAACAGATTGATTTTTTTTCTTATTTGCAGCATCTGGTGATGGTTTTAAACAGATTTGTCAACGTGGATAAACTTTCTATTGGTTGCAATATTTGTACAGCACATGGTAAGATTCTTTTATCCCCAATTCTCCTGCTTTGCTCATATCTTTGCAGCCCTGTTCCTTGTTGCCCATAAAAAGGTATAGCACCCCCCGGTTATAATAGGCTTCGGCAAAGGTATTGTCGTAAAAAATGCTGACGGAATAATCGAGAATGGCTCCGGTAAAATCCTGAAGAACACCCTTCACATAGGCCCGGTTATAATAACCCAGGCTGAATTTGTCGTTTTTGCTGACAGATACCGAATAATCCTGCAATGCCTGTAAATAATAATTTGAGTTGACGGGTGTATTATTGTAAAGAAATAACTGATTGTTCATTTGTTCATTTTCCTCCTGTTGACCCAAAGCAAAATGCAGATTGCCTTTGATCAGCCAGGCCAGGTAACTAAATTTCGAGGTATCTGCGATCTGTTCAGCATAGGTTATTGCTTTGTTATAATTGACCAGGGCACACGAAAGCAAACTTCGCCATAAAGGATAGATATCAGAAACAGGGTCTGACCCGCCCATTGAATCGATCCTGACTTGAAGGGCACCCACTTCATCAAAACCTAAGGACATATTCCTGGTACTGAACACTACATTGTAGCCCGGATCTTTTATTGAGTTCAACCTGACCATCTCAGCATTAAATTTCGGATATTCGCTTGCCTTATTTGGCTTCACCAAACAAATATTAAATTGCGGTTTCAGAACAATTTCGCGGGGTTTGAACTGCATCTTCCCCTGGGTGGTATCTGTATTATCGAAGTCCGACCTGAACTCAAATAATTTTTTGAAAGAAGCAATCTCTTCCATGCTGTACTTTATGGAATCGTTGTTGGTCATCAGCATTGCGGCTATTTTTTTATCGGTTTCCGACGCCCGGTAGTTCTTTATTTCATCATATTCAGATGCACGCAGGTAGTATGCATGATAAAAAGTGGGATACAGCGAGATCACCGTAGAGTAATCTTCAATGGCCCCTTTGTGGTCTTTCAGAAGGTGCTTTACGTTGGCGCGATAAAAAAAAGCAAACAAATTTTTCGGGTTCAAGGCTATCACTTTCGAATAATCAGAAAGGGCCTCGGCAAAATGCTCATGCTGAGCCTCCAGGCTGGCCCGGTTATAGTAACATTCAGCATTATAGGGATTCAATTCCACCACTTTCGAATAATTGTACAGGGCGCTGTCGTAAACATCTTTATCATGAAAATATCCCGCCAGGTAATAATAGGCAATCACATTCTGCGAATCGTGCGCAATGGTATATTCGAAATCGTGTTTAGCGCCTATCGAATCGGATAAGAAAATTTTGATCTGCCCCCTTAAAATATACGAATTGTAGTTTTTCGGCATTTTGCTGATCGCAGCATTGCAGTCAGCCAGAGCCTCGTTATATTTTTTCGAATCGAAGCTCAATATGCTGCGGTTCAACAGTGCATTGACATTATTGGGGTCGAGCGTCAGAGCGGTGTTAAAATCGCTGAGGGCATGGGTGCTGTCCAGGGCCTGCGTTCGGGCAAATCCACGGGCATTGTAATAATCGGTGTTGATATTGTTGAGTGCAATGGCCTTGTTGAAATTCAGTATCGCGTTATAATAATCCTTTTCTTCTGTTTTTATGATTCCCAGGTAATAGAATGCCGGACTATAGCCATTATGTATCAGCGTGGCCTGTTCAAAATCCGATGCGGCTCCCCCTTTGTCGCCCAGTTCCATTTTAGCAATGCCCCTGAAAAAATAGGCCTGAAAATTCTCAGGTGCATTCTCTATTATTTTGCTGAATACCGAAATGGCGCCTGTATAATCATTCTTCTCAATTTTTTGCTTTCCATCGGTCATATAATAATTGATATTCAACTGGGCCGGAGCATCAAAGATGCAGAATTTAGCGGTCATTAACAGGAGAAGAAGAAAATATTTTATCGGAAGATTCAAAATGGCTGAAGGTTTAAGGTATGTTATGATCGGATTGTAAACAGAAAAAAATCTGGACACCTTAAAGGCAAAAGTAAGATTTTATTGTACAAATGACCATTGTTGTTTACTTATGAAAAATAGAATTTACCGTGAGTCAGACATACGTTTTTCTAAACATAAGTCTTTAAAGAACTATTAAGTAAAGTATTAACTTACATTGAAATTCTTTGTGTGTTCTTAGAGTTTTAGAGCCTTTGTGGCATTTTTATTTCGCCACCAAGACACAAAAACACAAAGATTCACTTAGAAAAAATAATACATAAAATAATTCATTGAAAAAAAACATTTTTACACCGAACTCAGATTATTTAATGATGATAAAAAAAACGCCCCCACAAAACCGGGAGCGTTTTCTTTTCAAAATAAGCAAATTGTGCTAAAGATATCTGTATATGGTGCCGCTGTGGCCATTCTTTTCCCAATCGATACGGTATTTGGTCGGGCAGGTCGAACTGCTTACCGGAACAGGCTGATCGTCGTTATCGAATCCACCGGTAAAGGTGGCTTGTTTGTTGTCGCCGGGTATGCTGTGCACTTTTACTCCGGCACAGGGATCCCATCCGCAGGCTTCTTTGTGGATCACCGATTGGGTAATCTGAGTATAGAATTGTTCGCCATGACGGTTGGTGCCCCAGGCAACCAGTCCGCTGTAGCCACCGGCCGAACCCAGACCATCCACACTGCATATCAGGCTGCCGGGAGTTCCGGTGAAAGTGCGCTGACGTGCGAGGTTCCACACCCGGGTGGTATTATCGTCAAAGGTTGCCGTCAGGCTTCCGTAAGCACGATGCACTATCGAGGTGGCAGTGGTGGCCAGGTCGGCTATGCGGCCGCCGCTGACATTTACAAATTTCTTGGTGCCGTTCAGCGTAAGCGATTCATTGTCCGAAACACGGGTGATCACAAGATCAATGTAAGTAACATACACCGTGGCCCCGGCATCTGTCCAATGGGTTGCTACATTCTTTTTTACTTCGGCCTGACCGACGCGCAAACGGGTTCCGGCACAGTTCAGTCCGTTGAAGGTGATATTATAAATGATCGTATCACCAATTATGTTCGAAGAATCAACCGTTACGTGGCAGGGCAGTAGGTCCAGCGCTTTTCCGGCGCCTCCCGATAAAACACTGTTTACATCGTTCATGGCGTCATCGTCTGAGGCAGCCATTTTATTTTCGTCCTGAACCAGTTGCTGCATCGATTCGGTGTCGGTTTTTCCCTTGTCTTTTTTACATGAAGTAAAGGCAAAAGTGCTTAAGGCAACCATTATAGCTAAGAAACTGATCAATTTTAATGTTTTCATAGGGTATAATTTTTTTGGGTAAAATTAATTTGTTTTGGTTTATAACTAATACACCCGAAAATATTTTTACCCTGATTCAGTTTGTAAATTTTATTTATTTTTTTGATTATTTTTAAATAATCCGCTAAATTTGTTCTGTTTTTAAGAAAGTTATTCATACTCTATTGTTGAAGATTTTTTTAAAAACATAAAATAAGCGGATAATTTTTCTTAATTTTACGCATTTTTAATTCAACATGTTATGAAAAAAACAGCAATTGTATCGTTTTTGTTGGGCTCAGCATTTTTAATCATATTGGCAAGTGGTTGTAATAAAGAAGGAAAAAATGTGCCTAAAGTCACTACTACTGCCATTACAGAGATTACGCAAACCACGGCAATGACAGGAGGTGTTGTTACCAACGATCAGGGCGAATATGTTACCAGCCGGGGCGTATGTTATAAAACCAGCCCGCATCCTACCATCAACGATAATATCACTGTGAACGGACAAAATATGTGGGAATTCACCAGTAAACTAACCGGCCTCACGCCCAACACCAAGTATTATGTAAGGGCCTACGCCATTGTAAGGCAAAACCCCACCGCCGGAACCGGCTACGGGGCCGAATTGTCGTTTACTACGCTGCCATAGGGTAGGAGTTAGGATTTGTCATTGATGGTCATTAGTAGTCATTAGAGGTCATTTATTGTAATTAGTTGTAATTAGTTCTCAGTTGAAAAGGAAACCACGGAGACACTAAGAGCACGGAGGGACACAGAGAATTATTACACAGATTAGGCAACACACGGATTACGCTGCGCTAAATCCGCGCGAGCGGAGAGTTGGGAGTTGGGAGTTTGGAGTGCGGAGTTGGGAGTTGAAGAAAAAATACACTTAGACATCCCGACACTTCGCGTACGGGACAGGCATAGAACACTAAGTAACACTAAGGAGTATGAAGTTTGGAGTTTAGAGTCCGGAGTTTGGAGTTTGGACAATTTTGATAAGGTTTTAGTTTTAAATAAAAGGCTTACCCGTTTGGATAAGCCTTTTAAATTTGATATTAATTGAAATATAAAAAATCACACTGAACTAATAGCTGCAAACTATGATTCAGTGTTATTCTTTGATAAATTTCTTTACACTTATTCCTTCGTCTGATTTTATTTTCATTGAATAAACCCCAATGGAAAGGCCTGAAATGTCAATTGTGTTATGGGCATCAGACCAGTGTAATGTTTTTACAATTTGTCCATGCATATTAATTATCTCAATTGTACCATTGTTTACACCGGATATTTCAATTTTATCATTGGCCGGATTGGGATATATAGTTATGGATTGTTCAGAATTTTCGGTAATACCAACCTGAGGGCAGGTAACATTGAATGTTTTTGTAACCATGTTTTTATTGATTATCATATCGAAAGTCAAAGTTTCATTACCATTACAAGTGAAAGGTATTCTCAGAATGTTTGTGTTGTCGGCAGGCGAATAAGCTGTACACAAGCCAATATTGTAAGCACTACCTGCAATATTCGTGGCGCTTAACATATCCGGGTCTAATACTACAGGAGTGTTCATTGTTACCAAACTACCATTGCTTGAGTAAATATTTAAACCGTACAATTCGCCTGTAGAAGTTAATAGTAAGTTGTAATTGTCCTGCGAAATTGTGATGTCGGCGATTGGGTTTTCTAATGCTTTTAAACCAACTTCTACCGGGAAATCTGTAATCAATCCGGCAGAATGTTGTAAAATTAAAGAGGCATCATTGGCAGTAACCGAGCCGACCCCATCGACATTGCCGACAACAATGCGCCAGTATTCCCAGGGCAAGGGGTCGGATAATGGCAAAGGATCCAGACCCACGGAATATTGCAGCGCCAAAGCGGCATCGTAAGCCTGAACATAGTCGTTGGTGTCAATATCGCCATATAAACCAATTGCCGTGATACTTCCATTGGTAATGCTGGTAACTGTATCGGTATTATATAAGAAATTCGTAATAGTTAGGGGTGATGTTCCTATGGTTAATGGATTGAATTGTAAATTTAATATAGACCCCGATCCCGAAAGCGGAGTGGTGTTCATATAGCTTACATGCAATAAGCCCGGGGTGGAGCTATTTACCAATACAGTGCCTCCTGCGGCTATGGTACCTGTTAAATTATTACTCACATATTGCAATTTTGCAGGATTATAGGCCAAATCGAATTGGTAGGAAATAATATTACAGCTTGGTTGCAATGAGCTGGTATTTAAAATCGGCATTGTAATAGGTGTGCCGGTATGCGTAACAGTGTCCTGAGTTAAAATACTTGCCTGGGAACATAAACCCTCATTATAAAGTGAAGTAATTTCGGATTGAGTAAGTTCACAATTATACATTAAGTCCACTAATAAATTACACAATAACAAAATTATTCTTACCTTCGCCA
>CAYXXU010000089.1:0-16710 GCA_964469155.1 uncultured Bacteroidales bacterium
TATCCAAATTTCCGATACCAGAAACTGGAAAAAGTGAGTTAATAAGGATCGACTATATAAGGTTTTTTGAAGGGCTCCAGAATAGTCTGTCAAAATTCTGAATCACATCGTCTGTCACCATTATCCCTTCATTTTCCAGAAGCTGTTGCATTACTGTGCTGCCGCCGAAATGATGTTTCCCGGATAATATTCCTTTACGGTTTACCACCCGGTGAGCCGGAACATATTCTTTCTGGCTGTGCGATTGGTTCATAGCCCATCCCACCATGCGCGCCGATCCTCTGGTGCCAAGGTATTCGGCAATGGCTCCGTAAGTGGTGATGCGGCCATAAGGGATCAGGCGAGCCACCTGGTACACCTTATCGAAAAACGATTCTTCGTTGGCTGATGGTTTTTCCAAGCCGGTCTATAATTGGAAGGTTAAATAGCAGATATTCTTTCCATGTGCCAGAAACATGGCCTCGTAATAGGTCTGTATATGCCTGGCTTCATTATCAAGTTCGGTTTTATACAGGTCGTGTGTCTCAAACAACAATTTATGGCCATGCTGCGCTATCACCTCCAGGGTATAGTCGAACAAGGGGTCATTATCTGTTTTCAAGTGAATGATGGAGCCCGGTTTAAGGAATTTTTCGTAGTGTGCCAGAAAGCGGGGGCTGGTAAGGCGTTTGTTGGTCCTGGGTTTCTGAGGCTGGGGATCGGGAAATGTGATCCAGATACCACTGACCTCGTCTTTACTGAAAAACTGTTCTATTTGTCCGATAGGTATCCTGAGAAAACCCACATTATTGATATCGTTTTCAAGGGCTGTTTTGGCACCGCGCCACATTCTGGCCCCTTTAATATCAACACCAATATAATTGTTTTCAGGATACCGGCTTGCCAGACCCACAGTATATTCGCCCTTGCCGCAACCCAGTTCAAGTATGATGGGATGGTCGTTCTTAAAAAAACCGGAGCCCCACCGGCCTTTCAGAGCATGGTCTTCGGTATGGTAGTACTGCGATGGCTGAATAAAATTCTTAAAGGTGGCAGTCTCTGCGAAACGCTTGTGTTTATCTTTTCCCACGAATGCTTCCGATTACATTTTCAACAACCAGGCATTGGGGTTAATGTCCGTATGAATTTGGCTCATGGCGGCCACAGCCGCTTCCTCGCTATCGAAACAATTGATGAAAACCTTGTACAGTCCCTTGCCCGTGGGTTCAATGATATTGGCATTGGAATAACCCTTGCTGATGAGGCTTTGCTTGTAATTTTCTGCATTTTCTATGCTTTTATTACAACTGCCGATGATATAAAATTTACAGTTCAGGGTAGTTTCCGGCTGGCCTGCATTTTCCTCAGCTGTGCTGGCTTCGTTAACTGTATCGCTGCTAATGAGGCAGGGATAAATAACCGAATTGGAGATGCGCTCCTGAAAAATATTGTATTTGCCCGATACATCAAATGCATCCTGGCTGGTGAAGGGGCTTTTGATCCTGGGGTTGAAATGGAAAGGAATATTTTTAATCTCTTTTTGAGATTCGCCCGAAAATATCGAAATCAGGTTGGAATAATTGGTCGATACATCCTGTATCACGCCAACATTCAGAAATCCCCAAACAAAGACTGCAGCAGCAGGAATAGAAATGATAGCCACTTTGGCAAACAAATTTTGTTTTTTCCCTTCTGAACTGAATCCCTTCGATCCGGTGAACGCCTTTTCAATGCGTTTTTCAATACCTTCGCGCTGAATGGCCGGAGAAGTAAATTCAGTAAGGCCAAAAGAAGTCAGCAGATAGTTATTTTCCTTATCGGGTTTGAAATTATAATTCAAGTGTTCGTCAAGGAAAATTGTCCCGACCTTGGTAACTCCGACTTTATTTCCATTGTCCAGAGCAGCTTTTGTCTCTGCCACAAAATTGTGAATCTCGTGAACGGCATGTGCATAAGTGATATTTTCTTTCTCCGCAATATAATTTGCCAGAATTCCATCATTGGTGGTAAGGGCCGGGTTGAACAGTATTTCTTTTCGCGGTGGAGAAAAACTATGGGTCAGAGGGTGAATGGTGGCCGAAACAGGGTTGGCAATAAAACCTCCAAATCCCGGAACTATTACACAGTCGTGATGATAAAACAACTCGCTTATATACTGAAGCACATTCATTTGAATAAATAAAAATCCAGCGTTTTAATGATGCTAAATTAATAAAAATAACTCAATCTTCTACAAGGGTATCGAATTTTAACCCAAAATCGTTAATAGACGATTTTCTGCTGCGCAGCGACTAAGTGTTTGTAAGATTTTCAACACACAAGCCTTGAAAGAAAATCTAACAATCACTATATCGGGATTAACCCGGATACCACACACTGGCTTACGCACTTGTCATTAGTTCACTACGTTTCTAACGACAAATCCGGGTTTAAAAGATCTTCGGGAACATCCACCGAATGGCTCTCAAATTCAGTTTCAACGGTATGTATCACATACCCGTTTTCGAGCCACCTGAGTTGTTCGAGCGATTCGGCTGCTTCCAAAGAACCTTGCGGTAACGCGGTTATATTCTTTAACGTACCGGCCCGGTAAGCATAAATACCAATGTGTTTGTAATACGTGTGAAAGTTGATCCAGGTTTCATGATATTTATCGCGGAGGTAAGGTATGGCAGCGCGCGAAAAATAAAGTGCATGGTTTAACTTGTTGACAACAACTTTGATGGTATTCGGATTTGCCAGTTCATCCGCATGCTTAATTTTTTTTATCAGGGTAGCAATATGAATATCCGGATTGCTGAAGCAGGAAGCCAGCAAATCTATCTGTTCGGGATGAATGAAGGGCTCGTCGCCCTGTATATTGATGGCTACATCTGCCAAAACATTTTCGGTCTGCAATTTTGTCATCACTTCGCGGCAACGTTCGGTTCCGGTGCGGTGCAGAGCCGAGGTCATAATAACATTCCCGCCAAAAGATTTTACATGATCGTAAATCCGTTGATCGTCGGTAGCCACATAAACTTCTGTCAGAGATTTTGTTTTTTTTGCCTGTTCAAACACACGCTGTATCATGGACTTTCCACGAATGTCAACCAAAGGTTTTCCCGGAAAACGGGTGGAAGCAAAACGTGCAGGAATGATTCCGACAAGGTTCATAGCGGTTTATTTAAACAAACCGTAAAGTTCACCGTTGATGTTATCGATAAATTTTTCGAGGTCGGCCGAATTGTTGGCGAAATCTTTATCGTCGACATCCACTATCAGCAGTTTGCCGATATCGTATGCCGATATCCAGGCTTCGTATCTTTCGTTCAGACGGGTGAGATAGTCGATGCGGATGGAGTTTTCGTAATCGCGGCCTCGTTTTTGAATCTGGCGCACCAGGGTAGGCACCTCAGCTCTCAGGTATATAAGCAGGTCGGGAGGTTTGATAAAGGTGGCCATCAGGTCGAACAGCGATTTATAATTATCGAAATCCCTCGAGCTCATCAGACCCATGGTATGAAGGTTGGGTGCAAAAATATGCGCATCCTCGTAGATGGTGCGGTCCTGAATAATAGTTTTGCCGCTTTCGCGGATCTTCACGATCTGACGGAACCTGCTGTTGAGAAAATATATCTGAAGGTTGAAGGACCATCGCTGCATATCTTCATAAAAACTATTCAGATAGGGATTGGTTTCTACATCTTCGTAATGTGGTTCCCACTTAAAGTGTTTGGCCAGAATGCCTGTTAAGGTTGTTTTTCCTGATCCAATATTTCCTGCTATGGCTATATGCATAAAAGTGTTTTTTCTTTTTACAAAAATAACTTTTTTGAATTATAAAAGCACGAATTTTTTGGGAAGAAAATTTTAGGAGGAAGTTTGGAGGTCGGAGCAGGGAGTTGGGAGTAAGGGGGCTTGTGCCTAAATTGTTTTATTGTTAAATAGTTTGGAGTGAGTTGATTTGGAATTTGTGGCTTGTGGCTTTGGACTTTGCCGACTGCTGATTGAGGATTGTCGACTTCTTTATTCTGCCATCTTAATTATCTTTGCAAAAACTTCCCTTCATGCAAATTGCCAATATTCTGCTGCTTGCCATTCCGCTTGCCATAGCTCCCGGGGTGGGGATAGTGTTTTTTATCTATTTCCGCGATAAATACGAAAAAGAACCTTTCCGCCTGCTGCGCAATTGTTTTCTGTTCGGATTGCTGAGTATAGTACCCGCCATTCTAATAGAACTGGGTTTGGGACGCCTGGGGCTGAACGAAAACCAGAACCTGCTGAAAACCCTTATCTATGCTTTTTTTGTTGTGGGGATAGCCGAAGAAATGAGCAAGTTTTTCTTCCTGCGGGTATATGCCTTCCCGAAAAAAGAATTTAATGAGCCCTTCGACGGCATTGTTTATTCCATAATGATATCGATGGGCTTTGCCACCATCGAAAATGTAATGTACGCGGCCACCGAAGGCACTGCCACGGCTGTGTTGCCCATGTTTACGGCGGTGCCCCTGCATGCGGTTTGTGCCATATTTATGGGATATTTTGTAGGGAAAGCCAAATTTGCCAGGTACCCCTTATGGAATATGATTTTAGGATGTGGCATAGCCGTTTTTATTCACGGATTGTACGATTTCTTTCTGTTTCAGCAGGAAATGACCGAACTGGCCATACTTTCATTCGTAGCCCTCGGAGCGTCGGTAGGTATATCTTTTATAGCTATCAGAAGGCTGCAGAAGGGATCGCCTTTTAAGAGTGCGGTTAATTAATAAGGTTATATTATTCCTAAACCCGATACAACCCTTGTAATGGCAGGGGGGTGAACTTACAGATGCAGCCTTCTGGTAAAATTGCCCCGATAAGATTATTGTGGAGGATTTTCTTCGTCAGGTTCGAGGTAAAATTTGAGTGTGGTGGTTTGGCCTGCCTTGACAGTGGCGATGAAGGTGATGAGTTTGTAGCCTTCGAAGAAGATCGTGCCCGGATAGTCGCCCGGAGGGTTTTCGTCGGAGTAGTCTTCGCCGTCTTCGTCGGTGGTGCTAACATAGTTTAATCCGGGAATGGATATCTGGACGCCACCCTGAGCCGTGCCGCCTTCCTTAAGATAGACGGTTGTTGCTATAATGCCTGTTGTTGTTTCGGGATCGCCGGTGTCTGTAGTTTCTTTTTCCAGATCGAATTTAAGGCTAACCATTTTCTTTTCGATGGTTGCAATGTTTTCGTGAATAACTGTTTTGTAGCCGTGATATTCGATAGTAAGCGACCATAAAGCATTGGGCAGACTATAGTATCGTACCCAGCCTCTGTAGGTAGATGATTTTACAAAAGTATCCGTGCCATCGGTAATAGTGCATTTGACCCCTTTGAGCGGCATTTTGCCGACGGCATCAAAAATGAGAACGGCGACAGAGGTGTAGCGTGCCCCGATAGGTTTTCCGATACGGGCAGCAATATCCATTGTATGAGCCTGGGCAGGCAGATAGGAATGAAAAATTTTGATAATATTGTTTTTAGGAATATCAGATTCGACAAATAATACATCCAGGGCATCGGTACCTTGTGCTTTTCGCAATTCGGCAGCATCTTTAGGAGCCGCCAAAACATTTTTGTAATTTTTAATGGCTAAAACCATTGCATCGATGTCAGCCTGTTCGAGATTGGTAAGGGTAAGCAGGTTGTTTTTCATGATTTTCATGAGTTCTTCGCATTTGGTTGCCATAGCTGCATCATCGTTTTCGGTGATAGCTGAACGCGGAATGCCCAAGGCCACTTCGAGTTCTGTGTTGTTAATCTGATTGGCTTTGACCGATGCACGCAAGGCGAATCTATGTACCGTATCGACCATAATCTTTTGGATGATTTCTTTATTAACAGCAATATTTGACAGGTCGGCCATATTAATAGCTTTCGCATCTTCGATCCGGATGATAATATTATCGAGACGATCGCGTTCGATAACTGCTTCGGGAATGAGAAGTAAGGCGGCATCGTTGAGTTGACAAACATTTTTTACTCTGTAAAGGGCTGCGAGCATGAGTTCATAAATTGCTATCATAGTATTTTAATTTAAAGGGTTGGTAATTATTGAATTATTATTTATTGGAAGACTTTGGAAGAGGCTCTGAAATGGTGAAGGATTGTACAGACAAGTATCATTGTTAAAAAGAGGAGTGTTGAGGTTGAAGAGAAAAGGTGAAAGGCGAAAAAGACGAGTGCGAATGGAAGAAAGACGAGGTGCAAGGTGAAAAGGACAAGTATGAATGGATGTAAGACGAAGCGCAAGGTGAAAAGGATGAGGACGCATGGAAGAAAGACGAAGCGAAAAGTGAAAAAGACAGGTATGAATGAAAGAAAGACGAGGTGAAGTGTGAAAAGGATGAGCGTCGATGTAAAAAAGACAAGGTACAAGGCCGAAAAGATAAGTATGGCTGAAAGCAGGAAAAGCAGAAGCTGTTGACAGAAAATTATTACAGGAAGGATGTGAGGTTTGAGAACAGCCGGACAGATAATAAGGGAGGAACAGGCTTGTGAAGGAGGAGAAAAACAGTTGGCAACTCCCTGTGTTGTTTTCAGAAGTTAAATTTTCAGAACAAATGATATTGGGTGACGAATGCATAAGGTTTGTTTGAATTGAAAGTGTCGTCAAAAATTTATAATAGCATTTGAAGAATCATTGATGAAGCAAAATTAATTCATTAATCATTGTTTTTCAATGAAAACGGTGACGGGTATTTGCAGTGGAATGACGAGGTTTTGCAGTGCAATGAAAGAATGTTGCAGTGGGAAATGTGAGGGAGGGCTGAACCGCTGGTCCCGACGCTGCGCATAGGGGACAGGTTTATTTGATTAAATGATTTTGATGATGTTGGACTGATAAGCAAATTGAAAAATATGTTATATTATGGCGATCAAAAACAGACGGGGTGAACTGCCACGCCCAAATCCAGCACACAGTCACCCTGTCGGGGAGTATTTGGTGAGGGCAGGATTATTCACGGATGAAGTTGCAACCTATTTCGAACCTGCCGGGAACGGAATATTGATAGGAAAGTATGCGTTTGTTGTAGTGACAATCGACACCAAAGGGACGCAGCATGTTGTTGAGTTCGTCGATATGATTGTAGAGGGTGTGAGGACAACAGCCGAGATGGCAGGCAAATTCTGCGGGAGTGCCGGTGTTTTTGCAACTGATTTTTGCATCCATTTTACGAAATATCGTAAAAGTTAATTCTGTTTCTTTCATAAACTATTTTTTTTTATGGTTTAAATTTTAAATGATGCGTTTAGAACAGAGCGTTTTATATTTTTGAGAATAAAATTACAATAGATGGAAAGTGAATGTGGGTTAAATCAGTTAACGGTAGGTTTGAATCAGTTAACGGTAGGTTTTGGGAAGTTAACGGTAAAGAGAAGTTTGACACTTCGACTGCACTCAGTGCAAAAGTTTGGAGTTGGGATGGAATTTCGAAATTGAATATTGATGGAATAAAATCATTTTTCTTTGCCAATGTTATACCGAGAAATCTTTTTCTTCCTTTTTTCTCCAATCCGTCGGCTGACGGATGAAGTAAGAAAAAGATTTCTGTGGCTCTAAATGGAAGGGCGGATAAAGTGACAGGGGTAAATGATTGGGATGATTGAATGGAACGCAGGGCCTAAAAAGACAGAAATGACCGAGCCAAAGCAGGGTGCAAAGATAAAATGAATATTAAAATGCAAATTAATTGACTTTTGTTGTTTGAAAATAGTATCTTTAGTGAGTTAATTTTGAAAATAGAAGAAGAGAGAAATATGTGATTGAGGTTCTGTAATTAAAACATTAAAAAACCAATGATAAAAAATCTATTGGTGAAACATATGGAAAGCCTTCCGGCGCCTGATTGGGGTGGGAAGGCTTTTTGTTTAAATAAATGCATGAAATATGAGCCCAATAATGTGAGTATGGGACTTGTTAAACAGATAGGTATGAAAAATAATATTGAAAGGAAGGCAGAGCCTGAGGGAATAGAAAGACCGAGGTTGGAACCTCGGCCCAACAGGGGAGGCGTTATTAGTGAAAAGTGAATAACTATAAGTGAATAATGATTAAATTTACCAAACACAAAATCTTTTAATTATGAAATCGAAAATCATTTTATTTATTGCAGTGCTTTTTATCTGGAAAATGGCGGGGGCGCAGATAATGTTTGAAAAAAATTATGGAGGTACTCAAAGTGATCAAGGTCTGTGTGTACGACAAACATCAGACAGTGGTTATATAATAACTGGAGGGACATTTAGCTATGGAAATGGTAGCAATGACGTTTACCTAATAAAAACAGACAAATATGGTAATTTATTATGGTCAAAAAACTATGGAGGTCCATTCTGGGATATTGGAATATACGTAATTCAAACCTCAGATGGAGGATATGTAGTTTCAGGTAATACCGAAAGTTTTGGAGCTGGGTTACAGGATGTTTATATTGTTAGAACCGATCAGTTTGGCGATACACTTTGGACAAAAACATTTGGAGGTTTGCAGGGTGAAACAGGGACTTCAATAATAGAAGACCCTGATGGCTCTTTTGTTATTGTTGGCAATACACATACTTTTACAACAAGCTTCTCTTCTGCATATATATTAAAGATTGATGGAAATGGGAGCTTAATCTGGTCAAAATCTTATGATAGGCTTGGTAGTAGCAGTGCGAGTAGTATAGTTAAAAATAGTAATAATGGATACGTAATTGGTGGAAAAACTGGTGATGTACCATCGTTGTTTTATCTTATAAAAATCAATACCAATGGAGATACAATCTGGTCAAAAACTTATTCGTGGCCGACCGGGAATATTGATGGTGCATCCATAATAATAACACCTGATTACGGATACGTAATAAGTGGAAGCATAAAATATCCTAATGGAGAATATGATCTGTGTTTGTTAAAAACAGACACAAATGGTGTTGTTTTGTGGTTCAAAAGCTATGGTGGACAAGGTAGTCAGAATGGGGGTAGTGCATGCTTAACTGCTGATGGTGGGATTATAATGACTGGTAAAAATGATACTGGACTAAAATTTAGCAAACAAGATAGCATTTTCGATGGATTGATAATGGTTGATAACCTCATGCAAACGAAAACAAGCGGAAACCTATTTTTAATCAAAACAAATGCTAATGGTGATTCACTGTGGTGTCACGATTTCGGCGGAACTGATTTTTCTTATGGTAACGAGGTATATTTAACCAATGATAATGGTTTCATTGCTTGTGGCGGCATCACAATTGGTACGGATCATAATGCATATCTTGTTAAAACGAATGAATTTGGCATTTCAAAAGTTTATGAAAACTCATACAACATGAACTTTTTAATATATCCCAACCCTTGTAAAGGGATATTCAGTATTAAACAAAATAATATATCAAATGAAATTTGTTTTCTTAAGATTTTCAACTCTACGGGTAAAATGATAATGAATAAATCATTTGGTTCTGAAAACGAACAAACTTTAGATATTTCTAATTATTCAAATGATTTGTATTTGTTGATAATTATCAAGAACGATAAAGTATTCACATCAAAATTAATCATTCAAAAATAAATGTCAGATGAAAACAAAATTTATTTTTATTGCATGGATAATAATCATTATTATTCAAAGCCAGA
The DNA here is from genome assembly GCA_964469155.1 of uncultured Bacteroidales bacterium. GTDB lineage: Bacteria > Bacteroidota > Bacteroidia > Bacteroidales > CAIWKO01 > CAIWKO01. Next base: position 9,613 of record CAYXXU010000089.1, read on the forward strand.
TATTGGCTCAAAATCAATCCATTTTACGTCCTTTTCCAGGCGACACTTATCCGGTTGCTACAGGTTCAAAAATGGTAAACTTCACAAATCCCGGAAGCCCTGTTGTTCAGACATTACCAAGGTTTGATTTTGAGGCCTGGGTGTTGGGGAACTATTACAACCATGGAAATCCTCACGATGAAGATCAATTGAAATATGCCACACCCTCCATGAATGAAAAATATCTCGGCCAGCACCCCATGTTTGCACAGCAAGTGGTACATGATAAAGATGGTAATCTATTGTTTTTTATTGTGGATAATAATATTTATAATAGAAATGGGGAGGCATAATTAGGGAATAGGGTATAACTTTTAACGAATAATGAATAAATTTACCAACTTCAAAATCTTAAAATTATGAAAACAAAAACACTTTTACTTATACTTTTTTTTATGGTATCGCAGGTTGCGGATGCGCAGATAATGTTTCAAAAGCATTACGGAGGAATCGCTGATGATTATGGGAACCGTGTGTTACAAACGGATGATGGAGGATATTTGGTAGCAGGTATTCCAGGTAGTTATGGTGCAGGAGGTAATGATATTTACTTTATAAAAACAAATGAATATGGAGATACATTATGGACTAAAACTTATGGAGGAATAGGTTGGGATGCTCCTCATGACATTAAAAAGACCCTAAATAATTGTTACATAATAGCAGGTGAAACATCAAGTTTTGGAGATGGTGCATCTGATGCCTTTTTAATGAAGATTGACAGCATCGGCGACTCTTTATGGTTTAAAACTTATGGAGGAATTAATGATGATGGGGCAAATAGTGTCGATGTTTGTAATGATAATAGTTTTATAATTGTTGGTGCTACAATGAGCTTTGGTACAGGTACAGGAAGTATATACCTAATAAAAACTGATGATACAGGTGATACATTATGGACAAAAACTTTCGGTGGAACAGCATTTAATACAGGGTATTCTGTATTACAAACCCTGGATGGAGGATACATTCTATCTGGATTTGATATGTCGGAAGACAAGAATATGGTAATTATTAAAACAAATGCTAACGGAGGCATGGTTTGGGAAAAAAAATATAAATTTTCTGGTGGTTTATCTTATGGAACAACTATAATAAAAACTGTTGACGGAGGATATGCAATAATAGGTACACAAATAGACTCAACAAATTTAACGGATATAAAATTATTAAAAGTGGATGCAAATGGTGATTCCCTTTTTGCTCATACATACGGAGGTATAAATAATGAAGCGGGCTATGGACTGATACAAACTAATGATGATGGTTTTGTAATAGCAGGTTTGACTGAAAGCTATGGTGCAGGAGGTAAAGATGTATATTTAATTAAAACTGACGAAAATGGAATTGAGCAATGGACAAAAACCTTTGGAAATACAGGAGCTGATTGGGGATGCTTTGTGCAACAAACAATCGATAATGGATACATTATAGCTGGATATACAAATAGTTTTGGTAGTAATTATGACATTTATTTAATAAAAACAGACGAAAATGGTGTTGCAGGATTTGAAAAAATAATATCTACAAATAGTTTATTAAAAATATATCCAAATCCATCAGATGGATTATTTACAATACAATGGGAGGGTATAAACGATAGAAATGGAACTATACAAGTTTTTAACCTTCAAGGGATGGAAGTTTATAAAAATGAAATTTATCCTTTAGTTCAAAACAAAATAATGATTGATCTTTCTAATAGTCCCTTAGGACTTTATATTATTCGATTTACAGGAAAAAGGACAACCAAAAATAATAAAATAATTTTATATTAAAATTCAAATTATGAAATCATTTAAAAAACTCTGGTGTGTATTTTTTGCAATATTTTTCTTGAAATGTACAATTCCATGCGGATTATTTGCTCAAAATCAGGCCATGTTACTCCCATTCTCTGGTGATACAGACCCTTCAACTGGTACAAAAATGCTTAATTTCATCAACCCATCAAGTACAATTGTAACGACACTCCCAAAGCATAATTTTTATTATGGTAGTATCCCTGGAAACCCACATGATGAAATTCATTTGCAAGCCACTAATACAGGCACTAGTACCGATCCACATTATATTATGGATGATGTATATGTAGGTCAACATCCAATGTTTGCCCAGCAAGTGGTGCATGATAAGAATGGAAACTTGCTATTTTTTATTGTAGATAATAATATTTATAATAAGAAGGGGGAGGCGTTTTTAGAAGACCCAAATGATGAAAGTCCTGGATTTTATTATTTTGTCTGAACCCTAGCTGCGTTAGGCAGGCGCTGATTCATCTGATTTTATTGATTAAGATGATTTATACAAGAGCCTGAAAGAAAAGGTTGACGGAGACCGGGAGCCTCCGACGAACAGGCAAACGGAAGGAAACGGCTATATTTTTAAAGGCAATACAAGAACGGAAACATTATTTCTTAAGTGGAATGGGTATAAATTTCGGAAAAATGACTGAGATATGTCAATTGTTTTTTAACTTTAGAAATAATTTGTTAAAGGAATCAATTCATAATTTAAATCTTGGGAAAATGAAAAAGATAATCACCTTAATTTTATTATGGTTATTAATAAATAGCTTGAAAGCACAAAAGTATGTTCCTTTCCCTGATAGCAACGCGTTGTGGGAAGTGCAAGGATATAATGAAATTAATTGCCCTCCACCAACTTATCTTTGTTTCACGGTACAATATTACATAAACGGAGACACCAGTATAAATACAATTCAATATCATAAATTATATAGTGTTTATTTACTAGAAACACAATATCCCACCTACGCCTATAAAGGAGCAATAAGACAAGATACGGCACAGAAAAAAATATTTTTTTGGTTACCTAATAACCCACATGAAGATATTTTATACGATTTCAATTTGAATATCGGAGACACTTTGCCTGAGACACTTCTTGTTCCTTTTAAATATTGGGTAACGGAACTAGATACTGTTGTTATAGGAGGAATTGCAAGAAAAAAATACCTGATATCCTGTGATCAAATTAATTGCAACGGATGTTATATTATAGAAGGAATTGGAAATAGTAGTGGGTTATTAGAACCATTAGGATATTTCGAGGGAGGCAGCTTTCTTATTTGTTTTAACCAAAATGATACGACTCATTATTCTCCTTATGGTCATTGCGAAATAATTAATGATTTCGGATTAGTTGAGAATATATATGAAAAAATAAAAATATCAATACATCCAAATCCGACAAATGACATTTTATACATAAATATTGATTTGGAGGAAAAATTAAATAAAAGAGATTTACTTTTACTCATATACGATTCATCAGGAAAAGGAATAAAAAAGAGACAATTAATAATTAATGATTTGATCGAATTAAATGTTTCTAATTTCAAAAAAGGAATATATTCAATTGGAATATTTAATAATGGTAAAAAGATATTTACTGATAAATTTATTAAAAACTAAAGCTGTGAAAAAAATGAAATGGATTGTGTTAATTGGTTTGTTGCTTATTACTAATTTTAACATGTTGGGACAGACAACTATATGGAAAGAGTTAGGTCCAACATTCGGTATGAATATGGGGCAAATACATTCAATTGCATTTGACCCTGATTTTGTTACAAATGGAATTATGTATACTGGTTCGCCTTTTGGATGCCTTTACAAAAGTGAAGATAGGGGTGATCATTGGCATAGTATTACTGATCAATTACCAATGATGGGAATTGGATATACAAATGGCCTCGGCGTGTCTGATATTGCTGTAAATCCTTTAAGAGGAACTTCTATTTATTATGCTACTGGGGACGGACAGAGCATGAGTAACACATATACTGATTTTGCTGATTTTTGCATACCAACAGTTGGAGTTTATAAAACTACAGATGGGGGTATAACATGGGTACCAACGGGTTTAAAATTTTATTATGCAGACAAGAAACACATAAGTAGAATTATAATTAACCCAATGGATACCAATAATTTAATTGTTGCAGCAAATGATGGTATTTATCGAACTACGGATGCAGGAAATACCTGGGATAAAGTTTATTCTGTGCCAAATACTCAACCGGTAATGCCAATTAGAGGACTTGAATTTAATTCGGAAAATCCAGATTTAGTGTATGCGTCTGGGAATAAGATATTATTTTCAGGTGATAATGGGTTAAATTGGACACTATTCCCGACCCAACCTACGGATTTTCCTAATAATCTTCCATCAAATGAAATACCTTTAGTATATAATATTTCATCACCAGAAAATGGAAAAATATATGCGGGATTAATTACAATAGATATGGGCTCCTTATCTCATCCGAGAATAGAACATTTTTATTATTATAACTCATTTGATCCGAACCCACGATGGACACAAGAACATGACTGTCCACCTCAAGGACAAATGGGAATTGTGGAAACCAGATTTCCAATAATGGCAGCCCCATTTAATTCAGACATAATAATTATGGGGGAATTATTATTTTATCAATCATTAGATAATGGGAATAATTGGACTGCTGTTCCTACAATGCATGTAGATTGTCATGCCATTAAATTTGCACCAGGAGGAACAAATAATAATTATACTATTTATTTTGGAACAGATGGTGGTTTATCAAAAATTAATTATATTAATGGAATTGGACAACCATTAATTTATTTAAATAATGGTCTTAGTGTTGTTTCAATGAATAAAATAGGAGGAGTAGAATCAAAATCAAATATAATATTAAGCGGACAACAGGATGACGGCAATTTCAGATATGACAAAAATGCAACCCCGGAATGGGTAGATTTACCGGCAGGAGGAGGAGATGGGAGGGAAAAAATAATTGATTATGAAAATACCGATATATGGTACTCTTGTTCATTAAAAAATGGTTTGACTCCATTATTATATGGGCCAAATTTTAGGTCAGTAAGCGGAATTACTGGTTTTACTGAAATTGATAATCCAAAAACTCTTAATTTAGATCCTGATTTGAATGCAGCAAATGATGCTCCTGCAATTATTGACCCAATAAATCATTTTTGGGTTTATTATGGATATTGTGATGTTTGGAGAGCTGAATTTTACAATGAAATAGATAATTCACTTCAATATTCTCAATTATCTTTTCCTGGTGATTTAAGAGCAGTTGGAGAAAACGATAGAGCCGTTTATGATATTGCCGTAGTTCCTTATTACGAAAACAGTATTCTACACAGACGATATTATGTGTCAAATGACTATGGCGGGATTTTTAGAAGTAATGATGGAGGATATCATTCGTGGGAGCTAATTTCACCAATTCCAAATCCAAGAATGAATTTGACAACCGGTAATAAAATAACTATTGCAACTAATCCTGATGATAAGGATTTTCTGTGTATAGGATATTCAAGTATTGAAGATGGAGACAATGAGATATTCAATAATAATAGGATTTGGAAATCAATAGACGGAGGGGTAAATTGGATACAATATGGACAGGGATTGCCAAATATTCCAGTAAATAAAATAGTTTACGAAAAGGGGAGCAATGATGGCTTATATGCCGGTACCGATCTTGGAGTATACTATAGAAACAGTACTATGTCGCAATGGGTTTTACTTACAGGTATGCCAAGCCTTATGGTAAAAGATATGGAGATTAACTATTGTGCACAAAAACTGCGTATTGCAACTTATGGTCGTGGGCTATGGGAAGGAGATTTAATTTCATATACAACTATAATACCCTCAACGACCACTTGGTCAACACCACGTAATGTATATTCAAATGTAGATATTCCATCCGGAGTAACTTTGACTATAACAGCCGATATAAATATAGGACGTAATAAGAAAATTGTTATCAAACCAGGAGGAAAACTAATTATTGATGGACATAAACTTTCGAATACTTGCAATGAAATGTGGCAAGGTATAGAAGTTAATGGCAATGAACAAGCAAGTCAATTGACTATTGGAGCCCAAGGAATTGTAGAAATTATAAATGGAGGAATTATTGAAAATGCAGTTTGTGGGATCAAAACTGTGGCAACTGATAATAATGGGAATGAAATACCTGGTTCATATGGGGGAATAATTAGAGCCGATGGGGCGATTTTCAGGAATTGCAAAACCGGAATAGAATTTTTGCCCTATAAAAATATTAATCCGAACAACGGAGCAGAAATGAATAATGCAAGTTATGTGATGAACAGCACTTTTGAAACCACGGATGATTATTATAATCTGACAACAGAGATGCCGGAAGCTATGATAAAGATGGATGGCATTAAAGGATTGAAAATACAGGGAAATCATTTTGAGAACAGTGCGACGGCTTCGAAAACGGGTTATGAAAGGGGGCAGGGCATTGTGAGCAGTGATGCAACGATGCATGCGCGATTGAATGAATTTGAGAAATTGGGCAGGGGTATTGAAATCAAGAACACCAATCCATTGCTATCTTCTACTATTGATGAAAATGAGTTTATCGATGTTTTCAGGGGCATACATGCGGAAGGTATGCGGTCGGGGATTATCAGGAATAATAGCATAAATGTAGGAGGCAGCATAGGACAGTATTATGAAGGGTCGTTTCATAAGTTTGATTCGTATGGTTTGCATTTGGAAGGATGCACAGGCTACAATGTATATGGTAATAACTTTGCGACAAATGATGGATATTTTGGAGCAATTATAAGTAATTCGGGGACGGAGGCCAACCTGATCAATAATAATGTTTTTTCGGGCTTTCAGGTGGCTTGCCAGGCAGAAGGTAAAAACGGGACTATGCCTTTTTGGGGTCGCAGTTATAATGATAATGTGGGGAGTCAACTAATGACAAATACTGGTTTGGTTTTTAAATGTAATGAATATAGTGGAGATTATTTGTCAGATATAAATGTGGTCAGCACCTTTAATGTTGCCGGATTGATAGATGTGGAGCAAGGAAGTTGTTTGAATGGTTTTTCACACGCTGATAATACCTTTTCGGGAGTGCCCCTAAATAAAAATATTAATGCCAGTAGTACCACGGTGCCATTTTCTTATAGTTTCTTTAATGTCCCCTTCTGGGGGAAAATCCCTCACCTTTAGGTGAAGACTTAAGTT
>CAYXXU010000090.1:0-16036 GCA_964469155.1 uncultured Bacteroidales bacterium
TTTTTATGCAAAGTAAAAAAATAATTCTCACTCCTCAACTTTACCGATTGATCCGAAGAAACTAATCCTGCAATAATACAGCAATTTAAACAACAACTCCTTTTATCTGCTTAACCCGAACTCAGGTTAGTATAAGTTACTTCGGTTCTCTATGGCTTTAAAAAATTGTGTGCGATAACTTTCGCTGATAGGAATGTACTGATCTTTGATCTTAATGCGGTTGCGTTCAACGAATTCGATCTTTGACAAAGCCACTACATATGATTTATGGACCCTGACAAAATGCTCGTTCGGTAGAATATCTTCCAATCTTTTAAAGCTCATGAGGGTCATAAACCGTTCTTTTTCCGTAACAACCTTTAAATAGTCGCTTTGACCTTCAATATATAGCACATCAGAGAAGTTTACTTTCTGCATTTTGGCATCCGTTTTAATAAAGAAATAGTCGTGCTTACTATTCTCACTTATAATTATGGTTTTTTCTGCGCCGCTTTTATCGGTCTGAAGTTTCTCATAAGCTTTGCTGGTTGCTTTCAGGAATCGTTCGAACGAAATGGGCTTCAAGAGATAATCAACCGCATCCAGTTCATAACCCATAAGAGCAAATGAATCGTAAGCCGTGGTGAAAATTACCAGAGGTTTTGAATTGATCACATTAAGCAATTGAATACCGGTAAGCTGTTCCATCTGAATATCCAGAAAGAGTAACTCGACCTGGTTCGATTTCAGATAATCGATTGATGCCACCGGGCTGGTAAACGTATTGAGCAGATTCAGGTAAGAGATTTTACTGCAATAATCCGATATTATGTCCAATGCCAGAGGCTCGTCGTCAATAGCAACACAATTAATCTTCATTTGTTGAAAAGTTTTAAATTCACATTAAATTCGTTTTCGGTAATGTTAATTTCAAGGGTATGCAATTTAGCGTATAAAAGCTCTATTCTACGCTTGATATTCTGCAAACCTATTCCTCCGAATTCATCCTTGTTCGATTGAATATTTTCAGAAATATAATTTTTGCACTCAAATTCTATAAAGCCTTCGTTGATAAGTATCTTTATGATAATACCGGGTGCCTGTACTTCCTTTTTGCAATGTTTAAAAGCATTTTCAACAAATGGCAGCAGCAACATGGGCACAATGGTCTTTCCCGCTGGATCACCTTCGATAGTGAAACTTACAAAATTAGGGTCACTAACTCTTAACGATTGCAGTTCGATAAAACTCTTCAGATAAACGATCTCATTATCAAGTTGTACCCTTTCAGCATTGGCTTTATAAAGGGTATAATGCAATATTTCCGAAAGTTTCATAACAGCATCCGGGGCCTTATCATCCTTTTTATAAACTAGCGAATAAATATTATTTAAGGTGTTGAACAGGAAATGGGGATTGATCTGGTATCGCAGCAAAGCCAGTTCGCTGGCCTGATTCTGGTTCAATAATTCGGACCGTTGTTTCTGGTCGTTGAACCATTCGAAAGTAGAACGCAACAAAAAAGCAAAAGCAGTGAAAACAAAGCTTTGAACCGTATACTCAAACATCATGGTAAGGTTGTTGTTCAGGAATTTTGTCATTTCAGCATCCATTTCTATATGAATCAACCTGAAGAGATATTTGATAACCAATAACCTGAACAAAGCAAAAAGTAATACAAAGGAGATGCTGCCAAAAATGGTAAGAATTATCTTTTTCTTTTTTAATAATAATGGAAGTAAAACAAAATATCCGGTATAGAAATTTGCAACATGCAAAAGGTAAACGGATATTATATAGACCACAGAATGCAGGGGCAGGGGCTCGTCGCTAAAGAAAATAGTTGACAGAGGCATGATAGCAAACAGTATCCAGAAAGCAAGGTGTAGCAGAAAATTGTAGATCTTTTTCATGAAGGGCGAAATTTTTGATAAAAATAGTAATAATAGTTTTGGAGTAAAACCAATATGATTATTAATCTACCAATTCCAGAAATTCCCCGGTGAAATGTTGCATTTATACGGTGACTGTTAGAACCCTGCAAAAACACGGTTTGCCGATCATTAACGGGCTTTGGTATATTTAATTTGTATAGTTGTTAGGCAAAATACAAATTTGCATGAAAATTTTGAGCTATGAAAATTCATTTGGATAAAGACTCCGGTATAATAAGCCTTGAAATCACAGTGGCTATATTTTTATTGTTATCGTTTCTCCAGGGACATGCCCAGGATCAGTCGTGCAATAAGATACTTATTAATAAAAAGATGCAAAATACTTATGAACCTTATTATCTTTTTATAAATGGGAAATATTTCATTCAGCCAGCCGACACCAATAAATATCCCATCAGGAAAAAACCTGTTCAGGGTGGGAGCAACAGCATGAAACGCATTAAAAAAGGGGTTAGCTATATGCTGATATCGAAAAACCCAAATAAAATGATTGACAAAACGGCAAGGGAATTTTGCTTTTTACCAGGATCCATATACTCAAACTTTGCATGTCATGAAGAATCGAAGTAGTTGGCCATTTTTGGCAGTTTTATTAGTATTTCTTATAAGTGCCAGCGTATATTCAACTCCCGAAGTTCCACTAAAAGGGATCATCAGAGGCAATATTATCGATGCCTTTTCGGGCGAACCGGTCGCCTATGCCAATGTGCTGCTTTATAATATTGCTGACAGCAATTTTATTCGCGGAACTACTTCCGATTCGGTGGGAAGCTATACAATCGAAAAGGTGAATTCGGGTAATTATTACCTAGTTTTTACTTTTATCGGTTACAAAAGTCTGATACTTCGTGATATTACCATTTCGGCAACAGAAATGGAAAAGAACCTTCCTTTGATAAAACTGGAACGTACCGCCGCAGAACTGGAGGTGGTAAATATTTCAGACGATAAGAATACGGTAACGTTTAAGATCGATAAAAAAGTAATCAATGTAGAGCAAAATCTGAATGCTACCACCGGTAGCGCTTCGGATGTGCTGCAAAACACACCCGGAGTCACTGTGGATGCCGACGGAAATGTGTTGCTGAGAGGCAGCAGCAATTATACCGTCCTGATTGACGGCAAACCCCGGGCCATAAGCGGTGCCGACCTGCTGAAACAAATACCCGCCTCGACCATCAAGGATATTGAGATCATCACCAATCCTTCAGCTAAATATGATGCTGAGGGTACTTCCGGCATTTTGAATATCATTCTGAAAAAACAAATCAAACAGGGCGTGAATGGCATTATCAATACCAGTGCCGGAACCTGGAACAAATACACGGGCGATGCCCAGTTCAATATAAAAGCCAAAAAGTTCAATATTTTTATGGGTGGTCTGCTTCGTTATCAACCCAATGTGGCTTCTGAAGATCATAAGCAATGGAACATTGTGGCCGATACTATATACGATCTGCATGGTTACGGCCCTTCAATGCAAACTGTACAGCATTATGCAGGCAAAGGAGGGGTAGATTATAATCCCGATGATAAAAACTCACTGTCTGTCTATGCAGAATATGGCAGGTTTTGCTGGAAAAAGGCCGAAGATAATAAATACAGGGTAGCCCTGAGTGATGATCAATATTATACCCTCGATTTTCAGCGAATTAATATAGTGCGCGATTATCTGGTAGGTACTTTCGATTATACCCACAAGTTTCGCAGCGATGAGCATAAGATCAGCCTGGCCCTGCAATATACCACCCGCGACGGAAGTACGCTTTCGAATTACGACGATTATTTCAGCAATGCTGATTGGCAAAATCTGGGCATTAACTCACTCGATCGCAATAATGCCATTAGCAAAGCTAGTCTTTACCAGGCCAATATCGACTATGTGAACGCATTTACCGAAAAACGGATTATCGAGGCTGGCCTGCAGGCAAAAGTCAGGCCTATTGCTACCACTGCTCTGTACGAGAAATATGACAGTACTTTACAATCCTGGTTGGGCGATACCACTTACACCAATAAATACAATTTCCACAACGACAACTATGAAGCCTACATCACTTACAGCGACAGTTATTTGGGCTTCGACCTCAAAGCGGGACTACGTCTGGAATATACTGACCGTATGCTCGATCAGCTTACGAAGAACAAGAAGTTCAGTTTTGAACAACTCGATTATTTCCCGAGCTTTTATATTTCACGGACCTTTAAAAACGACCATCAACTGCAATTCAGCTATAGCCGGCGCATCAATCATCCACAGGAATGGGCCATAAATCCTTATCCCATATTCAATAATAAATATGCCTACGGCACCGGCAATCCCTATCTGAAACCCGAGTATGCAAATGCTTTTGAACTGAATTACTTGAAGATGTTCAAGATCGGATCGCTCAGTGCAGGAGTTTTTTACCGCGCTACCAAAAATATCATAGATCAGTTGTGGAAGGTTGACGAAAACGGCAAAACCATCATTATTTCGGAAAACCTTAACCGCGACCGCAATATAGGCGCCGAAGCCGATGTCAATCTTTCGCCGGCCAAATGGTTATCGCTTAACATGGGCGGAAGCTTCTACCATTACAACCTGATGGGCAATGCAAATGGAGAAGATTTTTCGAACCAGAGCTACAATTACGATCTAAGGTTTACTTCCACTTTCAGGGTGCATAAATTTACCCGTATGCAACTGAACTTTATTTATAACGGGCCTTCAGTTACTTCGCAGGGAACCATGTCTGCTTTTTACGGCCTGAATTTTACTCTGAAACAGGAATTTTTCAAGCAACGTTTTGCGGTTACGGTGAATGTTCAGGATATATTAAACTCTATGAAATACAAGTTTGTGACCAATACCCCCAATTACCATGCGGTTTTGGCCGGCGATTACCAGTCGCCCATTGTAATTGTCAATCTCATTTATAAGATCAATAATTTCGTTCGTAAGAACCGTCCTACAGAAACTATGGATATTGGAGGCTGAGATCATTAAGATATTTTCCGGGATTACCATTACCGGAAATAAGATATTGGCTGCTGTGAAGCCCCCAATAAGGTTAAATTTTGGTTGGTAAAAGGCAGGGTTTTGCGTGTTCCCTGCCTTTTTTTATCATTAAAGGTCACTGATAGTCATTAATTGTAATTAGCAGTTCTTTGTTGTCAATGTCAATTTGCAAAATTCAATACCAAGTTGAAGAAAACCACTAAGGCACTCAGAACACCAAGAAGCACCATGTAAGGTGTCTTATTTTCATACTTATTCAACTCAATCAACATACCTACTCGATCAACTCCGCACTCCAAACTCCTCCCTTCCCAGCATCTTAACTTATTTTATGATTTAAACCCGACAAATAGCCATACCTTTGCGTTTTCTATTGGTTGTTCCTGTATCTTTCTGTCAGTTAATTGAAATTTATGCGTTCTACTGATTCGGCCTGGCGAAACCACGCATAACTTACGATACTGAATGAAAATACTACTTGTTGCTCCCTGTCCGCCGCGCGAACAGCGTCCCAAATCGATGGACATTCCCCAGTTAACCTTAGCACTGATTGCCGGAATGACTCCCCCTGAACACGAGGTGGAGATCTGCGAAGAAGTTTACGAAGATATCATCAACTTCGACGGCGATTATGATGTGGTAGGCATTTCGATCATGACACAGACCTGCCTGCGCGGATACGAAATTGCGAACGAATTCAAGAAACGCGATAAGATTGTTGTTTTTGGCGGCATTCATGCTACCAGTCGCCCCAAAGAAGCTATTATGTATGGTGATGCTGTGGTGATAGGAGAGGCCGAAGGAGGTTTGTGGGAGAGTGTATTGAACGATATCAAACGCAAACGACTGCGCGAATTCTATAAACTGGATGCTTTGCCCGATCTTAAGCAACAAACCAAACCCCGCAAAGAACTTATTCGCTGCCATTCGGGTAAATTCTCCATAGCACCTATCGAAACCACCCGTGGTTGTCCTTACAATTGCGATTTCTGCACGGTTTCACGCTTTTTTGGCACCAAGCAGCGCCATAAAAAGATACGCGATGTGATAGAAGAAGCCGAATCGTGCGAACAGAAATACCTTTTCTTTCTGGACGATAATATTACCGGCGATAAAAAATATGCCCGCGAACTGTTTCGCGAACTGAAACCCCTAAATAAGATATGGGTAGGGCAGGCCTCCATCAACCTTGCCAACGACCCAGAAACCATGAAACTGGCCAAAGATTCGGGTTGTGGTGCTCTGCTGGTGGGTTTCGAATCGATGACCGACGATGGCCTGGCACATTACCGCAAATCGCTGAAAACCATAACCGAGAATGTGAATGCTGTAAGGCGCATGCGCGACAACGGCATTCTGACCATGGCTTCGCTGATTTTTGGACTGGATTCGGATACTGAATCTACTTTCGACCAGGGACTGGAGTTTCTTACGCACTCCAAAGCTGCCTTTTTCCAATCGTGCGTAGTTACGCCTTATCCGGGTACCCCGGTGTTCGAAAAACTGTTGTCGGAAGGCCGCATACTAACCGACGACTGGAGCAAATTCGATACTACCAAAGTAAATATTCAACCTCGAAACTTCAGTCCCGAGCGATTGTTGGACGGCTGCAACCATATTCAGGACCTTATCTACAGCAATTCCTCCATTTTAAACCGTGCCTTTGCGAATATGAAGATAGGCTTCAGCGCGCTTCCTTGCTCTACCTAACCCTGAACAAGGGATACCAAAAACGCCTGAAAGACAAAAAGATGTTTGGAGTGAACCGCAATGTCGAAGGTGTTCCTGTCGATTTTGATACTTCCAAGTACGTAAAACCATTCAAGAAAAAAATGCCCAAAGTGGTGATGGAAGAAGAGCTGATGTCGGTGTAGTGGTGTTAGGAGTTTGGAGTTGCGTTTGGTATTCTTCCTATTTATAAATAATGAACAAGGAATTTCGAACGATGGAATTGGACAGGAAAAACTTCAAAATTCAGTATTCAATTTTTTTTTTCACTACAAACCGACTTAATCAAAAATCTGACAATAATCAGTCTTATAGCCCTGATAAATAACAGTTTTTAATTTCTTACCTTAAAACACCTCCCCCCTCATAATTTAAAATAATTCGGTTTGTATGCAAGGGGACTTGTTCCGGTTTTTGCATTTTGTATACGTTCTTCGACTGTTAGTCACCATCCAACAAACATCAAGGTAGCTTATCAGGTGTATTCTAACCAGTGCAGCAATGGTTGAAAACGCTTTTCTCGGATTTTGACCTTAGCACCATTAGTAGTATTTGCGCTATGAGCGTACACCAGATTTGAGTCTGTATTCCATTTTCTGTTTCTGAAAAGAAGTAATGGAGTTGGAAGTTTTGCTTTAGCTTTTTGAATAGCATCTTTTAGTTCCACCTGAGAGTTTACAGAAAAGCGACTTCTTCTTTGCTTATTTCAAAATTATTGGTAATAAACTCGTACACTTGCCCTTTATCGTCTCTGTAGGTCACTTTTCTCAGGCACAATGTCTTTTCATGTCTATCTTCTTTGTACCGCAGATGAATATGTTCCTCTGATAAAACCCCAGATGTACCCTTCGGCAAGTCTTTGTCAAAAATCTTTTCCACCACTTCATACACTGCATTTTTCCTCAGTCTGCAAACAAAATTCACCTTGTGCTCAGTCCATTTGGCAAACTGTAAATAATGATTGTACGCCTTATCAAACACAATCATACTATGGGCTGCAAGATGTAGGTATTGTAAAAAGTTCTTGTCGTGCTGTTTGGCTTTGCTGATTTTCACGAAGGCGGGAGTGTCAGAATGGGCATCTATCATCATGTGTACTTTTAGACTCCCCTTCTTCTTCCCTTTGTTTTTCGGGTTTCGTCCAACACCTTTCATAATATCTGAAAACAGCCTGATTGTGCTTGCATCAAAGATGAACAGTTTGGCAAAAGAGATAGATTATAAATATTATATTGTTTGGATTACAAAATATCGAAAAAAAGTAATTACATGGCTAATAGCAGAAAGAGTTAGGGAGTTGATAAGTCAGATATGTAAGGAAAATGATGTTGAGATAATCAAGGGACATATCTCGCAAGACCACGTACATCTGTTTGTATCGATACTCCCAGATTTGGCAATAAGCAAATTAGTGCAATATTTGAAGGGAAAGAGTTCCTATAAGATGCTAATGGAGAGTTAGAAATTGAGTAAAGAGTTGTGGGGGCGACATTTGTGGGGAAGGGGTTATTTTGTTGCGACCTCAGAAAATGTAACAGATGAGGTGATATTAGAATATATAGAAAACAAAGAAATTGATAATAAAGACGAAAACTTTACGATTAGCAAGCAAAAGAGTCGGCTTAAGCCGACATTAATAAATCTTTCGGTCTTATCGCCGAAAGTAGTTTAATTTATGAAATAACAATCAAATTTCGGGACAGTGCGAACATCTGTCGTGTCCGCAATCATCACATAAACTTACTTCGCCATTATTACCATTGCCGCATTTGCAGCAGATCCAGGGACTGTCATCGTTCTCATATTCATCGTCGTCGTCAAGTGACATTTTATATGTTGTAGGTCCGGACTTACTTATATAAGTTCCAAATCGTAAATTAGAAAGTTTTGTTTTCATGGTCTCTATTTTATTGATTGAAATTATATTTACCAATGCAAGTTACGATTTTTTTATAAATTGGATTATAATAAAGTGAGAAAATATTAGGGATGTGTGTCTGGTGAGGGGGAGGAGACCCAGTATATCATATGGATGGAAATCATGCCTCGAAACAAGGTATTGCAGAAATGCAAAAAAACCTTGCAAAAGTACTTTTACATGGGTTTATATTTAAACTTTGCGGTATAGGTTGAGGTAAATGATGGCGTTGTTCCACTTGTATTTTAAACCCTATTTTGTCCAACATTTGACGCAAAAACACCTTCCACCCCATAGCGTTATCTCTTGATTGGTATTGCTTATCTCGAATTTAATAAGACAAAATTACTTAATGCTATGCAATAGAAAAAATCCTATTGCGTAATTTTATTCCAATTTGCAAATAGGAACCTAGCCGATGCTAAAATCATTATCAGTCAAACATAGTGCAAATTTGGGGTAATGTGGGTAAGGTAATTTCATCTTTTGTAAAGTTTTATTAATAACCATATTTATCCAAATATAAAGACTATGGGAAAGTAGAAAAATATCTTACTTGGATGTTCATTTACAATCTTTTTCCTCCAATTATTTAAAAATGTGTATGAATAAGGTAACTTTGTCTAAACAGAATTGATTCGTAGAATCAAAGTGCGTAGGCCTATCCTGACTGCGGGCCAACGTAAGGGTGAATAAAAAAACATTAGAAAATCCGGAAAGGCGTTTACGTTTCCCGATGCAATCGGGACTGTATGAAATCGGGTTAGGTCCACAATATTAATGCAAATAGGGTAGCCTTTCAAACTTCATTGGTCAATCCCTATTTGTAAAAATCCTTCCAATCGATCTTCAAACTGGCCTAAATGGCATCCATTTGCAGGAAAAGGCAATTATCCAGTAAACCTGTAAAAATCCCTCAAAGTTCTTAATTTCGGTTTAGCACCGGTGTAGTAACGGACTAGTACTGTAAAAAGGTCTGATAAATAGGAGGGTAGCAAATGTTGTACTTATGTTGTACCATAAAAGAAAAATCCCCCATAAATGCTTAATTTACAGGGGATTTAGCTATTATTGAGCGGTCCGGACGGGACTCGAACCCGCGACCCCGTGCGTGACAGGCACGTATTCTAACCAACTGAACTACCGAACCTCATTTGTGATTGCAAAAATACACATTATTTTATATCTGCAAACAAAAATTAAATTATTTATTCCAGATCTCCCACGAATGTTCGGCCTGCGAGTAAAGCATAGCCAGGCCATTAGCAATACGCGCCCCTTGTTTTTCCGAAATGGTAAGAAATAAAGTTCTGGCCGGGTTGTAAATCAGATCTATGCAAATATGTTTTGGGGTGATAAAAGGAACTGGAATATCGGGGCATTTCTTTACCAAAGGATGCATGCCAACAGGAGTAGTATTGATAATAAGATTATGGTTGAGCATGGTTTCCTGACTCAGTTCTTTATAATTGATCAGTATCTTGGTTGATGGCTTCCGCGTAACAATACGGTATTCGATATTTAGATGGCGCAATACGTATGAAACTGCCATTGAAGCGCCTCCGCTTCCAAGTATCAAAGCCTTTATCTGTTTGGGTAGCCTGATTTTTTGAAGAACCGTTTCAAACCCTGTTACATCCGTATTGTAACCGGTGAGTATGGTCTTTTTGGTTGAACGATCGAACTTAATACAGTTGACCGCACCTACCGCCATTGCCTGTTCATCTAAATGGTCGAGATATGGGATAATGGATTGTTTATAAGGGATGGTTACGCTCAGGCCATGGAGTTCATTTTCTTTAAGCAGATCGGGAAATTCTTCTATTTTTTTTAAGGGAAAGGATTGGAAAGTGCAGTCAGGGATATTTTCACGAGAGAACTTTTCAGAAAAATACTTTTCAGAAAAAGAATGTCCGAGAGGGAAACCGATGATGCCAAAGTTGCGCATAATATTTATTGTGCTTTTGCTTTTTTACGATTCTTATTTAATTTATATCCGTAATAAACTAAAATAATCACCATGGCAGCAACTATAAAATAATCGATGATATGGCTGTATTTCATTATCTCTCCCCAGTTTTCCTGCAGATAATATCCGGCAATGGTCAATAAGGTGTTCCAAATGGCTGCACCTATTATGGTATAAATACTGAATTTAATCAGGTTCATGCGTCCCATACCAGCAGGAATTGATATCAGATGTCGGACCACGGGAATAAAACGGCACACAAACACAGTGATGTCGCCACGTTTGGAAAACCATTTTTCGGTAATATCCAGATCGTGTTTGTCAAGCAACAGGTATTTTCCCCATTTTTCAACCAGTGGTCTGCCACCTTTGGCACCCATCCAATAACCTATCAAGGAACCAATAATACTGCCGAGAGTACTGAAGAAAATAACTCCCTGCCAGGTTAAGGATTCATTAAAAATGGCAAAACCTGCAAAAGGCAATACCGCTTCGCTGGGTACAGGGGCTACCATGCTTTCGAGGGTCATCAGTATCATAATACCCAAATAGCCTGTCGTTTCAATAAAATGAGTAGCAGTTGAAGCTATCCAGGCAGTCAGTCCAGTATGGTTCACTTCCGCAATGGTTTTTACGGTATCAGCCGCAGCTGCGAGTTTTTGAATCAGTATCATTGATTGGTCTTAAATTTACTTATTAATTAATTCATCTGGCAGGAAATCAAGGAAAGTATCTCCCCTGAGTCCGAGACGGAGGGTTTCCAAAGCAATGACCTCATTGCTTGCAATATTTCCCAGGTTCACATTCGGGCCAAACTGTTTTAAGAACCATACCTGTTGGGTTTTAAACGGAGCTTCCCAGATGATAAGGTTGGGGTCAATATGTGTGGATATCTCGCTTATCATGCCGCTATTGGCTTTTCCTCCCGCATCGTAAATGCCTACATTGCCGCTTTCGCGAGCTTCGGCAATGACTTTCCAACTGCCTGCATGCAATTCGGCTTTCATCAGTTTTACCCAATCAACCGTTTCAATATGAACATTGGCGTCTTTTGAACCTACTTCAGAAATCACCAGAAAATCTTTGGAGAGTTTGCTGATATAATTGCATTTATCTTCTGTCCGCATCACCATCGAACCATCGGATATCTCGACAGTATTCAGATTTAATTTATCCAGCAGTTTCAGGTAATCGTTAAATAAGTTCCTGACAACAAATGCTTCGAATAAGGTGCCTCCCAGATAAACTTTGATACCGGACCTGGTGTAGAACTCTACCTTCTTTTCAAGATTGCCTGTAATGAATGAAGTTCCGAACCCCAGTTTGATAAAATCGATCAGGTGTCCTGAAGAAGAAACCAGGTTTTCGGCTTCGGCAAGGCTCAGTCCTTTGTCCATAACCATAGTGATGCCTTTTTCCCTTGGTTTTTCAGGACGTTCAGGCAAATAAGGCAAATGAAAATTCATGTAACTCAGGGTTTGGTTTTATGTAATTCAACAATATCCATAAACGACTGATCTAAAATCAGTTCAGGGGCAAAGTCGAAAAAATCATTAAATTGGGAACTGTTCAATGATAATGCTCGTTCAAACTGCAACCGAGACTCTGTAATTTGTCCGGTAAGATATAAATAGGCTGAAAGACGATAGATCAAAGAAATATTCTTAGGCTGGTTGGCAATTCCTTTTAGCAACCATTGAAAAGCTTTTTCCGGTTGGTTATCTTTGAAATACATCTCCGACAGGTCGAGCCAGATATCAAGATCGCCCGGATCCAATTCAGCAACCTTATGATACGATTCGAGCGCGTGCTCCGTGAGGTTCATCTTTAATTGCAGATCGCCAAGGATATACCAGAATTCGGAATTGATGGGCTCCACTTCAACCGCTTTGCGGAAGTATAACAAGGCTTTGGTGAAATTGTTCAATTCTTCATACACAGCCCCCAGGCCAATCCATGCTTCGGCAATATACTCGTCCAATTCAAGGGCCTGGTTGTAAAAAGTGATGGATTCATCCCACTCTTTCAGCTTTTCGTAACACTCGCCTATATAATAATAAGCCATGGCATCGGGTTCGTCAAGTACCAGAAGTTCTTTGAATACCTCGATCGCTTCAGCATATCGCTCCAATTCGACCAAGGCATTGGCCTTGTTGAAATAGGCAGAAGTGAATTTGGGATTGATGGCTATGACAAAATCGTTGGCATCAATGGATTTTTCGTAGAGCTCGGTATTGCTGTATGCTATGGCAAGATTAAACCAGGCAATGTCGGAATATGGGTTGTTTTCGATGTATTGTACAAAAAAACGAACAGATTCTTCTGTCCTGTTCAGGATTTCGTAACAATAGCCCAGTTCATAAAGTAAATTATCGTTGGTAGGGTCTTTTTCAACGGCTTTTTTCAGGTAGCCTATGGCTTTATTATAATTACCGATGTTTTCGTATTCGAAGGCGATGTTAAGAAATATTTCGCCGGGATCGTCCCATATTTCAACCAGTTTTTTGTATTCCTCTATCGAACGGTTATATAATTTCAACTGGCTATATATGGAAGCTTTCGTAAAGGTAACTTCCGGATCGTCGTTCTCATCTGTTTCAATGCTTTTTAAATAGGCCAGTGCTTTTTCAGATTCGTTCTTGGAGGCATACCACATGGCCATACGCAGGATCAGGGGTACTGATGCCGGATGAAGATGTATGGCGTAATCTAAAGCAAGGTAAGATTGTTTGAGATTGTTTTTTTCGAAGTAGTAATCAATGATATCCTCGAATTCGTAAACATCAAAAAAAACGGTTTCGTTTCTTCTGACCATGCCTTCAAAACGGTCGACCAGAGAAGCAACTTCAATATGATCATAATCCTCCGAATCGTCAAAATAGTCAGCCATACCATGATTTTCTCCTGCAAAGGTACAAAAAATGGATGAATAAAGTGATAAAGTTATAAACAAAGGCAAAGTTGAAAAATATTTCGTGTGAAAACTTTCAAATAAATAACTTTGCATTTGAAACAAAAAATTTACTTATGACTTTAATAAAATCGATATCGGGAATCAGAGGAACTATTGGAGGGAAAACAGGCGAAGGCCTGAATCCGTGTGATGTTGTTAAATACACCAGCGCATTTGCCACTTTTATTTTATCTAAAAAAACAGGCAATAAGATCGTAGTGGGGCGCGATGCTCGAATTTCTGGCGAGATGGTGAACAAACTGGTTTGCGGAACGCTGATGTCGTTGGGACTGGATGTAGTGGATGTGGGTTTGTCGACCACTCCAACCGTTGAAGTTGCTGTTATGGAGCTTAAAGCACAGGGCGGCATCATTATCACTGCCAGCCATAATCCTACTCAATGGAATGCCTTGAAACTACTGAGTGGAACGAGTGAATTCCTTAACAATGAGGAAGCGGCCCAGGTACTTGCTATTGCCGAAAATACGGAGGTGATGTATGCGGAAGCATCCAAACTGGGGAAATATACGCAAAACGAATCCTTCATTGATCTGCATATTAAAAAAATACTGGAGCTGCCTTTGGTGGATGTAGAATCTATTAAAAAAGCGAAATTCAATGTGACCATTGATTGTGTGAATTCGACCGGGGGCCTGATCGTGCCGAAGTTGCTGAAAGCCCTTGGGGTGGCCCGCATTAATGAACTTTTCTGCGAACCCAACGGGTTGTTTCCGCATAACCCAGAGCCCCTGCCCGAGAATTTAGGCGAATTGTCGGAAAGCGTGGTGACAAATTATTCGCATGTTGGTTTTGTGGTTGACCCGGATGTTGACAGGCTGGCCATTGTTTGCGAAGACGGCGAGATGTTCGGCGAGGAATACACGCTGGTGGCTGTGGCCGATTATATCCTTAAAAATACTCCCGGACCTACGGTATCAAACCTTTCGTCGACGGCTGCTTTGCGCGATGTTACCGACAGGTATGGACAGGAATATTTTACTTCGGCGGTGGGAGAGGTGAATGTGGTGGCGGTGATGAAGCAGAAAAAAGCGGTGATTGGAGGCGAAGGCAATGGCGGTGTGATATATCCCGAATTCCATTATGGCCGCGATGCCCTGGTGGGAATTGCCTTTTTCCTGTCGCACTTGGCCCAATCGAAACTAAGTTGCTCGAAACTCAGGGCCACTTTCCCCGATTATTTTATTTCGAAGAACAAAATTGAAATTATGGCAGAAGCTGATCTGGACCAGATACTCGAGAAAATTAAGGTTCAATATCAAAAGTTCCCGGTGAATACGATAGATGGGGTGAGGATAGACATTGACAACGGATGGGTGCATTTGCGCAAATCGAACACCGAACCTATCATCAGGATATATTCCGAAAGCGATTCGATAGTGAAGGCCGAAACCCAGGCCAAAAAAATGCTGAGCGATATTAAGGAATTACTGAGTGATAAGGGGGAAGATTAGGAGGAAGTTTGGAGTTCGGAGTTTGGAGTTTGGAGTTGGGAGTCGGCAAACGGCAATTGGCAATCGGCAATATAACAATATAACAATTTAACAATTTAGCAATTCAACAATTTAGCAATTCCACCCAATGATATATTTCGACAATGCCGCCACCACACCCTTAGACCCTGAGGTTTACGATTGCATGTGTCATATGATGAAAAGGGTGTGCGGTAACCCTTCTTCGGTGCACTCGTTCGGGCGCGAAAGCAAGGTGCTGGTCGAGGAAGCGCGCAGCAGCATTGCTGCCTGGCTGAAGGTGAACGCTTCGGAGATCTATTTTACCGCTTCGGCCACCGAGGCCATCACCACGGCTTTTTACGGAGCCGTAAGGGATATTGGCATCAGACGCATCATCACCAGCCCGGTTGAGCATCATGCGGTGTTACATGCCATAGATTCCCTGCGCAAAATGTATCCCATAGAGGTTTCCTTTTTAGCCATCGATAAAAACGGCTATCCCGACCTCGAAAAACTGGAGGAATTAATGGTCGACGGTCCTTCTTCGCTGGTGATACTGATGCACGCCAACAACGAGATAGGTTGCATCAACCCGGTTGAAAAGATTTCGCGTATGTGTAAGGCTCATCATGCCCTGTTTCTTTCGGATATGGTTCAGACCTTCGGGAAGTATCCCAACAATCTGTCGCTGATAAAACCCGATTTTACCTGCTGTTCGGCTCATAAATTTCACGGGCCCAAAGGCGTTGGCTTTTTGTATATTTCCGGAAATATCCGCATCAGCCCCCTGATAGCCGGGGGAGGGCAGGAGCGGCAGATGCGTTCTGGCACCGAAAACACTTATGGCATTGTGGGTCTGGCTAAGGCGTTTGATGTAGCTTATCGCGATATGGAAAAAAACACCCGGTACATTTCGGGGCTTAAAACTTATTTTGTGGGGCGGCTGAATGATACCTTCCCCGGACGGGTGTATCATGCCGGTTCCGATCAACAGGGTTTGTATAATCTCATTTCTGTGGCCTTTCCCCATCCGTATAAAAGCGAAATGTTGCTGCAGAACC
>CAYXXU010000091.1:0-14958 GCA_964469155.1 uncultured Bacteroidales bacterium
GGAGAGTGAAACCGACGACGACGGAAGCACAGAAGAGACAGGAGAAGCTTAGGCGCAAGCGGTGGGAGAAGGCAGAAAAACCTTACTTCCGCTGCTGCCTGAAATGCTCCTTATCCTGCTCAATGACAATCCAGCACGGTGCTTATAGTTATGATATCCACAACTGCCCCAGGGAGAACAGAGGAGAGCCAACTTTCCCCTACAAATGGGCAGAGATGGTTAAGGAAAGAGAAAAGATAGACGAGAGGTTTGATACAGATGGGAAAAAAGGAAAGTCACAACATAAACCCATATGAACTAACTGGTCCCTTTAGAATTCTTCTGAAGGGCGGCCAGCTCTTCGCCGGGGAGGTAAAGGGAGCGTGGGATAATGCTCTGCTAATAGCGGATCTGAACAACGGCGATTGCATCATATTCATGGATAGCATAGCCGTGATGATGGAAGGAATAGAGCCACCCGCACCAAAAGAAGAACAGCCAGTAGATGAACAGAAAGGAGGCGCTTAAATCATGCAGGTAAAAGTTACAGTCAGCCAGCCGGGAGGTAAAACCGGCAACAGTTTTAGCCAGTCGATTACAATGAAAGACGCCGGAACACTGGAAGAAGTGAAGGAGACCATAGAAAAGGAATTTGGCAAGCTGTTTCCTAGATACCAGAGCTTAGATACAATACCCCAGAAGAAAGAGAAGGGAAAGAAGGATGTTTAGAATTGGAAAGGATATGGAGGGCAGATATTGCTCTGTCCTCATTCAGGGAATACCTGTGGTAGAAGTCAAAGTAAAAAAGGTAGACGATGATTTCGTAATAGGTGAATACACAGATAACACGGACATTGTAATTAATCATGCTTTTGTGTTGGCATACTGGCCAGACAAAGCCAAAGACCTAAAGACCAGGAAAAGAGAGGAGAAGAAGAGAGCCAAAACGCCTGTAGATTGATTGTGGCTTTACTACAGGCACTTTAACACCTTGGGAGGTATAATCTATCCTCCCAAGGAAAAACATGGCTTAAACGCGACTACAGCAACTTTGTAAATTAAGGGGATAGACGAGAATGGTAGTTATCAGAATTACTCAATACCTTAGACCAAACGGAAAGAGAGCAGTAATACCCGTAGATATTAAAGACGAACTAAAAGAGATAGCAGAAGGGCTAGAGATAAGTTGCGAGTTGATACCAATAGAGCGAGTTGTGATTTATGCTCATAGAAAGGGCGAATCAGCCGAGGATGAATTAACAGAAATGGCAGACAACGGGCCAGGAGATAACACACCGACAATGGCCCTTGAAAGGCTTATCAGGAGATTTGAAAAGAAGCAGTTTAAGCCATTTTTGGAGTAGAATAAATTTTTCCTCGCCTGGGCCTTTCGGCCCAGGCTCGGCTTTACCAAGCCGTTGATTGCAGACCCTAGATTTTTACGCCAAGATCCTTAAGCCGCTTCATTGCCGTAGATCCGGTTAGATCGTTGCCGGTGGGCTGAAGCTTTACACTTTGCTTGCTCTTTTGAGCTGCAGCTTGAGCAGCTTTAAGCTTATCACCGCTCAAACCTACCAAAGACCAGTCAATAGGACGGGCAATCTCCTGCAGGACGTTCTTATCAGTCAACTCCGGGAGATTGGCAGAACATCGCCAACATTGCCCAGGGTCCGTAGCCTGGTCAACCTCATTGACAGCTTCACAGACGGGGCATTTAATGATAGATATTCCAGCTTCTCCCATTTCGTCTATCCTGGCCACGCTTGGCTTTTCCTCTTCTATCTGCCCTTCCTGCTGAGATTGGCAGTACATGAAGAGCTGGTACATGTCGCCCTGGCCTTGCACGCAGGTGCGGTTACGGATTATCATCTCGTCAAGCCGACCTTGCCTTATGCCCTCAAAACACTCTTCGATAGTGAACGGCTTTTCTTCATTGAAGAAGAACTTAAGCCAATTCTCCTCGGATCCCGCTGGCATAGTCCCGGTTAAACCATTCTTCCATCCTCCTTCAAGCATCGCCATCATATCATGCCATTCAACAGACCATATCCAAGGAGCTTGAATATGGTAAAGCATGGCCCTGGTAACGAAACAACGGCATTCAAATTTAGCATTAAAAGCCAAAATAACATCCGGCTCTTTATTTGATATGTAATCAAACATATCTTTACAGAGCTGCTCCTCATCCCAGGAAGCAAAAGTAACCATAGAGCTCTTAGGCTCATCTAAATCCCATATAGAGCAGACTATAAGCTTATAATCCCAAGGATTAAGCCCTGTAGTCTCTACATCCAAAGACAGCACTTTCTTACCTATAGAATAAGCTACTTTAGGTATTATAGGTGTAGTACTCTTAAGCTCACTTACTTTGTACTCTTCATATGTAGGTATTACTGGTTGTCCTGAATAGTATGTAGTAGTCTCTTTAGGAGTATCTATAGAAGTACTAGGTGTACTAGTACTCTTAGACAATTGAGCATTATATGTATTTTCGTTGTTAGGAAGAATTACAGCCATCTAAATCCACTTCCTTGATGTTGCTAATTCGATAGCTTGTTGATTCCACGCTACGACCTCGCCTACATAGCAAACAATATCATAAGGATCATAGCCGCTCTTCTTTATCGTAAATGTGTAATAGCCCTCCGGCAGATCCAGATAGCAAGGAGTCCACTCACCGGAGGATGAACCATTAACTAAGACCAATCCGCCCGAAGGATCAGAGTTAATGAATACTCTCTTTGGGAAGGTAGAATCTACTGGCTCTGTAGGCTCACCAGATCCCTTTACAGGCTCAAACGCTGGGCTGACGGTAATACTATCCCCGGAGGCACAATAAACGGTTTTAAGCCAGGGCTTAAAGCCAACACGCTCTGCCTTAATAGAATGATACCCCGGCGAAATGCTGTAAGGCTCATCTATTTCAGGATAAACCCGCACTTCGTCCTGCCAAAGCTCAGCGTCCTTGCAGGTAGGACCGTAGATAATCAGAGTCTCAGGCTCAGGCGGCGGCTGATAGGACGAGCCGCCACCACCACCGCCGCCGCTGTAGCCACCACCGCCACCACCACTTGAACTGCGAGGAGCTGTTGTTTTCGCGGTAGGTTTCCATGCTTCACTGCCAACAACAAGCGGAACAACGGCGTTAACACCGTCATACAATTTTATAGTCTGGCTTTTTTCGTTGTATCCATCCTTCTTGACAGTTACAACAATTGTCTCAGACTTGCCGGGATGAGTAGTATATCCAACTAATCCCTCGGTCTTAACCTCTTTGCCGTTGATAAAGACTTTTGAATCAGGGTCAAGGTCTGTAAACTTGACATACCCGGCCCGTTCAGGTTCTGCCATGCCGTAACCCGCAGCAGAAAACGAGATCTGATAAGGAGCATCAGGGTCTTGTATATTAACAGCGCCCTGTCCAATGAGTTTATCACCGCGATAAGCTTCTACAACAAAACGACCAAGTTTATTAGTCTTTGTCAAATCTCCGTCTATCCACTCGCCGGTTTCAACGTTCTTATATCGCAGATTTGAAGGACCGATTATAGACACAGGCACGCCAGCGCCGAATTTCTCTAATTTGATTGCTTCTTGGGGAGTAACTTCTTGAGGCAACCCAGTATCAGGATTAACTACAGTAACCTTGCCTTCGAAAAGGTTTACAGTGCCTAAAAGACTATTAAGATCCTGCATACGAGTAAAATATGTGCCATTTGCCATAAGAGCGAGATCTTTAGCGTCTATGGATTTTTTGGCATTACCAATGCGGGTAACTATATCATGTTTAGCCTTTTTAATTTCTTCAACAGTCATTCCGCTTGATTTCATACTAAGATTTTCGTATGCCTTGACCAAATCGTTGTAAGTGCGGCCTGCATCGTCGTCTATATCTGGCCCATATAGACCCATGTTCTGAAGTTTGGTTTTATAGGAAAGGTCTTTCATTCCACCGTAATTCGTAACTTCCATATAGGCAAAGCCAGCAGCGCCAGCGGCAAGACCAGACACGGCAAGAATACCAGCGGTGACCGTTCCTATAGCCTTACTTCCTTCGGGACTGGTAGCAGCACCGAAGATATAACCAAGAGGATCAGAAGCCCAATACTTAGCAACGCCAAGATTAAAAGCACTTGACTGAGAAGCTTCGAACAAAGGCTGCTTTTGATCATCGGGTACTTGATTATTAATATAATCGCTTACTACGGCAGTAATGACCTCGTTTGAAATACCATGAGAAAGCCCAAACCCTACAATCTTTTGCAGTTTATCCTTACGCTGTTCAAGTGTAGCATCAACCCAGGCGACTTCATTACTGAAATCAGGAGAACCGAGGGTCTTTTTCAGTTTGTCAGCGATAGAAGGGGGTTCTGTGCCTGTGTGGACAGTCTCTAAGTATTCAGACCACCAGACAGCATTATCATAAGTGGTCTTTCTGAAAACAACATCAAACCCAAGCCAGGGAAAAGAGTTAGCTATTCTGCTATTCCATCCATTCTTTTCGCCCTGAGAGTAACGAGCATCAAGATACGATTTTATACGGTTTTGGACAACTTGTTTTTGTTGTGCACCAGTCGCGGCGGTTTCATCGGGCGAGATTTCACCGCCTGTGATGGTACCACGGACACCAGCGAACTCTTCCATACGAGACTCCGCTTGTGCTACATCGAATCCAGGAGGTAAAACGCCGCCTTTGGGAATCGAGGCACCAGACACGGCGCCTGCATAAGTAGGCCCGCTTGGAATTTCCGAAGAGGCGGAGGCAGGATCTTTTACCCCACCGCCAACAACACCCGCTTCCCTATCAGGAAGTTTAACATCGCGGTCTTTGCTTGGATTAACAAGATTATTGAAATCTTGAGTAAGCGAGCCAGTCTTTTGTTTCACGTACTCGGTAGCAGGCTTGACCGCTTCTTCTATTTCGTCAGGAATAAACCCCTCTTCTCCTTCCCACCAAGAGGTTTCGTCCTCGGAAGACTTGCCTTCATCACTCGATTTAACTTCAAGTCTGGGATCAGATTCTTCCTTGAATCCCTTTTTGACTAGGATGCTCATATCTGGTTTGTCAGATTTAGAGGATGATGCAGTCTGCGTTTTAGTTCCAATAAGAGGGGCAGCTATAAACTCAGATGCTTTTGGAGTAACCGGGGGCGATGTCGCGGCGGGAGTTAGCTTTACAGCAGGCGCAACCGTTGGGGGTTCTTCATAGATTGAAGTCCATGGAGTTGTAATTTGCCCAGCTTTACTGTATTCCTGATATTGAATTTGAGTAGGGGACACACGCTTATAAGAGATAAATCCGCCATCAGGCTTAGTTACTTGCGTGACATTGCCGACAATGGGGATATCCGCCGTAGTTATGGTTTGGCGTTCAGGGACTTCATAAAGCACAAGCGGAACAGTGGATACAGACGAAGACGGAGGAGCAGAGGCGGAAGGAGTGACTTTTGTAACCTGGACAGCGCCCTTAGAATCGCTCTTGGCCGTGACAGTAGCTTTATCGGCAGCACGAATCTCAGTATATTGATAAGTGTTGGTGCCTGTGCGCACGTAATCACGATAAGAACCGTCAGGCATTTGGACGGTTTTATGATCTCCGATAGCGCCAAGGTCGGACACCTTTTGATAACTAACATTCTTTCCTTTAATTAGCGGAGTACCGGCCTTTTGTGTCGTAACTGTAGGAGTTGGAGTTGTAGGCGCAGACGCGCGTTGTTGGGGAGTAGGGCTATAAGTTTGATATTGTTGATAAGTTTGCTGTGAGTATTGTATGTCTTGCCTCTGAGCCGGTGTATAAGCGTAAGACTGATAAGAAGGGGCGACTTGTTGATACTGCTGATAACTCACCTGCTGAATACTAGGAGCTGTTGTTTTGGTACCGAATGTCATCTTTTGATATGTTACCATGTTTAGCTCTCCCCTTTGTAATCTTGAAGCTCTTTCATGCGTCTAGCAAGTTCCAAGTCAAATTTAGGAGTTTCAGTTATTCGCTTTATCTCAGGATCGCTCTTAACTAGCACTTGTCTCATGGGGCAAACACCTCTTAGGATTGATTGTAGGGCTCATACAGGCACTTTCTACGTGCCAAAGCAATAAGTCTATGGGATGGAAAAAAGAAGGGATTATAGGGCATTTGGCGAGCTTAGGAATCATGCTTGGAGTTAGGGACGCAGTCAACATTACCACTTTTACCTATACACCACTTTTGAATCCATGTAGTCTCTTCTTTGATCTCCTTGGCCTGCTCGTCGTGCTGCTGATAGAGAAGGGCCAGGGCAGCCATAGACTTGCATAACTCCACGAGTTTATCGTTCTGTAGCTTGATTATGAACACAACCAGCAAGATAGACAGAGCCATCCATGGTGCTTGTGATGTGCTGACAGCGTTAATCAATTCCTGCATTTTAAGACCTCGATTAAGTAACGGTAATGCTCATAGTCATAGCATCAGCACCGCCTATATTTTCGACATATAGCCAAACCGTATATGTACCAGCAACAGAATAAGCATGGGTAGGGCTTTGTTCATAGCTTTCCGTACCATCACCAAAGACCCAATGCCAGGAAGTAGGCGCAAATGCTGTACCATCAGTAAAAGTAATAGTCTGGTCTACAGCGGGTGTACTATCATCCACAGTAAAATAAGCATCCGGCCGTCTAACCCAATTGCTAGGTTTAATGTAACGCATAGTTGTGATATAAGACCTTAAATACCTAGTAGAAGTATCCATATTAATTAGATTAGTAGTTACATAATCGCCTTTACTTATAAAGAGATTTACAGCTTCCGGATAAAAGAATTCGTACATACCAGTAACTAGATAATAACCGTGGCCGTATGTGCTGCTATTCACATACACACGAAAGATAGTACCATCGAAACACACAAACCGCATACCAACAACACGATAAAGATAGACATCGCTATTATTAGTAAACCCGCCGGAATGATTAGCACCCGAAGCAAGTTCAGAACCAGAAGTAAAAGTAACCAATGTGCCTATCTGCTCTAAAACACCATTAACACCATTCAACCCGCTTTTAGGGGAACCATCGGGATAATCAACCATAACAACACCTCTTATAGATAACTCTTTATCATGCTTATTAAATGATCCATAACATCCCCCAACTTAGACTGTAAGAGTGTCATATCTGGCTCATTATCTTCTTTCACATCAAGCATAACACCTATTGTATGATCATAATTAGCATCAACCGCCCAACCAACGAAATAGAGAGTATTGGGATTAACAATAAGATCATACCAGAGAGAAGCATCTATAACAACGCCATCACCTGAATAATAGCCATCCTGGTTAGAGGGAAGGAGCTGAACGGCATCATTAAGAATGCAACACCGAACGGTATTGTTTACGCCAGAGGGTATAGAAACATGCACTCCACGGAGAACACCCGATGCAAGCTTTATAGTTTCGACTACAGGGTTATCAACGTCGTTTTCAGGCTCTACCGTGAAGAAAAAGGAATAATGCATGATTACCTTGGCACTACCCTTATCTCAGCAACTATAGAGCCATTCTGAGAGATGATTGGGACAGCAGACAAAGAGCATTTATGCTTTTCACATAGAGCGCCAAGCTCGTCAGTAAAAGCCTGCATACGAACCTTCTGCTCCTCGGCTATAACGGCCCTGGCCTCTTCCGAGTTCATATGGCTATATCCTCGAGTTTCTTACCGTCTGCGCTCTGGATCACTGTTCTAAGGGCTGGAAGAGCTATCATAAGAGCCTGGTTAATATCAGCCTTCCTAAGACCTTCATGGCCTGCAAAATCATTGGCCTTATAGCCTTCAGCGGAAGGATCATCCCCTGTAGCATCTATGACCTGAGACCTAAGCCCCCGGCCTTCCCAGGCAGCAAGGCATTTCTCCAGGTTGGCTAACCCGTTTAAGACCTGAGTAGCGGCTTGTCGAGCATTGGTTATCACATCACTTCTATGAGATTGGGTGGACATTTTTTAACCTCCTTAATCAGCTTGTGGCATGGAAACCGAAAGTTTCCAGAGTTGATAAGATGCTATTCATTTTTCCATTTAAAGTGTTTATGGCAGTTATGACTTCTCCCTCCGTGTCGAGATCGCCAGCAGCGTAATCAACCTTGGCATCAGCAACGTGAGCAACTCGAGCAGAAGGTGCAGCACCAAGAAACCCTATAGCGGCAGCACTACCAGCACCACGGCAGCGGAGGCATTCACGTTTAACGGTATCATAGGCACTTATGACGAGATCGGCCTTTCTGCTAGCGTGTGTGGCTTCATACCATAAAGCCTCGACAAGTGCAGCATCTTGATTCACCGTAGTACTGCTATGAAGCCCGAACCTTTGACTAACTCCAAAGCCAGCCGCAGGTGTGCCGCTACTGGAATGGCGAACAGTAAGACCTATAGTAACAGAATTAGCGACAGCATCAGAGATTAGATGGTCCGTCATGCCGTCGCCGCGGACATACATAATGGGAGAAGTCCAATTACGGAACTCGGCGGCGTATTCGGAAGCGGAAAGAACAACAATCCCGGTAGTACCATTGTGCTTGCCTGCTCGAAAAACAACAGAGGCAGCAGTAGGAGTAGTATGACCATTTATGCCGGAGAACATCAACGGTATAGCGGCGGCGTTGGCACTAGAAAAGCCCCCAAACGCCAATCCACCTGTGGAAGAAGTAACAGGGCCAATCATACCGATGGTCGCGGAATCGTGTTGATAAGATGCCCAAACAGCAGAATACGAAGGGATTGTAACATAGGTATTACGGACAACAAACCCGGACATTACAGTAGTCGAATACCCTGTAACCTGCACAGGCCAAGCTAGAACGTCAGACGGGGAATCATAACCCGCCTGGAATTTGGCAGACTTAACGCCAACAAGAAACACCTGGATTTGACTTGAAGCTCCGACAGTAGAACCATCAGAAAGAACAAAATCGCCTATGGCAACTTTCCTTAGCACAAACTTGGAGGTATCATCATCCCAACAAACGGCGAACTCATCAACATCAGCGCCAAGAGAAAAATTAACATCGGTACAGTCAGCAAGAGCAGAAGAACCAGCGGCGACAGGCTCTACAAGAACAAACTTGCCGGTGTCATGGTCATAGTTTAAAGTGTAGCCATCAACACCGGCACCAAGAGTAACATCGATATCCGAAGCATCCTGCAACCGACCTATCCCGCTCGCTTTCTGCATTTAGTTTATCCTCAGTGTTCTAAGTTGTGCTTTTCCCTTGGCCTTTCTCCGTGGACATCAGCAACCGGGCCTATCATGCCATTGGCTACGAGAGTCAGAATATCACCAGCGGTAGGAGTGGCGAAGATTGCATACATACCCTGGCCTGGGCCAAGAGCAAAGGGCCAGTAAAGAGTATGACTGACTTTAGCAGCAAAAGAACCAGCCGTACAATCAATGGGAATAAGACGAGTACCTGAGAAGATGCCTATCTCAATGTAAGTAGCAATTGCTGTGGTTTCATCCCTTGCCATTATGGAATGACACTGGAAAAGCTGGCCTGGGCCAACCACGTCGGTTTTAAGAGTAGTTATCTCGGCTGCGGCAACAACACCAGCCTCGAACATCATAGGACGCATAAAAAACTCCTAGGAGGGCAGAGCCCTCCTAATATGCATAAACTTCCTCAGCGATCAAGGCCAATGCAGCACCAGCGCCTCCCTGGGTTAGCTTAATCTGAGCTGTTCTTAGGTCTGCTGGAAGAAGCATACCTTCGAACGTCTCAGGATCAGCCATTGGGAACCGCAGGAAGCCATGAACATCTCCGGTTATGTGGAGATCGCAGGCTTTAGCAGAGATAGCCGCGATGGTCAGAGTACCAAGACCTGTAGAACCTACGGACTGGCCTGTCATGGTACAGGTATTACCAGTTATCGCAGAGACTACGGTTAATTGGGTTACTGTGCTTGTAGTCATGGTCTAAGCCACCCCTATAGTCATCGATCTTGGAGCAACTACAGCAGTCTTGATGTTGGCAAGATGAGTGTCCCGC
The DNA here is from genome assembly GCA_964469155.1 of uncultured Bacteroidales bacterium. Classification (GTDB taxonomy): domain Bacteria; phylum Bacteroidota; class Bacteroidia; order Bacteroidales; family CAIWKO01; genus CAIWKO01. The sequence continues at coordinate 9,998 of CAYXXU010000091.1, forward strand.
GTTGCGCTGTTGGAAAGGAGCAAATCATAAACTTCCTCCCTAACGTCAAGGCCGGCGTTCTGCATTGCCTGGAAGTTATACCACTTGCCCTTTTCATAGATCGTGTTGAAGTTGTCCTTTCCGATCTCTACATCGGTAATGTCTGTAGCCTCGGCTACTGTATCCTCGCGAGCAGAGACATTTATGGCAAGGACAGGGTTAGAGGCAGGCAGATCCTCAACGATATCACCAGATGCAACAGTTGTTGCGGTGTAGAACTCTCTCAAGCCGAGCATGCCCTTGAAGGCTACAGGCTTGCTGTACGGGAACTGGTGGGCTATGATAGTTACCGTAAAGGTTCCTGTGGCAAACGTGGTTACGGCCACAGCACCCCAGACGGTACAATCATAATCAATCTGAAGCTGTACGTTATTGAACTTTGCAAGATCCAGACCGAACTGCTCATCTCCGATGAACCGCCCAAACTCCATCCTGAACCAGACCTCATTAACTCCACTGGCCGATTCTGTGAACGTGTAGGGCATTGGACGGCCATGCTTCATCCAGTACTGGCGGAAGAAGTCCTGTCCGGAGATGTGCCAGCGGTAATCGTTGCCATTGATTACAAGGCTAATATGCTTGATGATATCAAGAATGTCCAGATTGATACCGGAAGTCGCGCCGTTAGTAAGGCGGATACCAATATCAAGGGCTGAGTACTTACCAGCCTTGGGAAGATCCTTGCGGAAGAGAGCCGTATTGGAAGCTTGCGCCTCTCGGCTCATAATAACCGCTTGTTCGATACGAGACATATTTTAGCCTCACTGGTTCTTAGGGCTTGCATCAATCATAGCGCGAACAATAGGCTTAACCCTGTTGTCGATGTTCGCCATTGGATCGGCTGACCTATCTGGAAGGTTTACGCTGCGAAGGGCCTGGGCGATGGGTTCATAGTTAGCAGCCTGCTTATCTGCTCCGTTTCTCATGCCGTCAGCAATACGCATAGAGCCAAGGTTAGAAGCCCTGGACTTCCAGTCTGCCTCGCTGGTTCTCTCGAGGGCGACGGCCCTTCTGCGGAGAACCTGAGCGTTCTGCATCTGCTGTTCATAGAGGGCCTGGCCATTAAGTGCGCTCTCTTTCCAGTTGCTTGTTCTCTCTATTCCTGCCTTATACTTCCCAGGGACAATACCCAGAGAATCAACGTAAGCCTTCTTACGGTCTTGTGCGCTTGGAACAAACACCATTTTCAATACCACCTAACACCAAATCGATTGTAAGGCCATTCAGAGGCTCATAGAGGCATGGGTGTTTAGGGTTGGAAGGATTATGCCTCCGTGGGGTTTTATGGCCTATTTTCAAGACTTGGGACGTGCTACAGGTCAACTAGACGAGAGGGGATATACCAGTTTGGTTTAGAGCTGCTATACCAATTCAGTTAATACTTTATAGAATCCTGAAATTATTAAGCCTAGGGTGTACCCCTAAAGGAAGGATTTGAAAATGGGAACTCCAGCTTTTGTAGAACAACCAAGCGTGCCAGATATGGTAAATGCACAGATAAGCGCCCTCATTGCTACCGGTGTTATAGCACAACCAAAGAAGAGAAGGAAGGGTATGAACTGGGAAAGCAAGCTCGCGTATGAGTACGTAGAGCGGTTTTATTCGACTTACCCGCGCTGGTTTAGGGTTTCAGTGGGGCCAGTGCCAGGAGGGAATAACGACCCGCTTTATTATAAGCTGAGGCGCTGGGCAGATGTAATTGTGAGAATGCCGGACCATATGCTCATAATGGAAGTTAAGATGTTGGCTAAGCCTGATGTTGTAGGCCAACTTCAGAACTACGCAATGCTCTTTCCTCAGACTCCTATGTTTGATAAGTACAAGGATCTGCCTTTGAAGACAAAAGTAGTTTGCTCATTGATAGACGGAGCAACTAAAGAGTTTATAGAAAGCAAAGGGATAGAGGTTGAAGTTTTCAGAGGATCCAATTTTGATGAGTGGTACCAGCTCACAATAGTAAATAGAAAAACGCCGTAAGGCCCTAGAGCCTTACGGTTTTATCATTCTTTCCTGATTCTCTTCTATAGGCTTTCACCGCTTCCCAACCGATTTTAGGATCAACGCCCCATTTAGCAATGTAGTGATCCCTGGACAACTGCGCGCCGGTGCCATCAATCCAAATCTCAGGACCAACGATAGGCACAAGATGACCGGAGGGAGTCATAGCCAGATAATCAGGGAGAGAAAGGCACGAAAGCCACTCTACAGCAGTTTTAGGTAGTTGAGGCATAAGAACTCCCTATGTAAACTCTTCCGTTATCGTAAGTCAGAACTCCACCGAAAGAAGAGGTGTCTGTATAGAAATTATGCTCTCCCCAGATGGTGATAAGCTCTCCATCGACCCCATAAGTCATTATATCCTGGTTGGGGATGAACGAAGAGGCCGCCACCGCGCTAACAAGTACAAGAACAGCAGATAAAAATAGAAAGGCTTTCAAGGAGATCAATCCTCCTTGAACTGCTTTTTGATGTACTTTTCCAGATCCTCAAGATCATTGAGGAAGCGGTCTGCGTTGAAGGTGTTAAACGCGCCTCGGCTGGTCACGTCATGATTTACTGCGACCTGCTCTAAGAGCTGATGAAGGCAACCCTCAACGACTTCAAGGGCTTTATCTTCCGCAATGTCCTTCAAGGCCATTGTCCGAACTACACGCCGGGACTCGCCCGGTACTATATCAGGGTGTTCCTGTTCCATATCTAAGACCTCTTTTTACTATTCCATTTGTGATTATATGCTTTTTTTGAACTATGAGGTTGACTACCTATCTGGTTAATAACTTCTCCCATGAAATCATCATCGAAAGTGTACTTGCCACCAGACTTAACACAGCAAGGACAGCTACAAACGACTTCCGCCACAATCCCAGGATAATCAGCGTGGAAATTATTATAAACGATACGCCAAGGCACAAAGAAGCATCGGGTTCTTTCTCCGCGAGCACCACGTAGCTCAACAACAAGAAAGCCATTGCGCCCAGAGAGAGAAAGCCAGTCACTTTCCCGCGCAATCTGGCAAACTCCGCCCTTCCAAGTAAAATGCTTCTTAAAATAGATTTGATTAACCGATGCAGTATCAATGCTCTTGCATTCCAGAGCAAGGTAAAACTCGTTGGGACGGCTATCGACAAGGACATCAAATAACTGTGGCTGGTATCGCATTTGTAGATGACGATAAGCTACAAGCTTTTTACCATAAGTCTCTGCGTAATCATTAAACGCATGAACCATGGAACGCTCAAAGTCCTGGCCTGTCATCTACATAATCACCGCTTTGAGTTTTAGCACAGCCTCTATCTGTTTCCTTGCTTCAGGACAGCACATCACGTCTAAAATGCTACAACCGCCTTTAAGAAAGAGCTTCCAAGGATAATCTCGGCAGGCCTGAGGCTTGACTAAATGGATGATGCAGCCTTTACCCATTTTATCCTGGAAGAAACATGGCCAGGTTACAGTAAGCATGAAAACCCCAGGCTCGGCTTCGAGCTCGCGAACGGGAATAAGCGCAGCGCAGGTTATAGGAGACTCAAGAAACTCGCCTATGACTTCAAGCTCTTGCTTAGTTATCTTGATTTGACCACCACGAGAGCAACAAAAACCACATTCGGAGCATTTAAACTCTGACTGCAATTTCTCAGCTAGCGTAACGTCGGACACTTAAAACACCTCACTTCTTCGCGGGTAAGTCCTCGCCCAGGACTATCAAAAGGGCTCCAACAGCAGCATCAGTATTAGCTATCTTCATTCTGTCAATCTCCTGCAAAGTAGCAAGAAGTTGACGGACATCTTCTTCAGACATCATTTACTTATCAACCTCCGAATCATGAAGAACCATATACAGGGCATCATAAAAACCCTGAGTGTATTCGTTCTTAAACGGCTTTTCTTTTCCGACGACATCAACGACGGACTTAAGAGACTTTTCAGACATCATTTTAACACCCACTAAAGGGTTTTACGAATCGCGTTTTCAACCTCTTTAGAGTACGGCGTTCCTTTACCAACGCCATTAAGAGCAAGTAAGATCTGAGCTTCAGACTTCATTTACCAACAAGCCCCCTCAGCAACGGGACAGCATAATCAACAAACATCTCAGGACTTCCAGTATAGGAAACGCTGATAGACCCAAGATCATTTAAATCGACGCTGAAACGAGACGGAACACCGGATGAAGAAGTCCGAATATCAATTAACAGATGCATAACAACCTCCAACAAACCCGGCTTTTGTAAAAGCCTGGCAAAACTTTGACGTAGCGCCTCGAAAAGAGGCGCAAAACGAAATCGGTTCCCGCTCCGAATCGAACGGAGCAGAGATTCAGTGCACGTTACTCTTCTTATGTTACATGGCCTTAGCAACACCCGCGCACCTTCGCGGCAGGACCGAACAACGAAAGCAAAGCGGAACAAAGCAGAGCTGAACAAAGCAAAGCAAAGCGAAGCAAACCTTAACGAGTTCATCCGTATAGCCCCTGGTCAGGTTTAGGTCACGCACAACAACGAAAAGGAAGAGGTTCTGAGGGAAGAGGCAGAAGGAGTGAGTCATCAAGCACTCTTCCCTCTAATTGGCAGAAGGCTCTGCTTTTCGTTGGACGTGTCCGACATCACGACCGAGATAAGGATGGATGTTATCAGAGATAAAGGTTTTGATAACATCAAGTTAGTTTCTTTGAGTGAAGAAGCGTCTCAGGAAATTACTAGTAATTTTCTTCGCCCTGATGGGCTCGGTGGGTCTGCGTTCGCAGCCCAAGTTCGCCTCGTTGCTCTCGGCGGTCGGGAACCTGGCGGTTCCCGAAGCCCTCCCCTGCAGGCCGGGCTGGGCCAGAAGGCCCAGCTTCCGCCGCTCTGCGCGGCGGGGGGGGGGGCGCCCGCCCCCCCCCCGGGGGGGGGGGGGGGGGGGGGGGGGGGGGGGGGGGGGGGGGGGGG
>CAYXXU010000092.1:0-14461 GCA_964469155.1 uncultured Bacteroidales bacterium
CAAATAATAAGCTCTAAAACTCCCCCCTTAAGGGGAAATTTTCATTACCTTAATCTAGTCCATACTCTTTAGCACGGATTATCAAAAGTTTACGGTCTTTAGTTTGAAATTTTTTATTAATAAAAGCCCGGTGTTTTTTAACCGCATCTTTGCAGGTGCAAAGTTTATCTGCAACTTCCTGCACAGCATAACCCGCCACAAAAAGTTTTATGACTTCACGCTTACGTTTACTCATCTGGCTTGTGATGGCCGCGTACTTTTTTTGTTTCATTTCTTTCAGCCATTGCTCTATTAATTCAACATGGTGCAATTCGCCATCAAGCGGAATGCCCACACTCAATATCTGGCGGGTGCTGCCGCATACATGCTGGCCGAGGCTGCAACCGGCCATAAGCACGGTGAGGCATCGGCCTTCTTTGGTGCGCAATCGGCAGGCCGTAAGGTAAGTGGCAGCAGGCTGGGCCTTAAAAGCCGCGGCCATGCCGGTGAGGCAATGCAAATCTTCGGCCTGCATCCATTTCGTATAGCAATCTGTGCCCAGGGCTTCAAATTCGCCTTGTGGGTAGCCCAGGCAGCGGTGAAGCATAGGATTGGCATATTCGCGCTTCAGGCTGAAATCGTTCCCGCAAGCATCGATGTTGCTCAGGCATACAAAGGCCGGTAGCTTCAGCATCAGATATTCCGGCAGCGGGCTTTCGGCCCGGAGACGGGAGTTTTCGCGGAACACAGCCTCGTTTTCGAGTTTCAGGGCGGCCATCTCCTTTTTTAATTCCACATTCCGTGCATTCATAGCTGCATTTTCTTTCAGCAGTTTTTCATAGTTTTTTCTATTTTCATACCAATAATTTTTTAAGTTCGACAATTTGATATCAATGTCACCATTGATTGTTAGTACCTTATGTCAAATTTAAAAAATTGTTTAATATAATTTCGTGAAGGCGATATATTTGGGAGAAAAAATTTTTATATTTGTTGTTGGAAAGAATACGGGATGAAAAATAATAACCACAAAGACTCCAAGACTCTAAGATACACGAAGTATTTCTGGTGTTTCCTGCCCGTCAGGTCAGGCGGGCTTGGTGTCCTGGATTAGAATTTGGGGCTTGAAATTTGGAGCTTGGGACTTTTAATAATATCGAATAACGAACAAGGAATAATGAATAACGAAGTGAAGAAAAACGGCAGGATTTCTTAGTGTTTCTTAGTGTTCTATGTGTTAGTGTTTTTTTTCTCAACTCCGAACTCCCAACTCCAAACTCCACACTTCTTTCCCCTCTCAGGTGCTGGTATTGCGGCTCAGGTGTTGCAGGGTTTCGTCAATCAGGTTCAGTTCGTTCTTCGTAAGTCCCACATACTCCAGAGCGGCTTCCAGGGTGCAAAACACATCGTATTGAATTATCGATTCCCTTCCCAACTCCTTAAAAAAATGGGCCAACACAGTCTGACTGGGTTTATCGGTGATCAGGGACACTTTGCGTTTTACGGGAGTGTCTTTCAGAAAATCGAAAAATTGGGTGATCTGGTGTAAATTCTCGGAACTAATGTTCACCTCAATTTCCCTAAGGTCGGTAATGATATTATAAGAAGGATCATAATCAGGATCCTTCAGCAAAGCTTTCTTATAACTAATGGCAGCCTCAGCGCTAAGTTCTCCTTTATAGCACTCCACCATGATTTTTAATTCCGGAAGAATAATATAATTCGTTAATCTTTTCATGTTTACAACAGATTTAAAGTAAATAAAATAAATCAAAAACCATAGCTACGCAATTCATTGACTTGGTTTTATGCGTTGTAGTGAGGTAATATAGCTTAACTTTTACAAATATAGTTCATTTTTGGCAGAAATCAAAGAAAATTTTGAAAATAATGAGGAATCAGAATTTTAAAAAGAAAGAATACGGAGGTAAGTGTATGCCAAATGCCTGTGAAACCTTTCATGTGCCTTACCACAAATGGGAGTATATTTTCTGAATCTCTGGATAATACACTTAAGTATTTAGGCTAAAGTACTTAAAATTGTCGTAGTGAATTCGTACCCCCGCCATAAACGACGCTGCTATTAATGGTGTTTCTTCTCCAGACTCCGGTCTTCCGTCCCCTGTCTTCCTTCTCCCGTTTTCTGCCTCCTGACTTCCGTCTTCCTACATTCTTTCCGGCACCTCTATTCCCAGCAATCCCATAGCCTTCTCAATAATACTTCCGGTGAAATGCGACAGGTATAAACGCATCTTCATCAGGTCGGGGTTTTCTTCCTTCAGCACAGTGATATGCTGGTAAAACTGGTTGTATTGTTTGGCCAGGTCGTACACATAATTGGCTATATGGGCCGGGCTCAGTTCGGCTGCCGCCAGATGCAACACACGGATATAATCGTGGCACAATATCAGCAACTCCCGCTCCTGTTCCTGAATGGGTACATCGGTGGGAAAAGTAAGGCTTGTAACCTCAATTCCAGCCTTACGCAGCAACGATTGAATGCGGGCATAGGTATATTGTATGAAGGGGCCGGTATTGCCGTTGAAATCTATAGATTCGGCCGGATTGAACATCATATTTTTCGACGGATCAACTTTCAGTATAAAATATTTCAGTCCGCCCATACCAATCTGGCGGAACAGTTTTTCGGCCTCTTTCGTTTCGAAATTCTCCAGTTTGCCCAGTTCCATGGTAATTTGCCGGGCGGTCTCAGTCACCTCGCTTATGAGGTCATCGGCATCCACCACGGTGCCTTCGCGCGATTTCATCTTGCCTTCAGGCAGTTCCACCATGCCATACGAATAATGCCTGATATTGTCCGACCAGTCGTAGCCCATCTTTTTCAGAACCTTTTTCAGAACCTCGAAATGATAGTTTTGCTCGTTGCCCACCACGTAAATCATTCGGTTGGCCTGAAACTCATCGTGGCGCATTATGGCGGTACCCAGGTCCTGTGTCATATACACGGAGGTGCCATCTGCCCTCAGCAGCAGCTTTTCGTCCAGACCTTCATCTGTCAGATCGATCCACACCGAGCCGTCATCCTTGCGGAAGAAAATACCCTTTTCCAGTCCCGACATCACCACATCTTTGCCTGTCAGGTAAGTTTCCGATTCATGATAGGTCTTATCGAAACTAATGCCCAGATCGTGGTAGGTCTGCTCGAAACCGGCATATACCAAGGCATTCATTTTCTGCCACAGGGCCTTAACTTCAGCGTCGCCCTGCTCCCATTTCAGCAGCATTTCCTGTGCTTGCAGCATCAGGGGGGCTGTTTTGGCGGCTTCTTCTTTCGACAGCCCTGCATGTTCCATTGCTGCGATTTCCAGTTTCAGATGTTTGTCAAACTCCACATAATACTTACCAACCAGCTTATCGCCTTTCAGCCCAGAGTTTTCGGGAGTTTCACCCCTGCCCCATTTTTGCCAGGCCAGCATCGATTTGCAAATATGAATGCCACGATCGTTCACCAGATTCACTTTGATCACTTCTTTGTCGTTGGCCTTCAGTATCCTTGCCAGGGCCTCGCCCAACAGGTTGTTGCGTATATGTCCCAGGTGAAGCGGTTTATTGGTATTGGGCGAAGAAAATTCAATCAGCACTTTTTCGTGCACAGGTACCTCCGGCACCCATTGCATCAGGTGGTCGTCGCGCTGGTGAATCAGGTAATCTATCCAGTATTTATTACTAATCTTTAAGTTTAGGAAACCTTTTATAACTGAGTAGTTTTCAATAAAATTTGTGTTTTCAAGTAAAACCTCTCCCAGTTCTTTAGCGGTGGCTTCGGGCGACTTTTTTGAAAGTTTCAGGAAAGGAAAAACCGGCAGGGTAAAATCCGCTTCGCCGCGAAACTGGGGGTTGGTACGCTCTATCCTGATGTCAGAAAGACTTGCCCCCTTTTCGTATGTGGCAAGTATGGCAATGGAAGTATATTCAGTAAGCAAATCTTGTATCATGTCTATTTTCTCGCAAAAATATGATTAATCTGCCTAAGTATTAAGCAGAAGCTCTATATTTTGCCAACATTTCTTTCCACTCCTGACTCCAAACTCCTGATACCCAACTCCAAACTTCCTAATACCTTATCATTTTAACGGTACTGCTAAAGTTATCAGCTTTAATTTGGCACAAATAGATCCCTGCCGCCACTTTGCTGCCTGCAGCATTGCAACCGTCCCAGGTAAAGCTCTTCACTCCGCCGTTGACGTTATAATCGGTAAACGAATTCAATATTTTTCCGTTGAGATCTGTTATCAGTATATCCACCTTGCCGTAAGCGTTGCTGTATGCCAAGGTAACCTTGGCCGAAGAAGGATTGGGGTACGCCGAAATATGTCCCTGCTCACGCTCTTCTATGCCGGTGGCAAGCACATTGATGTAGCCGTTTTTGGTATTGGTGAGTATTTGTGATCCCACCTGTGAGGTAAGCGAAACGGTGTACAATCCGGGAATCGTATAGGAATAAACAGGGTCCTGGGTATAGTCATCGGCCAGATTATCGCCATTCAGGTCCCATTGCCAGCTAAAAGGATTGTAAACCGAAAGGTCGGTAAAATGTACGGTGAGTGGTGCATTGCCCGACACCACATCAGCAATGAAATCGACGGCATCATTGGCGCTGTTCATAGCGGTAAAGGTCAAAGGATCGGACCAGTCGCTCCATCTTACGTTCTTATCGCTGAAACGTACCCGCCACATATAGGTCTGCCCTGATGTAAGCAATCCTGCAAGGACAGTATAACGTTTCAGGTTGATACCGGTATTCAGGTTCATCGGATTGAACAAAGGACTGACCGAATCGCCATAAAAATCTTCTGAATCGCGGCTCACATCTATCAGCGGACTGCTAAAACTTCCGGTGGTGGCTACCAGTTGAAATTCTGAACTCATCAGGGTATCCTGTCCGTTAAAAGGCCCTGCTATGAGAGTGGGTGTCAGCGAAGCCGATGACGAGGGGGCCAGTGCCAGGGGCTTGACAGGAGCAGGCTGATTCAGATAGCGGTGCCATTTGTCGATCAGTTCTACATTGCGCGGACGGTCGGTATTGCCGAGACTGTAAGTGTACGTTTTCACCGTTTGCTGGTCCATATTCACATCAACCAGCAGAAAGTTATAATTGTCAATAGATTTCTGGTTTTCCGGATAATTCTGCTGGTTGGTATACATACCCCAGCGATCCAGCGGACCACCGGCCCCGCCGCTCAGCACTGTCCTGAAATCCCAGTTGCCGGCATGGGTGCTGCGGATCACGCCCCTTTCGAAATTATGGGAATGTCCGTAGGTATACATCACCATTTTAGGATAGGTTTTGAACAAAGGCAGTAAATTATCCTGTACATAGGAAGAATTGCCATCGGGCCAGATTTCGCTGTGGGCCGGATGGTGGGAATGACAAAAAACAAAATCGATATCCGGGTCACTGGCCGAAGCATTCAATTGGGTCTGAACCCAGTTGGTCTGAAGAATGTTATTGTATAGCCCGTTCGTATTCAGGGCAAGGAACTGGCAGTTTCCCAAATTGTAGGTGTAATATCGTTCGTTGAACCCCGTAAAACCTTCGTACTTCATAAAATTGTAATAGTTGGTACTTTCGCCTTCGTGGTTGCCAATGGATACCATAAAAGGAATATGCGACGAAAGAACGGAGAAAGTATTAAAATATTCATTCATAAAAGTAGCCAGAGTGGCACCGTCCTGAGTCAAGTCACCGGAATGCATCACAAGGTTGATGGAATCGTACCAGTTGTTTCCGTAAAGCTGTTTCATCAGCCAGACGGCTGTATCGGCTATCATAGCACTTCTGATAGCGTCGTCCTGCGAATCGCCGAACTTAAGGAAACGAATGTGTTTACCAGTGGCTGTGGGCAAGGGAGGTGTATGAAACGACGACATGGCAGATGTATCGGTGCCGCTGATACAACGGTAATAATACTTGGTATCTGCCGTTAATCCGGTAACATTCACCGAATGCCAGCGCACCACTCCTATATCCTGATAGGAACCTATGGCCTGTTGTCCCAACTGAGTGGTGGTACCATACTGAACTGATGTGCCGGTGTTGTATAGCGAATACCAACTGACATAGATGGAGCTTACGGTTGGCGATTGGAGATAGGGTTGTATGTCGGAACTTCTAAACCCTCCTAAACCATACACCTGGGCTGCTGTTAAACAGTTATTAAAAATGGCCAGTTGAGAAACATAAATATTGTTGTCTTCGCCGTTTTCATCGGCAAAGAACAAGACTGAAGGATCGAGTGAATAGGTGCCATCTACTGCCTGACTGGTTCCTTCGAGCACTTTGTGTCCGTCGACATAGTAGCGCAGGCTGCTTCCCAGATCGACGGTGAGCACGATGCGGTACCAGCGTTTGGCTTTGCAGGCAAAACCCGAATAGCCTGTGGCCGAAATTCCTATCTGGCTGTTGGTATTGATAAATCCATCGCCATCGTTGGTGTTGCTCATATTGGTCTGGAATAAGGAATGATAGACTTTGGGATTGTCAATCATGACGTCAAACAATATGGAATACTCATTAACCAGGCTTCCACCACCATTTGCGGCTATGCCATGAGAGCAGGTGTAATAACTTCCCAAGCCGATAAGTGCTGCCCCATCGCCTGGAAAAGCACCCGGCACGGCGGCATGAGTACCGTTAAGGGCCAGATTGTTGCCCACTGTGGCTTGCAGCAGGTTGGCCGTGTTGTCGAAGGTCCAACGACCCGCCAGACCGGCAGGCCAAATCTGTGCTTCGGAATGCTGAAGGTAAAGAAGTATAATGGTTAAGCAGTAGAGTATCTTTTTCATAATTGAAATTTGGGCTAAAATTAAAATAAAATAATTTAGAGAGATGCTTATGTGTGAAACTTTTGCAAAAAAATTACCGGTTATCATTCCCAGTAGGGTTATTTCGTTTATAAAAACTGACCCAAGTATAATTCAAGGGGTCGGGAATATGGCAACTTTCACAAAATTAAGCCTCTTCAGATAAGTTTTTCCAGATAGCACCATGTAAAATTTGATATTATCTCGTTTTTGCCATTCAGGGATTTCCATTTTTACTTTCTGAAGTTGAAAAAAAATTAATTTTTTTTTATCTTTTTCGCTACCTTGTCACCAAAGGCTTATAGAATCTTTTTGCAACATACTGTTATAAAATTTTTTATCCAAAATTTGGAGTGAATACTTAAAGCTATATCTTTGTCGACAGATAACATATTCTTAAAAAAAATCATATGAATCCGAAAAAAGTTATTATTATTGGCGCAGCAGGTAGAGATTTTCATAATTTCAATACCTATTTCAGAGGAAACAACGCTTTTAAAGTGTTGGCCTTTACAGCCGCTCAAATTCCTGACATTGCAGGAAGAAAGTATCCTAAAGAATTAGCCGGTGATTTGTATCCCGAAGGAATTCCAATTCATGTTGAAAGCGACCTGCCTAAACTGATCAAAGAAATGGATGCTGATATATGCGTATTTGCATACAGCGATGTTCCTTATCAGAGAGTAATGGCCATGAGTGCTATTGTGAATGCCGCAGGTGCCGACTTTATGCTGTTGGGTCCCAAACAAACCCAGGTGAAAAGCACCAAACCGTTGATTGCTGTTTGTGCAGTCAGAACCGGTTGCGGAAAAAGCCAGACTTCACGCCGCGTTATCGAAATTCTGATGAAACAAGGTCTGAAAGTTGTTGCCATCCGTCACCCTATGCCTTATGGCGACCTGAACGAGCAAAAAGTTCAGCGTTTTGCTACTGTGGAAGATCTGAAAAAACACAAATGCACCATCGAAGAAATGGAAGAGTATGAACCCCATGTGGTTCGCGGAAACGTGATCTATGCCGGAGTTGATTATGAAGCCATTCTGCGCGAAGCCGAAAAAGAAGCTGACGTTATCCTCTGGGATGGCGGAAATAACGATTTCTCGTTCTACGCTACCGATCTCTGCATTACTGTGGTTGATCCTCATCGTCCAGGTCATGAACTGAGTTACTATCCGGGCGAAGTATCGCTACGTCTGGCTGATGCCGTTGTGATTAATAAAATGGACAGCGCATCTCCCGAAAACATTCAGATAGTTCGCGAAAGTATCACAAAGGTTAATCCCAATGCTATTGTTATTGATGGCGCTTCACCATTAACCGTAGATAAACCCGAACTGATTAAAGGTAAAAGAGTTTTGGTTGTGGAAGATGGTCCTACCCTCACCCACGGCGAAATGAAAATAGGCGCCGGAACCGTTGCTGCCATGAAATTTGGCGCAGCCGAAATGGTTGACCCACGTCCTTATGCAGTTGGTAAGCTGGCTGAAACTTTCAAAATATATCCTAACATCGGTACCTTGTTGCCGGCTATGGGTTATGGAGAGCAGCAGATCATCGACCTTGAAAAAACAATTGCCAACACACCTTGTGATGCAGTTGTAATAGCAACTCCGATCGATCTGAAGCGTATTGTTAAGATCGACAAACCTTCTGTAAAGGTTGGTTACGACTTACAGGAAATTGGCCGTCCTGATCTGGATGATGTACTCTGTGATTTCTTAAAGAAACACAATCTCGTCAAATCCTCGGGATGTTCCTGCTGTTCATAAAATTTAAGGCGACGATAGTCGCCTTTTTTTTTGTCCTTGCATTAAATTTTGTAAATTTGAAACAGTGAAATAAAAGGTTAAAAATAAATATTAAAACATGAAAAACAGAAGCTTAATTTCAATTGATGATTTCACAAAGGAAGATTATTTTTCAGTGCTGGATACTGCAGCGAAATTTGAAGAGACCCCTGTTCAGAATATTCTTAACGGAAAAGTGGTCGCAACCCTCTTCTTCGAACCTTCTACACGCACCCGACTGAGTTTTGAAAGTGCCGTGAATTACCTGGGCGGAAAAGTGATTGGCTTTTCAGATGCTTCCAGCACCAGTGTTAAAAAAGGCGAGTCGTTAAAAGATACAATTTTGACGGTCTGCAATTATTCCGATCTGATCGTAATGCGTCACCCCGTAGAAGGCAGCGCACGCTTTGCCAGCGAGGTTGGGAATAAACCTATTATTAATGCCGGTGATGGCGCCAACCAGCATCCTACCCAATGTTTGCTCGATCTGTATTCTATCCGTAAAACCCAGGGCACACTCGATAATCTGGATATTGTGTTTGTCGGTGACTTGAAATACGGTCGAACCGTACATTCGCTGGTAATCGCTATGACAAACTTCAATTGCCGTTTTCATTTGGTTTCGCCCCAGGAACTGAAACTGCCCAGTTCGGTTAAAATGCACATTAAGGCAAAAAATCTGGAATATTTCCAATATACCGACCTTTCGGAAGTTATTCCTAAGGCCGATATCATTTATATGACCCGCATTCAGCGCGAACGTTTCGCCGACCCTATTGATTATGAAAAGGTAAAGAACTCTTACGTTTTGCAGCGCAGCCTCCTGGGCAACACCAAACCCAATATGAAAATACTGCATCCATTGCCAAGAGTAAACGAAATTAACGTTGATGTGGATAATTTGCCACAGGCATATTATTTTCAGCAGGCACTTAACGGATTATTCGTACGTCAGGCATTATTAAAATTAATTTTAGGATTATAATATTATGGAACCAGAAAAAAAACAAATAAAAGAATTGGTAGTATCCGCCATTGAGAATGGAACCGTTATCGACCATATTCCTACCCAAAGTGTATTTCAGGTAATTCACATCCTGAACCTCGATCAATTCGATAATCAAATGCTTTTTGGCACCAATCTCGACAGCAGCAAATACGGGAAAAAGGGTATCATAAAAGTCAACAACAAATTTTTCGAACCCGAAGAAATCAACAAAATTGCATTAGTAGCACCGACGGCTACCCTTATCGTAATAAAAGATTTCAGGGTAATTGAAAAGAAAAAGGTTGAGATACCAGATAGCATTCAAAAAGTAGTGAAATGTGTTAACCCCAATTGCATTACCAATGTGGAGAATGTCCCAACCAAATTCAAAGTTATCGATAAACAAGAATCAAAACTTAAATGCAATTATTGCGAAAAGATAACCGATAAGAGGAATATGGTTTTCCTTTAGAGAATAATAGTTTTTTTACTTTCACTGGGATAATATTTATGGAGTATCAGGGTTCAATTTAATTCTTTAAAATGACTCAGAAGCAATTTCCTGATTTCGTCAGCGGACTGGGAGATTCAGGACGGGCCACCGCAGATCTGGCCGTATTGGCCATTGATAATGATCCGGAGAATTTTAAACATCTTCTGGGTTTGTGTTTTTCTGAACCCTACCCTGCCTGCATGAGAGCATCGCGAGTGGTTCAGTTGTTTTGTGAAGATCATTCTGAGTTTATTCTGCCATACCTGGATGATATCATTGAAAAAATTGCCGTTGAAAAAGTTGAAGGCGTTAAGCGTAACTTTTTAAAGATCATTGCCGAGTTTATTGATTTCAAACTGGTAAAAAACAATTCCACCCTCCTGCAAATTGCCTTCAACTGGCTGGTTTCACCCAAAGAAACCGTTGGCATCAGGTATTACTGTATCAATATTTGTGAAAAGTTTTGTGCTTATGAACCAGATCTTATCCCTGAGTTTAAGGCATCGCTTGAATTTTGCCTGAACGAATCCTCTGCAGGGTTTTGCAACAGGGCTCTGAAAGTGCTGAAAAAACTGTAATACTATTATTATTTAACTTCAGAATCTCCTCTATTTCTTTTGGAGTGCTTTCATTTTGATATCATGCCTAATAATCTCTTCGATCTGATCAACCTCAATACGTTTTGAAATGATGATCTTTTTGTCATCGAGCAGGTATAATACAGGAGTGCTATAAATGTCGTATAATTCGGCATAATGAGGTGTAATGGCCCGGGGGCCGTTGACATTGATAAAGTTCATATTGTTTTTGCGGATAAACTTCTTCATCTCGGCCATACTGGTATCGGTGCAAACTGCAAATACTTTCAATCCCAGTTCTTCTTTTTTCTTATTATAGAATTCAACCAATTTAGGAATCTCAGTTTTACAATGTCCGCAATTGTAATCCCAGAAAGCAATAAGGGTGTATTTTGCCAGCACAGCATCCAACGATTGCAACTGAAGGTTGGTATCCTGCATCACCATGTGAGGAGCCACTTTGCCCAACAATATAGGTTTGAGTTTCATGGCGCGTTTGGTAATATTCTCGAGCAAAGTGGGCGACATCCAGTAGCATTGGTTGGTCATGTAATAGGTCTCGACCATGTGCACAAAAATGGCATCAAAACCTATGATCTTGGAAGTTTCATAAGTATAGGTGATCCACCATATCACATACTTAAACATTTCTTTGTTGGCACGGGCCTTTTCTATCAGTTTATCGGCTTCTTTGCAAATAGAGTCGGGGTGTTGAATAACCACATTTGTGAAAAAGTTGTTGAGACGGTTATAGAAAACCGGTGTGCGGATGATACGTTCGTCGGAGAAATCGATATTATCCCAATAGTGATCCTTAAAAGCGTTGTATTCGAAAACAGAGTCTTTGCGACCATTAGGCAAAATGGGGGTTATGGGCAGATCGGGATCTTTGGATGATCTAAATATCCTGGAAACAAAACTATCGGGATTCTTCTTGATAAAATCCAGTTTGAAATCTTTCACTTTTTTATCAACCGCTTCCAATTGTTTATTCAGAATATCAGTAGAATCTTTATTGCTTTTGTTCTGATCGATGCGTTTTTTTAACGCCAGAAATTGGGTTTGATTGCTGTTAACATAATTCAGGTAATCGTAAAAAAGCTTGTTTTCGGGCGAACCTTTCACCTTCATGTTCTTTACAAAATCAGCAGTATCGGTTTCCATCGAAAAAACCTGCTCTTTGTTTATGATAAATTCGAAGTATTTCTTTTTCGGAGTAATAACAAAGTAAATGCCTCCAGGAAGAGGTTCTTTGCCTTCGAACACCATTTCACCTTTGGCATTGGCTTTGGCGGTATCATCAACATACTGGTATTGTCCGTAATAATGTCCCAGGTAGCAGGTACTGTCTACAACTCCGTTTACTTTTATGGTGAATTTATATCCCGGTTCGGGCAGCATGGTAGTGTTGAAATTTCCGATGTTCGTCATGAACAACATCGAAATAATCAGGTTGGTAATATAAGTCATCATCTTTTTAAGATCTTACGTTTCAAAATTTGAACCGCACAAAATTACCAAATTTTTTAATGTTTAATTTGACCTTATTATATTTTATGCCCGCAGATTTATAAAACCGATTGCACATTCAATACAGTCCAATTCCGACTACGTCTTATTGTACTGTTTTCATGTAGCATCGACATTAACCATTGTAACTTATTTTTTAGATTGACCTAAAAAATAATTACAATTGGTATAACTTTGTTGTGAAAATCTAAAAATCAAAAATCTAAAATCTTAAATATGAATCCTTACCTTGCTATTATACTAAGCTCAACTGCGGTTTACTTCTTTATTATTGTTGCCTTCCGGATATTAGGCAAAAAAGAACTGGCACAGCTTTCAATATTCGACCTGGTGTTTGTGTTGTTGATTAGTAATGCTGTTCAAAATGCTATGCTGGTGGGCGACGAAACGCTTCAGGGCGGGTTGATTGCCGCTGCTACCCTTTTCGTACTGAATTATATGCTGAAACTGCTGCTGTATTATTTCCCAAAGTTTAATAAGGTGATGACCGGAAGAGAAGTTTTGCTGATCTATAAAGGAAAGGTGAAGCAGGAAAATCTGATGAGGACACATATCACTCTTGCTGAACTGGAAGAAGCCGTGAGGGAACATGGTGTAAAAGAGATCAGAAAAGTTGATCTGGCCATGCTCGAAGTGGATGGCAATATAAGTGTTTTGTCCGACGAGTTTCATAAGCAAAGCAATCATTCGGTGAAACGGAAGAAAAGACCGCTGAGATTGAGGAGAAGCTGAAGAATAGGGAATAACGAATAATGAAAAACGAGGTCTTTTGACTCTGCTTTTCTACCTAAATGTCTAAAAGTATAATTACTAAACGCCTAAAAATGAACCTCGATAAAATTCTAAAAGATACCTGCAGCATTGCCAAAGAATGCGGGCAATTTCTGCTCACAGAAAATAAAAACGTAAAGCAAAGCGATATTGAGACCAAATCAGAGCACGATTACGTGACTTATGTGGATAAGGCTTCCGAAAAGTTTCTGATAGAGGCTCTGGGCGGTTTACTTCCTGAAGCCGCATTTGTGGCCGAAGAGAGTCAAAACCAACGTAAAGATTCCCGCTATTGCTGGATAGTGGATCCGCTTGACGGAACCACCAATTATATTCATGACCTGGCGCCCTATTGCGTAAGCATTGCCCTTACTGACAATGATAATGAAATACTCGGTGTGATTTACGAACCGAACCTCGATGAATGTTTCAGCGCCCATATCCAAAGCGGAGCTTTTCTGAAAGGAAAACCTATCAGGGTATCAACAACCCGGAAACTTGGAGATTCCTTCCTGGCTACGGGCTTTCCCAGCAGGGATTATTCGCGGATGGATGAGTATATGCAGTTGTTCAGGCAATTGATGTTCGATACCCAGGGTATACGCCGCCTGGGCAGCGCAGCCATTGATATGGCCTATGTGGCCTGTGGACGCATGGATGCTTTTTACGAATACCACCTGAGCGCCTGGGATGTGGCTGCCGGAAGCCTGCTGGTGAAACAGGCCGGCGGAAAAGTAAATGATTTCAAAGGAGGTGCAGATTATCTTTTCGGGAAAGAGATAGTTTGCTCCAACGGATTGATACAGGAGGAATTGCTCGGGATGATTGGGGAGTTTTTTGGGAAGTGAGCATGCTTGAAAAACGGAGACCGTGCCCCAGGCATCCCTCGCGGGAAAAACGTAAGAAAGAGGAAAAACCACGGAAACACTCAGGACACTGAAACACTGAGAATTGAAAGACCCAAATTCCAAGCCCCAAATTCCAAGATCCAAGATGTCCATGCCTAAATAGCGTTGACCGTTTTTGTTAAATATCTGCGTTTTTGCCTAAATTGCTGCATTTTTGCCTAAATTGTTGCATTTTTACTTAAATTGCTGCGTTTTTGCTTAAAATGCTGCGTTTTTACTTAAATGGCTGCACTTTTGCCTAAATAACTGTGTTTTTGCCTAAATCACTGCATTTTTGCCTAAAATGCTGCGTATATACTTAAAATGCTGCGTTTTTACTTAAATCGCTGTTTTTTTTTCTTTAATATACGCTTTTCGGTTTTAGCAACCGGAATTATCATAAAAATATTATTATTTTTAGCAATGATTTGTTTGGAATTGAAGTATATTTATTTAAAAAGTAATCCGTTGATTAAGGAAGATAGAGGCAGGATTTCTTGGAGTTTCTTAGTGCCCTGCAGTCTTCGTGGCAAAAAATATCGAATACTGAATCCTGAATGTTGAAGTTTTCCCGCCCACTTCATTATTCGAAATTCCTTGTTCGATATTCATTATTTCCTAAA
>CAYXXU010000093.1:0-14340 GCA_964469155.1 uncultured Bacteroidales bacterium
CAGTGACCCCCTGCTTGTAAGGCAGGTGCTCTGAACCAGCTGAGCTAAACTCCCTTTGAAATTTTGGGAGTGCAAATATACATGATTTTTTTTATCGGCAAGTGTTTTTTTACTTTTTATTATTAAAAATAGCATCTTCTATCAGCATGCCAATAAACTCTGATAGCTTATATCCGAATATTTTAGCCTGCTGAGGTATTATGCTGACATCAGACATGCCGGGTACTGTATTTATTTCAAGAAAGAATAATTTACTTCGGGTCAGAATATAATCAATGCGTACCACCCCCCTGCAATTTAATTTATGGTAAAGGAAGGAGGAGGTTGAAGCACACATTTTCCCGGCTTCGGGGGTAATGCGCGCAGGGGTGATCTCTTCTGAATTTCCGGGCTCATATTTGGCATTGTAGTCAAAAAAATCGTTTTTTGATACTATTTCTGTGATCGGAAAAACGATCATCTGGTTTTTAAAACGGAACACTCCACAGGTAATCTCTGTTCCATTGATATACTCTTCCACCAGAACTTCATCGTCATACTTAAAAGCCTCGAAAACAGCGTCTTCAAGTTCCTGAAGAGTCTTAACCTTGCAGGTGCCCACGCTGGAGCCGCCATTGCATGGCTTCACAAAAGCAGGAAGCGTAATTTCTGCCTGTATGCTCTTAATATCTTTGCGGTCGCGTTTAAACAAATGAACCGATCTGGGAACACTCACATCAAGTGTCTTTACTATTTTGTTGCAAAACCCTTTATTAAAAGTCATGCCCGAAACATAATGATTGCTCGAAGTGTAAGGTATTCCCAGCATATCGAGGTATCCCTGTATCTTTCCGTCTTCCCCGGGAGTGCCGTGTATAATGTTAAAAACACAATCGAAGATTATTTTTTTCTTATTAAGCGTTAGTGAAAAATCGTTTTTATCAACAGGTATTTCCTTTTGTTTTTCATCAATAAAGACCCATTTCTCTTTTGTAATATGAATCAGGTAGGGATTATACTCATCCTTGTCCATATTACGGATGATCATACCGGCACTATTTATTGAAATATCATGCTCTCCCGAGTAACCGCCGGCAATAACAGCAATGTTTTTTTTCATATTTTCTGATTTATTTATACCCTATGCATTTTTCAGTTTTGTAAAATTCATACATTAATTTGCTAAATTTGCACCTGTCTAAACAATAAAATCAACAAAATAGAGTTAATAATTCGCGGTCTTTATTTATCTTTGATCTAATAATACCTTTGATATGAGTTTTTTGGGCTTTATAAAAAGCAGAATTTTTCTTAAAAACACCTTAATAGCCCTGCTGGTTACCATAGTATTGATATGGGTGATTTTGCGATTATTGAGCCTTTATACCCGCCATGGCTCATACATTACAGTAGCTGATTTTAAAGGGGTACCTATCGAACAACTCGATGATTTTGCTTCGGATCATGATGTGCAATATGTTATTATTGATTCTTTGTACGATTATTCCCTTCAAAAAGGAACTATCGCCATGCAGGATCCTGCGCCCGGAACCAAGGTTAAGGAAAACAGGAAAATATATCTGACGGTGGTTGCTCTTAAGCCCGAACAGACCAGTATGCCTAATTTGGTCGACTTGACATTGAGACAGGCAACTGCCATGCTCGAAACTTTCGGATTAAAAACCGGAGTGCTCACTTATGTGCCCGATATAGCCCACAATGCTATCTTGCGCCAAAAATATAAAGGAAAAGAAATTAAAACCGGCACTTTGATTGAAAAAGGATCGAAAATTGATCTGGTCATAGGGAAGGGGGAAGAAAATACTTCGACGAAGGTTCCAGACCTGTTTGGCAAAAAGCAATCGCAGGTGCTCGAACTTTTACAAGCCGCTTCGTTAAATTTGGGCAATGAGATCTTTTTAGACGGAAATGACACCGTTCATGCCCACGTGTATAAACAAAAACCTGATGCCGGCAATTCGGTTCAGCTTGGAGGAACCGTTGACCTATGGTACCGTTCCGATAAAAAATATGACTTTAAAAAAAATAATTGATGATTAAGAAACCTCTCATACTTGTACTTCTGCTTTGGCTGACTACCGGTTTGTATGCCCAGGAATACCTTTCTGGGCTTCATTCAAACCCATTGGTGTCTGCAAATAAAGATCAGGCATTTACGCTTAAAACCACAGGCGAAGTCCATCTGCCTTTTCTGGATGACTTTTCCTACAGATGGCAGATATTTCCGGTTGACACTTTATGGGCCGACAGAGACGTGTTTATAAACAGCACTTACGCGATCAACCCGCCTACCGTGGGTGTTGCCACCCTCGATGCCATAAACGATACGGGGGCTATTTATCCATCGGCTACTCCCACGCCATTTCTGGCCGACAATCTGACCTCTTTGCCCATTCGGCTTGATAGTATGTTCGATGGTTCGGGCATTATCGACGTGAGCGACTCGGTTTACTTTAGTTTTTATTACCAGCCCCAGGGTGTGGCCGATGCTCCCAGTCCGGGCGATTCGCTGATGCTCGATTTTTATTCGCCAAACCTCGATAAATGGTATCCGGTATGGGGCAGTGGGGGACTTACCCTGGATTCTTTCAGAACCGTTTACAACCGCGACTTTAAACAGGTGATGATTGCGATAAAAGACACTACCTTTTTGCAAAAAGGATTCAGGTTCCGCTTCAGCAATTATGCCAGCATAGCGCCTCTCACAATACCCAGTTGGCAAAGCAATGTCGACGAGTGGAATATCGATTATGTTTACCTGAACGTAGGCCGAAACAAGGCAGACACCTTACCCCAGGATATTGCCTTTGTTGATCCTGCGCCGACCATTTTAAAAAATTTTACACGTATTCCGTCACGACATTATACTAATGCAGATTTGAATACAAATATGATATTAAAAGAAAGCAACCTGTTTAATATCTCGACCAATATGTCTTATCAATATGTTGTGACAGAAGAAAACGGAGCGTTTACTTACACAAAATCGGGTGGGGTTTTCGATATTTTTCCGTTTTTAACAAACGGATATCATACGTATCCGCTTCACGTAAACCCGGCTATTGATTTTTTATTACCTGCCTTTGGTGGTAACGACAGCGTGGCCTTTAATATTACTCATATCATGAGTAGTAACGGATTTACTGATAAAAACCGCCGTAACGACACCATTGTTCACCGCCAGGAATTCCTGAATTCCTATGGGTATGACGACGGCACAGCCGAGAACGGCTATGGTTTATCGGGCGCCAGCGCCAAACTTGCCTATGAATTTACCATAAACCAGCCCGACACTTTGGGCGGGATTGAAATGTATTTTAACGAAACCCTCGGCAGTCCCTATTACAAGTATTTTTATCTTATGGTTTGGTCGTCGATCGATCCTGAGACGGTTGTTTATAAATCAAAACGCCTGCGCCCTGAATTTGCCGACAGTATCAATGCATTTTATACTTACCAGATTGAGGATACCAGCATACTGGTAAGCGGAAAGTTTTATGTAGGCTGGCAACAGCTAACTGACGATAACCTGAACGTGGGATTCGACCGCAATACCAATGCAAAAACACATACCTTTTTTAATGTCGACGGAAGCTGGAACGGATCGTCGTTTGACGGGTCGCTGATGATGCGCCCCATGCTGGGTACCTCATGGCAAATTAGAAAAACCAATGCCTGGCCTTCGGTCAGCGAGTTCGCCTGTATTGTGTATCCTAACCCGGCCAATGGAAACAAGATATACATCGATCTGCCAGCCAATTATAACACTCAGGATAACAGGAAAAATATTACCCTCGAAATATTTGATTACCTCGGCAGAAACGTTTATAAAAATGTATTTTCCAACGAACTCGACATTCAGTTCTTAAGCAAGGGCATATACTATCTGCGTTTCTTCAACTATCACACCAACGAGGTAGCCGTGAACAAACTGGTAATCACCCGCTAAACGGCCATAGATATTCAATATGGCAGAAGACATCGAATATGTTGAGGAAGAAAAAGAATTTTTCGAACATCATCGTTTTGTAGCCGATCCGGGTCAAAAACCCATACGCATAGATAAATTTCTTGCCGACAGGCTCTCGGGGGTTTCGCGCTCGAAAATTCAAATGGCTGCCGATGCCGATGCTATTCTGGTAGATAAGAAACCCGTTAAATCGAGCTATAAAGTGAAAGGGGGCGATGTAATATCGGTGGTTATGCCCGAACCGCCCCATGTTTTCGAACTGATTGCCGAAAATATTCCCCTCGACATTGTTTTTGAAGATGAAGATATCATCATCATCAATAAAGCAGCAGGCATGGTGGTGCATCCGGGTCACGGTAATTATACCGGCACCATGCTGAATGCCCTGTTGTATCATTTAAAGGACGATAGCGGTTCGCACCCCTTGCTGGTTCACCGTATCGATAAAGATACTTCGGGGATTTTGGTGGTGGCCAAGAACGAAATGAGCCAGACCGCCCTGTCGAAATATTTTTTCGAGCACGACATCGACCGTAAATATTGGGCGCTGGTGTGGGGCGATTTCGAAAACGATGAGGGAACCATAGAGGGCCATTTAGGCCGCAACCTCCGCAACCGCCTGATGATGGATGTATATCCCGACGGATCGCAGGGACGTGATGCCGTTACGCATTACAAGATCATTGAACGTTTCAGGTATGTAACCCTTGTGGAATGCCGCCTCGAAACCGGACGTACCCACCAGATCCGGGCCCACATGAAATACATAGGGCACCCGCTTTTCAGCGATGCCTTGTACGGGGGCGATGCCATTTTAAAAGGAACCACTTTCACAAAATACAAACAATTCGTCAACAACTGTTTCCATGAGCTGCCACGACAGGCGCTTCACGCCAAGTCGCTGGGGTTTATTCATCCGGCGACTCATAAATCTATATTTTTCGATTCTGAGCTGCCTGCCGACATCAGCACAGTTCTGGAAAAATGGCGAAAATATTCCACCACCAATCAGCTATAATCTTTCGGACTATTGAAAAAAAACGTAATTTTGGACCAAACAAATATTATCAAACTATGGAAAACGAAAAAGCACTTGATATTTTAAAAAGCGCCATTTTAATGGAAACCCGCGGGCAGGCCTTTTATAAAAATGTGGTCGACCAGACCAACAGCCCTGAGGTGAAAAACATTTTCACCACCATGATGGAAGAAGAGAAGCTGCATGCCGAATTTCTCTCAAAACAATTTCTGAGCATCAAACATAAGGGCACACCCGACCAACTGTCCCTGCCTGCAGAGAATACCGACAATGTGGTGAATCTGATACTCTCTCCCGAAATAAAGAACCAGATATCCGGCGCCGGATTCGAAGCTGCCGCCATCGGAGCCTCTATCGATATGGAGAACAAAGCCGTCGAGATCTACACGAACTTTGCCAACGAAGCCACCTCGCCCGAAATAAAAGAACTGTTTCATTGGCTGGCCAACTGGGAAAAAGGCCATGTAAAACTGCTGAACGAACTCGATATGGAACTGCGCGACAAAATCTGGTTCGACAACCAGTTCTGGCCTTTCTAAGGCGTTTAGCTTTTTAGGCATTTAGGCTTTTAGGAAGAAAAATGCGAAGTTCTTTTATCAGGGGCTTCGCATTTTTTATTTCAGGCATTGAATTTCGTTTTTTATGGACAGGGTGGTTGTAGATTTGTTTTAAAAATCTATTTTATCTTCAACAAGTTTCTTAAACTTTAAAGCCAATCCTTTATAAAACAATGCTTCGTCAACTGAAGGAAGATAATAATCATCAGGATAGCGCAAAGCAACACCAAAATCACTTAAATTCACAGGGTCGATATTTTCAAAATCCGAATCAATCTTTGAACACTCATGCAAAAGAAACTCTATTTCGTGGGTTTTAACAATTTCCTGTCGATGATATACCAAAAACATTTTCAGATATTTTTCGACCAATTGTTGGCAATGAAAACACACCGATGAAGTGGCTATTACCTCTCCTTCCGTAAGCCTGTTTATGGTAAGATAATCCTCCCGGGCCTTGCTTCTCCACTGATTCAGGTAGTTCTTTTCCTTTTCGGTCATACATAAACCCCTTCTTTTACAGCCGCACGGACAATATGCCCCAAAAAGGCACTTTTCTCGTTTATTTCCTCTTCACTTTCAATAAAAATATCTGTAAGCAGGCCGTGTTTTACTGCCAATTTTCTAAACATGGCTTTAATTTGAAGTTTTTGCCGAATTGTCATATTTGATGCCACAATTAGCATAATATCGTAATCGCTGTTGCTATTGGCAAGGTTTTTTGCCCTCGATCCGAAAAGCAATACCTTACAACCAGGAAGCAATTGTTGTGAAATCGCTTTAATAAGAAGAATGTCAGTAGAATTTTCTATAGTCATGATGTACAAAATTAATAAAAAAAACAATTGGGCTTCGCATTTTGGTTTTGTTCCTTCCAGGTGGTGCCTCATGTAATAATACCGATAGCACTAATAATATGGTCTAATTTCATCTCCGATTCATTATACCATTTATTAGTAGCATCGGCATTTACCATTGTAACTTATTTTTAGATTGGACTAAAAAATAAGTACAACTGGTATAATTCGGAGATGTCAAAGCCTATCGCCGAACGGGGGGCTTAGCTGTTTATGGTAGGCTATTCGGGACTTGAATATTGGGCATTAAAGGCGCTTTAGGCGCTTCCTCCAGACAACTAATGATCATTAATAACGAATTTAGCCACAAGCCACGGCTTCGCTTCGGACTTCGGTCTCCGGACTTCAGACCTCTAAAATAACAATTAATGACCACTAATGACGCGTAAGCAAATGACCACTAATGACTTTCCTCCTAACGGCCTCACAGTCTCCCATCTATCCAATCAATGACCATAAACGACGCGCAAACAAATGACAATAAAACAATTTAGCCACGGCTTCGCTTCGGTCTTCGGTCTCCTGACTTCAGACCTCTAAAATGACAATTAATGACCACTAATGATGCGCAAGCAAATAACTATAAAACAATTTAGCCACAAGCCACGGCTTCGCTTCGGTCTTCGGTCTCCTGACTTCAAACCTCTAAAATGACAATTAATGACCACTAATGACGCGTAAGCAAATGACCACAAATGACTTCCTCCTAAAAGCCTAACATTCTACAGCCTAATAGCCTTCTTTAAACTCAAGGCACTCAAGGCACTTTAGGCACTCCGAACTTCTTCGGCGAATAATCCGAATACCTCTCTACCGGAACATAGCCTGCCGAAACTATCAGTTCCTTTAGCTCACCGACCGTCAGTGACGATTCGTCCACTCCGGCCGCAGTGTAAATAGAGGTCGAATCGTTAATGGTTCCGTCTATATCGTCCACTCCGAACGACAGGGCGACCTGTGCTGCCTGTTTGCCCAGCATGGGCCAGTAGGCCTTGATATGGGGAAAATTGTCAAGGAAGATACGCGAAACGGCGTAATTCCGCATGTCTTCAATCAGGGTGGTTTCCTGTAAGTCCGACAACTCATTGTTCTGGTTTCTGAATTTCAGCGGGATGAAAGAATTGAATTTCCCGGTTTCGTCCTGCAGGTTGCGCAGGCGGTTCAGATGGTCGACGCGGTCGGCATATTTCTCAATATGTCCGTACAGCATGGTGGCGTTCGAGAAAATCCCCGCCCGGTGGGCCGCCCGGTGCACATTGAGCCATTGTTCCGAAGTCGATTTTTCGGGGCATATCTTTTTCCGTATCTTCTCATTAAAAATCTCGGCTCCTCCGCCGGGGATAGAATCCAGCCCTGCGGCTATCAATACCTTGAAGCCATCCGGATAACTCACTCCGGCCTTGTCGAAAACATATTGCAGTTCGGCGGCCGAAAAAGCCTTCAGGTGAATATCGGGCCTGATCTTTTTCACGGTCTTCACTATCTTTTCGTAATATGCCAGGTCGGCTTCGGGATGGGTGCCGCCGGTAATATGTATCTCGGAGATGTCTTTGTCTATCCCGCTCACCGTATCGGTAATTTCTTTCATCGAAAGCCGCCACGCTCCCTTATCGCCGCTTTTTTTCGAATACGAGCAGAACCTGCAGTTGCACACACAAACATTGGTGGGTTCCAGATGTACGTTGCGGATGAAATACACCCGTTTACCGTTCTTATTTTCCCTTATGTGGTTGGCCAGCACTCCCAGGAAACCGGGTTCGGCCTTTTTGTAAAGATACAAAGCTTCATCGGCAGTGATCCTTTCATGCTGCATCACCTTTGCGGCAATGCGCCACTCCTCTGAAGCCTTATTCAGATATTTTTTGGTAATAAAAGATAGAATATCAGACATAACTGAAATGAGGGACAAGGTAAAAGGGACGAAAGTTCTTTTAGTCCCTTAAGTTCTTAATTAATGTTATTTTGGCAAGATGTTTCAAATAACAAGGAACATGCATCAAATTTCAAATAAATTCCAGAGTCTAAATTTCACAAATTTCAAACTGTTTTACCTACCCGTTCGGTATTTTTTTAAAATTGTAATTTGAGATTTATTTGAGATTTGTTTTTTGTTATTTGAAATTTATCCTTTCATTTATTTCATCAGGCTCAGTTTCCTGATAAAGTTTTGATTGCCATTCGAAATGCTCACAATATAAATTCCGCTGTCGCAGTTGTTGAGGTCTATGCTGATTAGGTTGGTCGGTGTCCCGTTATAATGGAGCTCTCTCACCAAAGTCCCGAAGGCATTGTAAACCTTCACTGAAACCGTTTCAAACAGATTGGTTCCCAGATCAACCGTAAACTTTTGATTGGTCGGATTCGGATAAACAGAAACCGTTTCCTGCGAAGTTTCGTCAATGCTATAATCCTGTTTGCAGATCACCGGGAAAATAGCATGCGAAAGATTATACTTCCACGATACTGAGTCGCTGTAAGCATACCAATTTCCATCTCGCCATTGTTCCCAGGCCGTGCCTGGCATGGTTTGTCCGTTTTTGTTGGTTAGCAGCACAATGGTGTCGCCGAATTGCGCTGGCAGTTCTACGCCGAGGTAAAAAGAGCCAGTCATATCCATAGGGGTTTCAAACTCCAGGAAGGTAAAGGCATTGTTGGATATATCCGTATATATCTGCTGGAAGGGGATGGAATCCGATAACAAAACCGTTCCGGGCGAGCCTCCCGGGCCCGAATTGTTCCATACCTTTACGGGGATGCTGAACACATGCGAAGGCAACCTTTTGGCCTTTCCGAATTTAAAGAAAGCTCCCACCAGTTTGTTATAGGGCGATGCAGGCATGAAAAAATCGGCCTTGGCTTTATCGGAATAACCATTGTTGCCCGAAACATATCCATAGGCCCCGTTGGTATAGCGGATAGAATACATCACCATATTGCCCGGCAGCGGAAAATGCAAACTGTCGCAGGTTTTGGTTCCGGGGCTGCTGCCCACATAAATATAGTTAGTCTTGGTCTCGTTATCGGTGCCGGTGGCATTGGTCACAGTAAGCGAAACGGCATAAACTCCGGCTGTATTATACTGTATCCCGGCAGGGTTCTGATTGGTAGAACTTGCGGGGGTTCCGCCGGTAAATGTCCAGGCCCACGAAGTGGGGCTTCCGGCCGAAAGGTCGGTAAAGTCAACCGTGCCGCCCACAGGGATAGAGGTTGCATTGGCAGTGAAATTGGCAACAGGAGGCGGATCGCCCACGGTAATATAGTTGTTTTTGGTTTCAGTATCGCTTCCGGTACCATTGGTAGCCGTAAGACTGACGGTGTAAATACCTGCCGTATTATATTGAATGCCAGCGGGATTTTGTGAGGTCGAACTAGCCGGTGTTCCGCCGGTAAAGGTCCACGACCATGAGGTAGGGCTTCCGGTAGAAAGATCGGTAAAATCAACCGTTCCTCCTACAGGAATGGCCAGCGGAGTGCCCGAAAAATCAGCGGCTACGGTAGATCCTCCGCCCACATACATACCATTTAAGGTGGTTGCTCCTGTGTTGCCCGGATCGAGCCAGTTGCTCAGTCGGGTAGCATTGGTTCCTCCTCCGGTCCATGAAGTGTGAAAACACCCGTAGTAATCCCACATCTGGCTGGCGCCGCAAGCCGAAGGTCCGCCGTATAATTGTCCGACAATGCGTTTGTTTTGGTCGAATACCGGTGAGCCCGACGAACCAGGTTCTGTACAGGCCGGCCCGCTCCAGAGGGTTTTCCAGCAGGTGGCAGAATTGTAAGTGCTTAATGTCATGGCATTGCATGGGGAAATTTTGGTAATATCCCCGTCAGGATGATGAATACTCATGCCCGAAGTGGGGGGGGTGCCTGATTTGTCCCATCCGGCATAATACACGTTATACGATGTCGGAGGAGTGCTGTTCATTTGAACCAGGCAAAAATCCGAACCGGCATTTCGGGCTTTTAAAGTAGATCCTGACACCGAGTTATGAGTAGGCGATGTGGTTGGGTTGGTGCAGGTAGGCGCCTCCCATTTAAACCAAAACACCCATGACGAAAAATCATTACCTGTTGAACAATGGTTGGCTGTAAGCACATAAGGTGTGCCATTGTTAGCCGTATTGTTCACCATAGCGCCGCTGCAAAAACCGCTTCCGCCAACCACCAGCATACAGGCAGAATTATTGGGGTCTTCCCAGCCAACGCCTGTCGGACATTTTACATTAATCTGGCAGGCTCCCGAGGTGTTTAATCCCTTCATATATTCGTAGGGTCCGCGGTATCCGTGGGTAACCCGGTTGATATTCAGTTCGCCCGGAAAGGCCACGTTGGCGGGTTCATAATATTCAAGCGTAACGGCATCGCCTCTAATTAGGGTAGTTGCAAAAACCCTGTCGTCCTGGTTATTGAAATCAGTGAAAGCGCCTATCAGGTCGGAATGGTAATCGTTATAAAGAAAAAGTTTTGCTCCGGGAGGTAGGCGGTAATTGTCAAAAGTAAGATTAATGGATTGTGCTCCCTGCGAATAAATACGTAGTCGCCACAGTTTGTCGCCATTCGGCAATATTTCTGTAATGCCGCTGTTATTGGGGTTCAGTATTACATCAATATTTTGTCCGAAACGCCAGGGGATCTCTTTAATTTGATCCACTATCAGATCCTCTGCCTGTAAGGCTGCCACATCAACAAAAGGCATGGTGGAAGTAGGAACAACGGGGTTCAGGTTTTCGGCATTATATGGGTTGAAACTAAAAGGCTTTCCCCCCTGACTGATCTGGGCAAAATTATTTGCAGCAAAGAATATGATCAGGGCAACAAACAGTAACTGTTTTTTCATGTTTCTTTATTTTATTTTTACAAATTCTCCTTTTATGGTAGTCTTGTCTTTTTTAGCAGTAATAAAATATAATCCTTCCGCAAGGTCGGCAATGTTTATAATTGCTTTTCCCGATTCAATGGTTAATGAGGGTATGCTCATCACCAAAACGCCCATCACATTATAGATACAAACGTTTTCAACGACAGTTTCATTGGTATTGATAGTAAGATAAATTTCGGTATGAGCGGGCGAAGGATAGAGGGTCACCTTTTCTTCATTGGCATTATTTTCTGAAATTCCTGTTGAACAACTTGCTCTTCCCGCGAGTGAAGTAACTCCAGAGTTGGTCGGATCGAGCCAGTCTTTCAGTCGTTTTGCCGCGGTGGTTCCGTTTTTATCCCAGTGGTAATATAACTTTCCGTAATAATCGGGCGAAGTGGGTGCAGTACAATAAGAAGAACCTCCCGTAAGTGTGCCGACAATTTTTCCGGCAGCATTAAAAATAGGTGAACCCGATGAGCCGCCTTCGGTAACACCATGCCCGTTGGTGGTGGCTGCCCAGTAAACCTGCCAGTGAGTTCCCGAACCCCCTACGCTCAACGAGGTCAATGCGGAGGTATAAGTGGATATTTTCATGATATCGCCGGCGGGGTGGTGAATGGAAACGCCGCTGGTGCTGGCGGTATTGTTACGGTCCCAGCCGTTATAATAGACATTGTAACTCGCGATAATGGCTGAATTGATCTGTACCAGGCAAAAATCCGATCCGGTATTATTCGAGCCATAAGTGTCATGTGCTTTCAGGGCACAACCGGTTTTAACATAATTCATCGGGCCTGTGGTGCCTGAACAGGTGGTAGCTTCATAATGAAAGTAGAATTTCCAGGCATTATAATCGGCAGTGGTTGCATATGCTGCATCATAATGACAATGGTCGGCCAGCAATACATAGGGAGTGCAATTCTGGTTGGTATTGTTCACCAGCGACCCCGAACAGTTAAACCAGTTCGCACCTATTCTGATATCCATAATGCAAACGCCTTTTTTCTCATCCTGCCAGTTGGTTCCTTCGGGGGTGCAATTGACATTTACCTCACAACTACCCGAACTTAATTTATCGGTTTCGCCTCCACGGTAAAAATAATCCAGTTCGGTGATATTCAATAAAACGGCGTTCTTTTTATCATTCGGGACCAGCAATTCAAGAGTGATTTCATCCCCGCTTACTTTTTGGTTCGAGAAATAAAAGTTTTCGGTATTGTTGATGGATGTGTAAGCGCCTATAACCATGCTTTTTGCTTTGTTATATACAAACAGTTTGGCTCCCTCGGGCATATAAAACTGTCCGTAACCAAATCCTATAGACCTGGCTCCCTCTGATTTAATGGTCAATTGCCACAAACCCGAGTTGATCTCGGGCAATTCGGTCCACGTTCCGGAATTCGAAAGGTTCAGGTTTACCGGCAGGGAAACACCTATGCGGTAAGGAGCGCTTTTTTCAGCTCTTTCCTGATCTTCGGCCGTTAATTTGCTGATGTCAGGTTGAGGTACCAGAACCAGGTCGATCATGGTGGTTAGCTCCGGATGGTTAAAACTGTAAGGCGTTCCGCCTTGCGAATCCTGTGCTTTTGCTGCGATAAAACAGAGAAATAATGAAACAAAAAGTAGCGTTTTTTTCATGTGTATGGGTTTAAATTTTGGTACGTGCAAATATAAAAAAAAACTTGAAACAGTGGTGCTTACTAAGAGGTTTAACAATTTTTTGTGAACCGGAAGTCAAATTGTTCTCCCTCAGATGTCGTGCTGTCAATAGGCCTGGAGCAGTATTTGCCTGTAATCGTCGGTGCTTAATTTATAACGGTAGCCGCTCACTTTATTAACGATCAGATTTTCGATAATATCAGCGATTTCTTTATCGTCAGGAGTTTTGCTCAGTCCTACCTCGTGCATACGTACCGGCGATCCTATTTGTTGGAAGAACTGCTCAAAACCAGCAATGGTCTCATCGGCAGTATTGACCCCGAAAACATTATTGCCGAGCAGTATCAGCGAAGGCTCTATGGCATCTTTGAAATGCTTCATCCAGGCGGGATACATCACCGAGAGGGATGCTCCGTGAGGTACGTCCCACAACATCGACAAGGCATGTCCCAGGCCGTGCACGCCCCAGTCGCCTGATTTTTTGCCGTAGGCTGTCATGCCGTTCAGGGCGCAGGTGGCGGCAAACATTATTTTTTCGCGGTAGCTGTAATGCTGCAGGTCGTCCATCAGCAGGGGGCCGTATTCTATGGCTTCTTTGATGATAGAAAAAATAAACTTATCGGTAAGTGTGGTCTCACCCGGGCCAAAATATCCCTCCAGCGAATGGGCTATCAGGTCGGTGATGCCATAAGCAGTATAGTTGGCCGGAACGGAAAGGGTATAGGCCGGATCGAGAAAGGAATGTTTGGGAAAGATCAGCGGGCTGAAATAACCGGGCTTTTGACGGGTCTGCTCGTTCTGCACCACCGCAAAGGCATTCATTTCGGTGCCGGTGGCCGCCAGGGTCAATACGGCAATTAAGGGAATGGCTGTGGTGGGTTTCACTTTATAGTCAAACAGGTCCCAGGCCTGGTTGGGTATGGGAATGGCAAGGGCAATGATCTTGGCCGAATCAATCACGCTTCCGCCTCCCACGGCAACTATTACATCTACCTTGTTTTTACGTCCTATTTCGGCGGCAGCATCAACATCGCCGATCACCGGGTTGGATTTTATACCCGAATATTCGAACACCGTGGCGCCCGACACCTGAAGTTGTTTCATCACCTCGTCGTAAACGCCATTGGTTTTAACCGAGTTTTTTCCATAGACCAGCAGCACGCGTTTGCCGAAGTTTTTCATTACATCGGGCAGCCCGGCAATAATATTGCGGCCAAAATGCAGCGCAGTGGGGTTGTTTATTATAAAGTTTTCCATGAATAAGTGTTTTTATGAGTATGCAAATTTACGGAGAAAATAGCCACGTTTGAATTACCTGTAATTATAACTACGGATATTTAATTATCCCAAAATCGTCAATAGACGATTTTCTGCTACGCAGCGACAAAGTGTTTGTAAGA
>CAYXXU010000094.1:0-13674 GCA_964469155.1 uncultured Bacteroidales bacterium
TGTTTGTTATTTTATTGACATCTAATTGTTTATATCATTTATAAGGAGAGACTAATTATCATAGGGAGAAAGCAGTCGTCAATTGATGGCTGCTTTTTTATTTGTTGGTTTCTTACAGGATAAATGCCTGGAAAAAAGTTTAACAGATCAATAGGCTCCAAAATAGGTGCACCATTGCAGGAAGTGGCAGGATGGTTGATGAGCAATATTATTTTTATTAATATTACGGCTGTTATACCGATAAATCGGGTTAATTATTTTTGGGTGAACAATAAATATGAATGACATTATTCTTTCAGATCGAAAAAGGCCGCAAAATCGCCACGGGTTTTCATTTTAATGCCTTTGCCGGAAACAAAAAACCGGGTGGGATTTAACTGGCGCAGGGTAGTCAGATTAGCGAGGGTACCGCCTTCGCCAATATTATATACCAAAGATTTCTTCAGGTTGCCTTCGCCATCCACCACAGCCTGGGCCATGCAATACTTCCAATCAGAAATAATGCTGAGTTTGCCCTTGAAACGGTCTTTGTAGATGTTGTCTAGAAAATCGTAGTAAAACACCACCACCTTGTCGTTGTTCACAAAAGCCCGGCAGAAATACTCTTCGTAATACGACTTACTGGCAATATATTTGTCGATCATTTTCACCCATTCGATATTGCCTTCCATATCAAACTTAATAAAGGTAATCGGCTTCACATAATAAGTGGTGGAACTATAGCCACTCGAGCTGCTGGTGCGGGTAACCGAATTATGATATTCACTCACGTAAACCAGTCCATCGCTCACGGGTAACAGATCGGTTGGCGTATATAAATAAACAGGCAACAGCGATTTATATTGGGGATATTTAAGCAGGAAGGATTTATCGATATTCTGAATTTTGATTGTTGCTTTGCTCTCGCCACCGTTGACATCGAGGCTGGCATAGAACAACTGTTTTTTAGAGGTGATGGAAGGATGCATGTTTACCCCGCTCACAATAAGCTGCCCGGCTTTGGTAACCACATAATCCCAATGGAACTCATAGTTAGGGAATATTTCACTGTTGAGAATCTTGTACAATTGGGGACGATCGTACTTAACAATAAAAAACGCTGGTTTGATCTTTTTCATGTTGTTTCCGTTGGTGGAAGCGATCAGGTACAATTTATCGTTTATATATTCGAAACTGTAGCGGTTGATGGAAACATCCCTGGCAAAGATATCGCTGAATTTAACCGAGTCGCACCACACCAAATTGAGGCTTTTATCGTACACATTGATGTAATGCATTACGGGGGTTTCCTTGAATGGCTTGCTTTCTGATTCCAGTATCTCGTGGTTCATCACGATAAGGTGGGTGCTGTCGTGCGATTTATATACCCAAGGCAGCCCCTCGAACTTGTTCTTTTTGCCGTGAACCGGGAAGGAGACATTCAGCAAAGGATTCAACTGAGCATCGGCAATTACCAGTTTGTTGTCTTTATGATATTGCAGAAAAGGGTTTTTGTTTTCATCGGTACTGCCGTAGATTACCGTAAAATCTTCAAATCCTGTTACTGACAGTTCGTAAGGCGATTCGGAAGGTATGCCCTGTTCTTCGAACTTACTCAGGTCGGCATTGTATGTGCGCACGAATATTTGATTCTTCATAGTCTGGAAAGGCTTGATCTCAGGGATGGTGAAAATGGCCTTGTAGACATTGTCAGAATACTTATAGAAATACCTGAACAGGTAATCGTCTTTGGCATTATCAATCTTGATCCAATTGAGGCCCTTTTGAGCGGAAAGGTTAAGCGCCAGGAAAGCAACAAAAACGAAAGTAAGTATCTTTTTCATGGAATGAAATATTGGTTTGAGATCACAAATGTATGATATTTGAGGCGTGAACTAACTTTAAATAAAAATAATTTCAAAAGATTATTAAAGATTGAACAGTTCTATTTTAGCCAACATCCGCCTCGGGGGACACAAAAACATCAAATTGCACCCAAAGAGAATGACTTTCTTTGGTTTCAGCCCTATGGCGGTCAGTAAAAGAAAAGTTTTTAGGACACCTTACGGTATCTGAACACAGCCAATGAGATCATTGCAATACCATATCCCAGCAATATCAGAAACTCTTTATAAATATCTCCAAAGGTGGAGCCTTTTAGCAATATCATGCGGATGAGCTTCATGAAATAGGCTACCGGATTAACATAGTTCATGATCTGTCCCCATTGCGGCATGCTGTCGGTAGGTGTGAAGAGGCCGCTCATCATAACAAAGACGATCATAAAGAAAAAACTAACAAACATGGCCTGTTGCTGAGTGTTGGAGGAATTGGATATAAACAAGCCTATCCCTTGCACCACCAAGAGATAAACACATGCCACAGCAAACAATAAACCCAGGTTCCCTACAATAGGCACATTGAAAATAAGTTTGCCGACAAACAAACCGAAGGAAAGCATAAAAAGCGCTATTAACCAAAACGGCAACAGTTTCCCGATAATAAAATGGATCTTTTTGACAGGGGTAACATTGATCTGCTCTATGGTTCCCATTTCTTTTTCGCGAACTATATTAAATGATGCCAGTATCATTCCGATCTGTGTGACAAGAATCACTAAAATAGCCGGCACCATATATATTTTATAATTCATATCCGGATTGTACCAGAAGGAGGGTATGGTTTCAATGGTTTTGATGCCCGGCCCGTTCTTTGAAACACCTATCCATTTGGCTGTCACTTCGCGGTTGTATCCCATTAAAATCTGGTTGGCGTAAGCACTTCCGATACCTGCCACTGTTCCGTTTATGGCGTTGAACAGCATTTGAACTTCGGCTTTATTTTCCCTAACCAGCCTATTCTCAAATCCGGCCGGTATGTTCAGTATCATTTGGGCTTCTCCGGCTTCGATCTGTCGGCGGGCCTCTTTCATATCAAAAGTATTGCCCGAAACCTTAAAGAAAGGCGAACTACTGAACTTGCTGGTCAGTTGGCGCGAAGTGGTAGTCAGGTCGTTGTCCACCATGCAGATGGGGATATTCTTCATCTCCAAAGTGGCAGCATTCACCAGCACCAACAACATAACTACGGGGACCATAAATATCATGGGTAATATACCACGGTTGCGCCTGATCTGCAAAAACTCTTTCTGAAGTATGAATAAGATGGTTCTCATTTAATTGGTCTATGTTATTTGCTATATGGTATTTGGGTATTGAGTTTTTCTTTAGTTCACTTCAGGCGCTTCTTATTCCAATCGTATTTTAAATTTCCGCACACTCATAGTAATAAAAAACACTATCATTCCGGTGAGTATCAGGGTTTCTTTCCACACGCCCATAAATCCCAAACCTTTTAGCATTATATTCTTAATAATAATGATAAAGTAGGTGGATGGATTGATATGACAGACCCATTGCAATATCAAAGGCATATTCTCTATCGGATAAATAAAACCGGAAAGAATAATGGTTGGCAGCAACAACCCGATCAGGGATATTAACATAGCTGTTTGCTGGCTTTGGGTGGAAGTGGAAATAAATATACCCAGGGATAAAGAAAGTATGATAAACAACATGCTTTCGAACAGAAGCAATGCTACACTCCCCTGTATCGGCAAACCAAACACGAAATTACTCAGCAATAATATGGTTATTACATTTACACACGACAATATTACATAAGGCATCACTTTCCCAATGATGATTTGCAGGGGCCTGAGTGGCGAAACGAGCAGTACCTCCATGGTTCCCAGCTCTTTTTCGCGGACAATGCTCACCGAAGTCAGCAAGGCACAAATAAGGATGAGAATCATTGCCATGGTGCCCGGCACAAACATAAAGACGCCTTTCAGTTCTTCGTTATACAACATCCGCGTTTCGGCAACAATTTGCATAGGAACATTGACTGTGGCATTTTCCTTCTTTATGTAATCGTTGATAATGGCTGAAGTATAATTCACAATCAGATTGGCTGTGTTGGCATCGGAGGCGTCGGCTATCAGATGCACCGAAGCCTTGTTCTCTCGCTGGAGTTTTTCGGCAAAGTTGGCTTCAAATACCACGACCTCTTTCGCCGAACCGTTGCGAAAGCTCTCTTCTATCTGATTTTCATGGGTCAACATTTTGGTAATGATAAAATACCCTGAAGAACCAAGCTTATCGATGATCCTGCGGGTGACCGCATCCTGCGAATGATCGAGTATGGCTATTTTGGCATCTTTGATCTCATTGGTCACTACATAGCCGAACAACAGCATCTGAACTACGGGCATAACGAACAATATTGCCAAAGTTCGCCTGTCGCGGAATATGTGGTAGAACTCTTTTATGACAAAGCCGGTGAAGTGTTTCATGGGAGAAGTAAAATGGCTATATTGTTAAATTGTTTCATTGTTAATTGTAATGGTTCATTTTATCACTATTCACTATTCACAGCCCTCCTTGCCAGCTTAATAAACACATCGTTCATTGACTCCGCTTCAAACCTATCTTTCAGATTTTGTGGAGTATCTAAAGCTGCAATTCTACCGTCGACCATAATGGAAACGCGGTCGCAATATTCGGCTTCGTCCATATAATGGGTGGTAACAAAAACCGTGACACCTTCCGTCGCGGCTTCATAGATTTGTTTCCAGAACTGACGCCGCGTAATAGGGTCGACACCACCCGTGGGTTCATCCAGAAAAACAATCTTGGGATCGTGCACAATGGCAATGGAAAAGGCAAGTTTCTGACGCCACCCCAAAGGAAGGTCTTTGATGAGTTTTTTGGCAGAATCCTGCAAGCCCAGCTTGTCGAGCAGTTGTTGGGTTTTTAATTTAATGTCCTTGCGGGTCATGCCATAGATCCCGCCGAAAAAGCGGATGTTTTCAGTAACGGTAAGGTCTTCATACAAAGAGAACTTCTGGCTCATGTAGCCAATGCTGTTCTTGATCTGGTCTCTTTGGGTGTACACATCAAAACCCGCGATGTTAGCTTCGCCGGAAGTGGGTTTTGACAAACCGCATAATATCTTGATGGCAGTGGTCTTTCCGGCTCCGTTGGCTCCCAGGAATCCGAAAATCTCACCCTTGTAAACCTCGAAGTTAAGATCGTCGTTAGCGGTGAAATTCCCGAATTTCTTAAACAGGTGGCTGACGGTAATTATGGTTTCGCGTGTGTTCATGCGGGTTGGTTCATTAGTGACATAAAACAATCCTCAATATTCGGCCCGGTCAGCTTCATTTCCAGTTGTTCGTGACCTGCCGCCAATAAATATCTCTTCAGTTCCTCTTCATTCATTCTGTCGTCTTTAGCTGTATAATGCACATGCTGTCCGAAAGGGAACACCGTGTCGCACAGAGGATAATTGCTGAGATCGGTGAGCAGTTTGTGAATGTTTGCCGAACGCAGGGCCAGAAGTTTTTTACCAAAATTTGCTGTGATAAGATCAGGCTTATCGATCTTAAGGATACTCCCGTTTTGTATCAGGGCCACGCGATCGCACAGGGATGCCTCGTCCATATAGGGAGTTGAGACCACTATGGTGATGCCGGATTGTTTCAATGATTTCAGCATTTCCCAGAATTCCTTACGGGAAACGGCATCCACGCCGGTGGTGGGTTCATCCAGAAAAAGGACTTCGGGTTTGTGTATTAAAGCGCAGGATAAGGCCAGCTTTTGTTTCATTCCGCCTGATAAGGCCCCGGCACGACGGTCTTTAAAGGGTTCTATCTGGCTGTAGATGTCTTTGATCAGGTGATAATTTTCCTGAATGGTGGTACTGAATATGGTGGCAAAAAAAGTAAGGTTCTCTTCCACGGTAAGATCCTGATAGAGCGAAAACTTACCGGGCATATAGCCCACCAGTTTTCGGATCTTTTTATAGTCTTTTACCACATCAAGCCCAACCACCGAGGCTTTTCCTTCGTCGGGCAAAAGCAGCGTGACCAGGATGCGGAACAGGCTGGTTTTTCCACCCCCATCAGGACCTATAAATCCAAATATCTCACCCTTATCCACGTTGAATGATATATTGTTCAATGCAGGGATCTT
Organism: uncultured Bacteroidales bacterium; assembly: GCA_964469155.1. Taxonomy (GTDB): domain Bacteria; phylum Bacteroidota; class Bacteroidia; order Bacteroidales; family CAIWKO01; genus CAIWKO01. Next base: position 6,015 of record CAYXXU010000094.1, read on the forward strand.
ATTGTATCTCTTACTTAGGTTTTCAACGACTACGGTGTTCATTTTTTTAGTCATTTATTGTCATTTGTGGTCATTAATAGTCATTTATTGCTATTAATAGTTTTAGGTGGTCATTGGACATGTAATCTACCATATACCAAATACTATAGACCATATACCCAATCCTCTTACTTAAAATTGACCTCCCCCGGCATGCCTATCTTCATGGCCCCGTCGTTCTTTACTTTTACTTTAACGGCATAGACCAGATTGACCCGCTCTTCTTTGGTCTGAATGATCTTGGGGGTAAATTCAGCCGTGGACGAGATCCAGGTAACTGTACCTTCGTATTTTCCCATCTCATCTTTTCCTTTATCAATCAGCACTTCTACCTTTCCGCCCAGCTTGACTGCCGACAATTGCGATTCGCTGACATAAACCCTGAGGTAAATGGTGCTCAGATCGGCTATTTTATAAAGCGATTTTCCGGGCGTAACCAGTTCGTTTTGCTGCATGTATTTATCAAGAACGGTCCCTGTAATGGGATTTACCAAATGACTCTTTTTGATGTTCTGATCTATCTGGGCTATCTGTTTGTCCAGCCCAAGTATCTCATTCACCACACTGCTGTTCTGGGTCTGAATGGATAAGATCTGTTTATCGACCAGGTTGATGTTGCCGTTGATATCGTCGAGTTGCTTTTTGGTGGCGGCTCCGTCTTTCAGCAGTTTTTCGATGCGGGCCTTATCGATCAGCAGGTTGTTTTTCTGTTGCTGCTGCACTTCTATCTGCGAAGCAATGTTCCCTGATTTTGAGGATATGGCATTCTTTTGGGCCATCAGTTGTTCCTTTTTCAATTGCAAATCGGTGGTATCAACCAAACCAATCAGTTGGCCGGAATCAATTACATTGCCTTCTTCCAGCGTAAAGCGTATCAGTTTTCCGCTAACTTCCGAAGAGATGATCACTTCGTCGGCTTCGAAATTGCCGTAAGCATCGGATTTGTTGTTTTTTCCCGAACAAGCTGCCAGGAATACCATGGCGCTAATCATTGCAAGTTTTTTCATGTTTTTGTATTTTCTGATTTATTTCGCGTGAACCTGTTTTTAAAGTTTTCCCAGTGAATTCAAATAATTGAGCTTCGCCATCCGGAGTTGAATTTTGTGCAGTTCGGAGTTGAGCTTTGCCTGTATTTCAGCATCCAGTTCCGTAACGTATTCGGTAGCTGTGATAATTCCGTTTTCCAATTGGGCAGAGGCCGAACGCGTAATGCTTTCCCTGAGTTTGATGATCTCCTCGTCCTTGGTTATCAGTTGCTGAAACTTGGCTATATCGCCCATATCCTTCTGTGTGGAGATCTTCAGATTTTTATCAAAAGTTTCTTTTTGTATCTCCACCAGGTTCTTTTGCAGGTCGATGATCTTCTTTTCCCTTCCCGTTTGATAAAATCCGGAAATATTCCAGCTGAGTTTGGCTCCGAAAATGTAAAAGAAATCAAAATCGTTTGACAACATATTGAAGCCCGGCCTGCCATATCCGCCCTGGCCAAAAGCATAAAAACGAGGCATAATACGGGCAGTCGACAATTTCTTCGAGACATCCAGTTTGTTCATTTGAAGATCGAAAAGTTGCATTTCCAGACGTTTGTTATCGTAAGCTATGGAGGCGACTTCTGTTTCCGGAACCGCAAAAACGGCATTTTCGGCAATGCTTCTGTTGGTAAACTCAGCCAGCATTTTTATGGCCGTTTGTTTTGCATTGGCAAGCTCTATCAGTTGTTGTTCGGTTTTAATGAACTCGGCCTTCAATATATCGGCATTGGTTTGTAGCTGTATCTCATTTTTAATTCCGGCTTCTATTTTTTTCAGGCGCGATTGCAGATCGTTCTGCACGTTGCGTATGATCTTCTCGTTTTCCTGGGCCAGCAGAATGTTGAAAAAAATAAGATTTATACGTTCTTTGATCTGGGCAAGCTGCACATCCACATTGAGTTTGTCGGCCTGCAAAGTACTTATCTCCAATTTCTTTTGTGCAGAGGTAAGTCCTCCGTCCCAGATCACCTGGTTCAAATCAAGGGTTAGCTTATATTGATCCTTGCTCACGCTGGGGGGATTGAACATCGGACTGAACTGCGGAATCTGGGTTACCTCCGATTGATAGGTGGCCTGGCCGTTTAAGGTCAACTGGGGAAACCAGGCTGTATTGAAGTTTTTGATTCTGAGATCGGCTGAAGCGGACAGCAGGTTTTTTTGTTTGATAAGCGGGTAGTTTTCAATGGCCTGCTGTTGACAAATGATCAGATCGAGGGTGTCAGCTTTTTGTGCAAAGAGGCTGGTGCTGAAAAAAATAAGACATGCTAAAAGTAATGTTCTCATATGGATAAAGTGTTATTTAACCTGAATGGCGCTGATGATAAAGTCTGCTACCAAGGTTTTCCTTTCGAGCAGAAATTTATTATAGTCTTCAGCATTGTTATTAAATATAAATCCCTGTATGATGGGGCGGCCAATAAAAGGGAACACACACAAGCCGATCATATTGACGATCAGATGTGGCAAGGGGATGGAAACGATTTTGCCTTCGCCCACTTCTCTTTGCAAGGAAGCGGCTGTTGCTTCCGGATTGATTCCCGATTTCTTCAGCATGCTGATAATCTTTTCGGGCGCCCTTTGCAATTCGCGCATTATGAAAATGGGGAGATGGGGGTTGTTGACCAGCATATCGGTGTAATGACTGACAAACGCCCTGATTTTTTCCTGAAAAGGCAGGTCCGACAAAAAAATCTGGCTGATATTGGGAAAGAACTGCATGAAAGCATCCTCGAAAATGGCATCGAACAATTTGTCTTTGCTACGGAAATAATAATGTAGTAAGGCTTTGTTAATCCCTGCTTTATCAGCAATCTCCTGCATGCGTGCCCCATCGAATCCCTTGTCGAGAAACACTTTTTTAGCGGCTTCCAGTATGGCCTTTTCGGTGGTTAATTCCTGTTCGGACATAATATTGTCTTTTTGGTTTATTTTTTTGGTTTAATCAAATGGTTAAACCGGATGGCAAAATTAAAGATCTTTTTTACACAAAAAACAAAAAGGGTAAAAAAAAATTAAAAAAAATATTTCTTCTTTGGTTACACGAAGATACACGAAGAAGGCACGAAGGTGCACGAAGAGGATACCAAGCCCGTCTGACCGTCGGGCAGGTTACACGAAGAAATTCAGATTATTCCCTATCCGTTATTCCCTATTCCCTGCCCATTATTCCCTGTTCCCCAGGCTAATTTCTGTGTTTCTGGTTTTATAACCTATTATAAATGAGCGTGTAAAAGAAATTGTAAGAGCATTTTTCCCGACGATGCTTACATTTTCCGGAACGATGTTTATATTTTCCAGGACAAAGCTTACATTTTTCCCGATAATGCTTACATTTTCCCCGACGATGTTTACATTTTTCCCGACGATGCTTACATTTTCCGGAACGAAGCTTACATTTTCCCCGATAATGCTTACATTCTCCCCGATATTGCTTACATTTTCCCGGACGATGCTTACATTCTCCCCGATAATGCTTACATTTTTCCCGATAATGCTTACTTTCTCCCGAAATATGCTTGTATTATCCCGAAAAATGCTTGCTTTACGGTCAGGGACCCTTACAATATCCACATCAACAGACACTTACATTCATTGAAATGGCCGGACTCCAAAAAAAATGTGCCGCTTGTCAACAGCAAACGGCACATATAACTGCATTATCAAACGGCAGCCGGCTCTCTGCCATGCATCTTATTAATGTCTTTCCACCACCACCGGATTGCTCCAGGCACTATAGCGACCCTTGGTCAGTATCTGGCGGTTTCTGCAGTATTTCACTTTACTAGCTAATTCATTGTCATATAGTTTTTTAGCTACTCCGGTAGCGCCGTCATTTCTCCAGTTCTCACCGTCTTCGCTCGACTGCCATTCGTGAGCGCCTTCGCCTTCGGCATAGAATATAAGGGTGCCCGGCTCGGTACCCCATTCGTATGTATTCTCTTGTTTGCCACGCACCTTAACGATCTTAACCGACATGTTTGCACCGGTTATAATGGCTTCGGCATTCTCGGGACTGGCATCAGCCAGGTCCTGCACATCACTTTTCAGCGAATGGGCGGTCTTTTCAGCCTTTTTACGGGCATCGTCGCGGTTTTGTTTGGTTTTGGTAGGCGGTTTGCCTTTAAAGGCAACCTGCACCTTATACAGATCTTTGATTTGGGTGTCGAACAACGTCAGTTTGGCTTCACAACCACTGTAAGTGGAATCGTTCGACATTTTGTCGAATATGTCGTTCATATAAACGATCTCTTTATCGACATTGGTGGGAAGATTCAGAACGGCTATGGCTTTTCTGTCAAGAATTACGGTAGGTGTACTCATAATGTTTTGTTTTTAAATGTTTTTATAATTAGTGAACTGACTTTTAATGCCGGAAATAACAACAGCGAATGCTGAAAAAGCCCTGTAGTCCGATAAATGGATTTGCAGTTGCAACGCAATATAAAACAGATTTGGGTTTGGCATTTTGACGCTGTTTTTTTTCAGGTATTGAACCATGAAATCCGGAAGCTAAAGTATAATAAAAATCAGGCGTTGCAACAAGGTTTCAACTGCCTGCCTTTTTTGGTGGCGGACCCCACGTCACTGTAGGGCAATCCCATGCTTTTTTCTTAAACCTTTTCTTATTGCTTTTCGATACTTTTATGATGATTCCATCCGACATAACTGCATGCAGCCCCTCCATATAAGGATAGCAATAGCTCACCTCTTTTATATTGCAGATAGTAAAAGGGTCGGCCCTGCAGAATTTTCGTTTGTCGAGCCTTTTCCAAATGTCGTCCCAATTCGCTTTCTCCACCCTATTGCCCCCATACGACCTGATGAAATGCACCCGGTCAGCTTCGCGAAACAAGCGGATAATAAAATATTGCAGCTTCATGATCTTTTCGACCACTTCACCCAGGTCTATGGGCAATTTGGCTTCAGAATCAATTTTCGTTTTCTCAGTTTTTTGGGGGGATTGTGCCATAGTCGTATTTTTTTTTAACAGGTGAAACCAAATGAGTAAAAACAGCTATAAAAATACAATCACACTTACTCTGAAAACCGGACAAATCAGTTAACGGTAGGGATGAGTAAGGTAACGGTAAAACGAACTATGTAAAACCCGTGAAAAATTAGTTATGAAAAAATAGTTGGGATGATTAAAAAAATGTAAATTTGTGGATGATACCCGTAATAGAAATTTGAAAAACATACAGCTCGGCACCGTAAAAAGGAGGGCTTGTCGTAAGTTTAAATGGAAAGTATGTCGAGTAGAAGCAAGTTGGCGTAATGCTATGGCAGCCTGGCAAACTTGAAACAGACAACTAAGAACCACTTTTACCTAAATAAAATTTGTAACAATGACACAGACACTAAGAGGAATAGCGACAGTTAACTTTTATGCTGCCAACCACAAGGACGCAGTAAGATGGTATTCAGACTTTTTAGAGATTGAGCCGTATTTTAATGTTCCTGGGTATTCGGAATTTCGCATTGGTGATTACCAAAACGAACTTGGAATTATTGACAGTAAGTATGCACCAAAAAACATTTCCAACAAACCAGCAGGTGCGACAATTTATTGGCAAGTTGACAATCTTCAGGCAACGGTTGACAGATTAGTTTCATTGGGGGCCATTATTCACGACCCAATTACAGCAAGAGGCGATAATGGTTTTGTAACCGCTTCCGTAGTTGACCCTTTTGGAAATATTTTAGGCGTTATGACTAACCCTCATTACCTCGAAATATTAACTGCAAAAAATACTTCGAAATAAGTATGGAAACAAAGGATGGTAAACAAGCCATTTATGCTAAGACAAGAGCAGATTGGCGAAAGTGGTTGGAGCAAAATAGTCAAACAGAAAAATCTGTTTGGTTGATTTTGTATCACAAGAAAAGCAAAATGGAAAGTATAAATTTAATTGATGCCACAGAAGAAGCTCTTTGTTTTGGTTGGATAGACAGTTTATGCAAAAAAAGAGATGGTGAGAGTTTTTATCTGACATACACCCCACGAAACCCCAAAAAAAGCAAATGGAGTAAACCCAATATTGAACGAGCCGAAAGAATGATAGAACAGGGGTTAATGACTAAATACGGACAACAACTTATAGACATTGCAAAACAAACAGGAAAGTGGGAAACTCTATGAAAACGAGAAAAGATGCAATTCGCCTAACATCGGGTCATAAAATATGTAGGTTTTAGTTGGTTTTCAAGCGTTTAGTCCCGCAACAAGTTTTGTAACCTTGGATACTGACGCATCTCCGCAATCCGGCACGTTTCATACCCCTGACCCCCTGCTCGCGGAGAACTGCCTTCCCCGTGTTTCAACAGACAAATAATGGCCATCTTTCCGGTTCAAAATTATAATTCGTGTCCCCTGCTCAGTTTTTAATAAAATGCTTACGTTTGTATAGGGAAAGCTATATAAAACTACTTGAACCGCAAATTTAAAACCGATTACCATGGAAGAAAAATCAGATTTTGAAGAAACCTCAGAAGTTTATAGTAGTCGCCCCAATGCTGAGCAGTGGTATAATATGGATAATTTGTTGACTATTGACAACGAAAATGGCGCCCGTACCCTTAGAGTTTCACAATGGCTTATTGACGATCCGGTTGCTTTTGATAAAACCCGCAAAGAACATCACCTTAAAATCAATCCGGAGGTTTTTAACATACTGGTATCTAAATTGAGAGCCAATCATCTGGAATATTTCAAAGAGGCACTCGGATTAAATGTCAGAATAAGATTCAAAGGATATGATATTCCGGTCAAAGCCATTGTACCCTATAAAGACCATCCTGTTGAGTTCTACAAATGGTGGTGTGCCAATCAGGATCTTGTAAATATATCGCTGGCAGAAAAGATCAGGCTTTTTGATAATGTGTGGAAGCAAAATCAAAATACGCTGAAAAGCGAACATAAGAAAATGATACACAAAAAATAATGGTTCGTAATATCCCCCCGTCCTGCTCGCGGGGCACTATGTTCACCGTTTAAAACAAACAGATGAGGGCCTGCAAGAAAATCAGAGCAAAAAAACCCCTTATCGGGATTGCGCAGCAGATGATCCAAGGTTTTTTCCATAATGCACCTGTCTACGGCAAACAGCAGTCTGTTGAAAAAGTCGCAACCCGGCTCCTTCAAAACTTTGGGGTCATGGTGGGTATGCAACGCCAGTGCACGGTTGGCATAATACAATTGCATTGGTTGGCCGAAAACCCCGGGCAGTAGCACCAACAGCACCACCGCGGGCATTTTATAAAGCAGTTCCTCATTGTCAAAACCCAGATCCTTGTTCTTTTCTCCCAGGGTGTCAATCCTCGGGAGATTGTTTGTTGTTGTTTTCATGGCAGTAATTTTGTATAGTAACTTAAAAAGCAGATGTTTAATTGTATGTTTTGTAAAAAATTTTTTCTTTTGACAATAAAATCACGTTTTCGTCGTTATGGTATAAACTGTAACTTTGCGTTATGATAAAAAACATCTTATCGGGTCTCATCTTTTTACTTTCGGGACCTTTGTGGGTGAAGGCTCAAGCCCCCGCCCTCAATCAAAAAATCGTTGATTATGTTACTACTCAGGTCGGCAAAAA
>CAYXXU010000095.1:0-13340 GCA_964469155.1 uncultured Bacteroidales bacterium
AGCCGGGCTTAGGCTTCGGCTTCCTTTAAACTTTTACCGGACAACAGTGATTTTAAAATTGCAACTAACGGATCAGGTCCGTATGGTTCATTGATAAAAGCTTCTTCCGGAATTTTTTATGGAATGACATTTTATGGTGGTACAAATAACTATGGCGTACTATTTAAATTCGATCCGATTAATGATAGCATTATCAAACTTTTTGAATTTGGTGGTGCGAATGGTTATGCACCAAGGGGTTCATTAGTAGAAGCTTTAAATGGGAATCTTTATGGATTAACCACGATGGGTGGGTCGCATGGTGGAGGTGTAATATTTGAATACAATCCAGTTACAAATATCTACACAAAAAAAATCGATTTTTCAAGTGTTTCAAATGGATCTGATCCCGAGGGTTCCTTAATGCAAGTAAATAATGGAAAATTGTATGGATTAACAAGTGGTGGGGGGCTTTACGGTGCAGGTGTTTTGTTTGAATACAATCCTATAACAAATGATTTTGTAAAAAAAATCGACTTTAATGTTAATTCCTCAGGGGGTGGTCCCAAAGGATCGTTGCTACAAGCATCAGATGGAGACCTCTATGGATTGACAACTTATGGTGGTTCATACAACTCTGGAATTATATTTAAGTACAATTTATCAACGAACATCCTAACTAATTTGTTTGATTTTAACTTAGATAGTACGGGATATAATGCAAGCGGAACTTTAATGCAAGCTGTGAATGGTAATATATACGGAACAACATGCTGTGGAGGGACCTCGAATCATGGTACCTTATTTGAATATAACACTCAAACCGATGAATTCATCACAAAAACGAATTTTAATGGAATAAATGGTAAAAATCCAACTACTGGGCCATTAATTGAAATCGGTGGAATGGTTGGGATAAGAGAAGAATCACCACCTGAAAACATTGCAGGCATTTATATTTACCCCAACCCCTTCACCACCACCACCCAAATAAGCCTCAACCAGACCTATCATAACATAACCCTTGCCATTTATGATATTCAAGGCAAACTAATATTGCAAAATGAATATGCCGATTGTGATAAAATAATCCTTAACCGCAACGGCCTGAACAATGGCATGTACTTTTTAAGGATAACGTTGGATGGGAAATGGGTGGAGACGAGGAAGATGTTGGTGAGTGAATAGTGAATAACGAAAAGTGAATAGTTAATAATGAAGTAATTTGAAACAGGGAGCATGAAAAAACTTTTTTTCATTATTTTATTCTTTCCGCTATTAGCTTTCTCTCAAAAACAAGGTAATATCTGGTATTTTGGAGTTGGTGCCGGTTTAGATTTTAATAGCGGGACACCCGTTAATATAACAGGAGGACAAACTGGAACGGATGTTGCCTTTGGTGACAACCAGGAAGGGACGTCATGCATATCTGATAGCTCAGGTAATATTCTGTTTTATACCGGAGGCAAAACTATATGGAACCGTAATAATTCTCCTATGCCAAACGGCACAAATTTGATGGGTGGTACTTCTTCAACTCAATCAAGCATTATAGTTCCTTTACCAAATAGCGACAGCTTGTTTTATGTATTCACGACCGATGAGTTTCAAAATTCTCCTCCCAATAATAAAGGCTACAGATACAGCGTTGTTGATATGTGTTTGAATGGCGGATTAGGCGATGTGGTAGCCGGACAGAAAAATATTTTATTGCTTGACACTGCCACTGAAAAATTAGCTGCCTGTGAAGATGCCAGTGGAAATGGCTATTGGATCGTTGGTCATAAAATGCTATCCAATGAATTTCGGGCATGGCATTTAACATCTGCTGGAATTACTAATACGGTTATTTCAAAAATTGGGACCATTCATGGCTGGCATCAATCAAACTCATCCTGGACATATCCTTCAGCCCAGGGTCAGATGAAAATATCTCCGGATAGCCATAAACTAGCCCTTGCGGTAAGTAACTTTGATCCTCCATACCTTGATCTGTTTGATTTTAATAACAATAGCGGTATTATAAGTAATTTTTGTCATACAGTAATAGATAGTCTCTTGCATAAAAGAATTTTTGGAGTAGAATTCTCACCGGATGGAACAAAATTATATGCCGGGCTCACCGGGGGTTCTGGTCCGACTTTTATTTACCAATATAATATTGTTGCAGGCGGGGGTAATTGCGATTCTATTAAGGCTTCACGATTTACATTAGGGCAATTGAATCCGGTTATGCTCACCGAATTTCAACTTGCTACAAATGGCAAGATATATTTAGTAGATCACACTTTTTATGATCTTGGTTGCATAAATTATCCCAATTTACATGGTGCTGCCGCTGACTTTGATTCATTAGCTTTAACCTTAACAGGTTCGAATGGGGGCTATTCCCTTCCAAATTTTGTTGCAGGATTTAAATACCATAATACCATTCCTGACTGTAAACCTGATTACATAAATGAAAATGATCTCTTTGGATATTCAATAGCAATCGCCCCCAACCCTTTCAGCCAATCCGCCTGGATAACCTTCAGCCAAACCTATCATAACATAACCCTTGAAATTTACGATATTCAAGGCAAACTTATGATGTATAATGAATACACCGATGGTGATAAGTTACTTTTCAACCGCAATGGCCTGAACAACGGCATGTACTTTTTGAAAATAACGCTGGATGGGAAATGGGTTGAGACGAGGAAGATGGTGGTTGGGGATTAGTTGATTGAGTTCATTAAGGAATTAAGTTTATTAAGGTGGACTAAAGCAGGACTTCTTCGTGTAACTTCGCGGTCCTTTGTGTAACTTCGTGTAATAACTTTTTTAAGTTTCACAGAGAACCACAGAGTTTTAGAGATACACAGAGCATCATAGGATAAATTTAGTGTCCGCCAGCTTGCAGATTCGTGTCTTGGTGAGTTGGTGGCAGGAAATGGACTAAAATATTTCCGGCAAACCCAGTTCCGCACAAAGTTTCTTTATTTCACTTTGCAATCCTTCGTTCAACGGCACTCCTTTATCTTTGCGTTCCAGCCAAACCAGGTATTCCTTTTCGCCGGCGGTGAAAATACGGTTGTGTCCGGGCATCTTTTTCGAAGCGCGCAGTTGGCGCAAAATATCTCCGGTTATTTTTTTAAAATCTTCGGGGTCGGTAAAAGCATTGATATCAATGGCAATAAAGAAATGTCCCAGGGGATAAGGTATCTTTTTGCCATCCTGCAATCCCAGCAACATCTTCATATAGCTCCCCGATTGAAGGGCGGCAGAAAGTATCTCAACCACTGTGGCATATCCATAGCCCTTATAACCGGCGGTCTCCTCTCCAATTCCGCCCAAAGGAGCCAGGGCGGCCTTTTCATGTATCAGGTCATCCAGTATCTGCTGCGAATCGGTTTTCGATTCACCATTCTCGTCAATAACCCAGCCTTTTGGCACATCCTTCTTCTGCCGGGCAAACAATTCAATCTTGCCTCTCTGGCTCACTGAAGTGGCGCAATCGAGCAAAAAAGGAAAATCCTCATCGGTAGGCAAACCAAAGGTTAAGGGATTAGTACCCAGCATATTCTCCACCCCAAAGGTAGGTGCAATGGATGGGCGTGCATTGGTTCCTGTAATACCTATCATGTTAGCCTTGGCAGCCATAAGGGCATAATATCCGGCAATACCATAGTGCGTTGAATTGCGTACCGCCACCATACCCATTCCGTATTTTTTGGCCTTATCAATAGCCATCTGCATAGAAAACTTAGCGGTAACATGCCCCATGCCGTTATGCCCGTCAACGACTCCTGTGGTAGGGCTTTCGCGCACCACTTCCAGGTTGGTTACCGGGTTTAGGATACCATCCCTGATACGGTCAATATAAATAGGTTTCAGGCGGTTGAAACCATGCGAATCGATCCCGAACTTATCGGCAGTGATCAGCACTTCTGCACATATCTTCGCATCAGCCACCGGTACACCCGAAGCCACCAAAGCATCCACCATAAAACGTTCCATAGTATCAAAACCGACGTGAATTATTTTTTCTTCCATTGCTATTTTCTTAAAAATTTTCAATCAACACTTTTAACTTTAGATCACTTTAGGCACTTAAGGCATTTTAGGCACTTCCTACTTGGGAAACTTAAAATAGGTCATATAGAGAGTCATGGTGCGGTTCTTACCTGAATATACAAACTTAATCTTGTTATAATCGGGCGGACCCAGAGAGGTACCTATATTATTTGAGAAACAATAACCTTCGATAGGAATATTCAATTGGTTTACTTTTAAAATACCGTTCTTATCTTCATCGTGGAAAGCAGCCACAGAATATACACCCGGAGGCAAGGAATCGAAAGGAATGATCATGGTAAAATCGGTAATTGCCACCGAAGCGCCTTTGAAGGGAGTGCTTTTGTTAGCGAACCCCTTATAACTGTTATAAAGGGCTACATTCAGCGTACCATTGGTGTTTTTAAGGCTTTTGATAATCACAATCAGTTTGCCGTGAAGCGAATCGAACCTTGCCGTAGAATCTTTAGGCGCTTTAAATGGATTTCCTGTTTCCGACAAATTCAGCAAACCCTTGTCGATATTTTTCTCTATCTGGCCGAGTTTAGAATTTATCGTATCCGCTAAAGGATTGGGATTAACCTGAGCATTACAAATTATGGTGCAAAAAATCAAAACAAATACCGGAAGCAGTTTCTTCATGAATGTTGGCTCATCCAAATAATGTACAAAAATATAAAATTATAGAATCAATTGTAAACCATCATAAGCAAACTTTACATTTTCGGGTAGTGTGGGTTCCATATCTGCCTGATGTCCCATCATATGACTGATGTGGGTAAAGTACGCTTTTTTTGGTTTCACTTCATTGATCAAATTTAATGCCTGTTCTACATTGAAATGTGAATAATGGATCTTAACCCGTAATGCATTTATCACCAGTACACGCAGATTCATCAGTTTCTTCTTTTCTTTAGCAGTGATATCGCTCACATCGGTCAGATAGGCGAAATCATTGATACGGAAACCAAACACCTTAAGAAAATAGTGGGTAGCCTCTATGGGAATCACACTGACCTTATTGATCATAAAAGGCTGGTTGCGTATCACATGCTGTATGATCTGCGGAACCCCGGGATATTTTTCACGCGAAAAGGCATAATTAAACTCCCTTTTAATGGCATTTTGCACCGAGGCCCTGGCGTATATATCCATAGCCTTATTCTGCCTGAAATTAAAGGCTCTCACATCGTCCAATCCTCCGATATGATCCTTATGCTCATGGGTAAGGATAATGGCATCGAGCTTTTTAATATTTTCGCGCAGCATCTGTTGCCTGAAATCGGGACCGGTATCAATTACCATGGCCGTACTGTCCACCTCAACATAAACCGATGACCTTAAACGTTTGTCCCTCACATCGGTCGATGTGCAGGTGTTGCAATCGCAGGCAATCACAGGAACCCCCTGCGAAGTGCCTGTCCCTAAAAATATAACTTTCATTCTTACAAATGTAATCCATTTATAGCGAATTTAGTACTTTTACACTTACAAATTTTAACAATGGATACGCAATTTTCCACACTAACTCCTTTTCAAATAAGCGATAACGTTTTTAAACTGCTCGACAAAGACTGGATGCTCGTAACTGCTGGAAAGCCCGGTGATTTTAATACCATGACAGCCTCCTGGGGAGGTTTCGGAGTTTTATGGAACAAGCCTATTGCATTTATTTTCATCAGGCCACAGCGTTACACCTACCAGTTTTCCGAAAAATATGACGAGGTTACATTGTCGTTCTTCACAGAAGAATACCGAAAGGCATTGAATCTTTGCGGCAACCTTTCAGGAAAATATTCAGATAAGATCAAAAAGGCAGGACTTACCTGCATTCCTACCGATAATGGAGGCGTGGCTTTTAATGAGGCCAGGCTGGTTGTTGATTGCAGCAAACTTTATTATTCGGATATCGACCCCACACATTTCAGCCATCCTGAAATTGACAGGCACTATCCATTGAAAGATTACCACCGCATGTACATCGGCGAAATCATCCATTGTTATGCAAAAAAACCATAACGTCACTCAAACTCAAAACAGATATTCGTGCTGCCCGTCGCACATTTAGAAACTTATCCTAACTTTGCAGTAAATTAGCTAAATGAGTTTTATCCAGAACATACAAAAGTACCTGCTGGCTTCCGAACTTAAAAAGGAACTCTCACGATTGGCAAGGGATAAGAAGTTCGTAAGCTTTGAAAAATCGCGCAGCATTGGCATACTGTATAAGGTTGGGGAGGAAAAAGATCAGATTGAGTTTTCGGCCTTTGTAAACAGACTGAAGGAAGAAAAAAAAGAAATTAAAGCCCTGGGGATCCTGAAATACAAAGACATTCCCCATTATTGCTATCCGAAGCTCTCTTACGATTATATTACCACCCGCAATATAAACTGGAAAAAGAAGCCTACAGGCGAAAAAGTGAATGATTTTATCAATAAAGAATTCGACATCCTGATAAATTTTGATACTACCCTCGATCTATCGCTCAACTATATTGCCGGTTTATCAAAGGCAAAATGCAAGGTAGGTCTGTTCGACGAAAACAACAAAGCCATTTACGATCTGATGATCAATACCGATGCCAATTGTCCTTTTCAGGAATTAGCCGAACATTACCTTACTTACATAAATATGTTTTCGCAAAATGCCAAATAACTGTAATATGGGTTCACCGTTAATGTTGTGTTAATGGATTTCATCAATCAAAGAATAATCTGTAATTTTCCGCCAAATTTCAAACACGTATGCGCAAATCTCTTATTTTTTTACTTTCGGTCTTACTCACAGGGAACATCCTTGCACAGGATAATGCTACCATCCAAAACAATCAAGCTCAACAGATTTTAAACGACAGAGGAGAAATTGTAATTAAGTTTACGGTCGCCTCAAAAGCGGTTATAAACGAAGATTTAACCCATATCATTTCCATCGACCATGTAAAAACACTTCCCAACGGCCAGGGTTTTGAAGTTAGAGCGTATGCCAATGCACAGGAATTTCAGGTGTTTCTTAGCAGAAATATTCCCTATGAAATCATTCCTAAAATTCAACCCAAAGCAATGACTATGGCTACCACCGTTGCTGCAATGGCAAACTGGGATGCTTACCCGACTTACAGCGTTTATGAACAAATGATGGCAAATTTTGCTGCATCCTATCCAAATTTGTGCAATATTGACACCATTTTGTCGTCAACTCCTTCCGGAAATTACAGAATATTGGTTGCCAGAATTTCAGACAATGTCAATACTCCGGAAAATGAACCACAATTTCTGTACACCTCTTCCATGCATGGTGATGAAACCACAGGATTTATTTTAACATTAAGATTGATAAACTACCTGCTGACCAGTTATGCAACCAATACCAAAGTAGCCAACCTGGTTAATAATTGCGAAATATGGATCAATCCACTGGCTAATCCGGAAGGAACTTATTATCAATCAAACCCCGCAGGTAGCACTGTTGCCAATTCACGAAGATACAATCTTGCAGGAACAGATTTGAACCGCAATTATCTTGATCCCAGTTTAGGAGCCAGCCCTGATGGGTTTTTTGCACCCGAAACACAGGCTTTCATGGCCTTTGCCGGGAATCATCATTTTAATATGTCAGCCAATTTTCATGGTGGTGCCGAAGTAATGAATTATCCCTGGGACGACTGGACCACATCGCAGAATCCCAATGCTGATGCAGCCTGGTGGGAAAGAGTATGTACCGCCTATGTAGATTCGGCACGACTGGTAACTTCAAACTATATGTCGGATGTTGCATCAGATGGTGTGACAGAAGGAGCTGAATGGTACTCCATAGAAGGTGGCAGGCAGGATTATATGAACTGGTTTCACAAATGCAGGGAAGTAACCATTGAATTGGATGGAACTAAATTAACCCAAACACAAAACTTAAACCTTAAGTGGAACGAAAACTATCGTTCCTTACTCAACTATATGCAGGAATCCCTTTATGGTGTTCGGGGTATTATTACAGATTCATGCAGTGGCTTGCCTATCAGGGCAAAGGTGTGGGTAAACAGTTACGATCAGGCAAACGATAGCTCGCAGGTGTATTCGGCTTTACCGGTCGGGAATTATCACAAATACATGATAGCCGGCACATACAGCATTACTTACTCAGCGCCCGGCTATACCTCAAAAACAATAACGGGAGTTACGCTGGCTAACAGCGCTGCCACTGTTCGTAATATTCAACTGGCTCCTGCAGCTGCACCCGATGCTCAATTTACGGGGACTTTGGCTAACACTTGCTCAGGAACCGTTCAATTTACCAATACATCAACCGCTTCTACCAACTTTATTTGGTATTTTGGCGATGGAACTACTTCTACTCAGACAAATCCCACCCATACTTATCTTACTAACGGAACCTACACCGTTAAACTTAAAGCATCGAATTGCAAAGGAATTGATTCATTGGTTCGCACCAATTATATTGTCATAAATATTTTGACACCCCCCACCATCACCAACGGATCGCATTGCGGCCCGGGAAGCGTAACTTTATCAGCTACAGGTTCAGGAACCATAAATTGGTACGATGCAGCCAGCGGTGGGAATCTGTTATACACAGGTACAAACTTCACTACTCCTTCAATTTCTGCAACCACTACCTACTATGCAGGCAACTCAACCGTACCCCCTTCGGAATATGTCGGGAAACCGGATTCTGTGGGTGGAGGGGCTATGTACAACAATACCAGTTATTATTTGAAATTCGATTGTACCTCTCCTGTCATTTTAAAATCTGTTAAGGTTTATGCTGCCGTTGCAGGCGACAGAACTATTGCCTTACGAAATAGTTCAGGAACGGTTTTGCAATCTGCCTTAGTCAATATTCCAGCCGGAGAAAGCAGGGTAATTCTATATTTCAATATCCCGGTCGGAACCAATCTGCAACTGGCTATTCCATCAGGAACCACGAATTTATATCGCAGTTCAGGCGGTATTGTTTTCCCATATACTTTGAGCGGTAAAATATCCATTACCGGAACGAATGCATCCACCACACGTTATTACTTTTTCTATGACTGGGAAATAAGTGGAACGGGTTGCGAAAGTTCACTGATTCCGGTTACGGCAAGTATCCTCAGTGTTCCGGTAGCAGAATTTACCAATTCTATTGTTAGCAATACCGTTAATTTTACCAATACATCCACAGGGGCCACTTCCTGGCAATGGAACTTTGGCGATGGTGGTAATGATACCCAGCAAAATCCAAGTCATACGTATGCCGCTAACGGCACCTACACGGTTCGTTTAATTTCTTCGAACGGCAGTTGTTCTGATACAATTACTCATGATGTTACCATAACCACAGTGGGTGGCATTGGCGATTTTCCTTTTGGAGGTATATCTATTTTCCCTAATCCGGCACACGATGAGCTTACGGTTTCAATGGGTTCAGAGGTTAGAAGATCATTTACCCTTGAGGTATTCTCGCTTTCAGGTATGCTTGTTTATGAAAACAGTTTTTATAATCATAGCGGGCCGTTAACAATCAACATGTCTGGCTTTTCGAATGGCATATATAACCTGGTTTTACGAGGAGAAGAAGGTCAGACACACTGTAAGGTTGTAAAGATAAAATAATGGCCCGGTAAGCAAGAGACAAATATCTGAGAAATGTCCTTTTTTGCCCTATTCTTTTCTGTGTTGATAAAACATTAAAAGTTTACAAATACTTCTCAATCATTTTTTTAATTTTGCATAGCAAAAATCTGCCATGCACGAAACCATACTGATACTTGATTTCGGTTCACAATATACCCAGCTAATAGCCCGCAGAGTGCGGGAATTAAATATCTATTGCGAAATTCATCCCTTCAATAAGATCCCTGCGATAACAGAAGATATCAAGGGTGTGATATTATCGGGCAGCCCGTTTTCGGTTCGTCAGGCAGAGGCTCCCATGCCCGATCTGTCTGCTATCAGGGGAAATATCCCTTTGCTGGCAGTTTGTTACGGTGCACAGTTGCTGGCCCATTATGATCAGGGCGAGGTGCTCCCTTCGGAGATCAGGGAATATGGCCGGGCCAATCTTTCTTATATCCATGCGGAAGATGCTCTTTTCAAGGGTATGACACCCGGTTCGCAGGTATGGATGTCGCATGGTGATACTATTTTAAAGGTCCCGGAAAAGTTTTCTATCATAGCCAGTACCCCTGAGGTTAATATTGCCGGTTTTGTGATCAGCGGTGAAAAAACCTATGGAATCCAGTTTCATCCGGAAGTGTATCATTCCACCGAAGGCATGATACTGCTAAAGAACTTTGCTGTTACCATCTGTGGTTGCAGGCAATTGTGGACACCCGATTCGTTTATTGAAACCTGCATCGCAACCCTTCGTGCCCAAATAGGTAATGATAAAGTGGTTCTCGGATTATCGGGAGGGGTTGACTCGTCGGTAGCGGCCGTTTTGCTGCACAAAGCCATTGGCAGGAACCTGTATTGTATTTTTGTGGATAACGGACTGCTTCGCAAGAACGAATTCGAATCGGTGCTTGCCAATTACGAAAGCATGGGCTTACAGGTAAAAGGAGTCAGGGCGGGCGAAGTTTTTCTGGCTGAACTTAAAGGAATTCATGACCCGGAACTCAAAAGGAAATCTATTGGAAAGACCTTTATTGAAATTTTTGACCAGGAAGCCCATAAGATAAGCGATGTTACCTGGCTGGCGCAAGGCACCATTTACCCGGATGTAATAGAATCGGTTTCGGTGAAGGGTCCTTCGGCAACCATCAAATCGCATCACAACGTAGGCGGTTTGCCCGATTTTATGAAGCTGAAGATCGTTGAGCCTCTGAAGTCGCTTTTTAAGGATGAAGTCAGAAGAGTGGGCCGCTCGCTGCAGATAAAACCTGAGATATTGAACCGCCATCCATTTCCCGGACCGGGATTGGGCATCAGGATCATCAGCGACGTTACGGCCGAAAAGGTCCGGATTTTGCAGGAGGTGGATCATATTTTTATAGAAGGATTGAAAAATATGGGTTTATATGACCAGGTCTGGCAGGCAGGCGCCATGTTGTTGCCTGTGCAATCGGTAGGTGTTATGGGCGACGAACGTTCCTACGAAAATGTGGTTGCCCTGAGGGCCGTTGCCTCGACCGATGGAATGACAGCCGACTGGGTACATTTGCCTTACGAGTTTCTGGCCAAAACATCGAACGAGATCATTAATAAAGTGAAAGGCGTAAACCGCGTGGTGTACGATATAAGTTCAAAACCCCCTGCCACTATTGAATGGGAATAAAACAAATGCGTATGAAACTTCACAAGATCATTTTCCTTTGGTTGATACTGATAATGGGTTCGGGCGGGGCGATCTCTGCCCAGGAAATTGAGATAAGTAAAAAAACCGAGGTCATCGGAAATATTACCTATTACATCCATCTGGTAAAACCGGGCCAAACTATTTATGACATAGCAAAAGCCTATTCGGTTGATCTCAGTCAGATATATGCCGCTAATCCTGAAATAAAAAATAGTATACAGGCGGGTACTATATTACAGGTTCCCCAAATAAAAAATCCTGAAAAAATAACCACTATCAGACATCTGGTTGAGAAAGGCGAAACGCTTTATAAAATTGCAACCAACTACAACCTGAAAGTTCCGGAAATCGTTGCCGTGAATCCAGGGCTTTCCGAAAGTATTAAGCCCCACCAGCAGATCATTATACCACTTTCCGGAAAGAAACTGTCGGAAACCCTTTCGGCGGCCACCAACATTCATGTAGTTCAGAAAGGTGAGACCTTGTTTAGTATGGCCACTCAATATGCCATCAACGTTGCCGAATTAAAAAAACTCAATCCCGGTCTGACCGAAAATCTGCAATTAGGACAACAGTTGAAGGTTCCTTTGATGAAAAATGCCGAACCCAAACCCAAAAAAGACAGCGTGGTGACGTTCGAATGCGGCAAAACGGGCAAGCAGGATTCTTATAATATCGCGGTGATGATCCCATTTTACCTCGATCATTCGTACAATATTGATACAGGAGATCTGAAAACGCCCACTTCGTCGTACAAATCGCTGACCTTTATTCAGTTTTACGAAGGCATTCTGATGGCAGTGGATTCGCTGGAGAAAAGCGGCATTTCGGCCAGGGTGTATATTTACGATGTGGCAGAGGATACCTCCAACATCGATATGATACTAAAGAAATCTGAATTCCAGAACATGAACCTGATCATTGGTCCGCTTTTCAGCAATAACTTCACTATTGTTGCTAAATGGGCCAATGAGCATAAGGTGAATATCATCAACCCTTTCACCAATAAATCGGACCTGATAACCGGTAATCCCTATGCCTTTAAACTGACTCCTTCGCCACAGGATGAAGCCAGACAGATCATTTCGTTCATCGGGCTCAATTACCCGGCTTCGAACGTCATCATCGTTACCAACGACAAGGAAATGGCTTTTGCCGATTCGCTGAAAACACTTTTCGATGCCTATGAATTGAAAAATAATCAGGGTTTTCAGATCAGTAAAATTGTTTATGCAGAAGAATGGTTTGCAGGGGTGAGCAAAAACCTTTCGGAAACCAGGATCAACATTGTCATTACCCTGATTGATGGAGAGGCTTTTGCATCGACGTTTTTGCGCAACCTGAACGAAAAAGCATTTACTAATAAGATATTGCTATTCGGCCGCAAAAGCTGGGAAGAGTATAATAACCTCGAGATCGAGTACCTGCTCAACCTGAACACACATTTGTATGCGAATAGCTTTATTAATTTCAACGATAACCGCATACAGGATATGGTGTTGAATTTCCGCAATAAATATAATACCGACCCCGACTATTATGCTTTCCAGGGATATGATATCATGATGTATTTTGCCAATGCGCTGAAAACATACGGCAAGGGTTTCCACAACTGTTTGCATTTATACGACCCTCCCCTGCTTTGCAACAGTTTTCATTTCAACAAAACCAAAAACTGGGGTTTCGAAAACACCACGGGCATCATTTATCGTTTCGAAAATTACAAAGCCATCAATGCCTTGCAGAATCCTTTGAGGAATATTCAACTGGTGGTGAAAAAGAAGCCGGAGTGAGAGGGGAAGAAAACCACTTAGACTTTCCATGCCTAAATAGCGTTGACCGTTTTTGTTAAATATCTGCGTTTTTGCTAAAATTGCTGCGTTTTTGCATAAATTCCTGACTTGTGACCCTTTTAAGATTTAGTGCGGTTTCATTTTCTAAACTCCTGTTTAGTAATTAGTCGACCCTCAAAAAAGCAATTTTAGCGAATTTGTATATAAAATGGCCGATG
>CAYXXU010000096.1:0-13327 GCA_964469155.1 uncultured Bacteroidales bacterium
GGCTTAAGCTGACATT
This sequence comes from uncultured Bacteroidales bacterium, assembly GCA_964469155.1. GTDB lineage: Bacteria > Bacteroidota > Bacteroidia > Bacteroidales > CAIWKO01 > CAIWKO01. The sequence continues at coordinate 17 of CAYXXU010000096.1, forward strand.
AATAAATCTTTCGGTCTTATAGCCGAAAGTAGTTTAATTGTGAAAGATCAAATTTTACCTGATTTTTGCCTTTGGTTTGTTTTTGGGTAATTTTTACTTTCTGCTCTATCTGACTGGTTTCGATAAGATAGCTTTTTAATAACTGTTCGATTTTTTTATCACAAACATCAATTTTAGCTTGTATGATTTTGTATAAATCATAACAGTCTTCGAGTTCAAACATCAATTCATCATTATCATGACCTTTTAGTGCTTCAGCTATTTCTTTCTTTGATTTGCGACATCTATTATTGGCCAATTGGGATAGTTTATTTCCATCTCTTTCGCCTGAAAGAATTGCCTCCATGATTGCTCGTCCACTTTTGCCTGTAATGTCATTTATGACAATATCTATTCGAAAATTACAAAGCCGAAGTGCTTTTTGCATCTTGTTTTTCATCTTTGCAGATTCTTCAATTCGTGATAGCCTGTGACGATTCAAGGCCCTGAGTTTTATTGTTTGTTCATCCGGTAAAAAACAACTGCGTAGAAGTCCAAGCGAATGTAGTTTTTGAATCCATTGGCAATCTTTTACATCGGTTTTTGCCCGAACATTTTTTGTTTGATGTTCTGAAACCAGGAATACCTCAAACCCTGCATTTTGCAATGCCACAAACAAGCTTTGCCAATAGCTTCCGGTACTTTCCATTGCTACAGTATTTATCTTATTATCCTTCAAGTATGAAATAATTTTTTCATGGTCCGAAGAATAAACTCCAAATTCTTTGAAGTCGTCAAGGTTTTGACCTACTGCCACGAAATGACTTGTGGAGCCAACATCAATACCACTTGCATGTGGATTAATAATCTGCATTTCTTCTGTTTTTTTCATCTTAATCGATTTTTATTAATAAAGAATGCAGCAAGAAATTTATCTTTGAACTTAAATTATTCCATACAGGCTTACTGATAATCAGTAGCACTAATTAATTCTTCAAAGACACGAAATAGCATTCGGGTCTTTACATTTTCTACCAAAATTTGGGAAGGGATTAGGCTCACCAATTCAAGCATAGGCTTTTTGCTGCAAAGTCAAAGTTAGATGTTTTATTCTACTTTTTAGAAGTATTGAAATTTGGGTTAAATGGCCATTCCTGCGCCTGGTTCTTTAGGCTTCGGGTTTTGGTCAAATAACGTGAACTGCCGTTTGCCATCCACCGTCTCTGCTGCCGATTGCTGACTGAGGACAGCCGACTAATTTCTTGGATCTTGGGGCTTGATACTTTGTGCTTTATATCAACTCTTCCGTGTTCTTTTCTTCCAGACACTTCATCATATTGGCAATATGGTTGTTCATGGCCATGCTCGAGAATCCGCCGTCGTTAAAGATATTCTGCATAGTGATGAAACGGGTATAATCGGAGAACAGCATCACACAAACATCGGCACACGATTCTAATGAAGCATTGCCCAGAGGTGCAATATTTTCTGAAAAATCCAGAACCGCTTCCATAAAACTCAAACCGTTGGTAGCTTTCGATTTCAGCGGCGACTGCGAAACGGTATTGATACGTATTTGTTTTTTGGTACCCAGAATATATCCGAAGCTGCGCGCAATAGATTCGAGCATGGCTTTGGCTTCGGCCATATCGTTATATCCGTGGCTGGTGCGGTGTGCTGCCAGAAAAGACAAAGCAACTATAGAAGCGCCGTTATTCAGTATATCGAGTTTATTGGCTGTCTGAATCATTTTATGAAACGACAGAGCAGAAACATCCAGCGTCTTCAGGAAGTAATCGTAATCCAGGTCATCGTATTGTTTGCCCTTGCGCACATTGTACGACATAGCCACCGAATGCAGAATAAAATCGATTTTACCGCCTAATATTTCGCCAGCTTTGGTAAACAGATTCTCAAGATCAGAAACACTGCTGGCATCGGCAGGTATCACAGGTGCATTGCATTTGCGGGCCAGTTCGTCAAGGTTACTGAGTCGCATGGCAGCAGGCATGTTGGTGAGCACAATTTGTGCTCCCTCGGCATAGGCATGTTCGGCAGTTTTCCATGCAATCGACATATCGTTTACAGCTCCGAAAATTACCCCCCTTTTCCCTTTTAATATATTGTTTCCCATAATAGTATTAAATCTAAAACAAATTTACTACAGATTTTTCACAAATCTGTAAAAGAAACCTTTAAGAAATGTTAAAAAATCAGGAAAGCATTTGTTTTGCGATAGTTATAGAGGCATCGGAAATTTCTTTCCCGCTCAGCATTTCGGCAAGTACTTCAACCCTATCTTCATCACTAAGTTTTTTGATATTGACAAAGGTGGTATTCCTGTCAACGGTCTTATAAACCTGGTATTGTTGATCGCCTTTGGCAGCGATTTGGGCCAGATGCGTAATGGAAAACACCTGCATTCCGGCTGAAAGTTCCTTCATGATCTGCCCCGTTTTTCCGGCAACTTCTCCCGACATACCGGTGTCTATTTCGTCGAAAATTATAGTGGGAAGCATGCGTTTACGTGAGATCAGCGATTTGAACACCAGCATAAGCCTCGAAACCTCGCCTCCTGAAGCAATCTTTGCAATTTCTTTCAGTTCAGAACCCTTGTTGGCGCTAAAAGTAAAGAAAATATTATCAATACCGCACTCGGTAAGCACCTCAGATGGGTTATTCTCAATTTTGATCCTGGCATCGGGCATACCCAGGTTTTTTAGAATATTTACAGCTTTGTTCTCAATTTCAGCAAAAAACTTACTCCTATTCTGTGATATCTTTTCTGCCGCTGCAAATAATTCAGACTGCCGTTTGGCTATGCGATCGGCAAGTTCCTTCATTTGGGTTTCGAGTGAAGAAATGCCCTGTAATTTATCATCCAGGTCGTTTTTAACTGCAATAAGTTCCGAAACGCTTGCTACATGATGTTTTTGCTGTAGCCTGTATATCTCGTTAAGCCTGTTATTGATCTGTTCCAGCCTGTCGGGACTGAACAGTGTCCGCTCTTCAATATGCTCAAGTTCCTGGGCAATATCCTTCAGTTCGATGTATAACGATTGCAGCCGTTGTAAGTTATCTTCTATTTTCTCATCAAACATTGAAATCTGGGCAAGTTGATTCTGAATAAAACCGATCTGCTGAACGCAATTGTTTTCAGCTTCATTCAGCGTAAAAAGCGATTTAGAAAGTACGGTTTTAATTTGTTCCACATGGTTCAGCACTTCCAGTTCCTGTTCCAGTTCCTTCTGCTCCGGTTCCACCAGTTTGGCTTGTTCCAGTTCATTGAAAAGAAAGTTGAAATAATCGGCATCGGTTTGTGATTTTCTTTCCAGTTCAGTTTTCACAACCAGTTCTTTCTTCAGTTCCTTTAATTCAGCCAGTTGCTTTCTGAAATCATTAGCTTCAGCATAGATATCGGCATAATTGTCTATCACAAACAGTTGAAAATCGGTTTCATTGATCAGCAGGGTATTATGCTGGGAATGGATGTCGATCAGTTTATCTCCCAGTTCTTTCAACTGTGATAAGGTCACAGGGGTATCGTTGATAAATGCCCTCGATTTTCCTTCCGGGTTGATCTCGCGCCTTAGCAGAACCACTGTATCGTAATCCAGTGAGTATTTTTCAAAAAAATGTCCGACCTGGTAATTCTCGATTTTGAAAGAACCTTCGATGATGCATTTCTGAGTTTTGTCTTTCAATACCTGCGAATCGGCACGTTGTCCAATGATCAGCGATAATGCATCCAGTATGATTGATTTGCCTGCACCTGTTTCCCCTGTAATGGTAGTAAACCCTGAAAAAAAACTGATCTCCAGTTTGTCAATTAATGCATAATTGCGGATTGACAGGTGAATGAGCATGTATCGGGAATTTATTGTGCGTTCAGGATACGAGTGTTAAAATCATTTGAATGGGCAGGATCAATGTCTTTTAAAATAGTAACGATTCTGGGTTTATCTGTTGCCGGAGCTTTGGAATAGATATTGATTATTTCGTCGCGCTTTGAATCCATAAAAACAGTAGTAAAATACAATCCGGGAGTGGCTTTGGCTGATGATTGAAGTTTTTCGAGGCCGGTAGTAATGGCAGTTCTTCCCATGGCCAGATCGTCTTTCATAATATCTAACCCTTTCAAATGGTAATAATATAAACATTCCCTGAATCCGCTACCATAAGAACTGTTTAAAAGGTTTTCGACCAACCAGTAGCGGTTCTTTTTCGTTTCAAACGATTTCCAACCCCTGTCGGCGCTGTTTTGCGCCAGTGTGACAAGATTCTGTGCTTTATTATAATATTCCCCGCCCCCATTCATAGAGTATGAATCAAAATCTACTCCAATGATAACATAAGCATAGTAAGCTAACACAGCAGTCAGGTTAGAATAAAAGTTATTGTCATCATATTCCAAGGGTTGCTTCTGAATATACTTAAAAGTAAATTCCTTATCGATGAGGTTCAGCATAGGTGAATAATAGGAAGTGTTAAAGATCGGCCTTCTCGACTGAATCTGAATGGTTCCTTTGAAATCGACATCAGAAACACGTTCGCTGACATTAATAAAGAAATTACATTCAATTTTTTCTTCCGTTTTATAAGTATAGCTGGTCCATTTGCGGTTGTTTAAAAATTCGCGAATGGCTGTTTGCAGGTCTTCAAAAATTGTTTTATCGCTTCCGCTGATCTGTGCCGAATTGACAGTTACCGTACAATTTAACTCCTGGGCATGGGAAGCCAATGTGAAACAAATTAATAACAAAGCAATTCCTAATTTTTTCATAAGCCGGTTTTGATAAATTCTAATATTTCGTTTGCAATGTCTTTTGCCACTTCATTTTTAGGTTTAAGTACAAACGCTTTAGGTTCTGATTTACTTGATATTATTGTGACCTTATTGTATTCTGATCTGAATCCGGCTCCCTTATCATGTAACGAATTTAATACAATCAGATCAAGATTTTTTTTGTTCAGTTTACTCTTTGCGTTTACAAATTCATTATTGGTTTCCAGGGCAAATCCAACCAGCACCTGATTTTTCTTTTTCAATTTGCCGAGGCTCTTCAGTATATCGGGTGTTTTGACTAACTCCAGGTGCAAGGTACTTGATGTTTTCTTGATCTTTTTAGTTTTAACTTTCTCAGGCATATAATCGGCAACGGCAGCTGCCATGACGGTAATATCTGCAGTTTTGAAATGTTCCAGGCACCTATCGTACATCTGGTTGGCCGAAACCACATCAATACGCTGTATCAACGGATGTTCTGTTTGTAAACTTACCGGGCCTGTGATCAGGGTAACCTGTGCACCCCGTTCTGCAAATTCGTTTGCTATGGCAAAACCCATTAATCCGGAAGAATGATTTCCAAGAAAACGAACAGGATCGATACTTTCGTAAGTAGGACCGGCGGTCACAAGCACTTTTTTGTTTTCGAAGTCCTGGTTTTTCTTAAAGAAATCGCAGAGCATTTCAACGATTCTTTCGGGTTCTTCCATTCGGCCTGCACCACACAATCCGCTGGCAAGTTCGCCTTCATTGGGCGCTATCAGGTGGTTACCGTAGGAACATATCGTTTCAACATTCTTCTGGGTAGCCTGATGTTTGAACATATCCAGGTCCATAGCCGGTGCAAAGAAAACCGGACATTTTGCTGCCAGATAAGTAGCGGTTAAAAGGTTATCGCCAAAGCCACCGGCCATTTTGGCAAGAGTATTGGCGGTAACTGGAGCTATTAAAAAGACGTCGGCCCAGTTTCCCAATTCTATATGACTGTTCCATCTGCCGTCAGATGCAGAAAAGCCTTCGCATAATACGGGATTTCTTGATAAGGTGGACAAGGTTAAAGGGGTAACAAAATCTTTAGCCGAATGAGTAACGATCAACTGAACTTCTGCACCCTCTTTTATGAAAAGCCGAACCAGGAAAGGTATTTTATATGCAGCAATACTTCCCGTAATTCCCAGCAATATTTTTTTACCTTTCAGAAGCATTGGTATTTTAAGATTCAGAACTGGTTTCAGTTAAAGGATTCCGGTAGTATAGTTCATTATGCAGATATTCGTGAATAGCCAGCAAGGTGGGCTTAGGAAGGCGCTCGTAATATCTCGCTAATTCTATTTGTTCGCGGTTTTCAAAAATTTCTTCCAGGTTGTCCGAGGTAGTTCCGAACTCTTCAATTTTCGAATTCAATTCTTCTTTTAATTCCAGAGAAATTTTATTTGCACGGTTCGAAAGAACCACAAGAGTTTCGTAAATATTTCCGGTTTCTTTTCTGAAATCACTGATATTCCTGGTTATTGCCAGAGTACCGGTTTTAACTTTTTTATAATCCATATCAACTTTTTTGTTTAGTATTATTGATTTTATTTTTATCGTTATCTGTTTGATTAACCTTGTTATTCTTGGAGGTTATTTTCTGAATTTCCTTATCTATATTTTTCATTACCGACTTTGAGTCCTTTTCATAAGTGGAATTTGGAAAAGAGGAAACCAAAGCATTGTAGGCATCTTTTGCATTATTCAACCTTTCGAGTTTCTTATTTTCGATGCTTTTGAGGGCATAGTTGTAATTCGACAGCAATATATAGTAATACGCTACTTCCTGGTATTTGGTATCGGGAAAGTCTTTGAGCAGGTTCTTAAAGGAGACCACTGCCGATTCATAGTTCTCGATCTTATAGTACAATTTCGCGATTTCATAGGCTTTTCTTTCGAGCTTACCTCTCAGTTCATCGATTAGTTTGTTGCATTTGGCCACCTTATCGCTTTTGGGGTACAAATTGATGAAAAGCTGCAATTCTTTAATGGCATCTACCGAAATGGTCTGGTCGAGACAATATTTTGGGGAGTACATGTACTGACAATAGGCCGACATATAGCGGCATTCTTCAGCATAACGGCTTGTCGGAAAGGTAGAAGAGAATTTGGTAAAATAAAAGCCAGCCTGCAAAAAATCGCCATCGCCGAAATAGCACTGGGCATAATAATAATTTATCTTCTCTGAGGTATCAGTGCCTCTGTAGTATATCAGCAATTCATCAAACAGTTGCATTGCCCTGTGAAAATCGCCTTTTTCATACAATGTAATAGCGGTTGCGTATTTAAGATGTATGTCAGTACCTTTTAATACTTTCTTGTATTGACTGCATGAAGTCATCAGAATGCCTGTCAACAAAGCAATACAAACAATAAACAGACGGGTATTTTTAAACATGGTGCAAAATTAGTGTTTTTTTAAGAAGCAGTAACTAAATTCAGTAAAATATATTGTATAAAAGGTGAGAAATATTTATAAAATAAGTTTTAGGTTTCGTTTTGTCAAATCAGAAATCCATATATTGCTGAAATACGCATTGCAGGTAAGACTTGCCTTCGATGATCAGCTTTTCGCGCGTAATGGAGGAAGTAGAATCAACTTCCAGCAGTTTGTTTTCCTTCCAGTGGGCATCATAAACGTATCTTGCCCCGGGACGCACCCACCCCAATCCTTCTTCATAAGAATAACAGGCAAATTCAGGGCAATATACGTTCAACAGGTTTTTGCTCCAGAAAAATGCAGTATCATTAATATGCAACTGATTGAGTAAAGTGGATGCCAGATCGACTTGCGAACCTGTTTTGCCAATTTTCATTCCTTTATAATTGTCATTTATGGCATCGCCGCACATCATGAAAACGATCTTGTTGTATTCGGGAGAAGTCATCTCCCAATTACGGTAAGAACCATGGCTATGATCAGATATAAAAATAAACAGGGTGTTATGATACCAGGGTTGCTTTCGGGCATCAGCAAAGAATTTTCGGAAGCAAGCATCGGAATAATAAGCGGCATTCACATAATTTTTCTCGTATGCGGGCCATTTGTGCACTTCTTTCATGTTCATGTCGTAAGGAGAATGGGTGCTTACCGTAAAAATGCTGGAAAAGAAGGGTTGCTTCTGCTGGTTCAGTTCGGACAGGAAAAACGGAAAAGCATATTCATCATGAATGCCAAGCTTGCCGCGCGGCATGGAGGAAGGGAAATCTTTTTCGTCAACAATCTTATCGAAACCGTTCAGCATCAAATATCCTAAAATATTCCCATAGGTAAGGTCTCCCCCGAAATAGTAGGAATTGTAATAGCCGTTTGCACCCAAAATACGCGACAAGGAAGGTAATTTACTGCATTTTTCAGGTTGCTCGGTAATGGTTGTATAGGGGTGCGACGGAAACCCGCCGAAAATGGATGACATGCCCTGTTGCGAACGTCCACCGCTGGTATAAATATCGGTAAACAGGACACCCTCTTTTTCCAGTTGGTGAAAGAAAGGTGTTATGCCTTTTTCGCCTCCGAGGCTTTCGATCAGATCGGCCGACCATCCTTCCAGAATAAATACCACAATATTCGGCTTTTCGGTCTTCAGGATACTGATAGTGCTGTCTTTTTTAATTTTATACAGGTCAGTAACCGTGCGTAAGGCAACGGCCGGATCGTAAAATCCGAAAGGGTTTTCATTCATTACCCCTGCATTCTCAATAATACTGTTTCCCAGATTCCAGCCGGAGTTCATTGCGGCCAGGTTGAGAATGTTATGCTGCGAGAAATAAGCCTGGCTCTGATTGATAGGGATCTGCTGCAATCCTCCCCTTGCGCCCAGGAATAATAAGGGAGGCATCAGCAGGAAAAAACCGATCGAAATCCAGATATTGCGGTTACCATATTTGAATTTATAGAAGAAGAACCGGTTGTACATCAAAAAAACACCTCCTACCTGTATAATTATCATGAGGATGAGGACGATCAGTTGCCAGGTCGGCGCGGTACGGATTATCTCATCGGGATGCACCAGGTATAAAAGCGCCTTGTAATGCAATTTGGTTTTCCATTCGGAATACACTCCTATTTCAGCCGTTGTGATCACACAGAATAACGATATTGCAATAATAACGTAGGCTTTAAAAACAATGTCGAGCCATTTGGCCGGGAAAATGCTCTGTATAAAAATGAGAAGCACCGGAAGTACCATCAGGTAGCAAGCCGTGGATATGTCGAGCGGCAATGCATGCCAGAAAACCGACAGGGTGGCAATAAGGTCGATGCCTTTTAGAAAGCTTATATTGAATAACAGGTAAAGCAGACGGGTAAAGGCAAAAAGCAGCATCCAGAAAAAGATGTTCCTGAAAAATGCTGTTAATAAATACCTTATTTGAATGATCATTTTAAATTTTCCCAAAATTACAATACACTTTTTAAATGAAATGATTGTGCTGTTAAAACTTTTCATAAATTTGTTAACTCAAAAAAAAATCCAAAACCATTTTATGAAAAAAACTTTTTTACCCTTTCTTTTAGCACTGGTAATGCTATTTGCGAATAGCTATGCCCAAAACTCCCTGAAAATTATTGATATTGCTCAGCAAAAAGGTCAGAAGGGATGGATACAATTCCTTCCGAATAAGAGCATTGCTCCGGAGCAGGTATTTACTGTTTATAAAGAAGCCTTTGGACTGACCGCCTCAGACCAGATGAAACTGGTTCGCACCCAGACTGACCAAATCGGTTACTCGCACTTCAGATATCAGCAGTATTTCCAGGGAATCCCGGTGGAAGGCGCTGAATACCTTATTCACAGCCAGGGCAACCGGGCGATGAGCGGCAACGGCCATATCATCACAGGGCTGAACCAAAGCAAAACCCCTGGCATATCGGCCCAATCGGCTATCAACAAAGCTATCAGTTATACCCATGCCGATAAATATATGTGGGAAGATGCTGCCAGCGAAAAATGGATCAAATATGCCAAAAAGGATCCCTCGGCCACCTATTATCCCAAAGCCACCCTGGTATTTGTCGACAAAAAGTATGGCGATAATCCATCAGGCTATGTGCTCGCCTGGAAGGTTGATGTGTACGCAGCATCGCCCCTTTCGTATAAAAATGTTTATGTGAACGCGGTATCGGGCGAAATTTTTTACACTGCTGACCTGATCAGGGAAAGCGATGTACAGGGAACTGCCCATACCAAATACAGCGGCACGCAAACCATCACTACCGACTCAGTGTCAGTAGGAAATTACCGCTTAAGAGAGTCAGGACGTTGCGGCATCGAGACCTATAACCTGGCCACTTCTACCAATTACGGAACAGCGGTGGATTTCACCGACACCGACAACGACTGGAACAATGTGAATGCTGCACAGGATGAAATAGCTACTGATGCCCATTTCGGAGCAGAAAAAACCTACGATTTTTATCTGACGAAATTTAACAGGCACAGTTATGATGATCTCAATTCACCTTTGTTCAGCTATGTGCATTATGATGTGAACTACGCCAATGCAAGCTGGGACGGCACCCGAATGACCTATGGCGACGGTGACGGCACCTCAAACGGTCCGCTGACTTCACTGGATGTATGCGGACATGAAATTACCCATGGTGTTACCCAATATTCAGCGAACCTGATCTATCAGGACGAACCGGGCGGACTGAACGAAGCTTTTAGCGATATTTTCGGTGCTGCCATCGAATTTTATGCAGCGCCTGCCACAGGCGACTGGTTTGTTGGCGAAGATTTCGACCTGACCGGGGGCCACGGTTTCCGCAATATGTCGAACCCTAATGAATTTCAACAACCCGACACCTACCTGGGTACCTATTGGTATATTGGCGTGATGGACAATGGCGGGGTGCATACCAACAGCGGTGTGGCCAACTACTGGTATTACCTGCTTTCGGAAGGCGGAAGCGGCACCAACGACTTGGGAAATGCTTTCACAGTGAGCGCCATCGGTATTGATAAGGCTACCGATATAGCTTATCGTGCCCTTACCGTTTACCTGATCAGCACTTCCAAGTATGCCGATGCCCGCGTGGCTACCTTGCAGGCAGCTATCGATCTGTACGGACCCTGCTCGGCCGAATATATTGCCACGGCCAACGCATGGTATGCTGTGGGCCTTGGACAGGCAGTTTCCGACAACGATGTTTTTATCAGCGGTGTTTTATCGCCCGTAACCGATTGCGGATTGACCTCCGAAACGGTGAAGGTGCGCATGATCTACAACGGATGCAATACGCCCATCAATGCCGGCGAAAAGATCCTTTTCTTCTATAAAGCCGACGGCGGAGCCACAGTGGCCGACAGCCTGATTTTGGCAGCCAACCTGAACGGAGGCGATACTATCGATTTTACTTTTGCTGTTCCGGCCGATGTGCATGTGTTGGGCAATCACACCATTGACTGCTGGCTGAGTTATTCCAATGATACCGTTACGGGCAACGACATCTGCGCCATTTATACTTTCATGAATAAGCTCTACCAGAATTCGGATGTGGGGGTTAAAAAGATCATTTCGCCCGTCTCGGAATGCCATATGGGCAATATGGAAACTGTGACCATTCAGTTGGCTTTCTATGGTTGCGAATATCTTGCAGCCGGCGCCAAAATACCGGTTTCGTACAATATCAATTCCGGCACTCCGGTGAACGATACCGTTACCACTCCCTGGGATTTCTATCCCGATTCGGTGCTTACCTTCTCATTTGCCACCCCCGCCAATCTTTCGGCTTCGGGCAATTATACCATCAATGCCACCACGCATTTCGATATCGACAGCCTGAACACCAACGATGCCCTGAACGGCTATATCGTTAAGAACCCGTTTGCACTGACCGATACCATAGTAAGGTTCGACGAAACCGGTACGGCTATCAATTATCTGGTCAACCTGGGACAATATGCGCATGCATTTCTGGCCACCATTGCCGGAAACCCGGGCAAAGGCATGAAAATGACCGGAGGCAATGTGTTTTCGTATATCAACCAACTGGAGTTCCCCAACGGCTCGAATACCTGGCAGATTAACGATTTCCTTTCGGCCAAGATTACTTTTTGTGTGGACGCTACTTCGTGGACTACCGCCAATATGCGTTTTGACCTGAAACAGACTTTCGGCAAGACCGCCTACGAATTGTACCTGGGCGCCGGGCAGGATTTCTCCATTGCCAGCAACCTGCGCGTGCTGATAAACGGTAGCATGCAGCTTACCCCTACTTTTAACCCGACTACTGCCAGCTCCGATCCTTTCGTGACGCATTTCTATAACCTCGATGCCTATGCCGGAACCAAGTTTACGGTGACGTTCGAAACCCGCAATATCAGCTCGGATACCATCGTTTTTGTGATGGACAATGCATACCTCGATAACGTGAAATTTATGCAACATTCGGATGTGGGTATTGCCCCGGTGAATATGAACGATTATATTCAGATGTATCCCAACCCCGTTACCGACCTGCTAACAGTGAATTTCTTCACCGATAAGGCTCAGAATATAAAACTGCACTTGCTCGACCTGCAAGGCAAAGTGATACAGCAACACCAGGAAAATGCCCTGAACGGACAGAACCAATTCGGCCTGGATATGAATGCGCTGCCTGCCGGCATTTATTTTATCAGGATAGCGACCGAGATGGGAACGTATAATAATAAGATAGTGAAACAGTAGGAAGTTTGGAGTTCGGAGTTTGGAGTTTGGAGTTAGAAGACCAAAGACCGGAGACCGGAGAAGGAGGCTGGCATTTTTTGCCGGCCTCCTTTTTTTTGGACTTGAAATTTAGAGTTTATTAAGTTTTTTGTGTTGATTGAGTTTATTGAGGCGAGAGAAGGTGATGTGTTGGCATCCCAATTCCTTAATTCCTTAATTCCTTAATTCCTTAATTACTCAATTACTCAATTACTCAATTACTCAATTACTTCTTCCCTACTTGGGTCTGATATCGCTCCAAACGGATTCGAAGAAGTCGAGGACATTTTGGGGAGGCTTATTTTTGAGGTCGCCCCATTTTATTTCGAAGGTCTTGCCGTTGTCTTCGGTGCGGATGTATGATGTCATGTTGCCCGGGTGGGAGAAGTTGAGACTTCGGATGTTCAGTTGTTCGAATTTCTTAAATATAGCCACTATCTGCTCTTTTTTGAAGGTGAAGAACAATACGGGCGCCTGGCCGTTGCTGATGTTGTAGACCTCGCCGTTGCTTTTTACGAGGTATTCGTCGTATTTGCCGGTAAACCCTCCCCCACGGCCTATGCTGAATGATTGAACGGGAGCGGCGGTTTTGCAGGAGGTGGCGAGCATGATGGCGGAGATTAGGAGGAAGGTTAGTTTTTTCATTTTTAGAGGCTGTGAGGCTGTGAGACTATGAGGTGTTAGGTTGATGGTTCAAATTTCGGTATTTTTTCGCCACCAAAACACGAAAAAACCAAATTACACCAAAAGATATTACACGAAGTTACACTACATTAAGTCCACTAATAAATTACACAATAACAAAATTATTCTTACCTTCGCCA
>CAYXXU010000097.1:0-13121 GCA_964469155.1 uncultured Bacteroidales bacterium
CGCCGTCCTCGCAACCGTGGTGTTTCCATGAACCCTGTTGATCACCCCATGGGTGGTGGCGAAGGTAAAGCTTCTGGTGGTTTGCCAAGAACCAGGAAAGGAACACCTTCAAGAGGATACAAAACACGTGATAATAAGAAGATGTCGAACAAATACATCATTGAAAGAAGAAAGAAGTAATAATAATTACCAGTATAGTTTAAACATATGAGTCGTTCATTAAAAAAAGGTCCGTATATACATAATAAGCTTGAGAAAAAAGTTCTCCAGATGAGTGAATCTAGTAAAAAGACTTCAATTAAAACATGGTCAAGAGGATCGATGATTTCTCCTGATTTTGTGGGTCTGACAGTTTTGGTACATAATGGAAATAAATTCATTCCGGTTTATGTGACTGAAAATATGGTGGGTCATAAATTAGGCGAATTTGCACCTACCAGGATCTTCAGAGGTCATGCCGGTAATAAAGGAAAAAAGTAATATAATAGCTTCAAATAGATAATATTATGGGAGAAAGAAAACGAATCAGTGCTGAAAAAGCAAAGGAAGCGAATAAAAAAAGATATTTTGCTCGTCTGGTTAATTGCCCGACCTCACCAAGAAAAATGAGACTTGTGGCTGACCAGATCAGAAACATGAATGTAGACAAAGCTTTGTTCTTATTGAAAACTTCACCAAAGGAAGCTTCAGGACGCTTACATAAATTGTTGTTATCTGCCATTTCAAACTGGCAAATTAAAAATGAAGGTGTTCGGATTGAAGATAGTAATCTTTATGTGAAAGAGATATTTGTAGACAGTGGCAGGCAACTGAAACGCATTCAGCCTGCCCCACAAGGAAGAGCTCACAGGGTTAAAAAACGTTCAAACCATGTTACACTTTCACTGGGAAGCAGAAATGCAGAATTATTTACTGTACCTGAAACTACTGTTAAAAAGGAAGCTCCGGTTAAGAAAACTGCTACTGTAAAAAAGCCGGCAACAACAAAAAAAGAAACTAAAATTAAAAAATAATAAATTCATAAAACTAATACCAAATGGGACAAAAAACACATCCGATAGGAATCAGGTTAGGAATTATCAAAGGTTGGGATTCTAATTGGTTCGGAGGAAAAAGTTTTACAAGCAAACTGATTGAAGACAAACAGATCAGAACATATTTAAATGCCCGTTTATCAAAAGCAAGCATTTCTAAAATTGTTATTGAACGCACTTTAAAGCTTGTAACTGTTACTATCCATACTGCCCGTCCGGGTATTATCATCGGAAAAGGTGGGCAGGAAGTTGACAAACTGAAGGAAGAATTAAAGAAGGTCACAAATAAAGAAATCCAGATTAATATTAATGAGATTAAACGTCCTGAATTGGATGCCGTTTTAGTTGCTCAGACAATTGCAAAGCAGATTGAAGGTCGTATTTCTTACCGCAGGGCTGTAAAAACGGGAGTTGCTTCAACAATGAGGATGGGTGCTGAAGGTATTAAGGTTCAATGTTCAGGTAGAATAGGTGGTGCTGAAATGGCACGTACAGAAATTCATAAAGAAGGACGTATTCCTTTGCATACACTTCGTGCTGATATTGATTATGCGCTTGTAGAAGCTCACACAACTTATGGCAGAATTGGAGTTAAGGTTTGGATTTGCAAAGGTGAGATATATGGAAAAAGAGAGATTGTTCCAACTTCAAGTAATTTGAAAGTTAATAATCAGGAACCTGGTGGAGGAAAAGACCAGGGAAGAAGAAGAAAAAGAAAATAATTAAAATACGATTGGTAATATTTAATTCATATTTGTAATGTTACAGCCAAAAAAGACGAAATACAGAAAAATGCAGAAGCAACGCATGAAAGGTACTGCACATCGCGGTCACCAGATTTCATTCGGTTCTTTCGCTATAAAAACTTTAGAAGAATATTGGATAACCGGACGTCAGATAGAAGCTGCCCGTCAGGCGATAACACGTTATATGAAACGTGAAGGTCAGCTATGGATAAGAATTTTTCCGGATAAGCCCGTTACCAAAAAACCAGCCGAAGTACGTATGGGTAAAGGTAAAGGCGCTCTTGAATATTATGTGGCACGTGTAACACCTGGTAGAATTTTATTCGAAATTGATGGTGTTCCATTTGATGTTGCTAAAGAAGCATTGAGACTTGGTGCACAGAAAATGCCTGTTGATACAAAATTTATCGTAAGAAGAGATTACGTTGAAGAATAAAAATATAAAGAAATGAAACAGCAAGTTATTAGAGAACTTTCAGCGACAGAACTTCGTGAAAGGTTAGAAGAGGAAAAGAAACAGTATCAAAAATTGAAAATGAACCATGCGGTTTCACCTCTGGAAAATCCTATGAAAATTAAGGATTATCAAAAAACTGTTGCCCGCATGTTAACAGAGATTCAGTTTAGGAAAATTAACGGAGAACCTAATGTTGTTGAGGAAACAAATAAGAAAAACAGCAAAAAGTAATAATTTGTTATGGAACGTAATTTAAGAAAAGAGAAAACAGGAGTTGTTGTCAGCAATAAAATGCAGAATTCTATTGTCGTCAATGTGGAAAGAAAAGTAATGCACCCGAAATATGGTAAATTTGTTAAGAAAAATACCAAATTTATGGCTCATGACGCAAATAATGAATGCAATATTGGTGACACCGTCCTTATTGCCGAGACAAGACCTTTGAGCAAGAATAAATGTTGGAGGTTAGTACAAATCATTGAGAAAGTTAAATAACTATGATACAGCAAGAATCAAGATTAATTGTAGCAGACAACAGCGGAGCCAAAACGGTCCTCTGTATCAGGGTACTTGGCGGAACAAGAAGAAGATATGCCTCTGTAGGCGATAAGATAATTGTTACCGTTAAAAGTGCTATACCTGCTGGAAACATAAAAAAAGGAACTGTAAGCAAGGCTGTGGTTGTCAGAACAAAAAAAGAAGTTAGACGATCTGATGGCTCATATATCCGTTTTGATGATAATGCAGTTGTTTTGTTAACTGCTACTGATGAATTGCGCGGGACCCGTATATTTGGTCCTGTTGCAAGAGAATTGAGAGAAAAACAATATATGAAAATTGTTTCATTGGCACCTGAAGTGCTTTAAAATAAAATTATATGCAACCGAAATTACATATTAAAAAAGGGGACACGGTAACTGTTATTGCCGGAGATTCTAAAGGTCAACAAGGTAAAGTGCTTAAGGTTATCAGCGAAAAGAGTAAGGCAATTGTAGAAGGTGTTAATCTGATTTCAAAGCATACAAAACCTAATGCCAAAAATACAAAAGGTGGAATATTGAAGAAGGAATCATCAATACACATTTCAAATCTTATGGTTCAGGATTCTTCAGGTAAACCAACAAGAATTGGTAGAAAAACTGATGAAAAAACCGGTAAAATAGTAAGATATTCAAAAAAATCAGAAAAAAAGGAGACAATTAAGTGATGGACTATAAACCACGATTAAAGGAAAAATATCACAAGGAAGTTGTTCCAGCATTAACTCAACAATTTCAGTATAAAAATGCAATGCAAGTGCCAAAATTGCTTAAGATTTGTATTAATCAAGGTATAGGTGGAGCTATTGCGGATAAGAAAATGATAGATATCGGCATTGAGGAAATGACAAATGTTACTGGCCAAAAAGCCGTTCAAACGAAATCTAAGAAGGATATTTCGAATTTTAAACTTAGAAAAGGAATGCCTATTGGTGTGAGAGTGACTCTGAGGAGCGATAAAATGTATGAGTTTCTGGATCGTTTGATCTCTGTTACAATCCCTCGTATTAGAGACTTTCGTGGTATTAACGATAAAGGTTTCGATGGAAGAGGAAATTTCTCATTTGGTATCACAGAGCAGATCATTTTTCCTGAACTCAATATTGATAAGATCAGTAAAATTAATGGAGTGGATATAACTTTTGTTACTTCTGCCCCTTCTGATCAGGAAGCATATGCTTTATTAAAAGAATTTGGTTTACCATTTAAAACTCAAAAATAATATGGCTAAAGAATCAATCAAGGCTCGTGAATTAAAAAGAATCAAACTACACGAACAATATAAAGATAAAAGAGCAGAATTAAAAAAGGCTGGTGATTATATTGGATTACAAAAATTGCCCAAGAATTCATCACCAGTTCGTTTACACAACCGTTGCCAGATTACTGGCCGCCCTAAAGGTTATATGCGTCAGTTTGGTGTATCACGTATAAATTTTCGTGAAATGGCATTAGCTGGTTTGATACCAGGTGTTAAAAAAGCAAGTTGGTAGATTAATAATAAGAAGAATAGTAATAACAGAAAATATTATAACATGAATACTGATCCTATTTCAGATTATTTGACAAGAATAAGAAATGCAGTGATGGCTAATCATAGGTTGGTAGAAATACCAGCTTCAAATCTGAAAAAAAGTATAACAAAGATCCTTTTTGAAAAAGGTTATATACTTAATTATAAATTTGAAGACAGCACCAAACCAGGAATTATCAAGATTGCATTGAAGTACCATCCTACTTCAAAAATTTCTGCGATTTCAAAACTTGAACGAATAAGCAGCCCCGGTTTAAGACAATATGTTAATGCTGAAGAAATGCCAAGAGTTATGAATGGACTTGGTATTGCTATCATTTCAACCTCTCAGGGAGTAATGACTGATAAAGAAGCAAAAAAATTGAATGTTGGTGGTGAAGTAATTTGTTACATTAGTTAATAATTAGGAGAATACAAAATGTCACGTATAGGAAAATTACCAATTGAATTGCCACAAAATGTAACAGTAAACATTTCTGATAATAACAGTGTTACCGTTAAGGGTCCTAAAGGAGAATTAATGCAAGTCATAGACCCGGCTATCAAATTTAAAGTTGTAGATAATCAAATTCATATTACAAGGGAAAACGATAACATTAGCGCAAAACACGGATTATATCGCTCACTAATTGCAAACATGGTTATTGGTGTTTCAGACGGATACAAGGTAGTTCAAGAACTTATCGGTGTGGGTTATAAGGCAGATGCACAAAATAATGTTTTAGAACTTGCCTTGGGTTATTCCCATAACTTCTTTATTGAAATGCCTAAGGAAGTAAGTGTTACAACTGTCAATGAAAGAAGTAAACCTCCCACTATAATTTTGGAATCGATAGATAAACAACTTATTGGTCAGGTTGCTGCAAAAATTCGTTCGTTGAGAAAACCTGAGCCATATAAAGGTAAAGGGATTCGATTTAAAGACGAAATATTAAGAAAGAAAGCCGGAAAATCGGCAGTACAGAAATAAATGTTAAAAAATTAAAACTCTTTGAGTAATGGCTATAAAGAATTTCAAGGAATACAGACGGAAAAGAATTAAAATGAGGATCAGGAAGATCGTTCATGGAACAGCAGATCGTCCCAGGTTATCGGTTTTCAGAAGTAATACCAATATTTATGTCCAATTAATTGATGACGATGCAAAAAAGACTCTGCTTGCTGCTTCAACATTGGAACCGGAAATTGCTTCCACAAAGGTTACTAAAATTGAGAAATCAAAGCTGGTAGGTAAATTAATTGCTCAGAAAGCTATTGATGCCGGATTAACAGCTGTTGTATTCGACAGAGGCGGATACCTTTATCATGGAAGAGTTAAATCATTAGCTGATGCTGCCAGAGAAGCTGGTTTAAAATTTTAATAAGATATGTCAAACGCAAATATCAAGAGAGTAAAGTCTAGCGAAATCGAGTTTAAGGACAGATTAGTCAGTATTCAGAGAGTAACTAAAGTTACCAAGGGAGGAAGAACCTTTAGCTTTTCAGCAATTGTTGTTGTTGGAAACGAAAACGGAGTGGTTGGTTTTGGACTTGGAAAAGCAAAAGAAGTAACAGCTGCAATAGCAAAAGGTATCGATGATGCAAAAAAGAACCTGATAAAAGTACCCGTATTTAACGGAACCGTTCCTCATGAGCAATACGGGAAATATAGTGGTGCATATGTATTCCTGAAGCCGGCAGCACCTGGTACCGGAGTTATTGCCGGTGGAGCTATGCGTGCTGTTTTAGAAAGTGTAGGCGTTAGAAACGTACTTGCAAAATCTAAAGGTTCTTCGAATCCTCATAGTGTTGTTAAAGCAACTATGGATGCATTAATTAATATGAAAGATCCTTATACTGTTGCACAACTGAGAGGTATTTCAATGAGTAAAGTTTTTAACGGTTAATTCTTATCGCAAAAATAAAATCATGAAAAAGTTAAGAATAAGGCAAATTATAAGTGGTATTGACAGAACTGCTGATCAAAAAAGAACCCTGATAGCATTAGGCATTACCAAGATGCAACGCCCGGTTGAAGTTATTGCAACTCCACAAATTGAAGGAATGATACGGAAAATTAGTCATTTATTATCTGTAGAAGAAATTAATTAAGGATATTTAATCAAAATTACGATGGATTTAAGTAATCTGAAACCTGCAAAGGGATCAACAAAGAAAAACAAACGTATTGGCAGAGGTCAAGGTTCAGGCAGAGGTGGTACTTCAACAAAAGGAAACAAGGGAGCCCAATCAAGATCCGGTTATAGTAGAAAACCAGCCTTTGAAGGTGGTCAAATGCCCTTGATCAGAAGAATACCCAAATTTGGTTTTACTAATTTTAATCGGGTTGAATACAGTGGAATTAATATTGACACACTGCAAAAACTGGCTGAAGCAAAAAACCTTACAGAGATAGATGTTAATACACTTATCGATAACGGTTTGGCTTCAAAAAATGATTTAATTAAAATTTTAGGCCGTGGTAAATTAAGCTTAAAATTGAATGTTACTGCTCATGGCTTTTCCGAATCAGCCATAAAAATCATTGAAGCACAAGGTGGAACCGCAACAAAAATTTAATGCATGAAACGTTTAATTGAAACAATTAAAAACATTTATAGGATCGAGGATCTTCGAAAGAGGATAATTTTTACTTTGGGAATTATCTTGATTTATCGTCTTGGATCTTATATCGTTTTACCGGGGATTGACCCTCACATGCTTGGAGCACTACAAAAACAAAGTAGTGACGGTTTACTTGGCCTTTTAAACATGTTTTCGGGGGGGGCATTTTCAAATGCATCTATTTTTGCTTTGGGGATCATGCCCTATATTTCGGCTTCAATTGTGGTGCAATTATTAGGTATGGCGATCCCTTATTTTCAGAAACTTCAGAAAGAAGGCGAATCAGGCAGGAAAAAAATCAATCAGATTACACGTTTTCTTACCGTAATTATTACTGCTGCTCAGGCTCCCGCCTATATCGGAAATATTACCAGTCAATTGCCTAATGAAGCAATTTACCCGTTTTTGCCGGAAGGAACACCCTCATTATTCTTCTGGGTTTCTTCTGTTGTTATACTTGTTTCAGGGACCATGTTTGTGATGTGGCTCGGTGAAAAGATTACCGACAAAGGAATTGGAAATGGTATTTCTTTAATTATTATGATCGGTATCATTGCCCGACTGCCTTTTGCACTGGTTGGTGAATTTGTTTCAAGAATGGAGCAGCAAGGGGGAGGGCTGATTATATTTGTTGTTGAACTTGTTGTGTTGATTCTTGTTATTCTGGTATGTATACTTCTGGTGCAAGGTACCCGAAAAATTCCTGTACAGTATGCCAAACGTATTGTTGGAAACAAACAATATGGGGGTGTAAGACAGTATATCCCATTGAAAGTGAATGCTGCCGGTGTTATGCCTATCATTTTTGCACAAGCCATTATGTTTATCCCTATTACTATTGCCGGGTTTGCAAATGTTGATGCTTTATCTGGTATTGCCAGAACTTTCTCTGATTTTAATAGCTTTTGGTATAATTTTACCTTTGCTATCTTCATAATTGCTTTTACTTATTTTTATACCGCTATTACGATTAATCCTAATCAAATGGCTGAGGATATGAAGAAGAATGGCGGATTTATTCCTGGTATTAAGCCTGGTAAGAAAACAGCTGAGTTTATTGATAATGTGATGTCGAGAATAACATTACCCGGTTCTATGTTTTTAGCTTTTGTCGCAGTAATGCCGGCTCTTGTGCGTTTGATGGGTGTAAACTCACAATTTGCGCAGTTTTATGGTGGAACTTCTTTATTGATTTTAGTTGGAGTTGTGTTAGACACTCTGCAGCAAATTGAAAGTTATTTATTGATGCGTCATTATGATGGGTTGACCAAATCGGGCAGGATCAAAGGTCGTAGTTCTGCGGGCTATGGTCAGGCTGGAATATAAGAAAAAAATTTCAGAGATGATACATCTGAAATCGGAAGAAGAGATTGAGTTAATTAGAAATAGTTCTTTGCTTGTTGGAAAAACTTTAGCTGAAGTTGCTAATATTCTGAAACCTGGTGTAACTACCAAATATTTGGATAAGATTGCGGAGGATTATATAAGAGCTAATGATGCAATACCCGGATTTAAAAATTACAGGGGATATTCTGCAACCTTATGCATTTCTATTAATGATCAGGTTGTTCATGGAATCCCTGGTAAAAGAGAGATATTAGAAGGAGATATTGTATCAGTGGATTGCGGGGTTATATTGTCAGGTTATTATGGTGATTCAGCTTATACTTTTGCAGTTGGGGAAGTCTCGGACGAAAAACTTGAATTACTTCGCACAACCAAAGAGTCCTTGTATAAAGGTATAGAAGTGGCAGTTGCTGGTAACAGGGTGGGAGATATTGGTTATGCTGTGCAAAATTATGTTGAGAAGCGTGGTTATTCAGTGGTTCGTGAACTGGTTGGGCATGGTTTAGGTCGAAAATTACATGAGGAACCACAAGTGCCTAATTATGGAAACAGAGGGTCTGGCGCAAAATTGTCAGAAGGATTGGTGATCTGTATTGAGCCGATGATCAACCTGGGAAGAAAAGAAATATTGCAGGAGCAGGATGGCTGGACAATCAAAACAAAAGACTCGAAACCTTCGGCACATTTTGAGCATGTTGTTGCAGTGAGAAAAGGCAAAAGCGAAGTTTTATCAACATTTGATTATATAGAAAGCGTAAAAAACGATTATATAAAGGTGATTTTTTTATATTAAGGAATATGTCAAAACAAAGTTCAATTCAACAAGATGGTACTGTCCTGGAATCTTTGGGCAATGCTATGTTTCGCGTTGAATTGGAAAATGGTCATGTGATCATTGCTCATATTTCAGGCAAAATGCGCATGCATTACATTAAAATTTTACCCGGTGATAAAGTCAGAGTTGAAATATCACCTTACGATCTAACTAAAGGAAGAATAACATTCAGATATAAATAAGAGAAACGATGAAAGTTCGAGTATCCATTAAAAAAAGAACCCCTGATTGTAAAATAATCAGAAGAAACGGAAGGGTTTATGTTATCAATAAAAAAAACCCTAAGTATAAACAAAGACAGGGTTAATTTTTGAACAATTATAAATAGTAAACTATGGCAAGAATTGCAGGTATTGACCTACCAAAAAACAAAAGAGGCGTTATCGGATTGACTTATATTTATGGACTTGGTAATAGTTCAGCTGCTAAGATTTTATTAGAAGCCGGTATCGATCCTAACAAAAAAGTAAGTGACTGGTCAGATGATGAACTTACAAAAATTCGTAATATCATCACCGAAAAATTCAAGGTGGAAGGAAATCTAAGATCTGAAGTACAGATGAACATCAAACGATTGATGGATATAGGTTGCTACAGAGGGGTTAGACATCGTGCAGGATTACCTACCAGAGGACAAAGTACAAAAAACAATGCCCGTACACGTAAAGGAAAGAGAAAAACCGTTGCCAATAAGAAAAAAGCAACTAAGGGTTAAGATTTAATTATTATAATAACAGAAAACCTAGTATAAAATTATGGCAAAAACTTCTGCTAAATCTGCAAAGAAAAGGGTTGTTAAGGTTGATCCAATCGGAAAAGCCTATGTCTTTGCATCGTTCAACAACATTATTATTTCGCTGACCAATTTAAACGGACAGGTTATTGCCTGGTCGTCAGCCGGTAAAATGGGGTTCAAAGGTTCAAAAAAGAATACTCCGTATGCAGGTCAAATGGCCGCAGGCGACTGTGCCAAGGCTGCATATGATTACGGTCTGCGTAAAGTAAAAGTTTATGTAAAAGGTCCGGGTGCCGGAAGGGAATCTTCTATCAGATCTCTCAACGCAGCAGGTATTGAAGTAACCGAAATTATCGACGTTACACCTTTACCACACAACGGTTGTCGTCCACCTAAAAGAAGAAGAGTTTAATTTATCCAATAATACAAATCAGATATGGCAAGATATATTGGTCCGAAGACAAAGATTGCAAGAAAATTTAAAGACGCCATTTATGGTCCTGATAAATCTTTTGAGAAAAAGAATTATCCCCCCGGACAACATGGTTCATCCAAAAAGAGAAAGAAACAATCAGAATATGGAGTTCAGTTACAGGAAAAGCAAAAAGCAAAATATACTTACGGCATTCTTGAAAAACAGTTTAAAATTACTTTCGAGAGAGCAAGTCGTAAACATGGTGTGACAGGTGAGGTATTATTACAGTTGATTGAAGCTCGTCTCGATAACGTGGTTTTCCGTTTGGGTATTTCTCCAAAACGCAGTGGCGCCCGTCAGTTGGTTTCGCATGGTCATATTGAGGTGAATGGGAAAGTTGTTAATATCCCTTCATACAGCCTAAAACCGAATGATATCGTTAGTGTCAGAGAAAAATCGAAATCGCTGGAGATCATTACTGATTCTTTATTACGTCATTCGAACCGCTTTAACTGGCTGGAATGGGATATGGAAAAAATGGCCGGTAAATTCATGAGTTATCCGGAAAGAGATCAGATTCCTGAAACCATCAATGAGCAGCTTATCGTCGAATTGTATTCTAAATAATCTTTATAATAATTATTGGAAATTAATAATATGGCAATCTTAGCTTTTCAAAAACCCGATAAAGTTGTAATTCTGGAGTTGGACGACTTCTACGGAAAATTTGAATTCCGTCCTCTCGAACCCGGTTATGGTACAACTATTGGCAATGCCCTCCGCAGGATTTTATTATCCTCGCTCGATGGTTTTGCAATAACCAATATTAAAATTGAAGGCGTTGATCAGGAGTTTTCCTCGATAAAAGGAGTTCTTGAAGACGTTCCTGAAATTATCCTGAACCTGAAAAAGATCTGTTTTAAAAGACAAATCGAATCGATCAGTAACGAAAAAGTAGTTGTTACTATTTCGGGAAAAGATGCTTTTAAAGCCGGTGACATCAATTCATTTTTGTCAGGTTTTCAGGTGTTGAATACCGAGGAAGTTATTTGTCATCTGGAACCCGGCATTAAGTTTGTTATTGAGATCACAATTGACAAGGGCAGAGGTTATGTGCCTGCTGAAGATAACAAAATACCTAATGTTCCTATTGGCACGATTGCTATCGATTCAATATTTACCCCGATCCGTAATGTAAAGTTTGTTATTGAGAATTATCGTGTTGAACAGAAAACCGACTACGAAAAATTATTGCTCGAGGTTACTACCAACGGTTCCATCAATCCGAAAGATGCACTGAAAGAT
Organism: uncultured Bacteroidales bacterium; assembly: GCA_964469155.1. GTDB lineage: Bacteria > Bacteroidota > Bacteroidia > Bacteroidales > CAIWKO01 > CAIWKO01. The sequence continues at coordinate 11,553 of CAYXXU010000097.1, forward strand.
GCCGCTAAAATATTAATTCATCATTTCCTGCTATTCTCTGACGAGAAAATCACATTGGATATTGAAGAAAAAGCAGTGGTGGAAGAATTTGACGAAACTTCGCTTCACATGCGTCAGTTATTAAAAACCAAACTCATCGATCTTGATCTGTCAGTTCGTGCTTTGAATTGTCTTAAAGCTGCTGATGTTGAAACTCTCGGTGACCTGGTATCATACAACAGAAATGACTTACTTAAATTCAGAAACTTTGGTAAGAAATCATTAACCGAACTGGAAGATTTGGTGAAAGCAAAAAATCTTCAATTCGGAATGAACATCACCAAATACAAATTAGATAAGGATTAAAAAGAAATGAGACACAACAAAACGATCAATCAGTTAGGAAGAACAGCCACACATCGTAGTGCGATGCTGGCTAACATGGCGGCCTCGCTCATTCTTCATAAAAGAATTTCGACTACTTTGGCTAAAGCAAAAGTATTAAGAGTTTACATAGAGCCTTTAATAACCAAATCAAAAGTTGACTCTACCCATTCGCGCAGAACCGTCTTTAGTTACCTGGGAAACAAAGAAGCCGTTACCGAACTCTTCAGAGAAGTATCCAAGAAGATTGCAGACCGCCCGGGTGGTTATACACGTATTTTGAAAACAGGTACACGTTTAGGCGATAATGCTGATATGTGTATTATAGAATTGGTGGATTATAACCAATTGATGAGTGGCGAAAAAGAAACCAAAGTGGCTGCTAAAACCACACGTCGTAGCCGTACCAGTGGAGCAAAGAAGACTTCCGATAAGGCTGCGGTGGTGAAAGAAGAAAAGCAAGCTCTGAAACCCAAAGCTAAGAAAGAAGAAGAAATCGCTGAAGAAGCAACTCCGGAAGTTACCGACGAGGTTAAGATAGCTGACGAACCTGAAGTTGCTGACGAAGCTGAAAAGGACGAAACTCCGGAAGCTTCCAAAGAAGAATAACAGAGTATAAAACATGTCCAAAAAGGGGATAAGGTTTGAAAGCTTCATCCCTTTTTTTATTAAAAATGAGTAAATTTGCAACTACAAAAAAACAAAAAATATGAGCACAATAGCAGGTATTTATGCACGTCAGATACTCGATTCGCGTGGAAACCCCACCGTTGAAGTGGATGTATTGACCGAAACAGGAATTATTGGAACTGCATCGGTTCCATCAGGAGCATCCACCGGGGTGCACGAGGCTGTGGAACTTCGCGATAACGATAAAAACATTTTCGGCGGTAAAGGTGTGCTGAAAGCCGTTGAAAACGTAAATAAAATTTTGGCCAAAGAACTGAACGGTATGCTGGTAACCGAACAGGGCGCAATTGATAAAGCTATGATTGATATAGACGGGACACCCAACAAATCGAATTTGGGTGCTAATGCCATTCTGGGTGTTTCCCTGGCCTGTGCCAAAGCTGCAGCACTGAATGTGGGCATACCCTTATTCAGATATGTGGGCGGCACCAATGCCAACACTCTGCCGATACCGATGATGAACATCATCAATGGGGGAGCCCATGCCGACAATAGTGTCGATTTCCAGGAATTCAT
>CAYXXU010000098.1:0-12619 GCA_964469155.1 uncultured Bacteroidales bacterium
TGCTTAAACCAATGATCAATGGCTTTGCTGATGTGGTATATGGCTCACGTTTTATTGGCGGCAAACCACACCGCATTTTGTTCTACTGGCATTCTATCGGAAATCGTTTTCTCACTAAATTTTCGAACATGTTTACCAATCTAAACCTGACGGATATGGAAACGTGTTATAAGTTGTTCAGAAGAGATTTTATACAGAATATTCATTTACGCGAAAACCGGTTTGGTTTCGAACCTGAAGTTACTGCTAAAATATCGAGGGTAAAAAATATCCGGATTTATGAGGTGGGCATTTCCTATTATGGCCGTACCTATGCCGAAGGAAAGAAAATCAGTTGGAAAGACGGTTTTCGCGCCATCTATTGTATTTTAAAATACGGACTTTTTAAAATAAAATAAAACCCCCGTCAGTTTCCTGCCAGTTTCAGTATCTCGTCCACATCAATATCCATCATACAGCGGAAGTGCTTTTTCGGGCATTGCTTATAACCCAATTTACTGCATGGCCTGCACGACAGGTTAGGAACTTCGACGATATGGTAATTTTCCTGCCCTTCCGGAAAATAAGGATACATCCCAAAATCCGGAACGGTGTTCCCCCATACTGAAATTATCTTTTTTCGCAAAGCCGCCGCAATATGCATCAGTCCGGTATCGGGGGTAACAACAACCTTTGCCTGCTGAATCACCGAAGCCGACTGATTGATAGTAAATACCCCGCAGCCGTTAAATACTTTCTCGCCAAGCACATTACTGATCTGTTGTGCTTTTTGAGAGTCAGATTTATCGCCAAGCAAGACCACAGGCGATTCGTTTTTGGCACAGAATTCCATCATCTTTTCAACGGGAATTTGCTTGGTTTGCTGTTTGCTTCCGACCACCACAACGGTATATCCTTCCAGAAATTCATCCGGAAAATAGTCCGAAATAGAAATCATGTCGCTGGCCGGAATAACGTAATCCAGACCTTGCCCGTCGTTTTTAACCTGAAGCTTCTTCACCGCCCCGAAATAGCGATCCACAATATGTATCCGGGGTAGCAGATTCAATTTCAGGTTGGTCAAAAGCCATTTCTTTTTATTCAGTTTATTAAAAGTTCCGCTTTCTACATCCAGGGAGAGTTTAACCCTCGACGACCGTAGGTTCTTTTGCAGGTCCACCACAAAATCATAGTTCTCCGACTTCAGATCTTCCAAAATATCGGTAACCTTATTATTTATGATATGAATCTTATCAATGTAAGGATTCTCCTTCAGCAGAGGAAGATATTGGTTCTTGGTCAGAAAGTGAACCTCAGCATCCGGTAATTGTTGCTTCAGGCATCTGACAACAGGCGTGGTTAGCACAATATCGCCAATGGAACTGAATCGGATTACAAGGATCTTTTTAGGAGATTGCATTTATAGAATGACCTGAAGTAATGGTTTTTCAAAAATAGTAAATAAATCATTTCAAAGCCTCAATAACTTAACCCGCAAATTTCTGCTAAATTTGCAGCATGCAATTTATAGATACACACGCCCATTTATATGCCGATGAATTCACGACGGATATCGAATACATAGTTAACAAAGCGATTGAAAGTAAGGTTAACCGGATGTTACTGCCCGACATCGACAGTCATACCCGGGAATCCATGCTAAAGTTACATCAAAAATACCCTGAAAATTGTCCTGTAATGATTGGCCTTCACCCGACTTCAGTGAAGGAAGATTACAAAAGTGAACTCGAAAAGATTGATGAAATTATTGATAAATACAACTTTTGTGGCATTGGCGAAACCGGAATTGACCTTTACTGGGACAAAACTTTTTATGCTCAACAGTTAGAATCCTTTACCTACCAGATCGAACTCGCCTTAAAATACAATCTTCCCATCGTTATTCATTCACGCAAATCAATCAATGAAATATTTTCCGTCCTGAAACCATATAAAAATAAGGGATTGAAAGGTGTTTTTCATTGCTTTCCCGGCAGTATTGAAGAAGCTAAACAGGTTATTGATATGGGCTTTTTTCTCGGGATCGGGGGGGTGGTAACTTATAAAAATTCAGGTATGGCAGAGGTTGTAAAGCAGGTTGAAATGAAACACATTCTGCTCGAAACGGATGCTCCTTACCTTACCCCTGTTCCATACCGGGGGAAACGAAACGAAAGTTCATACATTGCGGTAATAGCAGAATTTATTGCTTCTCTTAAAGGAATTACCGTTGAAGAAGTGGCTGAAACCACTACGGCCCATGCCAAACAATTATTTAAAATACCGTAAACATGCAAAAAAACAGATCCTTGCTTGTAATCTATACAGGAGGCACCATCGGAATGGTGCAGGATGCCGAAACCGGGACCTTATTTCCTTTTGAATTTGAACAACTTTACCAATATATCCCGATTTTAAAGAATTTCAACTACCATATCGACTTCCATGTTTTCGATGAACTGATCGATTCTTCAAATGTAAATCCCGGATTCTGGGTGACCCTGGCAGGTGTGATTGAGGAAAAGTACGAAAACTACGACGGATTTGTGGTGCTCCACGGAACTGATACCATGTCGTTCAGCGCTTCCATGTTAAGCTTTATGCTTGAAAATCTGAACAAACCGGTTGTTTTCACAGGATCGCAGCTTCCCATGGGTGTTATCCGGACAGACGGTCGTGAGAATATAATTAATGCTATTGAAATTGCTGCTGCTCAAATTGAAAACACTCCCATAGTTCCCGAAGTCAGCATATTCTTTGACAATAAACTGTTTCGCGGTAACCGGACCACCAAATTCAATTCTGAAAATTTCAAAGCCTTTCTTTCGGGAAATTATCCCCTTCTGGCCGAGGTGGGTGTAAAGATCAAATACCATGAGGAGTATATTCAGAAACCCAATTTTAAGAAACTGATCGCCCATAAGAAATTCGATAGCAATGTTGCCTTACTGAAACTGTATCCCGGCATTTCTGATCGCTTGGTGAATGCTGTTCTGCAAACCAAAGATCTGAAGGCGCTGGTACTCGAAACCTTTGGATCGGGCAACGCCCCCACAGATGCCTGGTTTATTGATGCCATTGAAAATGCCATCCAAAAAGGAATCATAGTTTTTGTGGTTACTCAATGTAAAGGTGGATCGGTGGAGATTGGTAAGTATGAAACCAGCAAATATCTGGGAGAGATAGGGGTGATCAGCGGATACGATATAACCACAGAAGCAGCCATAACCAAAATGATGTTCTTATTGGGAAACAGCCATTCGAAAGAAAGAATTACTGAATTGCTTCAAACCTCTATGCGGGGCGAAATGACAGTGTAATACAGGAAAAACTTTTTAATCCAGTTTTCTCTTAACTTCGGTTTGTTCGTAGCCTTCAATGATGTCGCTAACCTTGATGTCATTAAAGTTCTCGATATTCAATCCGCACTCCTGCCCGGCAAAAACTTCTTTCACATCATCTTTAAAGCGTTTCAGGGAGCCAAGTTTTCCTTCATATACCACAATACCGTTTCGGATAAGGCGAACCAGCGTGTTGCGGCCTATTTTTCCATCAAGACAAAAGCAACCGGCAATAGTTCCAACTTTGGTAATTTTAAATACTTCTCTAACCTCAAGGTTACAGACAATCTTCTCTTCAATTTCGGGCGAAAGCATACCTTCAATAGCCGACTTGAGTTCGTTGATAGCATTATAAATAATTGAATAGAGGCGGATATCAATTTGTTCCTGTTCGGCTAATTTGCGCGCACTTGGGGAAGGTCTTACCTGGAAGCCTATGATAATAGCATTCGAAGCAGAAGCCAGCAAAACATCCGATTCGGTGATCTGACCCACCAACTTTTGAATTACATTCACCTGAACTTCCTGGTTCGAAAGTTTCAGCAAGGAATCAGATAGTGCTTCCACCGAGCCGTCCACATCACCTTTGATAATCACATTCAACTCTTTAAAATCGCCTATGGCGATACGGCGACCAATTTCATCCAGCGTAATATGCTTATGCGTACGGATACTTTGCTCACGTTGAAGCTGGAAGCGTTTATTGGCCATATCTTTTGCCTCGCGGTCGTCAGAAAGAACATTGAAAACATCACCGGCCTGAGGGGCACCATTCAAACCCAGTAAAAGAACCGGGGTTGCTGGGCCAGCACTTTCGATGGGAATATTTCTTTCATTGTACATGGCTTTAACCCTGCCATAACTATAACCTGCCAAAACCATATCACCAATTTTTAAAGTACCATTTTGAATTAAAAGTTTGGCCACATAGCCACGTCCTTTTTCAAGTGATGATTCCAGAACAGTTCCAATGGCATTGCGGTTTGGATTGGCTTTCAATTCAAGCATTTCCGCTTCAAGTACCACTTTTTCGAGAAGTTTATCAACGTTCAGTCCTTTTTTAGCAGAGATTTCCTGGCATTGATAATTACCGCCCCAATCTTCAACCAGCAAATTCATATTGGCAAGAGCTTCTTTGATCTTTTCAGGGTTGGCCCCTTCTTTATCCATTTTATTGATGGCGAAAATTATGGGCACTTTGGCCGCCTGGGCATGGTTGATTGCTTCAACGGTTTGAGGCATCACGCTATCATCAGCCGCAATTACAATAATTGCCATATCAGTAACCTTCGCGCCACGGGCACGCATTGCAGTAAAAGCTTCGTGGCCCGGGGTGTCGAGGAAGGTTATTTTCTTGCCGTTTGCCAGGGTTACCTCATAAGCTCCAATGTGCTGAGTAATACCACCTGCTTCACCTGCGATAACATTTGCCTTACGGATATAGTCGAGCAAAGAAGTTTTCCCGTGATCCACATGTCCCATAACCGTTACTATAGGCGGACGTTCGACCAATGATTTCGGGTCATCCACTTCGTCCATCAGACTGTCCGATATTTCGGTTGAAACAAATTCAGTTTTAAATCCAAATTCCTCAGCCACAATGGCCAAAACTTCTGCATCCAATCTTTGATTAATGGATACAAATAATCCCAGGCTCATGCAGGTAGAAATGATATCATTGACCGAGACTTCCATGAGTTTCGACAACTCACTGACCGTAACAAACTCGGTAACCTGTAATGTTTTTTTACCTTCTTCCTGCTTCAGTTGTTCTTCCTCAATGTGCTGATGTATGGCATCTCTTTTTTGCCGGCGGTATTTCGACGCTTTTGACTTCGTGGGTCCACTCAAGCGAGCCAGGGTTTCACGAATTTGCTTCTGAATTTCTTCTTCGGTAGGTTCATGTCGTATCGGGGCTTTGGTTAATGGTTTTTTCGCAGCAGTTTTGTTCTTATTGTCGAATGAATCTTTAGCCGTACTGTGTTTTTGATCGGTTTTTACTTCCGGACCATCTGTTTTAAGTCTTTTGCGTTTTTTCTTTTTGTTGATAAGAGCGTTATCTGATGAAGAAGCTACCGGTTGTTTCTTTTCAGTTTCTTTAGGTTTTGGCAAATCAATTCTGCCTAATATCTTTGGTCCTTCCAATTTCGAATATTGGGTTGCAAGGAAGTTGTCATCCACAGGTTTTTCGGGCTCCACCACCGGAATATCTTCCTCTGGTATAACAGGCTGAGTGATTTCAACCACAGCTTGCTCTGTTTCCTTTTCATCAACCGGTAAAGTTTTATCTTTGGTGACAATTATCTCAGAAACGGTTTCGTTTTCCGCGGCTTCAGTCAGTGCTTTTTCAGAAGCTGCGGTTTCTTCTTTCGATTTCTTCAGTTTTTTCTTTTCTTCAGCAGTCTTTTTGGAAGGTTTTTTATCATTAACGTCCTCCAGATTGATAGTGCGTAAAACTTTCGGTCCTGTTTCGGTTTTGGCTTCAACCTCTGTAGTTTCAGTTACCTTTTGTTTTTCTTCTTTCTTTTCGGGTTCCAAAGGTGGCTTTACAGCTTTTTCCTCGGGTTCAGGGGTAACGGTTACTTCAGGTTTTTCGACCTTGGGGGGCTCAACAGGTTTTGGTTTTTCAATTATTTTCTCAACTTCTTTGGTAAAGCTTACCGGAACATTCTTAATGATAAGTTCTCTTTCAGATTCATATTCCACTTCTTTTTCACGCTCTTTTACAGTTTCGGCAGTAACTGTTTCGCGGTTGCTATTACCAATATCCAGCTTCTTCGAAGTTTCTTTTACCTGCTTTTCAGATTGGAATTCTTTGCAAAGCAGATCGTACATATCAGAGGTCAGTTTCTGGTTGGGGTTACTATCCATTTTATGACCTTTTTTCGAAAGGTACTCAATGATAGTACTGCTACTGATATTGAACTCGGAGGCGACCTTGCTTAACCTATGCGTTTTTGCGGCTTCTTCCATATATTGTCTGTTAAACCTGTTTTAAAATGAAATAAAATACAATTAAATCAACGGCTGATAAAATTGATACATTATTCAAATTCTGATTTTAATATTTTTAATACTTCGTTGATGGTTTCTTCTTCCAAATCGGTGCGTTTTACCAAGTCTTCTATAGGATTTTCCAACACGCTTTTTGCAGTATCGCATCCAATAGCTTTAAACTCGTCGATGATCCACTGATCAATTTCGTCTGAGAATTCCTGCAGATCCACATCTTCATAGTCAGTATCCGAATCGCGATACACATCGATCTCGTAACCCGATAATTTGGATGCTAATTTGATGTTGTATCCACCTTTCCCTATAGCCAGCGATACCTGGTCAGGTTTCAGATATACATCGGCTTTCTTGGCCTTTTCATCAATTTTAACTGACGAAACCTTGGCCGGACTTAAGGCACGGGTGATATAAAGCGAGGTGTTGGTGGTATAATTAATGACATCTATGTTTTCGTTGCGCAATTCACGAACAATACCATGAATACGTGCGCCTTTCATCCCTACACAGGCGCCCACCGGATCTATCCTGTCGTCGTATGATTCAACGGCTACTTTGGCTCGTTCGCCGGGAATACGAACTATTTTTTTTATGGTAATCAATCCGTCGAAAACTTCGGGAACTTCCGATTCGAATAATCTTTCAAGAAATACGGGAGAGGTTCTTGACAAAATGATGGCGGGGGTTCCGTTTTTCATTTCGACTTTCAGCACCACGGCACGTATCGAATCGCTTTTACGGTAAAAATCGGAAGGAATTTGTTCTGATTTCGGCAGTATCAGTTCAATGCCTTCATCATCCAGAACTAAAATTTCTTTTTTCCACACCTGGTAAACTTCGCCGCTGATTATGGTGCCGACTTTCTCGATATAATCCTTGTAAATGTTTTCTTTTTCGTATTCAAGAATTTTTGAAATAAGGTTCTGTCGCATGGCTAAAATTTCGCGACGGCCAAAGTCCTTCATCTTAACTTCTTCCGAAACATCTTCCCCAATCTCGAAATCAGGTTCTATTTTTATGGCCTGCGAATAGGCTATCTGTGAATTCTCGTCGGTAAGTTCGGCATCATCCACAATGATGCGGTTACGCCACACTTCAAGGTCGCCCTTGTCGATATTCACAATGATGTCGAAATTTTCGTCTGAGCCATATTTCTTTATCAGCATATGTCTGAATACATCTTCCAGAATACGCATCATGGTTTCACGCTCAATGTTTTTGAACTCTTTAAATTCCGAAAATGACTCAACCAGATTGATATTTTCCATTGTTTGATCGTTTTTTAATATTAATTTTTAGGCTTATTTATTATTAATTTTTATCACAATTTTTGCTTCTTTTATTTCGCTGAAAGGCAGAATATGTTGTTGCTCAGCGGTTTTTAATTTCTTGTTGGCCGGTATCAGCAGCCTTATCGAGTCGTCGTCTACCGCCTGTAAATTTGCTGTCAGGGTTTTATCGTCGAGGGTAACAATTTTCAGATCGTTTCCGATATTTTTTACATACTGACGGCGTTGCTTCAGCGGCTGATCCAATCCGGCCGACGATACTTCCAGTTCGAAATCTTCCGATTCTCGGTCAAGATTGGCTTCTATATGACGGCTTATTTCAACACAATTTTTTATGTTCACTCCGGTATCGGAATCGATGAACACCGATATGCGGTTGCCGCTGCGGATACGGATATCTACCAGGAACACATCCTGATCAGTGATCTTTTCGTTTACCAGTTTTTCAATTAATTCTGTAGTGATCATATTATTTTAATAAAAGAGGGGACTCCCGTCCCCTCACAACTTTCACTCTCTTCCTGTTGTCCGATCAGGTTTCGAACCTGAACTCTTCTGAACCAAAATCAGACGTGTTGCCAATTACACCATCGGACAATTGCGGGTGCAAAATTATATAAAAAATCAATTAAAACAACTTTTTAATTGAAATTTCCTCATTAGCCAAGGCTGTAGGTTTTAATAATGCGGTATTGCGGACCGGCGGCATGCAATATGCTTTCGTATAAATGAATTTCTGAAATGATCTGAGGTTCCGAGGAAAAGGTAGGGCAGTTGGCAATCACCTTTTGAAAGTATTTTGTATCTTTCAATTTACTGATCCTGCCCAGGGTCAGATGGGGCACAAAGTTCTGCCTGTCGGGCTGGTAGCCTAAGGGTTGAATGGCCAGGCTAATTTCGTTTTCGAGTTTTATAAGGGGGGCATTTTCCTGCAGTCCCAGCCATACAACGCGGGGTTTGTATGCGCTTCCGAAAATACCCGGCTTAGTAAACCTTATTTCAAAAGGTTTGGTAAAAGCTACATTTTGAAGCGCCCGGGCAATTTCTTCCACTTTTTCGTCGGGGGTTTCGCCAAAAAAATGTAAGGTCAGATGCAGGTTGGCAGTATTAACCCACTTGATTTTTTCATGAGCCAGCGCGGCTTCCAGTTGCGCCAACATCAGCTGCATATCCGCATCAGGCTCGATTTTTATGGCGGCAAAAATCCGTTTCATTTAATTTTTTACGAAAATCTTTGCAAAAATATGATTTTTATTTCTAAATTTGCCGCTCCATTGAGGGGGGCGTTAGCTCAGTTGGCTAGAGTGTCAGACTGGCAGTCTGAAGGTCATGGGTTCGACTCCCATACGCTCCACGGATGAAAGAAGCCTTGTAAATTATTTTTTACAGGGCTTTTTTGTTGCCATAACAAAAATAATAGTTTGGGCGCCCCCCTCCTGCGCTATAGTCAGCCCACTGCCTGATCGGGCCGGGTTTTACGCTCTTAGGTGCACAAAATTTTGTGCCCCTCTCATTTTTACAATCATCCCGCCTCTCTAATAAATAAAAAGGAAAGCCACTCCCAAAGGGATGCCTATGGCACAAGACACAAAAACACCAAGATTCACCAAGAATCCGGTGTCTTGTCCTGAAATAAGAAGTGACGGTGTGAAAATAAGAAGTGACGATGCGATATCCATAAGTGACGATCCAATATCCATGAATGACGACGCAATATCCATAAGTGCCGATGCAATACTCATAAGTGCCGATCCAATACCCATAAATGCCGATGCGATATCCATAAGTGACGAGGTAATATTGATAAATGACTATCCAAAAACCATAAGTGACAACGCAATATCCATAAATGACGATGCAATATCTATAAGTTTTTATAGAAAAAACATAAAGTTTGCAAAAAAAACATAAATGACGGTGCAATATCCATAAGTGACATAGGCCCATATTAAATTTGCGATGCAATATCGATAAGTGACGGTGCAATATCTATAAATGACATAGGGTAATTTGATTTAGCAGGAGGCAAAAAGTGAATGAAAGTTGGAAAAAAACGAATAAAACTATGAAAAAATGAAAAACATGGTAAGTAGAAAAAAATAAAACCAGGTAAACCCCAAATTAGAGTACGCAATTTTGTTTAGTACGTTTAGTAAAATTTATTTTAGGTAACAAATTTTAAATTTAAAGTGATTTTTTGAAAAAATATTGAAAATTTTTTAAAAAAATATTTTTCTAATAAAAAAAATACTATTTTTGGAACTCAGATAGAAACTACAAATTGAAGTGTGAAGATTAGACTGCAATAGATAGTTCAATTATGTACTTTGAGGTTGGATTACAAATAAGCGTTTCAGCAGAAGATGCGAAACGAAGAAATTAAGGTTAAAGAAGATTTTAGTTTTAATTTAATATAGTGTAATATACAATGGCAAGTACTTCAGAAACAGGTCACGACGTGAACCTGAGCAATTACAAATTAATGATCACCCGCTGCGAGACGTTTACCGACTACGCGCCCGGAAACCCTGATTTAGTGTTAACCTCCATGACTGCCCAATGGACGGTTGGAGACACTGCGCATTCCAGTTATTTATTGAAGCTCGACGAGACAAAAGAACCTATCAATGAAAGAGAGGTGATTTTTGTGGACATGAAAAAAATTGTGACCCGGGCTAATAATATGTTTGCTGCCAGCAAGGCCAGCAAGGCAGCTAAAAAGGATGTCTACGGATTGGTAAAAAAAATATTGGGCAGAAATATTAAGGTAAAATATCTTCCTGATGGAAAAATAGACCCCAAAAATATAAGCAATAGTCAGTTGAGTTATGTGAAAATGACTAAAAATTTTGAGCAATTAATAAATATATTGGAACTGAACGGCAATTATAATGTGAATGAGCCGATATTGAAAATTGCCAATTTGAAAACCATTCTGGCTTCACTTGTGGAAAAAAATGATGCCATACAAGCTATACTAGCAGTAGCCTTTGAGTTTAAAATAAAAAGAGATCACTGCCTGTATGATTTGGAAACCGGAATTTATGACACCGCTCTTCTGTGCAAAAGGTATGTAAAAGGATTGTATGGAGCCAAGAGCGAAGAAGCTATAAGCATAACCAGTATTAAGTTCAGAAGATTTATGAAATTGAATCCGGCGCAGGTGTTGCCGCCGACACCTTAGGAACCCCTCCCGACCTCCCCTAAAAGTGGAGGAGGAGGATAATTTGAATGTTTTTTTGAAAATTAATCATATTTACTAACCCAAAAATTAAATTATTATGGCAAATGAAACAGGACATTGTGTGAATGAAGCACATTTCTGCACAACGGTGGATTATTGTGTGGCTAAAGATACCGCCTATAATCCAGCATTAGATGTAATCAAGCTTGTAAATTTACAGGCAAAAAAAGGAAGCATTAGAGGCGCAATGAAAGAACATGGACTAAAAGCTGCTGCATGGGGCAGATGCGTGAATGAAAGAGAAGCTGTGTATGAGCCGGTTAACAAACTGATGACCAGAATCAGAAATGCTGTTATCGTTAGTGAGGTTACACAGCAATTGAAAGATGATGTGCATGGCATAGTAAATGAAATTTTGGGAGTGAGAAAATCTCCTAAAATGGAGATGACTCCAGAAGATCCGAGTATTCCGACGGATAAGAGTATAAAACAAATTTCGGCAGCACAAACCGGATATGATAATAAACTGGGCAATGTGACCCGATTGTATAATGTATTGAGTATTGAACCTAAATACATCCCGAATGAGGATGATATAAAAGTTACGGCCATTGCAGATCTGATTTCAAATATGACCGATAAAAATGCTGCTGTAAGCACTGCCTTAGCCCCTATGAAGTATGCCATGGATGCCAGAAATAAAGAGTTGTATGAAAAGGATAAGGGCGGTAATGAATTGATAAGCAAAGTTAGGACATATTTTAAAGCTGCTTATGGTTCGAATTGCCCGGAATATCATCATTTGGCCAAACTGAAGGTTGTGAAACTGGCGAAATAAGAGGAATTCAGAATTCAGATTTATGAAGTCAGAATTTAGGAGGAAGAGAATTTGAAAATTATTTAATTTGAAAATTTGATAATGGAAAAACTTCCGTTGCTTGTTGGTGGGCAGCGGGAGTTTTTTTTTTTTATGTTAATTATTTTTGATTGAAGTGGAAATATCTTATTTTTGGATTTAAATATTTGTGGAGACCAGAGACCACTTTAAAAAACGGGGAGGTACTGAAAAGCCAAATGAGTAAGAAAATTAAATTACAATAAAATGAAAAAGCTATTGGGCTTTATTTTTTATTTGATACTAAGCATTGGGATTATTAGTGCTCAGCATATAAAGAAAGACGGTACTCCTGATATGCGGTATAAAGAAAATAAGGCGACTTATTCAACACCGTCTTATACTACGCCAACATATAATGCGCCCACATACACATATCCTTCCAATTCTACGATTCATCTAAAAAAAGATGGAACGCCGGATATGAGATACAAGGAGAATAAAACAAATTATTCTACTCCTACATACAAAGCACCTACTTATTCTACACCATCAACTACCTATCCCGTTAAAAGAGATGCTAATGGAAAAATAATAAGGAGTGATGCTGCAAGACATGAATTCATGAATAAAACCGGTTACCCAAATGGCAGGTCTGGTTATGTGATAGACCACATTGTGCCTCTTTATAAAGGGGGGTGTGATTGTCCTGCAAATATGCAATGGCAAACAATTGAAGAAGCAAAAGCAAAAGATAAATGGGAATAAATTTTATTTGAATGATTAAAATGGATGATCCGAATTGTAATTAATAATTCTTTATTTTATGCCTACACTGAATTCCTTAATTGAGGAAGTAAATGAGTTAAATAAGAAATATTCAAAAAAATATTTCATTTTTATTGGACCTTATGAATTTGATCAGTTAAATAATAATAGATTATATCAAGACTATATTTTCAAAAAAATACAAATACCA
>CAYXXU010000099.1:0-11771 GCA_964469155.1 uncultured Bacteroidales bacterium
TCCTAAAAAACATACCTGAATTATAGTAACTTGCAGTTTGTTATATAGTAGGCACTAAGACTCAAAGATACACAAAGAAGATTGCTGTCGGACAAAGGTTTCTTACTGCATTCTTAGTGCCTTTGAGCCTTAGTGGCATGTTTTATTATTGTTAAAGATTTTTTGATGTCACTGTTACATTACGAAAGGCAGGACGAACAAAGTTAGTTCTGCTAATCTTCGTACCTTTGTATCCTAAATACTTGGCATGGTAAACGATTGGTTGCCCGTTTCGCGGGATGAGCTTGACAAAAGAGGATGGGATGAGGTGGATGTGATTATCGTCAGCGGCGACGCTTATGTGGATCATCCCAGTTTCGGACCTGCCATGGTTGCCCGTTTGATAGAAAGTGAGGGTTTCCGCGTGGCCATTTTGCCACAACCCAACTGGAGAGACGATCTGCGCGACTTCAGGAAACTGGGCAAGCCACGCTTGTTTTTCGGCGTAAGCGCCGGGAATATGGACAGCATGGTGAATCACTATACTGCATTCAAAAGGCTGCGCTCAAACGATGCTTATACGCCCGGCAATGTGGCTGGCTTTCGACCCGACAGGGCTTCGGTGGTGTATTCGAAGATACTGAAACAATTGTTCCCCGATGTCCCCGTGATTTTAGGCGGGGTGGAGGCTTCATTGCGCAGGCTGACCCATTACGATTATTGGAACGACAAACTCATGCCTTCCGTTCTTCAGGATTCGGGGGCCGATATGCTGATCTACGGCTCAGGTATCATGCCTCTGAAGGCTTTGCTGGGCATCCTTAAGGCGGGAGGCAGTGTGCAAAGTGCACGGCATATCCCACAGATAGGTTATCTCACCGATTCGTCGGGGGTGAAGTTTACGGAAGATGTCATCAAACTACCTGCTCATGAGGATTGCCTGAAGAGTAAGGTTCTTTTCGCGAAAGCGTTCACCATCATAGAAACCGAATCGAACAAACTGCAGGCTAAGACCCTGGTGCAAAAAACAGGCGAGCAATTTGTGGTGGTGAACCCACCTTTTGCACCCATGACTGCCAAAGAACTCGACCGCGCCTACGACCTGCCCTATACACGCATGCCACATCCGCGTTATCTGAAACGCGGGGCCATTCCGGCTTACGAAATGATACGCCATTCAATCAATACCCATGTGGGCTGTTTCGGCGGTTGCAGTTTTTGCTCTATTTCCATGCATCAGGGCAAGTTTGTTTCGAGCCGTTCGGAGGAATCCATTCAGCGGGAAGCAGAACAAGTGACCACTATGCCTGATTTCAAGGGCTACCTGAGCGACCTGGGAGGCCCTTCGGCCAATATGTGGCGTATGCAGGGAATCAAAATGGAAATTTGCGAAAAATGTTCGCGCTATTCGTGTATATATCCCCATAAATGCGGCAACCTGGGCGACGACCACAAGCCACTGACTGAACTTTATAAGAAAATCAGCGTCCTACCGGGCATCAAAAAGGTGTTTATCGGCAGCGGTTTGCGATACGATATGTTTACAGGTAAAAAACCTGAGGAGGATAGCCGTCAGCATTATTCGGATTACTTCAAACAACTGGTGGTTCACCATGTGTCGGGACGATTGAAGGTGGCGCCGGAGCATACTTCCGCCAAGGTGCTGGAAGTGATGCGAAAACCCGGCTTTGCCCTCTTCGAGCAGTTCAAGGAAAAGTTTCTGCGCATATCGGCGCAAGCCGGGTTACAGCAACAAATTATCCCTTATTTTATTTCGAGCCACCCGGGCTGCTCGGTGGACGATATGATGGATTGTGCACTGGAGATAAAGAAGACCGGCATTCAACCCGAACAGGTGCAGGACCTGACACCCACTCCTATGACGCTTTCGTCGGTGATGTATTACACGGGCACCGACCCCTATACCGGAAAACGACTGCCTGTGGCCAAAAATATGGACGACAAAAAGCAACAAAAACTGTTTTTCTTCTGGTATCTGAAGGAAAATAAGGCCGAGATCATCCGCCTGCTGCGCAAACATGGCAGAGGACAATTGATAGGGAAGATGTTTAGGGATTGAGGAAGGCGGAGGGCAGAATTGTTATATTGTTAAATTGTTGCGAATATGATGCTAAAGCACCAAAAAAACAAAAGGCAAATGACAAATAAATCACAATTTCGATAACCCAATTTCCTAAACCTACTTTTGCTGAGGATTGATTATTTGAATTTTAGTTTTGGATATTATTTGTTATTTGTTTTTTGCAATTTGTGATTTCTGAGTAATGTTCAATTATCAATTTTCAAGAAAAAAGAGAATAAATCATATCTTTACTTCCACTTTTATGGCAAATTATTGATGCGAAGTAAGCAGTTCACTATTCTGATTCTCATTTTGGTTGCAGCGCTGATCATTATGGAACGCATCATTACGCCCTTCAGTAATTCTTTAAGTTGGGATGTGTTCGGTTATTACCTGTATCTGCCGGCAACCTTTATTTATCACGACCCGGGTTTGACCGACCACACTTGGATAGATCTGATCATACAGAAGTATCACAATACCGATTTCTTTTACCAGGCTTACCCAGGTATAGAGCACTATTGGGTAATAAAATATCCTATGGGGCTGTCATGGTTCTACGCGCCATTCTTTTTTTTAGCTCATGCATTGGCCGGCCCGTTGGGGTATGTCCGCGACGGGTTTTCGCTGCCTTACCAGTTTGCACTGAACTTCGGAATGTTGATCTATACATTCACGGGCATTTATTTCTTCAAGAAAATATTGCGTAAATTCTTCGATGGCCTTCTACCAGCACTTATAATTTTAGTAATCGTATTAGGAACAAACTACTTTCATCTTACTGCAGATTCCGGATTGATGCCTCATAACATCCTATTCATGTTGGTAGCCATGTTTATATGGTTTACTCTCAAATGGAAAGATGAATTGAAGGCAAGGTATGCCGTTTATCTGGGGCTGCTGACCGGGTTGATCATGATATCACGCCCGAATGAGATCTTATGCTTGTTGTTCTTTTTAGTTTGGATAGCTTTACATTTCAGGTCGTTAAAAAAGAAGTGGTTTCATATTTTTTATGCCATAGGAGCTTTTATGCTGATCGTTCTTCCGCAAATGATCTATTGGAAGATCACTTCAGGACAGTTTATTTTTTATAGTTACCAGGATCCTTGCCAGGGATTTGATTTCGACGAACCTTACCTGATGAGATTTCTGTTTAGTTTTCGTAAAGGTTGGTTCTTGTACACTCCCATGGTAGTGGTAATGTTGTCAGGTTGTATCTTGCTCCTCCGAAAAAACATGAAATTGTTTTTTGCAGTGATGGCCTATGTGGTTGCGGGTGTTTATCTGGCGGCCAGTTGGTCATGCTGGTGGTATGCAGGATGCTGTTATAGCCAGCGTGCCGTAATGTCGCTTTATGTGGTGCTTGCGTTGCCTTTGGGATATTTGCTGCAATGGTCAGGAGGCCTGAAGTTATATTTTAAAATACCAATGATCGGTTTGTTGATATTAATAGTGCTTCTCAATCTTTTCCAGATGTGGCAGTTTAACCATGGTTTTATCGATGGGGAGCGTATGACCGGGGCTTATTATACTAAGATTTTCGGAAAAACAGGAGATATTTCCCATTTTAGAGGCCTGCTTTCGCCCGAAACACGCATTGATGAAGACACGGTCCGGAAAAACTTCGACGGTTTGTCCAAAACCACTTTCGGAACTATTGAATTCAGCAAGGCGGGCAACTTCAAAAGCGAAAATTACGTTAAAAATACCTCTGTTTCGGAGATTCCTTTCTATATAATGGCTGCTGATGCCGAATTTTCACCTGCCATCGACATTCCTTATAAAACCATAGGTAATAATCTGCATTGGGTGAAGGTCAGTGTTGACTTATATTTCCCGCAACAGACCATAGTGAATGCCCCGTTTTTAGTAATTACAAGCGTTCATAAACAGGAGAATTGCAAGTATTACACAAGAAGAATAGCTAAGGATTCTGTCAGGTTCGATACCTGGATGCATATGGAAAGACTTTACCTGACGCCGGAAGTGCGCAGCCGGAATGATAATTTATCAGTGTATCTATGGAACCCCGATCATGCGGAATTCTATATCCGCTTATTGCAAGCAGAAGTGTTTGACTATTAAAAGGCATTTAGATCAATCTTCATTCATTGTTAAAAATTCAATTGAGTTTTGGCCTAATTTGCATTTGCCACAGCTATGAAGAATTGACTTTTTGCAACTGGTGCAGCTACACTACTGACAAAAAGTCCTTAATTTGCCACCGGTGCAGTTGCACCAGCAATAAAAAACGTTTTTTTCAGCCAATTACAAGTTGCAAAAAACCTGCGAATGAGTACAATTCATCTGCCAAAGGAGCTAAATAGGCTTGATCCTCATTCAGGAATATTAATTGAAACGGAATTTTACAAAAAAGCCCCTGTTTCGGCGGGGGCTTTTGCTTATTGTTTATTAGCTTTTTTAACTTTTTTCTCTTCTCTCTTTTCTTTCAGAGATTTGGTAGGCTTTTTCTTGTCTTCTTTGGTTTTGATTGATTTTTCTTTGCTCATAGTATTATAATTTTAGAAGTAATCGAATGTAAAAGTAGGAATTTTTTTGAAAGATTGTTTTATTGCGGTGAGATTTTTTTTACAGGATTCAGTATTTAGTCTATAGTATATGGTAGTTAGTAAACGAAGGTCCGGTTGCCGGCAAATAAACACGGGTTCTTTATTCTGTCAGCTACATACTATCTACTATATACTATATACCAGATACTATATGCCAGATACCATCCTTTCCTCTACTTCTCCAGAATCACAAACTCCGTTCTGCGGTTTTTGGCGCGTCCGTCTTCGGTATCGTTGGTGGCTACGGGTTTGGTTTTTCCAAAACCTTTGTATGATAGCCGGTTCACATCAATACCATGTTCCATAAGATAGGTATAAACCGTTTTCGAGCGGTTTTCAGAAAGCAGCAGGTTGTCCTGGTCGTTTCCGATATTGTCGGTATGACCGTGTATGGCCACTTTAATGCGCGGATTTTCGTTCAGAAACTCAATAAAACCATCCAGAATGGCTTTGGTATCTTTGTTCAG
This sequence comes from uncultured Bacteroidales bacterium, assembly GCA_964469155.1. Classification (GTDB taxonomy): domain Bacteria; phylum Bacteroidota; class Bacteroidia; order Bacteroidales; family CAIWKO01; genus CAIWKO01. The sequence continues at coordinate 5,103 of CAYXXU010000099.1, forward strand.
TTCGAAGCTGTTCGAACCGAAATAAATATCGTTCAGTTTGTACGATTGTCCCACCACAATGGGTTTCACTTCAAAATCAATTTCGCGTACGGCTTCCTGACGGGTGGTATCTTCGGCAGGTATCAGCTTCGATTCGTAGGCATAGTCGGCTTTTTTCACCGTCATGATATAGTCATTCCTGGTATTGATTACCAGTGCATACTGTCCGGTGGTCGAATCCACCGGAATTTGCTTTACCTTTTTGGTTTCCACATTCTTGATCTCTATGCGAGCGTTCACTGGCTTCTCTGATGTTTCTTCGGTAATATTTCCTTTTAATATTTTCATTTCTTCGGGGCGGGCTTCCTTATAAAGTTCGAAAGCATATACATCCCAGCCTCCTGAACATTTCAGCTTGTTCGAGCTGAAGAAACCGGTTTTGCCATCGAGGCTCACAAAAAATCCGGCATCGTCGGCATCGGAATTGATAGGAAACCCCAGGTTGACAGGTTTGCCCCACGAGCCGTCGGGTTGCAACCGCGCATAATATATGTCGTAGCTTCCCAAGCCGGTGAGGTTAGGCGAATCGGACGAATAATACAGGGTTTGGCCGTCTGAGTGCAGAAAAGGGGTTTTTTCGTTGCCTGCCGTGTTGATATTTTTTCCAGCGTTTTCAGGTATGGTCCATTCTCCTTTAGCATTCTTTTTTGAGAACCAGATATCGTAACCACCATAACCTCCGGGTCGGTCGCTGATAAAATAAAGCGTCATCCCGTCCGATGAAATGCAGGGCATACTTTCCCAGGTGTCTTCGTTGTTCACGTTTTTAAGGGGAACCACATCGCCCCAAAGCCCCTCAGCATCCTTTTTAGTATAAAATATGTCGCAATTGTAATAGCTGCCTTTATCCTTACACACCGTGTAGAAAAGTTCATTATTGTCGATGGTCAGGCTGGCTCCGCCTTCATTTTGGAAAACATTAAAAGGGTAGGGCATTTCTTCGCCGTCGTTGTAAGTCCCGTTTTTTTTCCGGCTGAAGTAGAATTTTTCAGTGAAAACGGGTTTTTTGATAAGGTCACTCTTATTCGGTGGCAGTTGTATAACTCTTGCGTAGAACATATTCTCGCCGTCGGGCGACATGGAGGGAATATATTCGTCTGATGGCGATGAAACACCTTTTACGCAATGCGGATCGAAAGGCACGGGGTTGCTGAACATCTTGTTATACATTTTTGAGTATTTCAGCATGGCCTGCGCACGGGTTTGGTCGGCATCCGAATCTATTTTACCGGGATCTTTCAGATATATAGTGAGGTATTTCTCTGCCTTGGCCCAGTCTTCGGCTCCGTAATAAATATCGCCGAGATAATAGTACACATTGATATCGAAATCGGGGCAAAGCTCAATCGATTGCTCGAAATATTTTTTAGCTGCTTTCAGGTTGTAATCGATCTTCTTAAAACTGATCATTCCTAGGAAGAAGTAGCATTTTCCGCAGGCCGAATCAATTTCCAATACCTGCCTGAACAGGGGTGCAGCCTCATTGAATTTTTTATCACGAAACTTCTCGAAACCCTGGTCGAACAGCTTTTTGCCTTTTTTACTTTCCACATCGGGGCAGCCTTCGTCTTCCTGCGCCATTAGGTGGCCCACCGAAACAAAGAAAAAGGAAAATATCAGAAAAATAGTTTTCAGGCTATTCCACATAAGGTAAATTCTTAAGATAACTGTCGGCTATCACCAGTGCAGCCATAGCTTCCACAATCGGAACCGCCCTGGGCACAATGCATACATCGTGACGTCCTTCAATAGCAAACTCAACTTCTTCGGCCTGGCGGTTAATGGTTTTCTGAGGGAAAGCAATACTTGAAATGGCCTTGAAAGTAACTTCAAAACATATTTCCATACCATTGGATATGCCTCCTTGTATGCCCCCCGAGTCGTTGGTAGTGGTCTCTAACTTGTTGTTTTTTATGATAAACCTTTCGTTCGATTCTCTGCCTGTCAATTCAGCGCTAACATGACCAGTCCCAATTGCGAAACCTCTCACCGAATGTATTGCAAACATAGCATTGGCTAATCGGGCCGACAATTTGTCGAATATAGGGTCGCCCAAGCCCGGTTCGCATCCCTTAATAAGGCACTTGATTACCCCTCCGGCAGTATCTTGTGCATCTTGTATCTCTTTCAAGCGTTCCAGCATTTCATCACTGTACTTTTTGTGAGGACACCGAACCGGGCTCGCCTCAATATCCTCAAAAGTGCAATCATCTTCGAAGCTATCCTTATCATAAACATTGTCAATCTTGTTTACGAAAGCCAAAATACTGATGCCTTTGGTTGCGAGAAACTGTTTGGCTATGCAACCGGCTATCACCACGGGGGCAAATATTCTTCCGGAGGCATTCAACTTGCCGGCGCTTTCCTGCGAACCGTATTTGGCAAAATAAGTGAAGTCGGCATGAGAGGGGCGAAACAGATTATCCAGCGCATCGTAGTCCGTTTGATTATGATTGATGTTTGGGATGATAAAACTGATGGGCAGACCGTTGGTTTTGCCGTTTTTTATTCCGGAAAGGAATTCAAATTCATCAGATTCATTTCTTGGCGATGAGAAGAAGTTCTGAGCTGTACTTCGCCTCTGCAATTCTCTGCGGATCATATCTTCCTCAATCACCAAACCGGGGACACAACCGTCCACTACACCACCTACCACTTTGCCATGCGATTCGCCAAAGATGGTAACTTTAAAAAGATCGCCAAATGTATTGCTCATAAAACAAAAGTAAAAATTAAGTATGGCAAATATACTTAAATCCCTCCTTAAAAAACGAACACTCTTATTAACAGGACAACTTTTACTGAATCGTAAACTTCTGGGTTTGCCTGAGATTCTCCCCGCTCAACCTGAGGAAATACATCCCTTTGGCCAGACGACTTATATCGAGTGTCTCGTTGATCCTGTCGCCTTCGCCATTCACTTTTTTGCTCAGTACCATTTGGCCCAGCGAGTTCAAAACCTCAATATTCACCCCTTGACTTTTGATGAGATTCGACTCAATATTAAGATGGTCGGTAGCTGGATTAGGGCCAATCAGCAGGAAGTTTCCTTCATTTTCCTGAACCGCCACCGGTGCTGATGTGTAGTTCAGATCCCAGCCCTGTGCATTATTCAGACTATTCGTCAAAAAAAGTATAAGTACTTTATTTGTTACCAATGAGACTGATTGTTGAGGCGATGCATTTGTAAGTGTAGCAACGGAAGTATTGGCAGCTTCGTCATAGATCTTTATGAAATCGTTATCCGAAGCCAGGTTAAAACTATTGAAGGTAATATTCACTAAGGATACTTCAGGCAAATTGATACGCCATTTACAGTTGCTGTTGTTGTTATAATTGTAAATATCGCTTCCGTCGCTAATTGTGCCATTGGGAGCGTTAAGCTCGGTAAGACTGCTGCAGAAACTGGTGAGTTTACCATTGAAAGTAAGCAACCATCCGTCGGCATTAACCGATCCATTGGTCGTAAAACGAACCAATACCTTTTTCCCGGTCGATATAATTTGTGCCGGCAGTACGTTCCCTGAAAATACCCCTAAAACAGGATCGGAAGTGCTTTCACCATCATAAATGGTAACGACATCATTGTTGCTTTCGGTATTGAACCTCTCAAAATTTATTCTGATATTATCAATGACTTCTGTAGGTGCGATTAGCCACATGCAATCCTTATTATCCTGGTAGTTGTATTTGGGGCTGCTTCCATCCTCGATAGTACCGTAAGTATTGGTTATTGTCGTAAGTCCTGAACAATGCTGCGGAAAACCAGAGGCCGGATATGAATTTAATATGGCCTGTTGACCGTTGTTAAAAGTATATCCCGGATTCAAATTGTCAAGATAGAAGTACCCGTTATACGCACCGCTCCAACCCCAGTTAAAATGAAAATAGTTTGTTCCCTGGTAACCGTCGCATACAAAGGCATGTCCACCGCCATCACCATACCCTGCATACTGTATGGGCATTTTATTGTCGAGGTTAGAGATAAGCAGATTGGCCCATGCCGTTGATGTATAGTCATCACGTTGAAAAAGTGACGTAGAGGATGAATACCCAAAAAAGTTCTTCATCGCATTAACATCGTCCCACATGTAGGCTCCTGAACCATGCGGACTGTACATCATATCAATAGCGATCCCGCAGTGAAGCTGAATCTGAGCCATGTCGAAATTGTACTTGCCGGAGATGTCATTTTGCATTCCGTTCCAATTGTAAGTGGTAGCACCGAAATTGGCTGAAAGGTATCCATAATCAGAATAATAACCATACGAACCTGATCCCTGTGCCGGATAACGGTAATAGTACATTACCTGTGCCATGGCAGTGGCAACACAACCTGTCCAGACATGTCCGTCTTGTCCGCCGGTATCTTCAGGGCACAAAAAGTTGTAAAACCGACCCTGATCCCATAGTGACATGAGTAATGGGGTCACCGATTTAGTACCGCTCTTGTTTTGTTGAGGGATAAAATCATCATTCAAATAGGTATTCCATGAGGTGCTTATTGCTTCATCGGCCTGCAATGAATGGTCTTTTACATACTCTATCTGTTGCACATAGCCAATCATCCAGGCAGCATACTCAGGTGAAAGGTGGCCTGTTGCATACTTTTCATCGAATGAATAAGCCAGAACAGGATATACATCGTCGTCAGCCGCAACGATCACAAAGCCTTTGGAAGCAGAAAAAACATAATAGATTTCTGTAGTACCGCTCAATGCTGTAAAACTCAGGTGCAGGGTTTCCGGCGATTTAATATCATGACCTGAAAGTAGTGAGGCTTCGAAGTAAAAATGGGTAGCCAGTTTTCGTGCAGTATTCACATCAACCCTGGCAGCCATTAAAACAGTAGAAGTAAGTAGCAGGATCAGAGAAATAAGAAAAGAGAAGATTTTCCTCATAATATTTGTCGGTTATTCTTTAATGAATTTAATAAATTTTGTATTTGTCTCACCCGATATCGATAACAGATACATACCGGAAGGTAGTGCTGAAATATCAATATTTCTGATAATGCTTCCAGCCTTCGCACTAAAACTCTCACTAAGCAACAGTCGTCCGTCGGGCGAATATATGGAAAAGGAATAATTTCCTTGTTTTGGATTGACCATGTTCAGACTGATGGTGGTCTGGGCTGGATTGGGGAAAACAGTGATAAGTGGTTCTGCCTGATCAGTTTCTTCCAAAGCACTTGCCGTAAAATAGTTTGCAGAAAAACCTTGTGACAGATCTTTATCATAAGATTTAAATAGTAACAGCATATTCCCCGAATAACAGGTAATATCAGCAGGAATAACTGAACCGGTTAAATTTGCGAGTTCCTGATTATTCCCGGCATCAGTTACTTTCAAATAATCACCGACGCCAATATCGAACGCGTCAAAATGTAATTGTATCCCGGTTGCTCCGGCAGGTTGAATGCTCCATCGGCACAATTCGTTCGGATGATACACAAAATTTCCGCTACCATCCGAAAAATTGCCTGAAGCAGTTGTGTACGTTTTAATTCCTGAACAAAATACAGGGGAGGTAGTTTCATAACTGGCCAGCCAGCCGTCATCAGAAATATTATCGTTGGAAATAAACCTGACTAATAATGTTTTCCCTGATGTGATGATGGGCGCTGGTACATTTGTTCCGGAAAAGATTCCCAAAACGGGTGAAGCAATGGTGGAGCCATTATATACAATGACCTTATCAGAATCTGCCTCAGTTTTAAATTCGAGAAATGTCAGTTTAATACTGGTAACTGAATCATTAGGCTGAATCAACCATTGACAATCGGAATTGTTCCTATACTTATACAAGGGACCGCTGCCATCGCTCAGGGTGCCTTTGGTCCGGTTCAGTATTTCATTGGCGGGGCAGACTGCTGGATAATCTGCACTGGAATCAGGATAGAAATTCAATATCATCTCATGATCCAAAGTAAAATCATTACCACCAGGTATCAAATTATCTATCATAAAATACCCATTATAACTGCCTCCCCATCCCCAGTTAAAATGAAAATAGGTGGTATCCTGATAACCGTCGCATACAAAAGCGTGGCCCGATACATTAATGGTGTCGGCCCAGCCGGCATAATATAATGGCTTTTTCTGATCGAGGTGATCAAATATCAATTGTTTCCAGTTCGTGTGGGTAGCGGTATCTCTGAATATATATTCACAATCCGGTGAATACTTAAAATTGGTTTTAAGGGCAAAAGCAGCCTTATGATTAAACATTCCGGAACCATCGGGTCCGTAATCAAGATCAACCGAAACACCCAAATGATAAAGCAAGGTAGCCACTGCTGAATCGTTTTGTCTTTCTGTCACTTCAAGGGGCATTTTATCCCAGGCATAATTGGTGTTGGCAAAATCGGCTGTTTGTGTCCCGTAATCAGGATGAACATAGGTGTATGAGCCAACTCCCTGAGAAGGATAACGATAATAATTCATAATCTGCCCCATGGCTGTGGGAACGCAGCCTGCCCAACATCTGCCATCGGGTCCTCCGGAGGCAATAGGGCATAAATTATTATAATATTTCCCCTGATCCCAGGTGGTTTTAACCAAAGGCATAACCTGTTTAAAATCGTTTTTTAATAATAATTTTGAAGGGTCATTTGCAGATAATCTAAGC
>CAYXXU010000100.1:0-11653 GCA_964469155.1 uncultured Bacteroidales bacterium
TGTTTGTTATTTTATTGACATCTAATTGTTTATATCATTTATAAGGGGAGACTAAATAAAGTTCTAGGTAAAAATTAAGCTGCAGTGTAAATTTTTACATTTCGAAAAAAAAATTGAAATGATACTGCTTGACAAACTTGTTGTTATGAAGTTTGTACCTTCGCACCCCCTAAAATAAAAATAAAAACTAACTTTACGCTCTCATAATTTCTCACATGGTTCAAATCGGAAACTTCAACACCCTCACCATCGTCAAGCGCGTCCCATTCGGCTACTATCTCGATGGTCAGCAGCTTGGCGAAATACTCCTCCCCATGCGCTATGCTCAGGGAAGCATGGAAATCAACTCTGCCATCGAAGTATTCGTCTACAACGATTCCGAAGACCGCCTCATAGCCACTACCCAGCGTCCTTATGCCTGCGTCGGTCAGTTTGCTTATTTAAAGGTCGTCTCCGTTTCCGCCGACGGCGCCTTTCTCGATTGGGACCTTCCCAAAGACCTCCTCGTACCTTTCCGCGAACAAAAAATGGACATGAAAGAAGGCAAATTCTACATCGTAGCCATCTTTCTCGACAAACTCACCAACCGCATTGCAGCCTCTTCAAAGATCGATAAATACCTCAACAAACACGAAATCAACCTCACCGAGGGCCAACAAGTCGACATACTTGTTTGTGCCGAAACCGAAATAGGCTTCACCGCTATCATCAACGATCAATATGCCGGACTGCTATATAAAACCGAGATATTTCAGCCACTGGCCAAAGGTCAGCGTTGCAAAGCCTTCATCAAAAAGATCCGCGAAGATAAAAAAATTGATATCTGCCTTACCAAAGCCGGATCCATCGTAGCCGACGAACTTGGCCCCAGGATACTCAATGAACTCAAAAACAACAATGGATTTCTGCCTGTAACCGATAAAAGTTCCACCGATCAGATATACTCCATGTTTCACGAAAGCAAAAAATCATTCAAACGGGCCATAGGCTCCCTCTACAAGCAACGCCTGATATCGATCGAACCCGATGGAATAAGACTTATAAACTAACAAAAACCTAACTAAATGAAAATAGCCATTACCGGAACCAGCGGCCATGTCGGGGCCAATTTATGTCGTGCACTTTTAGCTCAGGGCTATGAGATCAATGCCCTTCTTCACGAAGATGACCGCGCCATACGCGGCCTTCCGTTAAACGTAATTAAAGGAAACGTCACCTCATTGGATTCTATTGAGGAACTCGTTCGTGGTGTCGATGTGGTCGTACATGCAGCCGCTTATATTTCGGTAAACCAACACAACGATCAAATGGTCATCGACACCAATGTCAACGGCACCCGCAATATTATTCAAAAATGTAAAGAACATAAAGTAAGGCGATTGATCCACTTCAGTTCAATCCATGCTTTCAATTCTTTTCCGTTAACACAACCTTTGGACGAAACCCGTGATTTAGTAATAAACCACACTTATATTTACGACAACACCAAAGCAGCCTCCGAGCGTCTGGTGGCCGAAGCAAATGACGACAACCTGGAAACAATCATTTTAAGCCCCACCTCGGTAATTGGTCCTTTCGATTTCAAACCATCCATGGTCGGACGCTCCTTGATAAATATTTATAAAAGAAAAGTTCCTGCACTAATCGAAGGTGGTTACAATTTTGTTGATGTCCGCGATTTGGTCAACGCAACCATAAATGCCATCACCATGGGCCGACCCGGCCAAAAATATCTCTTATCCGGAAACTGGCACAGTATTGCAGAATTTGGTGATTTCATCCAAAAGGTTTCCGGTGTGAAGCGTCCCTGGTTCATTTGTCCTATTTGGTTGGCTAAACTTAGCCTGCCACTGGCAAAACTATTCCTGAATGAGGAGATCAGGTTGATATTTAACAAGCAAACCCTTGAAATTCTTGAATCGGGCCATCGTAATATTTCATCTGAAAAGGCCCGTAAAGAATTGAATTTCAAAAGCCGTTCGCTCGAAGAAAGCATCACAGATTCATTTCGATGGTTCAAAGAGAATGGTTATTTATAAATTTTCAAACAATTTAGCATGTTATCAGAATTCACCTTCAACTATATAGTATTTGCGTGGTTATTATCAGGTTTGCTGATCTTCGGAGTATTATTTAAGATCACAGCGCCTTACGGGAAATTCATAAGCGATAAATGGGGCGCAATGGTAAATAACCGCCTGGGATGGATAATAATGGAATCTCCTCCCCTATTGCTTTTCTCTTATTTTTTCTGGACCGGTCGTAATTATACCAACGTCGTGTGCCTGACTATCTATCTGTTATGGATGATGCATTACATCAACCGTGACTTGATCTTTCCATTCAGGATCAAGACCAAAGGCAAAAAAATGCCTGCCATGATCATGTCGTTCGGACTTATTTTTAACGGTATTAATGCTTTTTTCAACGGGTATTTTCTTGGAAACTTCGCCCATTATACCCTGGATTGGTTTACCGATATCCGGTTTCTTACCGGACTCCTTATTTTTATTGCCGGTTTTGGTATCAATATTCATTCCGACAATGTATTATTTAGTATCCGAAAGAATTCACACGATTATCAAATACCTTATGGTGGAATGTACAAGTATGTTTCAAGTCCCAATTATTTAGGCGAGATCCTGGAGTGGATGGGTTTTGCATTAATGTCATGGTCATTGGCAGGTTTATCATTTGGGATCTGGACCATTGTTAACTTATTACCAAGAGCAATTTCGAACCATAAGTGGTATCAGCAGTATTTCCCTGAATATCCGGCAAACCGAAAAGCCATTTTCCCTTATGTGCTGTAAAACCTCAAACAGTTTCATTTATCTCAAAGAATATTTTCAGTCTTTCCGAAACAATTTTACCGGCTTTTATAATAAAGTTTTCCCGGTTCTCCACAACTTCAACCGGTTTGAAAAATGGCTTATCCTCAAACTGTGGTGCTTCAGATTTATCTTCCACAACTTGTTTCATTTTAAGTTGGTTTTTCTTAAATAATTCCTTATTTTTGCTTCTTGGGCTGTAAATTTCCATTTTATTTTACTTAATAATTAAACACTAATTACAAAATTTGCAGCAAATATAGTATCATAAATTACGACAATTATGATTATTAAACTTTATCTTTGCTTAATTTAAACACAATCTTCTGACTTAATTCTTAAGAAAATTATTAAGCGTTACTTATTTTTTTACTTAAAAACTTGCTTAACGATTCTTATTGTTTTATATTTGTAAAATTTTTTTAAGTTGGGGAACTTTTCATTCGCACAAACTGATGTTAACATTATCCTTAGCCGGGCGCATAATTTGATTCCCGGTATTACAAAAGTTATGTCTGTTAGTTATTTAGAGAATGGTGACATCCCTGAAATATATTTTTTACATCACCCCTCCCCTAGTACCGTTCCGGAAAAAATAGCTCCTGATGATAAAGTACTTAATGCCATAAATAATTTGCGTCGGCAAAAAAATCCGGTTTCTTGGTATTCTGAAGATGATATCCCCTTTAATATTGAGAAGCAAAACATCAAACAACTCGATGTTTTTAAAGAGCTTGAAAAGAATATCCTGATGCTCTCTATTTCAGGCAATGATAACCGTTCAAATGATCTTTTCTTCTTCTATTTTAATGAGAACATCAGCAATTTTGCAATAACACAATCCAAAAAGGCATTAAACCAGGAAAACAAATTAATTATCGGCACCTTGCTTTATCATTCCATCTCAACGATATTGGATATTGCCAGGGCCGATCGTAAAGCTTTTATTTCATACAACAGCCATGTAATAAAAGTGAAAGATCTGATGAAATCAGCCCAGGAAAGCATTGAAAGTTTCCGCGAAAAGCATGATTCCGACAAACTGAATTACGTTTTTGAAGTAATCAATGAACTTTCCTTTTCCTATGGTACTACTACTTTTGATCTATCGAAAAATGCGATCAAAAAGATCAAAGAATTTGAAGGTGATTTAATTTCGCTCCGAGATGCAGTAAAGAATGCAATGTTCTTTGCCTATGGACTGGGTATTGGTAATCAAAGCCAAAATGTTGTATTGGACGATTTTCACATTAATTTTAATGAAATCAGGAAACCGGAACAGAAACCGGCCATAATTGAAACTTTCAGCAGACAGGAAAAAACTTTATTCCTGCTGGATAAACTCGAGGAAGCGGCAACGGAAGTAAAAAAACAAAGAAAACCCCTCACCGGGGTCAATGTGGGAAAGGCCTTTTATAAAAAGATATCAGCTCCAGGTATCACAGATGCGTTGAAAAATCATAAAATTACCATTAATAACCTGGTTAAAGAGCATCCTGAGAGATGGCTTGTCATTAAAAAAGAATTCCGGCCATTAATTAATATTTTATCTAATGCGTAGGCAAAATAGAAGACTAGCCTGCTCTTAGACTTTAAAGATCATCAAAGGGACGTTAATATTGAACAACATCTCTTTAATTATGCTCTTGCTGAAAAACTGGAACAGAAAATTACGTTTTCGTTCGCTCATAGCCAAGAGGTTGATATTTTTTGCCTTGATATAGGAATTAATACTTTTAGTGGCATCTTTGCTTTGAATCAAGGTGCAATCAACACTAAAATGACTGTAATTGTTTTTGATCCCATCGACCAATTCGTCCAGCATTATCTTACTGATCTTATTCTTCTCATGTTCAAGGTGAATGCAATGAATTTCAGGATTAAAAATTCCGGTTATGCTCATTAATTTCCTGAAAGATGAAGAATCCTTCTCATCAAAATCGGTAAGGTAGATGAGTTTAAAATTCTCCAAAGCTGCGAACTTATATTTAATGGGAACTACCAAGACAGGGATATTAACTTTCTCAATGGTGTTTAAGGCAACACTACCAGTAATATAGCTTTTTGATTTTCCATGGCCTTTGGTCCCCATGACCACCATAGCCGATTTGTATTTTTTACAAAATGTGGGGATTCCTCTGAATGCATCATTCGCAATAAGGTGAGTCGAGAATTTTATTTTTATTGAATTGGCCGACATAAAACCAGCTATTTTTTCCTTGAATTCCAGCATCTTTTGTTTGGATACCAGCAGGTCATCCTGGAAAATATTTCCCATCTCGATCTGATAACTAAAGGCATCAGGAAAAACATTCGCCATGGGTTGCAGGGGATTATAGGCATGAATGAATTTAACCTCGGCTTTGATTCGGGCTGCAAGCAGTATAGCAAAGTGCGCTGCATTCATAGAATCATCCGAAAAGTCGACCGGGCAAATGATCTTGTTAAAACTTTCTGCTTTCTTTTTAAGCAGCTTATCATCTTTCCCGACTTCTTTTTCTACCAAATTCATGATCTGCATGGCTTTTTTCAAATCAGAATCTTTCACCAACACATTTACTCCAGAAGCAATATCTGACTGGATCAGATTGATATTAGCCAGATAGGATTCTACCCCTTCTGATTCAAGCCTGCTTTTTAATAATATGGCTTTGTAATAAGGACAAGATGTCAGGTTTACGAGTTTTGTTTGCATGGCAGTAAATTTTTAATAAAAATACTATATTTTTGCTTCACTAACAAGAAAAATATTGAAAATGTTAAGCGACCGACAAATATTTTTTCAATTACTTGCCCAGACATCTGATTTCCCTATGGCCGTGGAGATATCCGGAGCGGAAGGAATTTATCTTTATGGTCCTGATAATAAGAAGTATATCGACCTGATTTCCGGTGTTTCCGTTTGCAATGCCGGGCATAATAATCCTGAAATAGTAAATGCAGTTGTTGAGCAATTAAAGGCCTATTCACACCTGATGGTGTATGGCGAATTTATTCAGTCGCCGCAGGTTCATTATGCCGATTTCCTGACTTCGCTTCTCCCTGAAAAACTGAATAATGTTTATTTTGTAAATTCCGGCAGTGAAGCCGTTGAAGGTGCGATGAAACTGGCCAAACGATACAGCGGCAGGACGGAGATCGTTGCTTTTAATAATGCCTATCACGGTAGTACCCAGGGAGCTTTGAGCATTTTAGGAAATGAAGAAATGAAAAGATCGTTTCGGCCACTCCTGCCTGATATCAGGTTTCTAACATTTAATAAGGAGGAAGATCTGAACCAAATTTCTGAAAAAACCGCCTGCGTAATTATGGAGGTCATCCAGTCAGAGGCAGGTATTGTGCTTCCTGAGAATGGTTTTATTCAGAAAGTTGCCTGGAAATGCAAAGAGACCTCTGCCCTTTTGATCTTTGACGAAGTGCAGACCGGGATAGGCCGTACCGGAAAGAATTTTGCTTTCGAACATTATGGGGTGGTTCCCGATATTCTGGTTTTGGCAAAAGCTTTGGGCGGCGGCTTGCCTTTGGGGGCTTTTATTTCTTCAAAAGAAATTATGCAATCCCTTACAAGCAACCCGGTACTGGGACATATCACAACCTTCGGAGGGCATCCCCTCAGTTGTGCTGCAGGATTGGCTGCTTTCCGTTTTCTCAATGAGGAAAACGCAGTAACCGGCGTTGAGAGCAGGGGCAATTTATTTTACAAACTGCTTTCAGGACACAGGAAAGTTAAAGATATCCGTTACAATGGGCTGCTTATGGCGGTGGAACTTGGAGATCCCGATATATTGCAGGCTTTTATCAGGCTGGGTATTGAAAAAGGATTGGTTTCAGATTGGTTCTTGTTTTGCAATACTGCATTTCGCATCTCACCCCCTTTGACCATTACAGAAACAGAAATCAGGATTGCATCTGACCTGATTTTGCAGGTTTTGGACGAGATTTAAACTTCCGTTGTACTTTACTTCATGATACATCTTATCATGTCGCGTATCTTTTCCAGATCTTTGGACGTGAACTCCCAAAACACTTTTTCATCGGCCACCTCCAGTTTCAGGTTGATGGGAGCGTTGGTTCTCAGTCTTGCCACATCGGCTGCACGGATGGGATATTCAGGACTGTATTCGCTCCAGGTTTGATCGCTGTAATGAGCAACGGGTTTTGCCGGCCCGGTTGTAGCCAGTTTCAATTCCACGCCTCCGGAGAGTTTTATGGTTACTGTTTCGCCTTTTGTGATAACGGTGCGCACTGCTCCTGCGATCCAAAAGTTTAAGGTCAATTGATACGTGGTATCATTCCGCGAAATAATCAAATAAAACACATCGGTGCCACTGAGTTTGGTCTTTATCTTTTTTACCGGTTTTCCTTTGGCATCGGTTTGGTCAACCTCAAATTTGCAATCGGACGATGATTTTTGCGCTAACAACTTATTGCCCGATATACTTAAAAAAATAAGCGTAATAAGGATGGAAACTGTTTTCATGATCTTTCTTTATTGGCCTTACAAATTTACAAAAATCATGCAATTTCTGATATTAATATTCAATTTGGAAATGGGGAGATAATTTATTCTATCTGATATTGCAGCCCAGCACTTTTTTGTCTTCTATGAAACCTTCCAGTTTATCGCCTATTTTAACCGGGCCGACACCGGCAGGGGTTCCTGTAAAGATGATATCCCCCATTTTAAGGGTAATAAATTGAGAGACATGCTCAATGATACGGTCGATGCTGAAGACCATACCGGAAGAATTGCCTTGTTGCACAATTTCTCCGTTATTCTTCAACGAGAAGTTCAGGTTTTTAATATCCGGGAAGTCGGTTAATGGAAAAAAACTACTGACGGGAGCCGACCGGTCGAAACCCTTGGCTTTTTCCCAGGGAGTGCCTTTTGCCTGTGCTTCACGCTGCAGGTCGCGGGCAGTGAAATCTATACCCAGGGCTATTTCGTTGTAATAGGTATGGGCAAATTTCTGCTGGATATACTTCCCTACTTTACAAATCCTAAATACGAGTTCTATTTCGTAGTGAACCTCTTTCGAAAATTCAGGATAAAAGAAAGGCCGGTTCCTGATCACAAGGGCCGTATCAGGTTTTAAGAAAAACAAAGGTTCGGTGGGGAGCTCATTTTTCAATTCTTTTGCATGGTCGGAATAGTTTCTTCCAATACAAATGATCTTCATTTCGTATTAATTTTTACAGATGAGTTGTTAAATCCGCGAAGCTTAATGGCGCTCAAAACTTTTTTCGTTGATAAGGGGAAATCGGCTTTCATCATCCAATCGTAATAGGAAGGTTCACTTTTGAACACTTCTTCCACAGGTTTGCCTTTATGTTTTCCGAAATTAAAGACCTCGATATTCTTTTCGTTGAACACTATATGTCCCACCAGGTCCGCGTTGGCTGTGTTAAACGAAAAATCGTGCAATGCCTGAACATCATTCACAATGGGAATATAGGTCTTTCCGTTTTTGTCAGTGAATTCGAAATCATTATAATGATCGAGTTGGGCCTCCAAAACCTC
This sequence comes from uncultured Bacteroidales bacterium, assembly GCA_964469155.1. GTDB lineage: Bacteria > Bacteroidota > Bacteroidia > Bacteroidales > CAIWKO01 > CAIWKO01. Next base: position 8,353 of record CAYXXU010000100.1, read on the forward strand.
AAGCGTTGCCAATGTATCGGCTTCAGCAGAATGGGCATTTTCAATATCTTTCTTGCAATAGAATTTATAAGCGGCTTTCAGGGTACGCGATTCCATTTTGTGAAAAATATTCTGCACATCAACAAACCTGCGGCCCGAGAGATTGAAGTCAATTCCGGCGCGCAGAAACTCTTCGACCAGCAAAGGAACATCAAATTTGTTGGAGTTGTATCCTCCTATATCACAATTATCGAGAAACTGATTCAACTGATTGGCCACATCTGCAAAGGTGGGACAATCTTTAACGTCTTCGTCGGAAATGCCGTGTATGGCTGTTACAAAGGGCGGAATGGGGATGGTGGGGTTGATCCGCATTGTTTTGATGTCCTGACTTCCGTCGACATTTTCCCGGACAATACATATTTCAACAATACGGTCGGTGCCAATGTTCAGCCCTGTGGTTTCGATATCGAATACCGCCAGCGGACGTGTGAGTTTCAGTTTCATTTTATATTTTTGAGGTGAGTAGAAAAGATCTTGCTATTTCTTTAACCGGGGTTTCGCGATCTTCAATGATAATGGTTTCCTTGTATTCCTGAAAACCTTCGCAATTGATGTTGATCACATATTTGCCCGGCGACAAAATTACAATAAATTTACCGGTTTCGGGGTTGGGTTTGTAAGTGCCTTCCAGAGCCATGTTGGCAGCATTAAATACCTGTATCTTAACTTCTGGGCCATTGATGAGTTTCTGACGGGCATCGTTCAATCTTTTACGGTACGACTGCACCAATGATTCGGGAAGTTTATGTGTGGTCAGGTATGTTGAATCTGTTATCAGGCTGAGGCTATCAAAGTCTTTTTTCACATCCTTGCGAAAAACAGCAAATACATTTACTGAATCTTTTTCGGTGAGTATGGCTTTTACGGTGGTTAACCCAGCTTTGATATCTTTGAAAATCAAACGGTAAATATCGAGGTTGCCATAGGTATCTTCGTTGCGCAAAGCGGATATATAGGCATAGCGGCCCGAGCCGCTGAAACAGATGGTAGTATTGTCGTCGGGTGTGTTGATGGGATAGCCGATATTCTCAGGCTCGGAGAAGGTGTTTTTCTCACGGTTCCAATCGCAGCGAAAAATGTCGAGTCCGCCCATGCTGTTGTGGCCGGCCGAAGCGAAATAGAAGGTTTTGCCGTCGGGTGTCAGGTAGGGAAAATCTTCGTCGTATTGGGTATTAATAGTTTTTCCGACGTTTTCTGCAGGGCCCCACTGTCCCGTAGGCAGCAGTCTCGACATATAGATGTCGCTCCCCCCCTGCCCTCCGTCTTTAGCAGAGGAGAAGAAGAGTATCTTCTTATCGGGAGTGATGGTAACGGCATTGGCGCCATTGTTAGAAGCATTGATGTTAGGGCCCATGGGTCGCAGCTCCTGGAAACTTTTTCCTTTTTTTAACGAAACCTGGGTTTGCAGTTTTGCATTAAGATTGTCGACGTAAACAAACAATTGGGAAGCATCGGCCGACAAGCCCGCGATATCTTCTACCAAAGGCGTATTTAAGGTGGGCGCCAGTCGTTTTGATTTGGCCCATTCGCCGTATTTGTTTTCGCTCATAAATACATCGGAGGTGTAATATCCATCGTAATCGATCAGACCACCCACGTTGCCCGGCCTTTTTGATGAAAAGTACATGACGGTTTCATGCTTGTTGATAAACGGGCCGTAATCAGGGAAAGGTGAATTGATGTGTGAACCAACATTTTCGAAAGCAACGTTCACAGGAGTCTTTACCAGTTCGATGGCATTGTTGCACATTTCGATGCAGCGACCCACAGGAATGTAATTTCTGTCGCCACCTTTAGCGAGGATTTTAAATTTTTCGTAACATTCGATGGCTTCCTCAAACCGATAGGTTACCTGGTAGGCCATTCCCAATTGATACATGGCTTCGTAATCGTAGTCTTTTTGAACCACCACCTTTTCAAGAAAAGGAATGGATTTGGCTTTGTCGATGTTGGTATTGAGGTAGCAAATGCCCAGGGGATAAAGATAATCAGGATTGGTTGAATCTAAGGCATAGAGGTACTGGTATTCTTTCAGGGCGGTAACATAGTCGCCAAACATAAAAAACTCCTCAGCTATTTTCTTGTCGCCTGAGGCTTCGTATGATTTCTGAGCAAAGGCAGCGCCCTGCCATAACAGGCACAACAGAAGGAAATGTTTTATTTTGTTTATCATCAAGATTAAATTGTTGTGTTGATAATGGTAAACCCTGGCACAAATTTATCAAATCTGCGTAAAGCAGGGAATTGAATTTATCAGAAATTATAAACAAGAGGAAGTTAGGAGTTTGGAGTTTGGAGTGCACCACCATAGGCACAATAGGACACATTAGAAAATATTAATTGGCAACCGGCAAAAACACCACTCCCATAGGGATGGCTATACCATAAGACACATAGAGCACTAAGAAACACTAAGAAGTTTACAGTTCGGAGTTGGGAAGGAAGCCGGCAACCCACACTATGCAGACTGCGAACTGTTGATTGCAGATGGCTAAATTGGGTCTACTGCAACAAACATTTGCACACCTGCTGTATCTTTTCGGCTTCTTCGCCTGAGAGTTCGCCCTGCACTTCGAGTTTGCCCACGAAGAATTTGAGGTTGGTGATGGCTTTGCCCGAGAGTATTTTCAGGTTGTCTTTGTTTAGTTTTATGGGAATTTTATAGGTGGATGCCACGGTGGTGCCCGTTGAGTTGAGTTCGGGAGTTACATCTTCGGCCACCAGCAAATGCAAAATAAAGCCTCCGGCCTGTTTTAACAGAAATTCGTGGCCCTGTAATATCACGTCGGTCATGCCTTTGGCGAAGCGGCGTGTGATGGTGAGGGTCAGCAGGCTGTCGTTCTGTATGAATTCCCAGGTGTAACGGTTGTTTTGTTTTTCGTGTGTGGCCATGATATCAATGGAAACCGAGCGGTATTGCTTGCCTGTGAAAGCATCTTTTTTCTCTACATCAAACTTGCATTTGCCTTTTTGAGCCTGGGTTGGAGTGCAAAAAGCCATTAGTATCAGCAGTAATAGCAAAACATTTGTCTTTTTCATGAGTTGTGTGTTTAATTAGCTACAAATTTATATTTTTTCGTAAATCGGCCCGGTTTATTTAACATTTATTTCTTGTCACCCAAACACGAAAACACCAAATTTTACCATAAGATATTACACGAAGTTACACAAAGAAGCACGAAGTTACACGAAGAAATTTTCCCGCAGATTTCGCTGATTTCCGCAGATTAATTTATGGCTGTTTTTCTATCTGCGTTTA
>CAYXXU010000101.1:0-11437 GCA_964469155.1 uncultured Bacteroidales bacterium
AAGCCGGGCTTAGGCTTCGGCTTCCTTTAAACTTTTACCGGACAACAGTGATTGTTAATTAATTTTGATTTGAATTGATTTTTTTTACTTTTGAGGGGAGAATCCAGTCTGGCTTGTATCTGCAATAATGTGTTTAATGAAAATGAAAAACAGTTAGCAATAATTGGGGACACCCCGAATCTCTTATAACCAAAAATATGGATACATTCCTCAGCGAAGCAATTGATCAGGCCAAAAAAGGACTTCAGGAAGGGGGCTTACCTATAGGGTCAGTTTTAGTTCACAAGGGTCAGATTATTGGAAAAGGACATAACAAACGGGTTCAACAAAAAAGTGTTGTACTGCATGGAGAAATGGATGCCCTGGAAAATGCAGGCCGACAACCGGCATCTGTATACAGGGAATCTGTTTTATTTACTACATTGTCGCCTTGTGCAATGTGCTCCGGGGCCATATTATTATATAGAATTCCCAAAGTTGTAATTGGAGAAAATCAAACATTCAAGGGATCGGAGAAATTATTAGAGGAAAATGGAGTTGAAGTTATCGTTGTAAACAACTCTCAGTGCATTGAAATGATGAAACACTTTATAGAAACGAATCCCACCTTGTGGAATGAAGATATCGGTGAATTGTAACCCCAGGGTCTCCCGGATCTTTTTGCCGGGTGGAAAATGAAAATGATAAACAGAAAGAGAAATGAATAACGACCCTCAATTATGAATGCTGGCCTTACTTAAATTGAGATTATCACTTTCTCCTAAATAAATTTAAAATGAAAAAAACTATCTTTCTCCTTACCTTGTTTTGCCTTGCATGGTCATTGCCATCATCCGCCCAGTTTCAGATTTACGAGTATATAACCTACGATTGGGATTCCCATCCTGTACAAACGGTTACCGATCAGGACACCTCAAATCACTCGGTGATCATTTTCAACCGCATGTACTATGAATATGCTTCAGAAAACAGCACTTTGTATGAGTTTTTGATTATTCATAAAAGGTTGAAACTGATAACACATGCCGGAATTGACGACAACAACCGGGTATATATTCCATTGGGTGAAAAGGACAAGGTATTATCTCAGAAGGCCAGGGTAATCAAAGTAGACGGAAGCATACGTGAGTTGAAGAAAGAAGATTTCAGGCAAGGTTACGATGTAGAAACAGGAAAAAAGTACAGCTATTTTGCTTTCGAGGGCATAGAAACAGGATGTGAAATTGAGTATTTGTTATGTGTAAAGCGCCGTCCGGATCTCAATGGCAACATTGTTAATCTGCAGTCGCGGCAGCCGGTTCTTTTGTTCGAGGCCAGGTATACCGCTCCTACCGGTCTTTGGTTAAAATTCAAAAGCTATAATGGTTGCCCTGAAGCGGAATTTATTAATCCCAATGCTGAGCGTTATAAGGCCGAAACATCTTATACCCAGGTAAAGGATAAAAATATCTGGATCATAAGAAAAGAGAACCTTCCCCGCCTGAAAAATGAAGACAACTCGGCTCCCAGGGCTGAAATGATGAAATTTGCCATGAAACTCGACCGCATATCAAATTCCGGGAAAAGAGACGTATACTCTTATGGACCTCTGGCGGAGGAGGTTTTCGACCAGGTATACAACCAAACCGAACCTAAAGATGCGAAATTACTGAGCGTTTTAATTGCTGATATCAAGCCTGATGCAGGCAACGAAGAGGCCGCAATAAGGCAGGTAGAGAATTATCTGAAAACACATTTTATTTACAACGATAATGCCGGAGAGGATAAAATACTGCTGTCGAAAATTATTGGCAATAAATCATACAACGATATCGGTTCGGTCATACTTTTTGCCAATATCTTTAAAAAACTGAACATCGAAACCAATATAGTGCTCACCGGCGATAGGTTTGCCAACAAATTCGACAGGGACTTCGAATGTTATTCCTTTTTGAACGAATATATGCTATACTTCCCCTCAGTCAAAAAGTATCTTGACCCGGCTGATAACTTTTCCAGGCTTGGGTTTCCTGAGTATAATTACATTAACACATACGGATTGTTCGTCAAACCAGGCTTGGTGGATGGACAAAGTAAAGGGGTAGGCGAAATAAAATTCATTGAAGGGGCAAAATATAATGAAAGCCTGGACAAGCTTCAAATAACGGCAAATATTACACCTGCATTCAGCGATACCAGGCTCGACATTGTCAGAGAAATTAGCGGGTATGCCGCTGCTGAATATCAACCTCTCTTTGATTTTATCAAAGATGAAATCAAACTGAAGGACCTTTCGGAAGAGATCATAAATTATATCGATAATGAAGGCACCATTGCAGATATCAGCTTTGAAAACAAAGGAGGAGATTTTTACGGGCAGAAACCTCTTGTTGTCCGGGCGGTTTTGAATTCCAACCGTTTTTTCGAAAGGGCCGGAAACAGTTATTTGTTCAGAGCGGGAATGCTGATTGGCCCTCAGAGGGAAATCTATGATAAAGAAGAACGTACACTTCCACTCGAATTTCCATTCAATCGCGGCTATTTGCGAACCATCACCTTTAACATTCCAGAGGGGTATAATATTTCTAATCTGGAAAAACTAAAGAGCAATGAAACTTATGTCCGTAATAGCAACGACACCACCATGCTTTTTGTTTCGGATTATAAATTAGAAAACAATACGGTGATCATATCAGTTGAGGAATATTACAAGGAATACAGCTATGGCGTTCCAGAGTTTGAAGACTATCGTCGTGTGGTGAATGCTGCTGCCAACTTTAATAAAGTAGCGCTGGTATTTAGTAAGAGGTAGGTCAACTCCCAACTCCCAACTTCCTCCTAATAAAACCCTATCTTATTAAAATAAAACACTGTGCGTTTCGATCGGGCATCGGGGCTGGTGTTTTTGATGCGCTGGTAGCCGTAAGAGATAAAATAATTTCCATACCAGTAAACCATATCGCTGTTATAGTCTGATATCAGTTTGTCGTTCTTATAATTGGTTTGTATGGGTGTTGAAGTATTGCCCTCCACAACCTCGTTACCACGAATTATTTTCGATTCGATTTCTCCTTCATTGCTATAGGTCAGAATAATATCATCTTCGCTGAACAGCACTTCCACTCGTTCGTCCAGGTTCATCGCTAACACATCATTCATCTCGAACGCATTATCCCAAAGCAAATTTCCCTCTTTGTCGAAACTCATGATGATGGCATCCGAATAGCGGTATCCGTCGAAAACCGAATAGGTGGAGGTGTTGGGCCGCCCGTAATAATCGTAGGTGGTATAGGAAACGTTATGGTATTCGGGTCTGTATGTTTCTGCAATAAAAATAAACTGCCCGTTCTTCACAATAATATCATGAATCAGCATAGAGATTTCGAAGGAGATCTCCTTACCACGGGCCTTTTTTCGTATTTCTTTTTGTTTTAATCTGAGGGCTTTATTGCTGTTCAGTGTGGATGAGAAACTTTTCAGTTCAGAGAAATTATAAAATGTAATAAACTTTTGTTGCCCGCCTTCCACACGGGTAAAATATATGCCCGCCGAAGCTTCCTTAAAGGCATTGTTGGCTGCATTGGCGCCATATCCGTTCACTTTATTATTATACGACCCTATAATTATTTCGGCGCTGTCGCCCAGACTCAAAAGTTTTGCCGTGTTCAACTTGCGCTTAGTATTATTGGTTACGAGTTCAATGGAGTTCAGTTTGTTGCCTTTAGCATCGTATTCGTTCAGGTACATAAAGTTTTTCCGCGACGGAATATGGTTTTTTATGGTGAGTAAGATTGAATTTTTTGCATGGTTTGTTTCCATACTTTCCACCCATGCCTGACCTTTGGGGCGTTCTTTTATGCTGCTGATACTTCCGCTGCCCAGATCGACCGTAAAAAACGAAGGATGATATTTCAGCAGGGTGAGCCCCGAAAAGAAGGGAACCAAAGTAAGACTGAAAAACACCTGGCCTATCTCGGCTCCCAATGAGGGTACGGTGGCCCCTCCGCAATAAGCCTTATTATTTAGCACCCGGAACAGGTTTACATCTGAATGATCGGGGTTAACGCCTTTCACACTGCTTATATTTCCGGTATTAATGTTAATGGTAACCACCGAAAAATCATCTTTCTGGTTTTTGCCCACAGCCTTTTGCAGAAACAGGTAGAGATTATCATCGTCCTTATCCTGCAAACGCAGGTTCATGTATTTGCTGTCAGAATAATTTTTTGTCCAGATTTCCTTAAAATTAATGTCGTACAATGAGAATATCCAGCGGGCATTTGCCTCCTGCCAGGTAGCATTGCTTTGATAGAAAAGAAGCACTCCTTTTTTTCCGAAAGGGATAATATTATAGTTATCCGAACTGGATTTAGCCTCTATTTCAATGCGCATTGGGCGTTCGTCCTGTGCTTTTGCAGGCGAAAATAGCTGAAACAGAAAAAAGAAGATCAGTACGCGACGCAACATATTGCCTGTTAAAAAAAAGGGATGTTTACCGATAAACATCCCCTGATCTTGAATACAAAAATTGAATTATTTTATCACCAGCTTCTTTACAGTTTTCTGGCCTTGCCAGTTCACTACCTGAACAAGGTAAATTCCTTTCAAAGCCTTTTCGAGATTGATATTGATATTCTTTTCCGACGATTGGGTTTTCAGCACCGAACTGCCCAGAATATTTAAAACGTCAACAGTGACATTATTTTCTGAAGGATTATTGATGGAAAAGTTCCCGTTCGAAGGATTGGGGTAAATGCTGATATTTTCGAGAGCATCATTTTGTTTGATTCCAACCCCGGTGCCAACCAAGGTAATATTGGAATTGATGGCGCTTATGGGTGCAGTACTGTTCAGAACCACATAAGTGGTGGCTCTTGGAGTGGTCCAGGTGTGAGTAATAGTATCATAGGTTCCGGTGAACGATAATAAGGTATCCTGCAGATTGCGTCCGAAATTAAAATAAGTGTTGGTTCCCTGTCCGAATAAACCCTGAGCATGATCGTAGTGGTCGTTTGTAGGTACTTTGTATCCTTTAAAGGGTGAAGTAGCGTTGCTAAATGCCGATCCGATGGATGATCCATAAAAGATCGCATCTAAAGGAACACTAGACGAATCAATTGCAGTGCCTAAAAATATGCCTACACCATCAGCATTGGCACCTGCATTTCCTAAGACTCCGGATACGCTGGCGTTACCAAAACCGTCACCGGCTGTTGTTACAGTATTTATGGTTTTTATCCAATTCAAACTGCTGATATCCGTTGAACCGCTTCCATCAATTCTTTTGCCGCTGCCTCCCACATAAAATACGTCTCCGCGACTTACAGTTCCTGAGGTAATATTAAATTTATAACTGATAGCAGCGCCTGTAACCCATCCATTTACTGTTGCAGCACTGTTATTTAGAAATACGAGTGAGTAATTATTCGTTGAAAAATCAATATTTTGGGTCGCAATAAGTTGCACATATTCATAGGCCGAATCAGAACTGGGGGTATTGATCATAGCCGCTGATATTATTATCTGCGATTTTGCTGAAAATGAGAAGGCTGTGATAATTGCAACCAGAGCAATAATGTGGTAAATTTTTTTCATAATGAATTTTTTTAGGGTTAGAACAAAGATACGAATTTAATTCTCTTTAGGAATGTAATAGATAAAAAAAACGGGTGTTTTTTCACCCGTTTTTATCGGCAGTTATTTTTCTTTTACTTCTTCAAAGTCTACATCGGTAACATTATCGTTTCCTCCGCCCGGATTTTCATTGGGAGGAGTTTGCTGATCAGTAGGGCCTTGCTGCTGAGAAGCATTGTACATATCCTGGCTGGCAGCCTGCCATGCAGTGTTCATTTTAGCCATGGCAGCATCTATCATTTCAATGTTTTTGCTTTGATGAGCTTCTTTCAGTTCTTTCAAGGCAGTTTCAATAGGTTCTTTTTTGTCGGCCGGAATTTTATCACCATACTCTTTCATTTGTTTCTCGGTCTGGAAAATCAGTGAGTCGGCTCCGTTCAACTTATCGACAATTTCCTTGGCTTTACGGTCTTCTTCAGCATTGGCGGCAGCTTCATCTTTCATACGTTTAATTTCCTGCTCATTCAAACCTGAAGAAGCTTCGATGCGAATTTGTTGTGATTTTCCGGTAGCTTTATCTTTAGCATGAACATTTAAAATACCGTTGGCATCAATATCGAAAGTTACTTCGATCTGAGGAATACCACGCGGTGAAGGGGGTATGCCGTCCAGGTGGAAACGTCCGATACTTTTGTTTCCGTTTGCCATGGGCCTTTCGCCCTGCAGAATGTGGATCTCAACCGAAGTTTGGTTATCAGCGGCTGTCGAGAATGTTTCCGATTTCTTTATTGGAATCGTAGTGTTCGATTCTATTAGTTTGGTCATTACACCGCCCAGGGTTTCAATACCTAACGAAAGAGGAGTAACGTCTAAAAGCAATACATCCTTCACTTCACCGGTAAGAACACCTCCCTGAATTGCAGCGCCTACGGCAACTACCTCATCAGGATTCACACCTTTGGAAGGAGTTTTTCCGAAGAAATCTTCCACCATTTTCTGAATGATAGGAATACGGGTTGAACCTCCCACCAATATCACTTCGTCGATATCAGAAGTTTTTAGGTTGGCATCGGCTAATGCTTTACGGCAGGGTTCCATGGTTGATGTGAACAAGTCGTGATTGAGTTGTTCGAATTTTGCACGGGTCAGTTTTCTGACCAAATGCTTTGGAACGCCGTCAACGGATGTAATATAAGGCAGGTTTATGTCAGTTTCGGCTGAGCTTGAAAGTTCGATCTTGGCTTTTTCAGCAGCTTCTTTCAACCTTTGCAAAGCCATAGGATCTTTGGTAAGGTCTATATTCTCTTCGTTTTTAAATTCTTGTGCCAACCAGTCGATAACTTTATGATCGAAATCGTCACCTCCAAGATGAGTATTTCCGTTGGTTGATTTTACTTCAAAAACGCCTTCGCCCAGTTCCAGTATCGAGATATCAAAAGTTCCGCCTCCCAGGTCGAATACGGCAACCTTCATATCCTTGTTCTTTTTATCAAGCCCATAAGCCAAAGCGGCAGCAGTAGGTTCGTTAATGATTCGTTTCACCGTAAGCCCAGCAATTTCTCCGGCTTCTTTGGTAGCCTGACGCTGCGAATCGCTGAAGTAGGCTGGTACGGTAATAACAGCTTCGGTAACGGTGGTTCCCAGATAATCCTCAGCCGTTTTCTTCATTTTCTGAAGTACCATGGCCGAAATTTCCTGTGGGGTAAACAAGCGGTCGTCTATCTTCACCCGTGGGGTATTATTATCGCCCTTAACAACCGTGTATGGTACCCGTTGAATTTCTTTGGTAACTCTGTCGTGAGTTTCGCCCATGAAACGTTTGATTGACGAAATGGTATGTTTGGGGTTAGTAATGGCCTGACGTTTTGCCGGATCGCCAACCTTACGTTCTCCATTATCAATAAAAGCAACAATAGATGGTGTGGTGCGTTTTCCTTCGCTGTTGGGTATTACAACCGGTTCGTTGCCTTCCATCACGGCAACACATGAATTGGTGGTTCCTAAATCTATTCCAATGATCTTTCCCATATAATTTATATCTTTTAAATTTATTAAAAATTGGTTTCAGGTCGGTACGTCAAGCATTATGCCAATCAAATTATCGCAACATTAACTGATAATTTGGCATAAAAATCTCAATTTGGAAGTTTCATCTGTCAATTTTATGACAAAAAGACAGAAAAATTAAAATCAGATTTATTTGGTTTGGGCGATCAGGAGCATCAGTTTTTCAAGTTTCTGCCTGAGAACGGCATTGTTGCACGAATAATTGTTCACAATAATGGCAAATGAGACATCTTTGCCACCGGCATTTTTTACATAACCGGCATACGATTTTATTTTTTCCATATTCCCGGTTTTGGCTTTCAGGTTCTTTTCGGCCATACTGCCTTTCAGCAATGATGCCATGCCTCCTGAAACACCGGCAAGGGGCAGCGACTTCTCGAAAACCGTAAAATACTTCTCACTCTGGATGGTCTGTAATATGCTGACAAGTTGCCGTGTGCTTATCTTATTTTTACGCGAAAGCCCGCAGCCATCCTGCATGTCGAATCCTGTCAGATCAATTCCCTTTTTGTTCCAATATTCAGTAACCACTTCGGTTCCTGCCGCAACTGAACCTTCATTTTTCCTGAGTTTCCCTATTGTTTTGAGCATGGCTTCTGCAAAAAGATTCACACTTTTGATATGGGTAGGATAAATAATTTCTGACAGGGGTGGCGATTTGTGAATGGCAAGGGTTATTCTGGCATTCGTATCGGTTTTCCCTTTCCATTCCATCTCACGCTGGGTGGTCGGGGTGCTGTCGGCAGTAATACCAATATTGATAAGGTATTTAGCAAAAGCATTGATGAGGCAGGAGGGAGGGTCAGGCAGCGAACCATCTACATCGAAATTCATTTTTCCCAACGGAACCGTTCCTTCCAGTATCCTTTGGTCATTATACGGGGCGCCAAAAATAATCACATTATCGCCCGAACCTGCCTTGCCTGTGATTACCCGGTTTATAAAATGAATACCATCGGCTTCAGCTTCCATCTTAACCAAAGTTGCTTTGTCGCCAACCTTTTGCCCGGCATCGAAGTAAAGGCGATACAGGTTCTCGTTCACATTAATTCCCCAGGCGCCTGAGGCATAATAGTTGCCTATATCTTCCCATCCCCAACTGTATGCCATGGGATTATCGGGAAACACGGAGGCATCGGCAATCATTTTTCCGTTTATGTGCTTTATATTGTTTTTTATCAAAGCAAATGCAAATTCAGTGAACAGGCTGTCGGTCGAATTTTCTTTTCCAAAACGCTTTGAACCTATGGTGGGATCGCCCCCTCCGGTAATATAAAGGTTCCCGTGCAGTATGCCGTTGGCATCAATACTGCCTGAATATTGCAGACGGGTTTCAAATGTATACCCCTGACCCAAAATTGATAAAGCTGCCCCTGTAGTAACAATTTTCATTACTGAAGCCGGTTCCAGAACCACATCCGGATTATAATCAGCCAAAATATTCCCTGTCGCGGTTTCCATTGCAAAAACACTCCAGCTCGCAGGCTTCAGGTCTTTATCATTTTTCAAAACGTCTATCTCATTTTCTAAAGTGCTTTTTGTCTGAGCCGAAACCTGACCTGCCAAAATAAAAAGACTCACTATAATAATATGGTATCGAAAATGGGTGAAAAAACGCTTCATGTGGTAAAATTATAAAATAAGTTTCATTTTTAGCCTAAGTTTAAATTTCATTAATAGCCGCAAGCAACTATCCATGTTATTATAACAATTTAACCATTTAGCAATGTAACAATGCATTCATCCAACCATCCATCCATCCCTTCCTCTTTTTAAGTCATTTTGTCAGCAAAAAGCAAATGGCACATCCTTTGTCAGGTGGCGGAATAATCATAAAACTTTATAGCTATGCAAAAAGGCAAGATCAACGTACAAACCGAGAACATTTTCCCCATTATTAAGAAATTCCTGTATTCCGATCACGACATTTTCCTCAGAGAGTTAATTTCGAATGCAATTGATGCTACTCAGAAACTCAAAGTGCTTTCCTCTTTAGGGAAATTCGATGGCGAACTGGGCGATCTTACCATTCAGGTAAGCCTCGATGAAAAGAAAAAGATATTGACTATTAAGGACCGTGGCATTGGTATGAATGCCGAAGAAGTGGATCAATACATTAACCAAATCGCTTTTTCGAGCGCCGAAGAGTTTGTGAAGACCTATATGGGCAAATCGGAAACCGACCAGCAAACACTTATCGGACATTTTGGCCTGGGCTTCTACTCATCCTTCATGGTATCGAAAAAAGTGGAGATTCGCACCAAAACCTATAAAACCGAAGGTGATACCAAAGCCGTGAAATGGGTGTGCGACGGAAGTCCCGATTATACCATGACCGACCTGAAAGAACACGACCGCGGTACCGAGATCATTTTGCACCTGGCCGACGATTCAGATGATTATGCTAAGGAGTTTAAAATATTGGAGATACTGAAGAAATATTGTAAGTTCCTTCCCGTGCCTATTCAGTTTGGTATGCAAAAGACCTGGGAAACCGTAGAAGGTGAAAAAGATAAAGACGGCAATGATAAGCGCGTGGAAGTTGAAAAACCCCGTATCATCAACAATTCAGCCCCGGCCTGGACCAAAAAGCCCGCCGACCTGAAAGAGGAAGATTACAAGGAGTTCTATCACGAACTTTATCCTATGAATTTCGACGATCCCATGTTCAACATTCATCTCAACGTCGATTATCCTTTCAACCTTACGGGTATATTATATTTCCCCAAGGTGAAACGCAATTTTGAGGTGCAGCGCGATAAGATACAGTTGTATTGCAACCAGGTGTTCGTCACCGATTCGGTTGAGGGTATCGTTCCCGATTTCCTCACCCTGTTGCATGGTGTGATCGATTCGCCCGATATTCCGTTAAACGTTTCTCGTTCCTATTTGCAAAGCGACCCCAACGTGAAGAAAATTTCTTCCCATATCTCCAAAAAGGTGGCCGATAAACTGGAAGAACTCTTTAAGACCAACCGCGAAGATTTCGAAAAAAAATGGGACGATCTGAAAATATTTATCGAATACGGTATGGTTTCTGACGAAAAATTCTACGAACGTGCCGTAAAATTTTGCCTTTTCAAGAACACAGAAGGCAAGTATTTCACTTTCGATGAGTATAAAGATAAGATCTCTTCCTTGCAGACCGATAAGGATAAACGACTGATACATCTGTATACCACCAATAGCGACGAGCAACACAGCTTTATCAAAAATGCCAACGAGCGTGGCTACGATGTGCTGCTGATGGACGGCCCCATCGATATGCATTTTATAAATCAGTTGGAGCAGAAGTTCGAAAAATCGTCGTTTGCACGCGTCGACTCCGATACCATCGATAAGCTTATTAAAAAGGAAGAAGCGCCTTCATCAAAACTTACCGATGAGGAGAAGAAAACCCTGCAGGTCATCATCGAACGCAGCGTTCCCAAAGAAAAGTTCCATATACAATTCGAATCCTTAGCGGTCGACGAACTTCCGATGACCATTATCCAGCCGGAGTTTATGCGCCGTATGAAAGATATGGCAGCCCTGGGCGGAGGTGGCGCCTATTCCTATATGGGAAACATGCCCGAAATTTACAATCTGGTGGTGAATGCCAACAACGACACCATGCTCGCCATTTTAAACAATCCCGACGAAACCCATCAGAACGAACTGGTAACCCAGTATTTCGACCTGGCCCGCCTGTCGCAAAACCTGCTGAAAGGGGAGGAACTGACAGGATTTATTAAGAGAAGCGTAGCGTTGATAAAATAAGAGGAATTACTACTGATGCGTTAAAATTGTTTGTTAAATAAATTATATTGTTCTTTGA
>CAYXXU010000102.1:0-11317 GCA_964469155.1 uncultured Bacteroidales bacterium
CACCCGCATGCTCATGGAAGAACTGGGATTGGAAGCCACTGAGGCCCGGCAACTCTTGCTGGAATTCGGATCGGTCAAAAAGGCCATAGACGGCTACAGGCAGCGGAGTCTGGAATCCTGACTTATGAAGGTCGGAATCTTGAATGCTGAATGTCGGATTCAAGACTCAAGATTCCAGAGATTCCTTACTGCCCTGGTTCCTTTCAACCCTTTGAGGAGCAGCGGATGGGCCAGTTGCTCCATTTCATGACTTTAGATACCATTGGTCACCAACACTATAGAGCGTCTTCGCTTATCTATGGCTTTATTACTAAGGGGAAGATTAAGCAGCTCGCATTATAAGTAAAAATTCAAATTGCCTTATTACTTCAATGAAAAAAAGTTCTCCTCTATGCAATTCCATGTTATTTGTAAATATGTAATCGTAACCCAAGTGGATTGTAACGATAGGTGTTGTGTAAATATTGATAATTTAAAGTCCTGCCCACCTCAAGATTGTAGTAGCTACTATATATTGAAGAACCTCCAATAAGTGGTTTTTGAGATATTCCAATAGCCTTTAGATAAAGAAAGTTCTGCTCCGTAATATTTGCCAGATGGTAATCCTCCAGAGCCAATATCATAGACATGGTCTATTGAGACAGCTAAAAATATTGCGGATTCTCTCGGTGTTACTCTTGATTATTTACTGGGTGGTTCTGAAAGTGCGGTTTTAGATAAAGAGCTTTTAAAAAGGCTTGAAGATATTGAAAACCTTACACAAGACGACAAAGACAAAATTTACTACTTTATTGATATGGCGGTGCGTGATGCCAAAGCCAGGCAAGCTTATAAATAAAAAGAGGCCGTCTCAAAAGCGAGGCGGCTTCTTTTTTTTTTAAAACTTCCTTTTAAGCTTTCCTTGAGCCGAAGTATTCCAATCTTTAAGCTTTTTGGTATTTTTTTTACTTTTCTTGTTTTGCTTTAACCTGAGATCGACTCCACAGGTTCTTTTTTTTCAGATTTTCAGTTTTTTTTTCGGGTCTATGCTATCTTTTTAAGATTATGTGCAATTGCCAACAGACCGAACTCGACATTTACTTTAGCAATTCCCCTAAGCATAAACCTTTTAAATCCACTGTTAATTTTTATCATCGCGAAAACCGGCTCCACATCAACAGGCCTTTGTTTTCGGTGCTTCCTACCTTTCTCACTCAGTAACCTGTCCCTGGCTTTAGTTCTGAGTTCATTCGCCCTGTGACTTACCTCGATTATTCTGTTCTGCTTACTTTTATGACATCTTCCATTCAAGGGACAACCATTACAGTTTTGAGCCTGGTACCTGGAGAGGGTTATTTTATATCCGGCCTTAGTCCTTTTGTTTATGGTTCCGACAAATGTCATTGGTTGTCCCATAGGACAAAAGTAGCAATCAAGTGATTTGTTATAGTACAGATTATCAGGATGAAACTCCCCTTTTGAGGACCCACTGTCATGTTGTTCATTATCAAAATAGTTATACTTTACATAGGCTTCAATCTGGCTGTTTTCCATGAATTCATAGTTTTCTTCCGATCCATAGCCTGCATCTGCAGTCAATTCCTGCGGCATGAAACCATATTGCTTCTCAAAGGAAAGCAAATGTGGCTTCAGGGTTTTCGTATCCGTGGTATCCTGGTGGATTGAATAGTTACCGATCAGTTGATTATTTGTGCTTATTTGGACATTATATCCAGGTTTTAATTGACCATTTTTCATATGATCTTCTTTCATGCGCATAAATGTGGCATCGGGATCAGTCTTTGAGAAACTATTCCGATCTCCCAAAATCTTCTCCTTTTCTTTATATTCCTCAAGCTTCTCCGGCCAATTCTTTTTGGCATATCTTATTTTTTGCTTTATCTTTTGTGGTACAGGCTTATCTTCCAAAGCCTTATCAATCTGATCGATAGTTTCACGAACTTTTTCGGGATCAATCGAGGTAAAACTGGTAGGTGCAGTATCCTTTAATTCTTCTGAAGCGATTTTCTGCGTGTAAACCCACAACTCCTCCAGTTGCTTGCTAATCCGCTCTTTGTTGGTTTTTATCGCATTCCCCCACACAAAAGTGTAACGATTAGCATTGGCTTCGATTTTGGTTCCATCAGTGTAAACTTTCTGCAAATCAAGATGCCCGGAATCTACCAACATCAAAACTACCTGGCTGAATACTTTTTTGATCACTCCCTTCAACCGGTCACTGCGAAAACGGTTAATTGTATTGTGATCCGGTTTCTCCATGCCACTAAGCCACATAAAATGAATGTTCTCCTGTGTGGCAGACTCAAGTTTTCGCGAAGAATAAACATTACATAAATATCCGTATACCAGTATTTTAAGCAACATCCGGGGATGATAACTACTCGTCCCTCCTCCCTTATACTTGTGGAGTAAAGGATCCAAATTGATCTGGTCTATTACTTGGCTTACTATACGAACTGGGTGGGTTTCAGGTATCAAATCATCAAACGTCGGGGGTAAAACCATCAACTGTCCTTGATTGTACGGCTTGAATTTTATTCGTCTTGTTCTCATGTCTAAATATACTCATTATACTGCTGATAATGAGTATATTTAGAGGAAAGTTCTTAACAACTTAGTGTTGATTATCAACAAATTAAAGAGGCTGCCCTTTTGAGACAGCCTCTTTTGTTTAATTTATGATTTCTTGTTTTTTTATTAACTTACCTTGGTTAAATGTTAATATCCAAACAATTTCTCTTGATGTTGGAGGTGGTGGGTAATCATTATTCTCTTGATAATAATTATATTCTTCAGGAAAAACCTTCTTCAAATATTCCCACGCTATACTTTCCGACAAACCAATTTCTTGTACTCCATCATAGGAAAAAGCTATTACTTTCTTGTCTGTCTTAATGTAAAAGGTTGAAGGTGTATTTATCAATCCAAATGCACTTGTAGCATAGTTCAATTTATACACTGTAGTATCTTCAAACTGTCTGACACTCACATGAACAATTTTGTTTTTCAAATTTGGAATGTTTACACTATCAATGTATAAACTTATCTCACGAACCAAACTCTCATTTTTTATATGAGCAAAAGGAATTTCAATTTCGTGCATACCGCTATTGCCTTCATGATTTTTGCAAGAACACAACAACATACCTACTACTATATAAATCAATCCCCTTACCATGTTCCTGTATATTTATAATTCCAAACTTTTGCTTTATAGTTATAAGTTCCATTAACGGAATATATTCCTTTATTGTAAAGGATATTAATTGGCCGTCCAATAAACTTTTGCATATTTAAATCTGCTTGGCTTAATCCAATTGGATGAGCATTTGGCCCTGCCATACTTGGGTGAGTGTGTGCATGAGTTGCTAAAGCATAGGTCTTCCCGTTAAACTGCACATATCTTTTCCCATCTATCTTAACAACTTTTAAAGCATCATTGTAACTTGTCGTAAGGTCATTTTTGTCATATGGCAGCATTATCGTGTCTCCATTTTCTAATTCCCAAGCAGATACTTCTCTGGTGGCTTTTCCATCAACAAATGAGTTATTCCACATATCACCATAACCTGCTTTCTTATTAGCATAGTACCTTGCTCCTGCTTCTCCAACAACAGACTGTAAATGGTTTAAGCCTGCATTCATTACACCAACTGCTGCACCTTCCCAAAAATTACCGCCAGTTAATTCCGCACCAACACCACCAGCTAATCCGGAAAATGCATAAGTTCCAAAAGTACTACTTGCAAACTTGCCTCCATACATCATAAAAGAAGAGCCGGCAAGTGAACCTAATCCGCCAGCAGCAAAACCAGTCATAAAGTCACCACCTGTAAATTCAGATACCATACCTTGCGCAAAACCATGTGTATATGCCCTGGCTATTTCTCCTCCAAATCCCATACTACCGACTGGGCCAAACATTTGACCAACTCCGCCAGTAATGGCTCCCGAAATAGCACCTACGCCAACCGATTTCCAAAAGGCTCCGCTATTCCAATTGTTGAAACCTCCATCACTAAAGGCAACACTTGCCGTATAGCCAGCACCGCCAATAACAGCCCCCCAGCAAGCTGCATCAATAATAGCTCCTACAGGACCTAAAAATGCAGTAAAGATAAATTCACCCGAAGGGTCGGTATAAACAAGTGGGTTATTGAGGCAGTAAGAATACCTGTTTAAACTCTGGCTGTTGTCAGGCATCTGGACATACGGGTCAACATTCAGGAAGCGGGCTATCAGAGGATCGTATAGTCGCCCATTCATATTGTACAGGTTGAAGTACTTAAGGTACTCGTGCCCGGTGAAGCCCCGGTCTGGCAGGATGTCTGTCTGAGAAGCCACCGAATAGCCCCAGTTGGAGTAATCCCGCCTTCGCCCCCACGCATCGAAGGAGTATTCATTCAGTACATTTCCTGATGCGTCGGTAACATGGGTGATACTCCCCAGGTGGTCACGCAACAGGTAATAATAAGTGGTTGTCCCACTTTGGGTAATGGCTAACACCGGAGCGGTATAAGCATCACCCCCAATCCAGGTAAATTCTTTGGTTACCGAACCTTCAGTTTGTTTGATGTAACTGCTACCTGCATACCATCTGGTCAGAATGGTTGACCCGCTCTGGGTAACTACCATTTTAGCGCGCTGGTTATCGCTGTTGTATGCAAAGGTCGCAGCATAAGCTCCTTGGCTAAATGTGTTTACTTTTTCAAATGAAGAATAGGTGGCAGTCTGGCTGACAGCAGGGATTACCCCTGTTGAAGAAGTCACTTTGGTTAAAGCGTAAGGCCCGGCACCGGCACCATAGGTAAACGCCGTGGTGGCGTTGATATCTGACTTGGTCAGGATATTGCCGTTGGCCGCATATGTCATTGACAGGTTTATCGGCCCGGTCACGCTGGTTAAGCAGTCGAGGCCATCTGAATAGTCAAAACTTTCCGATAAATTTCGTTTGTAGTTTTGGCGGGAATTTAAGTTTCCGGTAACCGAATTGAATGAGTAGCCATAATTATGTACGGTACCGGTGGAATCTTCTATAGGATATCCATAACCGTCAAACTTATGGGTCCCGGTAAGTGTACCATCCCCGTAGATTACCCCGGTAACCTGCTGCCGGGGGTTCATGCCTGTTATGCTGTAACGGACCGAACCCCCTGTCGAGAAGCTGGACAAATAGCCATAAATATTATACCCGAACGTTTCAGTGATCGCTGAAGGATACGTTCGTGTTTGTAACCTGCCAACCTGATCATAGGTAAATGAGGTTGAGAAGGGAGCCACTGAAATGGTCTCGGTGATACCCGTTATTCTGCCTTTGCTGTCATATCCATAAGTTCTGCTCACGCCGGCGCTGGTGTTGGTTATACCGGATAGTTGCTTGTTGGTATTATAGCTGTAGGAGGTAGTTCCTTCGGGATTTACGACCTTGTCCAATCTACCATCGGCCAGGTAGGTATAAGTGGTAACTTTATTTCGGGCATCGGTATGGGTTTTTAC
This sequence comes from uncultured Bacteroidales bacterium, assembly GCA_964469155.1. Taxonomy (GTDB): domain Bacteria; phylum Bacteroidota; class Bacteroidia; order Bacteroidales; family CAIWKO01; genus CAIWKO01. Next base: position 5,497 of record CAYXXU010000102.1, read on the forward strand.
CCGCCTCAAGGCATCGTAAGTGTAATTGATCGTTCCGGCGCTGGGATCTAACAGTTGGGTCTGGTTGCGGGCTGCGTCGGCATACTGCATGGAGGTTACCGAACCGTCGGGAGCGGTTATGCTTTTGACTTTTCTGTCGGGATAATAAGCATACGAAATTGCTCCGCCTCTATCTGATGCCCAGATCAATGAACCATCTGGCCCATAGTTCTTTGAGAAAAATCTATCCACGGTGGATTCATTTATGGTCCCATTGTCATACGTATAGCTGGAGTTTCGTCCTGAATTGCGTGTAATGGAGGTAGTTCTTCCATAAGCATCATAACCGTAGGTCTCAGCCCAGGCCCGGGCGCCATTGGCATAATAGGGATCTGATACCCTGTGAAGCTGTCCGGCGGGATAGTATTCCGTATCGATCAGGATCATTTGCCCGTCAAATCCCTTTTTTTCCGAGCGGATAGCCCTTTGCAGTTTATCGTACCAGGTTGTTTGTACCGAACCGTCATTCCTGGTTTGTGACACTCCAAAACTGCCCAATGAAGGCTTATGTGTTCCGGCCCATACATAAGCTGTAGTTGTCTGTGACCCGTCGGAGTTTGTAGCAGAAGTTTCACGCCCCAGGGCATCATAAGCATACGTGTTGGTATTATTCAGGTAATCTTTTTCAGTCAAGAGCTGACCATAAGAATTGTAACTCAAGGTAACGGTGTGCCCCAGTTCATCGGTTTTTGTTTTTAACCGAATATAATCGGTATCGTATATAGAGCTTACCTGACTGGTGCCTATGCTGGTTCCCGAAGTAACTACCTGGATGAGATTACCCTGGCTGTTATAATCGTGGTTTTTGGTAAAAGCAAGAGGGGTTCCTTCATTGTAATAGATATAATCTGGTTTTAATATGCCGTCGGTGGAATAGGTATAACGAACAGAATGACTTACGGTGGTTTCGCCACTCTTTAAATTATATACAGTCGAATTATCTGTCCTCCCTAACTTCCATTCGGTAGAATTCACTGTGTTGGTGTAATTTACGATGGTTGAATCGCGTATCCCGTTGTTGTAATTGATTCTTGCCCTGGTTGGGTTACCGTAATTATCAAACTGTGAGGTTTGGGTAATGGAATAACTGGTAAGGGAATTGGTTTGCGTTGAAGAGGAAATATACGGGAAAATTCGTTTGTTCTCCGAATCCAGTACCGTTTGTGTCCAGGAATTAGCGGTGGTTTCAATTGTTGTTCCGGCGGAAGTTTTACTGGTAACGGTGTTAACCTGAGGGTAATAATAGGTGGTATTAAAGTCAGATAATGTCTCGTTCACCAAAGAGTCTGAGACATCGGTAAGGACAGTTTTTGAAAAACACAGGAATCCTTTGCCCTGCTGGTGGATGCAGGCACCCTCATAATAGTAACTCAGGATATTTGAGCTTCCTAACCCATTATCAACAGTAAGTGAGCTGACTACCGGAAGAGGGCCCTGGTAATTAAACACGGGGAAGGCCGGATTTGATAAACCAATATTATACACAGAACCTGATGCCTGTGATAAGCGGGTATAATTAACCGTTGTCAGGGTGTTTAAACCATTGGCCACTTTATGAAGCATCGGCGTTGTACTGCCGTCTCCATTCTGAGCGTATATCATAAATCCATTCCACCATGGATTTGAAGTACCGTCGATGCAAAGATATTCTGTCCGGCCATCGCCATTGAAATCGTTGAGAAAATAAGAATTTGAAGCAGTATTTGAAGGAGATCCACTGTTCGGCAAAAAACAGGAATAGAAATTTTTACCATATTCCTGTGAAATATAGTAATAATGACCTGACCAACCATTATCCGTACTTGCTGTAACCATTAAATCAGTACAGCCATCTCCGTTAAAATCTCCGGTTCTGACAATATCATCTTTCAGGTTACTTTTTTTCGCCGGAAAGAAAATGGGTTCAAGTCCGGAACCATTGGATAAATTAATCTGCCAGACCGGCCAATCGACATTATTGAATCCGTAAACGAAAAAATCCGTTTTACTGTCCCCATTAAAATCCCCAACCTGAAAATTATGGGCTGAAGCCGGAAAATTGGAACAATACACCAGAGAGAAAGAAGAGCCATTCAATTTGTAGGCTGTAATTCCATTGACATCAATGGTCGATATTTCAGCCAGTCCATCACCGTTAAAATCGGATACAAATCTTTTTGAATCATTTGAAAACTTATCAAACTGACCGTTACCAATTCTAGTGAGGGGATTCAGATTGCCATTCGTGTAGGTAAATGAATAAACAGACCAGTATCCATCTGAATTGTGAATGATTAAAATATCACATAATCCATCTCCATTAAAGTCACCGATGTGATTATTGTCAATTTTATAATACAAACTGGAATTTAAAGCATTTCCGATATCAACCAATGGATTCAATGAAGAGCCTGAACTAATGGAATACAAATACTGTTCAACGTGTGGATAGATCATCCCATTCCAATACGCTGTTCCAAGATCAATTTTAAGTATAAGATCCTGGCGACCATCACTGTTCAGGTCAACGGCATACATTTCCAGGATTTCACTTTCGTCTATGGAAAAATCACCGGAAGTTTTTGTGAAGTTTCCATTCCCATCATTTATCTGCAATGTCCAACCTGAATAATTTCCATCACTTACATCTTTGTTGTCGATGGTAAAAACGTCTGCTTTTCCGTCGCCGTTGAAATCTCCGGTACATAATCTGGATTTATATGATACAAAGTTGTTGTAATTATTGTATCTCCATTTGTACATATCTACATTTGCCGGAGTCTGATAACTAAAAACAGTTGAATTAAGTCTGGTCCCACCTGTCCCCGACTCAATAACCTCGTTCAAGGCCGAATAGCTGTTGTAGTTATTCGTGATCTGGACATACTTCATCTCATAGGTTTTTACAACATTGCTGTTGTATGAAATGATGACCTTATCCAGCAGCAACTGCAGCCGTATCGTTTTTCCCTTCAGGTAGGAGGTGGTTACATCGGGCCGCTGTTTGTAATTAAAAGTAATCTTGTTCGGCCCATAGGTTATCTCCCGTGGGTAGATCATGTTCCCGTTCCTCAGGTAGGCGTAATTTATGGTATTCATCCACAGGTCCTGTGTCTGGGTCACATACCAGTTCAGAATCTCTGAATATCCGTCTATTCTCTGGCACCCGTCATCAGTGTAACCGTAGAGGTTTTTCAGTCCCGCTTTGGTCTGTGCCATGAATTTCATCGGGCCGTTCCCGCTTGTGTTTTGAGACTGTACCCGGGTGAAAATGTCGCTCTCAGTCTGGTAGGTAGTCTGGTCATACCCGTAGGTTCCGGAGGTCGGCACCAGTCTTTGTCCGTCCAGATAAAATTTATCATTGTAGTCAAGTTCAATCCCTCTTGCCATGCCGTCGTTGTAAAAATTCTTTCCCGCACGGCTTATAACCGAAAGACCCCCTATTTGCCAGCCATACCCTGCCATTCCCGGTCCGGAATTGCCAGAATAGACCAGTGAAAGCGATGGGGTAAGTCCGTTTACCCCCTGCAACATATCAAGGGGAATGGTGTAAGAGGCACCTCCGGCCTGGTTAACATTAAAAGCCCCCGGCGTTGTACCGGCAAGATAATCCGTATTGAGTGTGCGGCTTGCAGGATCAACAGGTGGATTATTAAAGGATACGATACCGGTTATCTCCGGATTAACAATCTGGGCTAACATACCCGAACCGCCGGGAGTATAGCGGTATCCTGCCAGCAACGTAATGCTGTTGCGTGCCTGATGAATTTGAGTACCACTCTCGGGAGATGAAAGGCTTACATTGTACTCCTGTCCCCACCCTGTAAGAACAAAGATCAGGAGCGAAAATATGATGAGGATAGGTTTAAGTTTCATTATAGTAAATATAGGCAATTATAATGGTTTAGGGTACTTAGCCAATTAGCCTTGAACAGAATGGTAATTAAACTCCTCAAAATCAATCAAAAGGCAAGTTATTCTTTAATGATCTTCCAGTCAGAGGATTGTCCGCCAACACTGATTTTCAGAATATACATGCCCGGGGATTGATTGCTCAGGTCAATATTGGTGAATTCCCCTTTCACGGTGAATGTTCGGATAAGGTTTCCCTGTATCCCAAATAAACGAATCATTGCTGGTAAATCCTGAAGTTCAGGAATTTCAATGCCGACAGCGCCTCTTGTAGGGTTGGGGTAAATCCTTACTTTACGGTCGTTTATCAGCTCTTCCAGGATTTCTGGTTCTATTTCGGATATTTCCTGCCTGCTTGATATCGAATCTTTCTGTGGAATTGTTGCACTTTTTAAAGTAAATGTGCGGCTGGTACGGTTTCCCGAAGCATCATAACCGTATGAAAACTCATAATTTTGGGCTAAAATTGTTGTTGGTATCAGGAACAAAATCAACAATACCAACCAGCGAAACTGTTTCATATCCAAAAACTTATTTTGACATGTTATCAATTCTTTTCTTTAAATCACCAATTTGACTCTGCTGCTCTTTGATTGCCTCAATAAGAACAGGTATAAGTGAGACATAGTCAACAGACAAAAATCCCTTCGAGTCTTCATATACCAATTCCGGGTAAACATTTCCTAAATCTTGTGCAAAAAGACCGAATTGCTTGTTTACACCTGATTGAGATGGCGTAACGGGCTGCAGGTCTTCGCCGAGCAACCGATAGGAAATACCCTGCATTTGTTTTATTTTATCAAGGGTAGAAGACAAATTACTTATGTCAGTTTTGAATCTTTTATCCGACGTATATACAGTTGTATATACCCTGATATTTCCGTTTACATCAAGTTTATATGAAGCATCCGGGTCCCGGTTAATACCGACAGTTTGATCATATTGTTTTATTCTGATCACATCCGGCGCTCCTGAAGTACCTAATTTTATGCCATAACCAAAAACACTTTTAATATAGTTATCCGTATTTCCAAGATATTAAACAGCATCTGCACTTGTAGCAAATGTTCCGTACTTGATGGTTGTATTACCGTTATTGTCAATGTTAACCTGCGCATAACAAGCAAACGGCAGAGCAATTATGCACAAAATAAAAACTGAATAAAATCTTTTCATAATTTCTGAATTTTATTAATTCAACATGGATTAGTTTAAATAACAGTGATTATTGATTAATGATTCAATTTTGTGATATATTGGAAATAATATAATAATTTGTTTTTCAAAGAGATGAGGTTTAACATTTCAATCGCTAAATAACATAAGAACTTGAATGACAAAATATTTCTTACGCATGTTTTTAAGCATACTTTAAAGCTCATTGACATGGTGGAATGGTTGAGTTAACCTGAAAAAGTTTGGGGTCAAATAATATAAATAGAAGCTTCTGATTAAGCAGTGTTTGAAAATAGCTCATTTTGAGGTGGTTGGGGCTGCTGTAAACCTTGCAAGTGCAAGCTTTTATCGATTTATGTTCAACATTCCATACATTTTTTATGACAGCAACTCTTGGGGTTGAAGAAAGCATTACCAGCATCATTTTGGTGCTTAATCTGGTCAAGTTGGCCGGGGTGGCACTCCATTGCCTGATTGGGAAGTGGATGGCGAGTTACTTAGCAAAACCTATTTAAAATTTATTGATAAGTAAAAAACATATAAATTTAAAAAGTCACGGTTCGCCAGGGCTTTTAACCATTGATGTGGAATAATATCCTTCCTTACTGCCCTGGTGTGGTTCCTCTCACCCCTTTGAGGAGCAGCGGATGGGCCAGTTGTTCCATTTCACTTTCCAGGTATTGCCGGAAACCCTCCTCACTCTTCCATTGCTCTT
>CAYXXU010000103.1:0-11021 GCA_964469155.1 uncultured Bacteroidales bacterium
CCATGAGCAAAGTCATACATCGGGTAAATGCACCATTTATCGCCTGTGTTGTGGTGTTCGGTATGAAGGATGCGGTAAAGAATAGGATCACGCATGAGCATATTGGGGTGGGCCATATCAACTTTGGCACGCAGCACCCTTGATCCATCTTCAAATTCACCGGCACGCATTCGCCTGAAAAGGTCCAGGTTTTCTTGAACAGTGCGATTTCTGTAAGGACTATCAGTACCTGGCTTTGTAATAGTACCGCGTTGCTGGCTTATTTCTTCCTGTGTAAGATCACAAACATAAGCCAACTTTTTGACAATCAATCTTTCAGCATATTCGTAAAGGGTGTCAAAGTAGTCGGAAGCATAATACAGTCCGTCCCATTCAAAACCCAGCCAGCGAACATCTTCCATAATTGAATCTACGTACTCGGTATCTTCCTTTACCGGATTTGTATCATCGAAACGAAGGTTGCACTTACCATCAAATTTTGAGGCAGTTCCAAAATTGAGACATATGCTTTTTGCATGCCCGATGTGCAGATATCCGTTAGGTTCAGGCGGAAACCGTGTATGTACTCTTCCTCCGTTTTTATTGTTTCGGATGTCTTCCTGTATGATCTGGTGGATGAAATTAGCAGGAACTTTTTCTTCGGGTAACGATTCATTTGTGTTTTCAGCCATTCTGAATAAACTTTGCTGTTAATTTAGCGTTTGTGAATGAAAGTGCAAAAATAGTCAGTTTTAAACTATCCGTCAGCTAAATACAATACCATAGTATCATTAATTGCTTAAACGCCGGGTTATAAATTTCTAATTTTGCAACTCATTCACGTTTTTCATACTTTCAAAAAGGACTATATGTCGACAATAACAATAGAAGGAATGGAATTTTTTGCCTATCACGGCTGTTTTAAAGAAGAACAGGTGATAGGTACCCGGTTTTCGGCTGATGTCATTATTGAAACTGATACATCCAATGCTGAACTATCAGATGATTTAAAGCAAACCATTAATTATCAGTCAGTTTACAGAATTGTAAAAAACGAAATGGAGCAAAAATCTCATTTGCTTGAACATGTCGGACGCAGAATTCTTGATTCAATATTTCAACATTTTTCTGAAGTACAACACGTTACTGTGAAAATAATCAAACTAAACCCAGCATTGTCAGCTGGTGGAAAGGTGAAACAAGTGAGCGTGACTCTTCACATGTAATTTAACTTTAAATGGAAAAATTGGAAACCGGCACAAAGTACTGTCCCCGCTGCGGAAATAAATTCTCCTGCAGTGCTTCTCCCAGGTGCTGGTGTTATGAAATATCTTTATCACCTGCAACATTGGAATTCATTGAAAACAATTATGATTCGTGTCTTTGTCCGCAATGTCTGACTTTGTTAGCCAGTGACGAAAAAGAGCTGTTGTTGGAAAATTGAAAAACTTAAGTAATTTTGCACCTATAATCGGTATCATGGCCGAGTGGCTAGGCAACGGTCTGCAAAACCGTGTACAGCGGTTCGACTCCGCTTGATACCTCAAAGACCTCCTTCGCAGGAGGTTTTTTTATTCCTTTTCATTACAAACAGTACTTTTAAACATTATATATATAATTTATATTAAATAATTTATTGTGATTATATATTAGCTGTTAATAGCGTTGATAGAAATATTGAGAAAAAGTTGCATTGTTTATTATCATAGCTTTTTACACAATTAATAAACAAGTTTTTTAATCCTAATTAGTTGATTTTATAATTTTTATGAGCTTATTAACAAAGTTGTTAATAAACTGGTATTTCATAAATTATGGAGTATAAACAACCTTTGTGTTGTTGAAAAAGACGTTCTCTAAGGATGAAAACTTTCAATAACTAACACCATCTTCTTCAAAAGGAGATCATTTGTTCGCTTTTGTTAATAATCAGGTTTTTTTATGCACCGGAAAGTTCAGCAATCGAACGATATTAACAGTAAAAGGTGCAAAAACAGAATTGGTTGTAAATGAGTGTATAGTATAATTAGCAATTCATTAAAAATATTTTATAAAGTTGAATATCATTGAATTATGAAATTTTGAGAAATCTCTTATACAATAATTTACTAACAAGTATTGCTTTTTAAATAATTCCGGATAAGGGTGAGGTTTGAAATCATGGTAAACTAATGTAAACCTTTCACATGTGGTTTTCCGGCAATGAAATCTTTGAGATAAAAGGGTTCAAAATAGGCTGTATTTTCAAATTCATTATTAAGGAATTTTTCTTCAGCCAGCACTGCGATAGATTTAGCTGTTGCTTTAATATCGTCCATGAAATAAATATTATCTCGCCTGCTAAGAATGGATTTGCATTTATCAGAACCATTGCCAAAAACAAGAACCCTGTTATGACTGGTTTTTTCCCTTAATGAATCTTCATCAATAATGACGGCCTCAACAGGAGAAATTTCCTGGAGTTCTCTGTCAAAAACAGCCAGATAAACTTCCATTCGGCGGGCATCAATCATTGGGCAAAGAAGGGAATTGTTATTTCCAGCATTATCTTCACCTGGATGATGCATAACCTGCCACGCCATGGCTTTTAAAGTACTGATACCAATAAGAGGTTTATCAAGTGAAAAGCATAAACCTTTGGCAGTTGAAACCCCGATTCTCAGGCCTGTATAAGAACCCGGGCCCATGCTTACGGCTACAGCATCAATCTGCGACAAGGAAATGCCGCTTTCTTCCATCACCTGGTGGATAAAAGGCGTAAGTAAACGGGAATGTTCGTTGCTACCTGATGATTCTTTAAGTGCTATTATGTTTCCGTCGCGCAGTAGCGAAACCGAACAAACTTCCGTAGCTGTTTCTATTCCCAGGATAATTGACATATCAGTTCAAAAATTCAAGTGACAAAAGTACGATGCAAAAACAAAACAGACCCTTAAAAAGGGCCTGCTTGTATGAGATAAATGACCATCAATTATTTTTCGTCTTTGTAAAGGTCTTTGATATCAACCTTTTTCACTTCATCACCATCTTTAAGTTTCTTAGACACAGCCCTATAAGGAGCAACAATAATTTCGTCGTTTTCCTTGAGACCTTCGGTAATTGTGATATAAGTATTATCCTGGATTCCGGTTTTAACATTTACTTTCTTCACTTTGCCTTTGTCGTAAATAAAGACTACTTCCTGTATTTCTTCATTCTTTTTCTTGGTTTCTTCTTTATTATTCTCTCCTTCGCCTTCGGGCTTTTTGTCTTTATTTTCAGCATTTTTCAGCTTAATCTGTGTGCTATCCTGCCTGGTTGTAACGGCCTGAATAGGCACGGCAAGCACATCAAGAACTGATTCAGTCTGGATATCAACCGTAGCGGACATACCCGGCCTGAAAGGTGATTTGTTGGGCAGTTTCGGATCTATCAGGTCTTTGTATGATTCAGGAAGAATACGGATTTTGACATCGAAATTGGTAACCTGGTCGGCACTTACCCCGGTGGTATTGGCTGATGTACTGATTTCGGTAACCAGGCCTTTAAATTTGCGGTTCTGGTAAGCATCTACTTCAACCAATGCAGTATCGCCAAGGTTAACGCGAACAATATCATTTTCGTTGACACTTACATTAACTTCCATTGATTGCAGATTGGCAATGCGCAAAATCTCGGTACCAGATGAAAACTGCGAAGCTCCTGCCACCCTCTCCCCTTTTTCGACATTGAGTTTGGATATTGTTCCGCCAACGGGAGCATAAATGGTTGTTTTTGTGAGGTTTTCGCGGGCTTCCTTCACACCGGCCTGGGCGCTGTTTACCGAGAATTCGGCAGCACGCACGCTCTCTTCGGCAGCATCAACTTCGGCCTGGGCTACTTCGTACTCTGATTTTGCGTTATCAAATTCAGCCTGTGAAATGGTTTTTTGATCAAAAAGCTTTGAACTTCGTTCGAATGAAGTTTTGGCATTCACAAACTGGGCTTTTACCTGGGCATACCTGGCTTTGGTATTTGCCAGGTTGGCTTTGGCAGTGTTTAATCCGGCCACAGCCCTGTCGTTGGCCGAAATATAAAGTTCAGGATTAATTTTAGCGAGGAAATCACCGGCTTTCACCTGGTCGCCTTCCTTAACGAGCAGTTCAATAATTTCACCTGAAACGTCGGGTGATAGTTTCACTTCAACCTCAGGAGCTATTTTACCACTGGCCGAAACGGTTTCGATGATGGTACGTTTCTTCACCATTTCGGTTGCTATTTTGGTAATATCTGGTTTGCCGATCACTCCTTTTTTCTTTGCCACTGCAAATACGATGATGAGCAAAACACCAAGGATAACCAGGATTCGGATTAGATTTTTCTTCTTGAACATCGTTACAGGAATTATAAACTTATCAGGTTTTGGATTTCGGGTTTGTGTTGTTATTTTCTTTTCAGTGTGATGGGTTTACCCATGTAGAAGTCGAGAACCGTTGTCTTGAAAATGAATTCATATTTTGCCCAGATCATATCCGAGTCGGCTTTTTCATATTCCTTGCGGGCATTGTTGTAATCTACTGAATTCATGAGACCTACGTTGAATTTTTGTTCAGCATAACGGAATGATTCACGGGCGGCTTCAACACCTGTAAGCGAGGCCTGGTACTTATCCAGAGCGCCATGAGCATCGGCGTAAGCCTGCTGAATGGTTTTACGAAGTTGCAGCTTGCTTTGGTCGAGATTGTATTTCGAACTTTCCACGTTAATACGGGCACGACTAATGGCAGACCTGGTTGCCCACCCGTTGAATATCGGAATGGAGAGGTTGAAGTTGAGAGAACGGTTAATATTATCGCTGATCTGATCGCCGAAAGGCTTATCCTTGTAAGTAGAATAGAGGTATGAGCTATACACCAGCTCAGCAGGCATTCCGTTTATCATCGTATAGCCGATCGGGATAACTTTGGTCATGGTATCACCAAGCATCTGTGCGGCCCCGGAATAACCTGTGGCCAGCGAAGCACTCATCGTAAGCGTGGGTGATTGTGCTCCGCGTGCCAGCATTAAACCGTATTCAGAACTTTTTACTCTTAATTCGGCGCTTTTGATAACAGGCTGAGTTTCGAGTGCATAAAGGTAAACCTGTTCAGGGTTTGCAACAAGTGTAGGCTCACTGCCGATATCCAGGTCAGGAACCTCAATCTCAAATCCATCGGTCGAAGGCAAATCCAGCATCTGGGCAAGAGTAAGGTAAGCCAGGTCGAGGTTGTTGCGTGCATCAACTACCGAAACCTTTGCTGAAGCCAGTTGTGCCTGGATATTGTAAAGGTCGCCCTGGGCAGATTTGCCTTCCTTCACCAAAATAGCCAGGCGGTCAGTCTGCTGTTGCGAAATATCCACCTGGCTCTGGGCAGTACGAAGCACCTCTTTGTAATACAGGATCTGGAGATAAGCCGTTGCAATATTTAGCGAAAGGTCATCCATATACTTATCGGTATCATAACTCGAAGCCTCCAGTTCAGCTTTATTACGCTTCATCTGGTTGATTTTTTGAAAACCATCCCAGAGGGTCAACTGCGAACCCAGGTAAAAGTTATCGGACTGTACACTATTAGAGGCAAACTGGTTTGTATAACGGTCAACGGTTTTGCCGTAATTATATCCGTGTTGTGCACCGCCGTTAAGTGATGGCAACAGGTCGAGTTTGCTCTGCAGCAATGTTGCTTTATTGGCATCGACCTGCAACATTTGCTGTTTTATCGAAATGTTGCTGGTAAGGGCATGCTCAATGCACTTTTCAAGGGTCCACACTTCCTGCGGAAATGCCATGACCGAAGCCATCAGAGCAAATAAAAGGAGAAATAGTTTTTTCATAAGCGGGGAACTATTTACCGGCTTTAACCTGATTAAGAAGCAGCCGGGAGATATGCAGTTGATTGTATAAACGACGGAAAACGGTTTTGTATATATCTTTACAAAGTTATTAAGTTATTGTTCAGGAAATAAACTTTAATGAAATGAAGTTTTGCGCAGTTTTTCTACTCAGTTTGGCCTTACTTACAGGTGCCGGCATAAATGCACAAAATGCCATAAAGACTTATAGATCAGCCTTATACAGCGACACGATTGATGTATTGCACTACGATATTCATCTCATGGATATCAATGTGACGCAAAAAACGCTGAAAGGTTACACCGAAGTGAAGTTCACACCATTGCTGAATGGTGTGTCAGCGCTGCCTTTGGAGTTAATAAATCTTACGGTTGATTCAGTAACCCTGAATGGAAACATTGTATCAAATTTTGTCCATGAAGGCGTTTTGTTAAGAATTCCTTTGCCTGTGGTGATGAATTCCGGCGATACTGCAGTTGCGGGCATTTATTACCATGGGAAGCCTTTTACTGATCCTTCAAACTGGGGCGGAGTGCATTTTTCAGGTGAATATGTGTTCAACCTTGGGGTAGGATTTGATGCTGATCCACACAATCTTGGAAAAGCCTGGTTCCCATGTATCGATGATTTCCACGACAGGGCACTGTATGATGTTTATGTGAGAGTAAGCAATGATAAAAAAGCAGCCTGTGGCGGTGAACTGGTCGATGTTACTGATAATGGCGACAACACCAGCACCTGGCACTGGAAAACCATTTATTCACTCCCCACTTACCTTATTTCATTTTCCACCGGCAAATACGAACTCAAAACCGGCACATTCAACGGGATTAATGGTCCGGTCCCGATTACGTGGTATGCCCGGCCTGCAGATACATCTAGAATTGCCGGAACTTTTGTTCATCTCAACGATATACTTGAGAATTTTGAGGAGCATTTTGGGCCATATCCTTTCGAAAGGGTTGGATATACATCGACTGCTCAGGGCGCCATGGAACATGCTGCCAATATTTCTTACCCGTATTCCGGCTGGGACGGAACTACGGGTAATGAGTGGTGGTACGGGCACGAACTTTCGCATATGTGGTTCGGTGATATGGTTACCTGTGCCTCAGCCGAGGATATGTGGCTCAACGAAGGCTGGGCGCGCTGGTGCGAATCCCTTTTACTTGGCGGGTTGTACGGCGAAGAGGCTTACAAAGAAGACATGCGAACAAAGCTGAAAGATGTGCTGCAAACTACTCATGTAACGGATGGCGGCTACTATGCACTATACGGTATTCCATCAAATTTAACCTATGGGAGTACTGTTTATGACAAAGGCGGGCAAGTTGTTCACACATTGCGTAATTACCTGGGCGACAGCTTGTTCTTTAACGGTATAAAGGCTTATCTCAGCCAATATGCTTACAATTATGCTTCTTCGGAAAACATGCGTGACTTTCTGAGTAATTATACCGGGGTTGATCTGAATGATTTTTTCCAGGCATGGGTGTTTTCGCCCGGTTTCCCGCAGTTCTCAGTGGATTCATTTTCTGTTCAGCAGGCTTCAGGACTTTATAATGTCACGGTTTATGTAAGGCAGAAATTGAAAGGAACAACAACACTTGCCAATTCCAACCACCTGGAAATCACCTTTATGGGAAGCCAATGGCAGCAGTTTTCAGATACACTTCATTTTTCGGGCCTCACGGGCAGCAAAGTATTTAACGTACCTTTTCAACCTGTGTTAGCAATGGCGGATTTTCATGAAAAAATATCTGATGCCATTACTGAATATGCAACTGTAATATCATCAACAGGCGAAACAACCTTCCCCCTCACGTATGCCAAGGTAATAACCCAAAGTGTTGATGATTCAGCATTTGTTAAGATAAGCCACAACTGGGTAGCACCTGATAGTCTTCTGACTCCATTACCAGGATTGCGTCTTTCTGATTACCGCTATTGGAAAGTGGAAGGAATTTTTCCTCCGGGATTTTCAGCCAAGGCTAAATTTTCCTACACCCGCAGTTATAATCTCGACAATACGCTATTGACTAATTCGGAAGATTCAATCGTTATATTGTACAGACCAGGTCCCGGCCACGATTGGTATGGCATTCCGTTTGTTAAAACCGGGGCGTGGAGTGCGGGAACCCTTGAGGTACAATCGTTGCAGCCCGGCGAGTACACGCTTGCCGTTTGGGATGAGCAATATGTCGGACAGGCAGAAAAAGAAAAAGACAGTAAACTACGCATTTCTCCCAACCCGGCACGTAGCTATTGCGATATTTCGGCATCGGTAAAAAAATCTTCTCAATTGTGCATTTACAATGCAAATGGTTGCCTGGTCGAGAAAAAAAATCTCAATACCGGGGAAAACCTTTTCAGGTGGGACACGAATGATACAGCACCCGGGACTTATTTTGTCCATCTGAAAATTCCGGGCAGCGCCAAAGAAATCGTTAATAAATTATTGATTGTCAAGTAGCTGAATCCATATTCATAATGAATTCACCTGAGATAATGCTTATCTGCGCCGGACCCTTACGCTCAAAATTTGAAGCATCGGCAGATCCGGTAAAGGCTTCGGGAGCAAAAGCTTATATGCGCAATATTTCGGAGTTTTACGGAATAACCTCACCGCGCCGAAGAGAAATACTGGCCGAACTGAAAAAAGAAGCCGGTTATCCCGGTGTTACTGAGATTGATATGTTTGTGAAGTACGCCTGGGAACAGCCACAGCGTGAATGGCAGTATGCAGCCATGGAAATGATGCTGCCACTGACGCGTAAAGGCGATTTCAAACTAATGGACACTGCTGAATTCATGATCATCGGCAAATCATGGTGGGATACGGTTGATTATATTGCTTCGAATATTGCCGGCCAGCTATTTCAGAAAAACCATGATATGATTGAGTCAAGGATTGAAAACTGGCTGCAAACCGATAATCACTGGCTGTGGCGGACAGCCCTTCTTTTCCAGCTAAAATACGGGCATAAAACCGACCAGGAATTGCTGTTTAGATTGTGTGAACGATTATCCGGGGAGCAGGATTTCTTTATCAGGAAAGCCATTGGCTGGGCCTTACGCCAATATTCAAAATATGAACCTATTGCAGTGATTAACTTCACAGAGACCCATTCCCTCTCGGGCCTTAGCCGCAGAGAAGCGCTTAAAGTGATTGAGAGAAAACGGTAAAGTGCTTTGTTGCCGGGTGTTTTATATCCCGTTATTGGTTACCAGTTTAAATCCGATTCCGTGAACATTGATCAGCTCCACCGAATCATCTTCTTTCAGGTATTTGCGTAACTTGGCAATATAAACATCCATACTGCGGGCATTGAAATAGCTGTCGTTCTGCCAGATGCGGTTGAGGGCGAAACTGCGGTCAACCACCTGGTTTATATGGTCGCAAAGCAGTTTCAGCAATTCAGCTTCTTTTGAAGTTAGTTTCTGTTCATTTCCGCTGATAATGAGTTGCTGGTGGTTGTAATCGAAAACAAATCTGCCAATCTCATAAATTCCGTTACCACCGGTTGAATTCTGGATGGCTGCAGTGCGGCGCAAAATAGCTTCCATACGGGCCAGCAGCTCTTCCATACTGAAAGGCTTTGTGAGGTAATCGTCACCACCTGCCTGAAAACCTTTCAGTTTATCCTCTTCGAGCGACTTGGCAGTGAGGAAAAGGATAGGGATTGCAGTATCGATTTTGCGGATATCCTTGGCCAATGAAAAGCCATCTTTCACAGGCATCATTACATCTACGATGCAGAAATTAAACGGCTCTTTTGAAAAAATATCAAAGGCTTCCTGTCCGTTAACGGCAAGTCGTGCGGCATAACCTTTGGCTTCGAGGTAAGTGCGTAAAATATTTCCAAGGTTACGGTCGTCTTCGGCCAGCAGTACTTTTATTTTGTTTTCCATTGTTCAGCGATATTGAAATGGTTGTCGTTAACTACGTTTATCTGACGATTCGCTTTTAATAAGGTTACAGGGCAGGTAGATGATGAAAGTGCTTCCTTTGTTGATTTCACTCTCAACCGCGATGGTTCCGCCGTGTTTCTCCACAACAAATTTAACATAACTCAGTCCCAGTCCGAAACCTTTCACATTATGCACATCTCCGGTTGGAACGCGGTACAGTTTGTCGAAAATTTTCTTCTGATTGGCTTTGCTTATGCCAATTCCGTTGTCTTTTACCTTCACTATCAGGCCGTTTTCAACATTTTCGGTGGTTATGAGAATGGTTGGCCGCCGCGGTGAATATTTATTGGCATTATCGAGCAGGTTATAAATCATGTTCGAAAGGTGAACTTTATCAGCTTTCAGAAACGGGCTATCGGCCTTGAGTTCTGTGGCAATACTCCCATCGCGTATTTCAACCTGGATGCCGATGTTTTTAACAACATCCTGTATGAGCGTGTGAAGATTAATTTTTTCGAATCGCAGGTTTAATTTGCCTTGCTCCAGAATTGCTGTCTGCAGGATTTTTTCTGCCATCAGGCCCAACCGCCGGTTTTCATCACTGATAATATTGATGTAGTTCCCAACCAAATCGGGAGTCTGAGGTATATCTTTATCAGAAAGAGCCTGGCATGCCAGCGAGACTGTTGAAATGGGTGTTTTGAACTCGTGGGTCATGTTGTTGATGAAATCATTCTTGAGTTCCGAAAGCTTTTTTTGCCGGATAATGGTAAACATCGAATATACAAACGACAGTACAATCACGAGAAGCAATCCTGCTGAAACGGCCAGCAGTCCCCAGAGGTTCATGAAAATAAACCTTGATTTGTCGGGGAAATAAACGAGCAGGTAATTCACCGGCGACACACCCGTACCTCCAAAAACGGGGAAAGTATATCCCTGCCCGAGCAGGTAGTCGTGATAGCGCCCTGTTTTTTCAAGTACTATTTTATTGCGGTAAGTGTTATAAATACCAAATTCAAACTCAATGGAAATGCCTTTAGCAGCAAGTTCAGAGGTAAGAAGGGTGTCGATAAGCCCGGATGAAACGTAATTTTCTATTTCGCGAACGCCAGCAGGGCCAATGAGTTGCGAAAACATCCGGTGAATAATTGATGGCTGCGACATTTCTGGTGCCGGCCTGAAAAGATCATCAGGTTTACCCGTGGGCTGGTTTTCCGGCTCAGGACGGGGTTCGTCAGGAGGTGAAGACTTTTGGGGTATGCCTCCCGGCTCATTG
>CAYXXU010000104.1:0-10950 GCA_964469155.1 uncultured Bacteroidales bacterium
GTTGCACATCGTGGGTGATATGAACGAATTGATAGCGTTTTTCGGTGTTGAACCAGAGTTCTTTGCGGTAGCTTTTCATAAATATAGATTTTTTGGGTGCAAATTTATATAAAATGCGATAGAAAAAAACGGATGAATAGGAAAGTGGCTTTGCGGTTTACACATCCGAACCCAATATCATTCCGGTGACCATGGGTATCAGCCAGATGATCCACACCACCACGCTAAATTTATGAAAGTTCACGATCATCTTTTCATCTTTGCGAACCATCACTATGGTGGCCCATACCGCATGGAACAACATCAGCAGTATGGCAGCCAGGCCCGTTAGTCCGTGAAAATTGAATTGGATGAGCGAACCCACCATTTTGCCCATAGCTCCGGTGCCAATGGTGTCGCAGGTCAATCCCAGCCAGAAGACCACCACGTGCCAGACTTTTAATCGTTTTTGGATCTTCTCGGCCCAAACACCTAAGGTATAGATGATGCAGGCGGCAAAAATAAAGGCTATGGCGATGATTAACATTGCATTGTAATTTTAATAGGTTAAGTTTATCTGACCAGGCTTTATCTGTTATCCATAGCCTGCAGCGAAATTAATCAAAATTTAATTTGGGGCAAGAAGATGCAAATATCAGGAAAAAATGTTCTGTTATAATTAATACACGGAAAACAGCTCACTAAAGACAGTGCATATCAATTCCTGAATTTTCTATGCTCCTTTCGGGGTTGTTATGATTCCTTTCGGAGTTATTATTGCTCCTATCGGGGTTGTTATGATTCCTTTCGAAGTTGTTATTGCTCCTTTCGGAGTGGTTATGATTCCTTTCGGAGTTGTTATGATTCCTTTCGGGGTTGTTCTGATTCCTTTCGGAGTTGTTATTGCTCCTTTCGGAGTGGTAATGATTCCTTTCGGAATGGTTATGATTCCTTTCGGAGTTGTTGTTGCTGCTTTCGGCAGTAATAAGGCCACCATCGGAGTATTCCTTTCCACGGGTCAGGAAGATATTATTACATAAAAAAATGCCATCACTTCCCGAACAGTGATGGCATTTGTATTACTAATAGACAATCTGTTGCAGACTTATTTTATCCCCTGGTAAATAAATTCGCTCCACTGGTAAGGGTCTTCCGACATGGTGTAAGTGGCTTTGTTGGCTTTGGTTGCCACAGAGGTGGTAGCTGCTTTGGCCGAAATGCTTTTCGAAGGATCAGATTTTTTGGTCTGAGCCACCGGCACAATGCTTGCCGACTGAAAACCGTACATGGTACCACTCTTCAATCCCAACACCACTACTTCACATTGCAAAGTGAACAATATTGGGAGAAATGAGGTAGGTTTTACATCTTTCTCAGGTGTACTACCCATACGCCACAGATAACCAGCGCGATAATTTACGGATTTCACTCTCAAATGCACCCAACCAGGACCCGAATCCACCACTTCAAAACCACGGGGATGGGGTTCTGACTTAGTCTTCATCCTGTAACCACAACGCTGCACAACATGAACACCAGCATCCCAACTGCCGGTGCTGATTACTACATCATTGGCCACATCCTGCACATAGCCTGCTACTTTAAAATAAGACACACGCACTTTCGAAGCCAATTCATTACCAAGAGTTGTCAGAGCCTTCGACTGATCGATCTGCCTTTTTTGTTCAACTGCCAGGGCATCGTTTGCTTGTCCGTGTAAAACTGTATCTTCAACGGGAGGTGAGGTTACATCGGGATCGCCTGCCGTTTTTGTTCCCAAAGCCTCATTACAGGCTGTGGTGTTGTCCATATCGCTCAAATCGCGAATGACAACGATTTTTGGAAATTTTCCCATAGGCATTACAATTTTAAGTTTATAAATAGGAATTAACCCTGCAATAATACTATCATTTTGGCCGCAAATTAAAAAATCGGGTTTGATTTGGATAAATATCGGTTTCTTAGGGATAATTTTCTCCTAACCTCCTGCAATCGGGTGCAGAAGCCAAATGCAGAAATCTGTTTTTCTGCAAGCTGCGTCTCAGCCTTTACATCTGAATGAAGTTATCCTCCAGAAATTGATAAAAGGCTTTTACCTTATCTTCCGGAATAGTAATAGATATTTCATCAGAAAATTTCACTATCCTGCTTCCCCTGATATATTCTTTGATTTGAAAAATATTCACGGCATAATGAGCGCACACATGGTAGATGATGCTTTTGTCTAACTGATCGCAACAGTGGGTAAGGCTGTGACATACCGTTATTATTTTGCCGTTTGCCAGGTGAATCTCCGTGTAATTTCTGTCATTTTCAAGGAAGAAGATATCATCAATCAATATCCATTCCATTTTACTTAGTGAATTGATCACAATAATCTTTTGTTTTTTCTTTTCCATAACAAATTACTTTTATTGGTTATTCTATAAACGTAATTTCTTGCCTGAAAAGTGTTGTTTTTTGGAGAAGGCTCAAAAAATTTTTCGATTGTGAACAGGTTGATCAATGGGATTATAAGATAGGAGAGGAGTTTAGGGGTTTAGACTGTTTGGCTTTTAAGGTGGAAGAGATACACCCTTTGTCAGGAAATAGAATTCCCTGTCTCTTTCAATAAATCAAAAAGGCCCGCCGCAAGGCAGGCTTTTTTGATTTTTCTACAATAGAAATCCTTCTACAATACTATTACCTTTCGGTAACAATTGCATAATTGTATCATTTTCAAATTGTATAATCAGAAGTATTTCTTCTTAAACCAAAATGCCACATTCACCAGGGCTATCATCACGGGTACTTCCACTAAAGGCCCGATAACTGCTGCAAAAGCCTCGCCTGAATTCATGCCGAAAATGGCAATGGCCACGGCAATGGCCAGCTCGAAATTGTTGGAGGCGGCTGTAAAGGATAAGGTTACGGATTGTCCATAGGTGGCTCCAATCTTTTTGCTCATCCAGAAGGATGAAAAGAACATGATCACAAAGTAGATCAGCAGGGGTATGGCTATCAGCACCACATCCAAAGGTATCTTCACAATGGTTTCCCCTTTGAGCGAGAACATCACCACTATGGTAAACAACAGGGCTATGAGCGTCAGCGGGCTGATCTTAGGGATGAACTTTGTATGATACCATTCTTTGCTTTTTACCCGTATCAGTATAAAGCGCGTGAGAAAGCCTGCAATGAAAGGGATGCCCAGGTAAATGAATACACTTTTGGCAATTTGCCCTATTGTGATGGCTTCCACGGCATCGTTGGTAGGTATGCCGAACCAACCCGGCAGCACGGCAATAAAAAAGTAAGCATACACCGAAAAGAACAAGACCTGGAAGATGCTGTTGAAGGCTACCAGCCCGGCGGCATATTGGGTGTCGCCTTTGGCCAGGTCGTTCCAAACGATCACCATGGCAATGCAGCGCGCCAGGCCTATCATGATGATGCCATACATGTAGGGGAGGTTGGCGTTGTTTTCGCCCGGAAAGAGCTTGAAAAAAGCAATGGCCAGGGCAAACATCAACACCGGACCAATGATCCAGTTCTGCACCAGCGATAGGCCCAGCACCTTAAAGTTGCGGAAGACATCGCCCAGTTCTTCGTATTTCACTTTGGCCAAGGGCGGATACATCATAACGATAAGTCCTATGGCAATAGGGATGTTGGTGGTGCTGTCGGGCGACGATTTAAGCGAATCCCAGAAGCCGGCAATGGCCGGAAAGAAATAACCTGATAAAACACCCACCGCCATGGCCAGAAATATCCACAGCGTAAGATAGCGGTCGAGGAAATTAAGACGTTTGTTTGAAGGCATGGTTTTAATAATTTAATTATACAATTTGAAAATTAGACAATTTGAAAATGATACAATAATAGAATTTGAAAATTACTTCGTGGAACTTCGTGCATTCCCTGCCTACCGGCAGGCAGGTTCGTGTACCTTCGTGTAATAAATTTCGGTGTTCCTTTTGGTGCTTTACCAGCATTTTTCTTTTTTTAGTTTTTAAGCACTCATTAAATTGAATTAACAACAGGCACTACCAGAACCGGAACAATCGCAGCTGGGCTCGGTTCCCCTCAGTAAACCATTGATAATGCCGGCAGCGCAGCCTACCCCTGATCTGACACTAATGGCATCTTCAGGGCAATTCTTGGCACAGGCGCCGCATTCCATGCAATAATCCTTATGCTGAATGAAAGCTTTTTTATCCTGCATTATAAAAACCTCATGCGGGCACACCATCATACACATCATGCATCCGTTGCATTTCTGCCGGTCGAGTTCGAGGGTTACGACTTCTTTTAAGTAAGTTAAAGTTTTCATGTCATTTAAATAAAAAGTGTGATGATCCAACCGATGAGTCCTAAGGCTGCAGCAACGATCTGCACAGGCAGCGAAAGTTTCATTTCTTTCTGCACGCCCGAGAGTGAGGTAAAAGTGGATGAACCGGTAAAATTCATGGCCATAAAAGAGGAGAGGGCGCCCACCATCAGGTACCAGGAACTGATCTCGATGATACTTGTTCCCAAAACATTGGCATATAACAACAGGGTAGCCATCAGCCATCCGATGAGCAGGCCTTTCAGTGAAAATCGTTTGAAAGGTATCCATGGAAGCAGGATAGGGGTGAGTACGCAGCCCGAAACGTAGGCAGCAATCAGGTTTATGACGGCCCTGCCACCTTTTTCCCAGGCAGTGTCCACCGAATATCCATGTAAACTCAATCCGGCCAGAATAAAGAATACAGCCGGAATCAGCAACATGTAATACTTTCCGTAGGTTATTTCAACCGGTATCAGTTTCATTCTTTCCCAAACCGGAAACTCCACTTTGCGCATTTCTGCATTGGCACGGTAACCTGATGCAACGAAATCCTTGATATCCTCGGCCCTCACCGGTCCGTAGATCACCCTGATTCCTGTGGCCTCCTTGATTTCGTGTGCCGAAACACCCGGTGCCCCCAATTGCGGCAGAATGATCTTGCGGTGATCCACTATATTCAGCAAGGCGTGTATCTTAATTCTTTCGATGATCTCCTTGGTTCCGAAGGTGCCTTTACCTGCGGCGCACCAAACGTTGATACCCTTGGTGTCAATGACAAGTATCCATGCATTCATGCCGTTCAGAGCCCTTCGCAAATGATCGAAGCTCAGTTTGAAATTGGCCGAAACAAAAACATCCGACTTAGCATCAGGTTGACCCACTGCATACAAACCGGGTTCAATAATATAGTTCATACGCCCCAGGTTCCACCTGACCTTAATGGTTTGCATGATATCCTTTCGGCTCCATGTGGTTGCCACCAAAGGTACCGAACCAAAGACGGTTCTGATTTCACCGGTAATGTAAGCTTGTTCCATGTTTTGTTACATTGTGATCAAAAAATAAAAACCAATAACTATCATGATAATGCCTGCAGCGTATTTCAGAACATTGGCAAATCCCGTAAGCTTTTGTGATATCCTGCCCAGACCCAGCCCGATTCCGATCATGGAGACAGCCAGGGTCAAACCATATCCCAACGCAAAAGAGAACAACATCATAAAACCCCACAAGGAACTTCCCTTGACAAAAGAAGCAGCCAGGATCACGGGTAAAAACGGGCTGCAACACAGGCCGCACAATGATGAAACACCACCAATTGCCAGCCCGAAAAGTATGGCACCAACGATACCGCTTTTCTTGTTCTGTATGTTAACTGATACCCAGAGAATCTTGAACGGAAAGATATCAATGGTGTAAAGTCCGAAAATAATAGAGATCAAACCTGCACCAATCTTCCAGTAGCTTCCCATTGAAATACTGATAAATTCACCGGCATAACCAATGATGTAACCAATGACAGACATTGACAATAAAGTTCCTGCCAGAAAAAAGATGCTGCTCCAGAGTATGTTACGGGTTCTACCCGAAGCGCCCACGGCACCCGAATAACCCACTACGGTGCCTATGACGGCATAATTGCAGCCGCAACTGAACACCCCAACCACACCCAGCAGGAATACGGCAAACAGAATGGATATTCCTGCCTGGTCAGAACTTAATACCTGTTGAATCCACTGGTCCATTATTTCTTACCTTTTGGGCAGCAAGTAGCATTTGATTTCGGGCAGCATGATTTGGTCGTATCAGTCGGACCGATCTTTTCGTTCTTTACCATGCTTGACTTATTGTCGGCGTTATTATTACTATTTGTTACCTTAATAACAACTATAGTTATAGCTGCAACCAAAACCACTGCGAACAGTATTTTGGTCCATGGTTTGCTTTTCTTAGGTTGACAGCATCCATCATCGCATCCGCAATCTTTTTTTACTTCATTTTCCATTTTGTTCATTTTTAATATTATTAATATAAAATCTGTAAAATCCTTCTTTAATTTCATCGCGTACCCTTCTGTAAACGGGCATTCTTTCTTCTTCCGTTCCTTGGGCATCGGCAGGATCGTCGAAGCCGATATGCAGTCGTTTGCCGACTTTGCCCGTAAACACAGGGCATATTTCTTTGGCGCCGTCGCAAACGGTAATCACAAAATCGAAAGCTTCGTCGAGAAATATATCCACCTGTTTGGGGCTCTGTCCGCTGATATCTACACCCAGTTCTGCCATAGCTTTTACGGCAAAGGGGTTCACTTTTTGTTCGGCTTTGGTTCCGGCCGAATACACTTCCAAATAAGCATCAAAGGATTTCAGGAAACCCTCGGCCATCTGGCTGCGACAGGTATTTCCGGTGCAAATGATCAGTATTTTCATGTTTATTTGTTTTTTATTTTTCCCATGGGTTTTAACATACACGGACATTGGCCGCTCATTTGTTCTTTGGGGTCTTTCACCACAGGAAACCCGTCCTGTTCCCAATCCAAAATTCCCCCTGCCAGGTTGGCCACCACAAATCCTGCATTCATAAGTTTTATAGCTCCTTCTTTGCTGTGCAGACCCGTGGCATCCGACACTATCAAAGGCTTATCTTTTGGCAATAATGCCATATTATTATCTAATAATTCAAGCGGGCAACTGATATAATTGTCCACCTGAAAGGTTTTCATTGCTACCTGATCTTCCCTGCGCAGATCGACCAAAAAGGCTCCTTGTGATATGGCAGCAAACACCTCTCTTGCCGACAAGTGGCGAATTCCGTTTATTTCAAAGCCCATTTCCTGAAAAAAGTCTTTCTTCATAAACATTTCAAAAGATCCAGTTAAACAAAAAGCCTACGATCATGATCCCACAACCGACTACGGCAATAAACGTAAATATCAAAGGGAGTTTCAATACTTTTCTGAGAATGATCATTTCGGGTAACGACAAACCTATCACCGACATCATAAAAGCAAGCGAAGTTCCCAGGGAGGCACCTTTTTCTATCAGCACAGAAACGATAGGAACAATACCGGCCGCATTAGAATATAAGGGAATCCCTATCAATACAGAAAGCGGAACTGCATACCAAACATCTTTACCCATGATGGAAGCCATGAATTCGGCAGGTACATAGCCATGAGCGGCTGCACCCACGCCAATACCCAGGGCAACATACATCCAAACCTTTCCCACTATCTCTTTTACGGCTTCATATCCAAACTTGATTCTGTCGCTGAAATGAACTTTTTCTTCACCCAAAGCATTCACTCCGACTTTGGTTTCGTAAACCCAGGGTTCCACCCACCGGTTCAGTTTGAGCTTTCCAATGACCCATCCGGCAGTGATGGCTATTACCAGACCTGTCCCTACATAAACCAAAGCCACTTTCCAGCCGAACATGCCATACAAAAGCACCACAGCCACTTCGTTGATCATAGGAGCTGCGATCAGAAAAGAAAAGGTAACACCTAAAGGCACCCCTGCCTCAACAAATCCTAAAAACAAAGGAATGGCCGAACAGGAACAAAAGGGAGTGACAACTCCTAACAAGGAAGCCATCACGTTTCCCATAAATGTCTTTTTACCTCCCAAGGCTCTGCGCGTTCTTTCAGGGGTAAAGAATGTACGGATGATGCCTACAAAGAAAATGATCAAAGTCAATAACAGCATCACTTTAGGGAACTCATAGATAAAGAACCAGATGGTTTCTGCCAAATGAGCACCTTTGGTCATGCCAAAAGCAGAGAAAACAAGCCAGTCAGTGAAGGGTTGCTGGAAATGATACAACAGATACCAGATTGGTAATAATAAGAGCGGCAGTATGACTTTGCCTTTCCGGCTGGTGAAGAAATGGGCTGCCATTACATCATTTCCTTAAAATAAAAGATATACACATAGTAAAACCCCACCAAAATGAAAGCAACCGCCACAATACGACGGAACCATTTCTCAAATATCTTCACCTTATTATAGAATCCGCCAATACTTGAAAGGCTGAAGGCAAGCAAATAAGCAACAATGATCACAGGCAGCCCCGTAGCAATGGCAAAAACCACTGGCAGAAACAAGCCTGAAGGACTACTAATGGTGATGGGGATCAGCATGCCGAAATACAATACACCGCTGTAGGGACAGAAAGCCAGCGCAAACAAAATTCCTAACAGCAATGCACTCCACCAGTTCTTCTTTTTTTTGCTGTTTTGCATACGGTCGCTCAATTTACTGAACCCCGGGAATTTGATCTTAATAAAATCGAACATCAGTATGCCGACAATGATAAGCAAAGGTCCCAGGAATTTTTCTCCATTCAGTTGAAAGAATTTGGCCACATGGAATTTACTGGCCCCAAAATAAAGAATGATCCCAATAGCAGTATAGCTGACGGCCCGGCCCAGCGTATACCACAATCCATTGAAGAATATGGTTCTTCTGTTTTCCATATCCTTACTGATAAATCCTATGGCTGTGATGTTGGTAGCAAGAGGGCAGGGGCTTATAGCTGTCATGATGCCCAGAATAAAAGCCGACAGAAAAGGAACATTGGTAGCATCGAGCCAGTTTTGTAAAACTTCCATGGGTATTACTTTATGAGGTCTTCAATTTTGCTTTTTAGCTCGACAATAAAGAGTTTCTCGTTATAGGCTTTGCCAAATGCCCAATTGCTCAGGTCTTCCGTTTTGGCTTCTTTACCTCTGTCATAGGTAGTGATGGCCAGGGTTGAACCATAGGCCTCGTATTTCGTTGCCAATTCTTTGTTCTCAGGCAATTCGCAATTCACTATATAGAGATCGACCACGCCCAGTTCCAATTGGTTCAGAAAATTCTCGTTGAGTGTTTTTCTAACATAGGCCTCAATGTTTATGCAGGTATGGCAGCGATTGGTGATATGAAAGTAATACACTTTCAGTTTCAGGTTCTGAGGGTTGTTCGAAATAACGGTATCGCCTGTTTGTTGGGCGAACGACTGTAATGACAAGGCAATTGCACAAAGCAGCAAGCTTAGTTTTTTCATGAACTTTATTTTAAGTATTCGATGATTTGATTTTTCAGCACTTCAATAAACTTTTCCTGTTTGTTGCGGGCAAATTTAAATCCGGTACCCGTGAGGTCTGCAATATCTTCTTTTCCTTTAAAGACACGTGTTACGAACAAACCTGAACCGAAGGCCTGGTATTTTTCGGATATGGCTGCATTGGCCTCATCATCCACATTTAATATCTGACGCTTGATTCGGCCCTGTTTCATTTCTGCTGCAAAGTAGGTGTTCAGGGTTTTCGTGGTGGCTTCTTCGATGGCAATGCATGAAACACATCGATTGGTAACGTGAAAGTTGTAGATCAGTACAACAGGTTTGTCTTGTTTTGCGTCTGTTTTTTTGCCGGAGTTTATACCCGCCGAAACCTGCAAAGAGCTGTCAGTCTTTTCGGTGGTTTTTACAATAGTATCTTTTCCTTCCACAACAGTGATAGTTTTGTTTCCTGAACTGCACGCAGTAACAAACATAGCCAGGAAAAAACCGGCCATAATAATAAATTGGAGTTTCTTTTTCATAAGCGGGGGTTAATTATTTGCATTGAAATTCGTTATCAGCTGAATTGCTTTGTAAAAATGTCTCAAGTAGTTTTTTTGCGGCGCACCATTTCTTGCGGTCGATGCAATATTTAATTTGAGGGGGGTCTATAGTACCTTGTATCAAACCGGCGTATTTCAGTTCTTTCAGATGTTGCGAAAGGGTCGATCGGGCAATAGGTATGTCGCCAATCATTTCACCGCTGGTGCAACAGGCATTCAATCCATTCAGCCTTTCTAAGATATATACCCTTGCCGGGTGACTCAGGGCTTTGGCAATAAGCGCTATTTGATTCTGTTGTTCAGTAAATTTGGGTTTAGCTGGCATCGTTTTTATTTGTGTTTTTCAATGATCTCTTTTAACTCTTTCATGCCGGGGACTCTTCCGCTGAGCACTAATGTATCATTAATTACCAGTCCCGGAGTACGCATAATACCGTAGCCCATTATTTTCTGAATATCTTCCACCTTTTCTACATCGGCTGAATAATTCATTTCGGTTAATGCATTGATCACCGATTTTTCTAAGGTTTTACAGTTTGAACAACCTGTTCCTAATACTTTTATGTTCATAATAATGTTTTTATATTTCGCAAAATTACGAAATGTTTTTAATAAACAAGTAGAAAATAAAAATGCTCATTAATTTTTTTAAGCTGGCATCTGTCAGAATTAAAAGTTCAAGGATTGTCGCAGAAAAAAAGATCATTGACGGAACTTTCCGGATCGTTATTGGAAAGTTCTACTTCATTGTTTAAAGTTTCTACTGCGTTGTTTAAAGTTTCTACTTTGTTGTAGAAAACCAAACCAAAATATTTCAAATAATGGAATAATGTCTCAATTGCTTCACAAATCATTGATAAATAAACAATAGGAAATAAGCCAGGAATTGGAAAAGTATTTTTATTCTTCACTTTTATTGCGGGAAGCCAAAAAATGAATAATTTTACCGGACCAAGAATCTTAAAATTAAGACCGGGACGTTAGCTCAGTCGGTTCAGAGCGCATGCTTCACACGCATGAGGTCACTGGTTCGAATCCAGTACGTCCCAC
>CAYXXU010000105.1:0-10698 GCA_964469155.1 uncultured Bacteroidales bacterium
CCTTTCGCTTGGTAAAAATAATTATTTTCTGAAAGCCGCCTATTTTTTGATCTTCAATTTATTCAGGGCATTGTGATACTTTTGAGCATTCAAAGCATGTTGGGCACCAGTTTCAGCAAAATTATGATAGCCCGAAAAATCTTCCTTCGCGCAAAAATACAGGTAGTCATGTTTTTCATAATCCAGAACCTTATCAATAACAAAAGCATCCGGAAGGCAGATCGGCCCCGGGGTAAGGCCCGCGTATTTATAGGTATTGTAAGGCGATTCAATACTCAACTGGTAATTCAACAAGCGTTTGATAGAGAAATCGCCGAGCGCAAAAATGATGGTAGGGTCGGCCTGCAGAGGCATTCCTTTTTGGATACGGTTCAGGTAAACTCCGGCCACACGCGACATTTCGTCTTTCTTTTTGGTTTCCTGGTAAACAATGGACGACAGAATTACCACTTCATTTGGAGTCAATCCCATATCGGATGCTTTTTGCCGGCGGCTTTCGTTCCAGAATTTCTTATAATGATCATGCATCTTCTCAAAAAACTTTTCAGATGGAGTATCCCAGAACATCTCATAAGTGTCGGGAATAAAAATGCACATTACATTTTCAGTATTGAGATCATATTTTTTTAGAAAACCCTCATCAGTTAAAAGTTTATAAAGTGAGGCAGAGTCTGCTTCTATCAACTTCCCAATCTTAGAAACAAATTGCTGCTTGGTCCGGATATTATTGAAGGTAAGTTTCACAGGCTCCTGTTTTCCCGAACGCAGCAAATTAATAAGTTCGTTATTGCTCATGTGGTTCTTAAGCAGATAACGACCCGATCTTACTTTAACATTGTAGCCTTTCTTCTCGCAAAGCCATTCAAAAGAAGGCTTATCCACGATATAATTCTCCTTGTATAGTATGGTTTTTACCGCATCAAATCCTGAATTCGTAGGAATATAAATGTAGGTGGTTTCTTTGCCTCCCAGGTCGACATTGATGCGGTAGACCAGGTTGTAATATTTATAGCCTATACCAAGGCCTCCTATCAGCAATACAAAAAACAGTGCCAGGATTCCCCTGACAAGATTTTTTCGGGAACTATGTTTTTTTCCGGATTTAGTGGTTTTGCTTTTTTTAGATTTTCGGGGCATAATTCATCGGTTGATCAGTTGGAGCAGCATTTCATCCTTCCATTGATTGTTATGGAATATCCATTCTTTTTTCACCCCGCAGGAAACAAAACCGTGTTGCTGAAACAATTTCCGGCTAATTTGGTTCTCAGCAGAAATATTGCAGTATAACTGATGAAGCCCTATTACAGTAAAGCAATGGGTGATCAAAAGCGCAAGCGATTCCGAAGCATAGCCTTTGTTTTGTTCTGCTGCAATAATAATTATTCCAACTCCTGCGCGTTTATGAAGCGGGTCAAAATCGAAAAGGTCGATACATCCTACACTTTTGGGTTCAATCTGGTCTCTGGCTTCAATCATTAACCTGAGTTGTTTTTGCGAGAAGAGGTCGTTTTCGGAGTTCAGCACATATTGTTCCACAGCATACCTTGAGTAAGGTGCAAGCGTGTTGCTGACATGCCAGTTCGAACTATCGTTTTCCACCTGCATGATAAAATCTATATCAGATGGCTCTACAGCGCGTAACAGAACTTTTGCTGATTGCATAAATTAAATTTCAATTTGGCCTGAGTAAACAAAGGTTGCAGGACCTGTTAGCCTGATGTTATTGAATGTATTTCCGTTTCTTTGAAAAGAAACCTGAAGGTTTCCACCGCGGGTTATTATGTCGAAGTTTGTAAGGTCCTTAATGAAAGAAGCCGCTATTGCTGAAGCGGTAACTCCTGTTCCGCAACTTAAGGTTTCATCTTCCAAACCTCTTTCGTAGGTCCTGACATACAGACTGTCCTGCTGAAATTCCACAAAGTTAACATTGACACCATGGGGCGCAAACAGGGGGCTATACCGGAGTTCTTTTCCAATAATTCTTGCGTCAATGCCATTGGCATCATCAACAAACTTAACAAAGTGGGGCGAACCTGTATTCAACAGGAAACCCGAATCAATTCTCTTAACATTTTCTACATCCGATAATTCAAGGCGAACAATGGCCAGGTTACTTTCAGAATTTACTATTTCAGAATGATGCAGCCCATCAATAGCAAGGAAAGTAAGATCTTTTTTTGCAGAAATATTAGAAAAATAATAGGCCGAAATACATCTGCCCCCATTTCCGCACATGCTTCCTTCATTACCGTCAGCATTAAAATACTTCATCGAAAAGTCATGGGTTTCATGACCAGAAATAAGCATCAATCCATCGGCGCCCACGCCAAGTTGTCTATGGCAAAGAAAACGGATCAATTCTTTATCCTGAGAGAATCTCCCGTTCCTGTTATCAATAATTATGAAATCGTTTCCGGCTCCGTGGTATTTCGAAAAGTTAAGGGTCATAAAGAATTCAGTTCTTTTAAAAGAGCACTGCTTCTTACCGGTATTAAAGATTTAAAATCGTCAGTAGGCTCAACCAGAAAATATTCTTTATTGTATTTAATGAAAAGATCGTTGTTGTGGCCTATCAGTGAAAGATTGTTGAATTCGAGCAGGCCAAATACTACCAGTTTAACGTCGTCAAATTTATAGCCCTTATAATTGATGGGAGAGCGCCAGAATTCAACCTTTAAAGTGCTTTGGTCTTTTTTATGCGAATTTCTTTGGTCGGTAAGTACGGAATCCAATTCATAGGTATCATTTCCGTTTTGATACTGTCCGGCAACTTTCACTAATCTTGTAAACAGCAACTCATCCTTGGAAATAACAATATTGTCATAAGAAACGTTTGCATTTGAAGTGTCAATGGTTTCGTTCTGGTAAAGTGCTATTAATTGCTCGAGGGTAAGCGTTGTGGAATCAAGTTTCAGGCTGTCGATAAAAGTATCCGGTATTTTGTATTTTAAAAGTTGAGATTTGTATTTTTCTTTTAAGGAAAGTTTCTTTGCAACCAGTTCAGTGTTGTTATTTTGATTTGAATTTTCGCTTTGAATGATGTTGGTTTTATTTTCTGTGACATTTTTCTTCTGTATCTGCCACCAAATAATGCCTCCACCAACAAAAAACCCCAGAACCATACCTAATAAAAGATAAATTACTTTATTAACTTTGTAACTCATGGGATACTTACTTCGTTATACTGATAAATTCTTTTGCAAAGATAATAATAAAATCACGAAATTGTCTTAACATTTTTTAACAAACCCATAGTAATAAAATTGTTTTTTGTACGTTCCGCATCTTTGGCAGAAAAACTGCTTAGGTATAAAATTTGATGTGAAATTCTCAAAAAAAAATAAATTATGAAAAAAAATGTTTTAACCATTGTTGTTGCGGTGATCAGCAGTCTGATTACAGTTTTTGCATTTCGTTTCATCGATCGTAAAAACTACGAAAAACTAACTTATTTTAACAACCAACTTCCGGTTCAGCAGGCATCTTTAATGGGGTCTTCCTATCCGGTTACCGGCCCTGATTTTACTACTGCGGCAGAAAAAACAGTACATGCCGTGGTGCATATCAAAACCCAGTATACTTACAAGAATTCATACTACGATCAGTATTTTGGGTATGACCCGTTCTTTAACTTTTTCCAGAGACCATACGGGAATCAAACTTTTCAGGCGGCAGGGTCAGGAGTGTTAGTTTCTGATAATGGCTATATTGTTACAAATAACCATGTGGTTAGCGATGCCTCATTAATTGAGGTAACGCTGAATGACAAACGCACCTATACAGCCAAACTAGTGGGTTCTGATCTGGGTACCGACCTGGCTCTGATTAAGATTGAGGAAACCAATCTTCCTTATATTTCGTATGGGAATTCTGATATTGTAAAGGTGGGAGAGTGGGTACTGGCAGTTGGAAATCCTTTTAACCTGACTTCTACCGTTACGGCTGGTATTGTCAGCGCTAAAGCCAGGGACATTAATATTTTGGGTGACAAAACTTCAGTCGAATCTTTCATACAGACAGATGCAGCAGTAAATCCTGGAAATAGCGGAGGAGCTTTGGTCAATGTAAACGGTGAACTGGTTGGAATAAATGCTGCCATAGCTTCCAATACTGGTTCATATACCGGATATTCTTTTGCGATTCCATCAAATATCGTTAGGAAGGTTATTGCAGATATTATTGAATTTGGTCAGGTGCAAAGAGCTTTTATGGGTATTAATTTTTCGGATATTGACAGTAAACTTGCCAAAGAAAAAGGTATTAAGGAAATTAAAGGGGTATATGTAGTCTCCGTTTATGAAAAAAGCGCCTCTGAAAAAGCCGGAATTGAAAGGGGAGATATCATAACAAAAATTGATGGTACTGCACTTAATAGCCAGTCGGAACTTAAAGAAGTGCTTATTCGTCATCGTCCAGGGGATAAAATAGAGGTAACCCTGGTACATAATAATATCGAGAGAAATGTTAGTGTAACTCTCGAAAACCGTGAGGGTGGTACAGTAATTCTCCCTCCTGGCGCAGGTTCAAATATCAAGATGCTGGGAGCTACATTTACTGATATAAGTGATGATGAGAAAAACCGTCTGGGATTGGATGCAGGTGTGAAAATATCCAAACTGGAAAAAGGGAAACTATCGTCTGCCGGAATTAAGGAGAATTTTATTATTACCAGTATTGATAATAAACCCGTAAAAACGGCTGATGATGTTAATAAATATTTGTCGAATAAGAAAGGTGGAACATTGATAGAAGGCGTTTATACCAATGGAATGCAGGCATATTATGCCTTTGGGCTATAAAAAATAAATGTAGATTGAAAATAAGTTTCTCAGGTAGTAAATATATTGCGGAAAATCGGAATAAATTACTATCTTTGTACCCCCATTTCATGATCAAATGATAATGTATTGATTTTCAATAAAATAATAACAAAAACGTTACTATGAGGCAGTTAAAAATAACCAAATCTATTACGAACCGTGAAACGGCTTCGCTTGATAAATATCTGCAAGAAATTGGACGTGAAGAACTAATAACTGCCGACGAAGAAGTAAAACTGGCACAACAGATAAAAGCTGGTAGCCAGGTTGCTCTTGAAAAACTTACCAAAGCCAATCTGCGTTTTGTCGTTTCCGTTGCGAAACAATATCAGAATCAGGGATTAAGTCTCCCTGACCTTATTAATGAAGGAAATCT
This sequence comes from uncultured Bacteroidales bacterium, assembly GCA_964469155.1. Classification (GTDB taxonomy): domain Bacteria; phylum Bacteroidota; class Bacteroidia; order Bacteroidales; family CAIWKO01; genus CAIWKO01. Next base: position 5,197 of record CAYXXU010000105.1, read on the forward strand.
TGGCTTAATTAAGGCTGCCAGACGTTTTGATGAAACCCGTGGTTTTAAATTTATTTCTTATGCTGTTTGGTGGATACGCCAATCCATTTTACAGGCTTTGGCTGAACAGTCACGTATCGTACGGTTGCCTTTAAACCAGGTTGGTTCCTTAAACCGTATATCGAAAGAATTATCCAGGCTGGAGCAGAAATTTGAACGTCCTCCTTTGCCTGATGAACTGGCCGAGTCGTTGGATATTCCTCAGGAAAAGATTAATGCCGTGATGAAGATATCAACGCGTCACGTATCTATGGATGCTCCTTTAGCCCAGGATGAAGAAACCAAATTCATTGATGTTTACATGAATGAAGACGGACCTAATACGGATAACCAACTGATGTACGAATCCCTTTCGCGCGAGATACAGCGTTCGCTTTCTACTCTTACTGAAAAGGAAAGAGATGTTATCAACCTCTATTTTGGTTTGGGTATGGCTCACGGACTTACACTGGAAGAGATCGCAACCAAATTTGACCTTACCCGCGAACGTGTGCGTCAGATAAAGGAAAAAGCTATCCGCAGGCTGAAACATACATCACGCAGTAAATTACTGAAAGCCTATTTGGGCCAATAATCAGGTAAAAATTTATTGAATTCATAAAGACCTTTCGTTTTCGCGAAAGGTCTTTTTATTTTATATTAAAACCGAAATTTTTAGTACTAACATTTTTCGAGTTAGGATAACAGTTTGCATATCAATTCTTATCTTTACCGGATGTTTTGTAAGAAGTTTTATTTTGCTCTGGTTTGCCTGTTCTGCTGTTCCCAATCTATTGGTCAGCAAACCACGCAAAACGGGAAAGGATCAAAAGTTCACTTAAAAAAGAAAATCATTTCAGCAAAGTTTGATGATGTTATCAGAGAATCATCGGGATTGATTTACTTTGATAGGGGTTTGTGGACGCTGAACGATGGAGGAAATCCTCCATTATTGTATAAAATTGATACCACTAGCGGAAAGATACTGAGAAGAGTTTTTGTATGCAATGCAATGAATAACGATTGGGAAGCCCTGACCCAGGATGATAGTTTCGTTTATATAGGCGATTTTGGCAATAATTCAGGAAGTCGCAGGGATCTGGTAATATTGAAGATCAGTAAAAAGGATATGGAAAGGGATACCGTCAGGGCTGGTCTTATTCAGTTTTCTTATGCAGGGCAAAATAATTTTCAACTCCCGTTCAATAAACACAATTTCGATTGTGAAGCATTTTGTTCTGCAGGCGATAGCCTATATCTGTTTTCTAAAAACTGGGTCGATAGGAAAACCACTATGTATGCCTTGTCTAAATTCCCTGGCATTTACAGTATTAGCAGCGTTGATTCATTTGATATCAAAGGGTTGATAACGGATGCGGATTATGATGAGGTAAACAGAACCCTTGTTTTAATGGGCTACGATATTAAAAAAATATCGGTGCATTCTTTTATCTGGGTTTTCAGGGATTTTAATAAAACAAGTTTCTTTTCCGGTAAAGCACAGAAATTGAATTTGCATTTATTTGTCAGGCAAAACGAGGCAATAGCTCATATAAGAACAGGGAACTATTATTTTACTAACGAATTTTTCAAAAGACGGATTTTCTGCAGCCGGTCAAAATTGTTCGGGCTAAAACTATCAATCAGATAACCGGGAGAAACTGTCTTTTATAAAAAACAAAAAAGCCATCCCGCAAGCGGAAATGGCTTTTCGAATTATAACCAATTGTTCTCAGAGATTCTTTGCAGCTTCCAGCGCTTTATCGTAATCGGGATGGGTGCCAACTTCTTTTACATATTCCACATAACGAACTGTTCCAGCTTTGTCAATCACGACAATACCACGCGCCAGTATGCGCAGTTCGTCGATGAGGAAGCCATATTTTAAACCGAAATCGGTTTCTTTATGATCGGATAAGGTAATCACTTTATCAATTCCTTCGGCGGCACAGAAACGTCCCAACGCAAAGGGCAGGTCGCAGGAAATGGTTAGAATAACTACATTTTCGAGTTTAGCTGCTTCAACATTAAAGCGACGGGTTTGTGCGGCACATATGCCGGTGTCAACCGAAGGAACTACCGAAATGATACGGATCTTTCCATCGTATTCGCTCAGTGTATGAGGTTTTAAGTCGTTTGCCAAAACGGTAAAATCTTTGGCTTTGTCGCCAACTTTTACCAGTTCACCAACCAATGTGAGGGGATTTCCTCCAAAAGTAATCATGCCTGTGTGCTTTTCCATAAGTATTTTATTTATTTTTGTGCAAAAGTAATAGTTTTTTTCCTATTTAAGTACTGCTATACTGAAAAAAAATATGGCCTATCCCAGCCTGAACCATTTTATTCAACTTCTTGAAAAAGAAGGAGAGCTAATAAGGATTTCCGAATTTGTTTCTCCACATTTAGAGATTTCTGAGATCACTGACCGCATTTCGAAGATCACCGGACCCGCTCTTTTGTTTGAAAATACAGGTACAGGATTCCCCTTACTGATAAATGCTTTTGGCTCCGAAAAGCGAATGTGCCTTGCTTTGGGAGTTTCGGAACTTGACCAGGTGAAAAGCGATATTGAAGACCTGTTCAGGAAGATGGCTTCCCCTAAGAACAATTTGTTTGAAAAGCTTAAAATGCTTCCTGCTTTGAAGGAAATATCCTCATGGATGCCAAAAAGTATTTCGGGGAAAGGGGCCTGCCAGGAAGTTGTGATGACAGAACCCGATATCACCAGATTGCCGGTGCTGACCTGCTGGCCATACGATGGAGGTCCCTTTATTACATTGCCTGTGGTTCACACCCAGGATCCGGTGAACGGCACACGAAATGTGGGCATGTACCGTATGCAGGTTTTCGATAAAGACCTTACGGGTATGCACTGGCATTTGCACAAAAATTCGGCCAGGCATTATAAAGAATATAAGAAACTGGGAAAACGAATGCCTGTAAGTGTTACGCTCGGTGGTGACCCGGTGTATACTTATGCGGCCACGGCTCCCTTGCCTGATAATTTTGACGAATATGTACTGGCAGGATTTCTGCGCCGCAGGAAGGTGAAAATGGTGAAATGCCTGACCAATGAACTGGAAGTGCCTGAAGATGTTGATTTCGTGATAGAAGGTTTTGTCGACCCTACCGAAGAACTTATCTTGGAAGGCCCTTTTGGTGACCATACTGGCTTTTATTCGCTGGCCGATATGTATCCTCGGTTTCATATCACCTGTATCACGCATCGCAGAAATGCAGTTTATCCGGCAACTATTGTCGGGGTACCGCCTCAGGAAGATGCCTGGATAGGAAAAGCAACGGAACGGATTTTTTTAGGACCTATCCGGATGACCATGCATCCCGATATAGTGGATATACACATGCCTGTGGAAGGTGTTTTTCATAACCTGGTGATCTTTAAAACCCATCCCGGTTTTGATGGGCAAGCGCTGAAAATTATTAACGGATTGTGGGGTGCCGGACAAATGATGTTCACGAAAGTAATACTGGCCGTGGATACTCAGGCTGAGTTGAACGACTATCTTTCGTTGGCAAAATATATTTCGGACTATGCGAATATTGACGAGGATGTGATTTTCTCAAAAGGTCCGAGCGATGTTTTGGACCATTCTTCTGCTCGATTTGCTTTCGGTGGAAAGATAGGCATTGATGCCTGTAAAAAAGCCAGGGTAGAAATGACTTTTAATACCATTGATAAACTGACGATCTTTAACAGGTATAAAGAAATAAAAGCTATTAATGACTCATTAATGGCCGAGGGCATTTCGATGGTTATTATTTCGGTCGAAAAGACCCGCATGGACCAGGTGCTTTACCTGGGAAAAGGATTGATCTTTGATACCCTGATCATTGGTGTGAAGTTCGTCGTTTTTGTGGATGAGTCGGTTGATGTAAAATCGTTGCACGATGTTGCCTGGCTGGTGCTGAACAATATTGATCCGCAAAGGGATATTTTACTTTTTAACAAGACAATGATCATTGACGGCACCAGTAAGTCGAAAAAATTCGATTATTTCGACAGGCAATGGCCCAATGTTATTGCGATGGATGATGAAACTATCAGTATTATTGACACTAAATGGGAGAAACTGGGATTGGGCAATTTTATCAAATCGCCTTCATTGAATTATAAAAAACTCTTACGCGGGGGCGGAGCCTGTGTTGACGAACAGGTTTAGTTTTTTTGCAATGTGTTAATCATAGAGGGTATTACAGAGTTGCTCTGTTGTCATTTTGCTCTATGGCTTAAGGGCAGACCCTCGGGTTTCTTTTACCAAAACTACTGATGTGTGAATTCCGGTTAAAAAATTCGGAAAGCAATACTCGTTCTATTCCTTTATGAATTTCAGGCAGGAACTCTGTCCGGCATTCTCAATCCGGATCAGGTAAAGTCCTTTTGTTAAGTGGCTCACTGCGATATCAGTTTCGGACACATTATTGTAAGTCTTACGGTAGATCTCCTTTCCGGTTATATCTGTTATCGAAATGGTAACTATAGGGGAATTACTATTGAGGCATACATGCATAAAGTCGCTGGCAGGATTGGGATAGATATTGGCAAGAGTATTTTTTATGGTTTCAATACCGTAATCGATGGGCAGTAGTGTAAAATATTTCACCGTAACGAAATTGTTCTGTTTGGTTATTTGCAACACCGGCTCGTGATGGCCCGGTGTGAGCCATTTATATTCGGTTTCGGTGCGTGGGAAATGAAATCCAAATCCCAGGGTATCCAAATAAACCGAATCGTTGTATTCAACTACCGATTTAATGCGAATTACATTAAAGGTATCGCCCGGCAAATAGAGGGTGCCCCATCCGTCGACAAAATTAACGCGGTGACGGCTTTCTCCATAATATCCGAACGATGGAATGCTGGCATGATACTCGGCATCCGATGAATCGCGGGTATTATAGGTCACAGGAAAATGATACAGAATTTCGGGATTGCTGAATTTCATTGGAATGGCAATTCCGTTAATCTTCACACCTACGCCTACCTGTGCATATTGGGCCGACGAATTTTTCATAAACGAATATCCATCGCTTATCTGCATTATGGGTATGCTCTGCATGGTTTGTTTGAAAGCTACCGTGGCCAGGTGTTCCGGGTCGAAAGGATTGCTAAAGGCTACATTGTAAAGAACAGGGGTCGATAACACGCTTACAAAAGTGTCGACCACAGAATTGGGTGACGAAAGAGAAGAAAAATCCCAGGTATACGAGCTACCGGTCAGGGTATAATCCAAACCGTTCACTGAGTTTGTGGTGCGCCGGCTGATGGTATCGTCCGGAACCGGCATATGGGTGTTGTCAATTACCACCTGTGCCGATAGGCCATTAAGAAAAAGCAGGGATATGTATAAAAGGAAATATTTTTTCATACAAATTTATTTTTGCAAAGCTAAGAAAATTTAGGGTTGTAATTTTAATGTCCCCTTCTGGGGGAAAATCCCTCACCTTTAGGTGAAGACTTAAGTT
>CAYXXU010000106.1:0-10203 GCA_964469155.1 uncultured Bacteroidales bacterium
TAATTGTGGTACTGTTACTGATATTGATGGTAATGTTTATAACACTGTGACCATAGGAACTCAATGCTGGATGAGAGAGAACTTGAAAGTCACGCATTATCGTAACGGTGATAATATACTTAAAATTGTCGATAGCACTGTTTGGAACACTTTTACTAGTGGAGCTTACTGTGATTATAAAAACAATGCAAATAACTCAACAATCTACGGTAGACTATATAATTGGTACGCTGCAGTAGATAGCAGAAATATTGCACCACAAGGCTGGCACGTGCCATCTGATGGAGAGTGGCATACCCTTGCCTTATATTTGGATGCAAACGCAATACTCGGTAATATCGAAAGTAATATTGCAGGAGGAAAACTAAAAGAAACTGGGACCACTCATTGGTATAGCCCCAATACAGGGGCTACTAATGAAACGGGGTTTACTGCTTTACCCGCTGGGGCACGTGCATGGGGTGGAAAATATGGAGGCCTTTATGAGTTAGCAGATTGGTGGTCTACAACGCAGGGAGACTATCCAACTTGTGCTTATATGCGTTCAGTGGATGAAAGTACAAGTTATTTAGTCAGATCCGGTAGTGGTGGCAAATCGAATGGGTGGTCTATCCGTTGTATTAAAGATTAATATTTCATTTTTTATTTTTTCTAGTTATCAAAAAAATATCGCAGATATTTTATGGGGTATTTATGGGAATGATATTAATATTACAACGACAAGCTAATTGAAAAAGGATTGAATGTAGAAGCAGAGTTTGAAGAAAAAAATTCTTAGAACATGGAATTCAAGTTCTATTTGTTACGGCAAATTTCATTCAGTTGGAGAAAATGATTTATGAAAAATTATTATCAAATACTTGAAATAAATCGATTGTCATCTAATAGTGAAATAAAAAGCGCCTTTAGAAGATTGGCTAAGAAATTTCATCCAGATACAAATAAATCAATAAATGCCACTGCAAAATTTATTGAGATATACGAAGCTTATGAGATATTGATAGATAATGATAAGAGGAAAATTTATGATGATCTATTTTTTGCTAAGGAGTTAGAAGTAGTAGTTTCTGATAACAATCGAGAAAGAGAGCAGAATAGTTATGATTCATTTAGAAAAAAAGCCCAATCAAACGCAGAGAAATTTTCACGAAAGAAATATAAAGATTTCTTTAAAGAAGTATTTATTGATGCAGTAGCGACAATTCTTGGTGTAATTTTATACACTGTTATTAGATTTTTAATTGCAGTTATCATTCAAATATTGTTTTGGGGTCCTTTAATTTTAAATGCTTTTATATTAATAAATGAAGGAGGTTATCATAGTACCCTTGAACCTTCAATCCCTGTATGGATAATAATAAATATTTATTGGAGTTTTTTGGTTTTTTTCTATGTTTTAGTAAAAAACAACGCACCTATTCATTTTAAGACAGAACAAAATTTTAAATTAAATATATAGTAATGGGATATAAAATAATAATAATTACACTGTGTTCTATCATTATTATTTTAATTTTGGTAATGCTAATAATTAGAATAATATTGTTTATTTCGGAATATTCGGGTGAAAGGCATTATAAATTAAAAAAAAGGCAGCTAAAAGCGAACCAAACAGAATTACCCATGTTTGAATCTCTTGAAGACATCGGGAAAAGACTTCTTTTCTATGTTGTTTTGAGTATCCTCCCTTTTTTCTAAATATCTTCCCCTCAAAAGTTATGAAATATGCCTCGTATTCAGTATTAATATTGTCATCCTTTAATTTTAAACTATCAATGAAATTGTCTTTTTTTAGTTTTTTTAAAATAATACGCACCTATCCATATTAAGACAGTAAAATAATTTTGCGTATTTTTACCAAAATTATAAATGTAATTAATATGAAAACAACATTAACAGTAACAAGATTTATCAAATGGATTGCAACAATTATTTTATAATCATTTTTAACCATATTATTTGAAAACAAATTAAAAGATTCGTTTATGTTTATTAAAAATCATTTTATCGAACTGTTTTTACTTGTCCTAATTTCTACCACTATTTTATATTTTACAATATGGTTTATTAGGGATATTGTAAAAACAATTACCCTGTTAAAAGTTAAAAGCAAATATTACGACATAATGATTACTAAATTTTATGACCACAAAAAAGGTGGCGAAGCAACAATAATCGGTGTTACAGATAATGATATGCACTTATTTTCCAATAAAGAAAGAAAGGCATTATTGCAATATCTTAAAGAATTAGAGGGGTTGAAAATTATAATGAAAGGGACAAACACAACTTTTAATATGTTTGGGAAATACGATTAAAAAGAAGCAATATGACACTAACAGAATTACACAAAAAGTTTGGTATACAAGACAAGTGCATTGCGTACCTTGAGAAATTAAGGTGGTCAAAGCAACGTGCCTGTATTCTGTGCGGTTCTGTCAGCGTTAAAAAGCGTAAAAACTCAATCCGTTGGCATTGTAACGACTGTAATAGGGATTTTAGCGTACTCATGGGAACTATCTTTGAAGGAACACGATTACCATTACCAAAGTTCTTTGAGATAATATTCCTTATGAATAATGCCAAAATGGGTATTAGTGCAGCCGAAATAGCAAGGGCTGTCGGAGTAAAGTATCATACTGCTTGGTATGCTTGCCACAGGACAAGATGTGCCATGATTAACAACGAACTTAGGCTTGAGGGTATGGTAGAGTTTGATGAAGCGTATTTAGGTGGTAAGCCAAGAAAAAGGAAGTTACCCGAAAATACGCCATCACTTGCAAGGGTAACAGAAAAACGTGGTCGGGGTACTAAAAAAGTGCCTGTGGTCGGGGCTGTGGAGAAAAAAGGCAAGGTGTATGTAAAAATTATAGAAAAACTCACATCCCGAAACCTTTTGGCAATGTTAAAGCAAGTGGTAAAAACAGACGAAAGCATTATTATTACAGATGAATTTAAGAGTTACAGGCAATTTGACAAGGAAGTTGAGCATATCACCATAAAGCACTCTGAGGGCTATGGTAAGGGCATAAAAACGGTGAATACAATTGAAGGTTTTTGGTCAATAATCAAGAACGGAATTAAGGGTAGTTATCGGAGTATCAGCAAAAAGTATCTTCCGTTCTATTTAGCGGAATTTTCCTACAAGTTTAATAACCGTCATTTACAGAAAGATGGATTTGAAACAATCCTTACTAATACTGTAAAAGACGAAAAATGTATGTTAAATTATAAACCAGTCCGAGATACTAAGGAAATAGCCTATGGTAAACGGACACAGAAAAAATGCCTGTCTTAAAATGGATAGGTGCGAAAAACAAATATGGCTCTATTACCGATTTCATTATATATTTAATCGGTAAAGTTGGATAAAAAAAGTAACTAATGAGTACGTACATAGCATATTTTGATTTTCTTGGATTTAAGGATTTTATTGAAAACAATAACCTTGCTGATCAACAAAAGATAATGAAAAAGAATTATAGAGATATTGAATTAGCCTTAAGCAACGGAAGAACAAAGAGAAATGAAAATGGCATTGCTATTGCTGATATTTCAGAATCAAAAGTTAATTGTATAAATTATTCAGATACTGTTGTTTTTTGGACAAAAGATGACAATACTGAATCATTTTATGAATTAATGAGAATTGCCTCTTATTACAATACAAATACTATACTTCGATTTTTCCCGACAAGAGGATCAATAGTTTGTGGAGAACTATTTCATATAGATTATAGACAAGATAATGCTTGTGGCAGTAAATATGTTTTGAATTCATTATTTGGAAAAGGCTTAATCGACGCATATTGTAAAGCAGAAAATTTAAATTGGGCTGGTTGTGTTATTGACAATTCAGTCGTTGAAAAAATTAAAAATACAGAATTTGCAATTGAAATGCTTCTTAAATATGCTGTTAAATATAAAGTGCCATATAAAGAAAATACCGGTAATCAAGAGGAATATGTATTACGATTATTCGGACCCTTAAATAAAGAGACTTTTAATAATTTAAAAGAAGATGTTGAAAGAAATTTTTCGGATTATAATAAATCAATCGATAAACAAAGTGTAAAGGACAAACTTGCCAATACTATAAAGTTTCTACATTCTTTAATAGAATAATCAACCACATTTGGGAATATATTAATTAATTCGAGCTGTTGTAGCATAGTATAATCCGTATGCGGACTAAACTGTGTAGTACTTTTACCTAATTCAAAAATCAGTGAATTTGTGGTGATCAAAATATGCCGCCCCTCTGGGGCTTGTGGTTTGTGGTTGTTCATTAACCACGGGCGTTGCCCGTGGCTACCAACATGCCGCCCCTCTGGGGCTGTTTAGGCAAATAAAAACATTTTTCTTAGTGTCCATTCGTGTTCTCCGTGTCTCCGTGGTTTCTCTTCTGTCTTCCTCCTATTTCCTCTCTTCCAGATACAGCTTCAGCAGTTTCGCCACATACTTGCCAAACACATCAAACTCTATATTGATAACCGTTCCTTCGCGGAAATTGTGAAAGTTGGTAACATCATACGTAAAGGGGATAATAGCCACCGAAAAGCGGTTGGGCAAGGAGTCCACCACCGTCAGGCTGACGCCGTTCACCGAGATGCTTCCTTTTTCTACCGTGATATTTTGTTTGCCGGGGTCGTAATCGAACCAGAACTTCCAGCTTCCGTCCATGGCTTCTACCTTGGTGCAAACGGCGGTTTGGTCCACATGTCCCTGCACAATATGTCCGTCGAAACGGGCTTCCATCTTCATCGAGCGTTCCAGGTTCACTTCGTATCCGGGTGTCCAGGTGCCGAGGTTTGTTTTGTCGAGGGTTTCCTGTATGGCAGTCACCACATACTGCATCTTTTCATGGTCGACTTTCACCACCGTAAGGCAAACGCCGTCGTGGCACATGCTCTGGTCTATACTCAGTTCTTTGGCTATGGGGGTTTCAATTGTAATATTGATATTGCTGCGGTCGTGGTCAATACTCACCACTTTTCCTGTTAATTCAACGATTCCGGTAAACATTTTTTTAGCTATTTAGGTTATTAGACATTTAGGATAATAGGTCGGCAAAATTAGTAAAAAGCAAAAGAAGGAAGTTAAAATAAATCCAAAATTGTAGCCACAAAGACTCGAAGACTCAAAGTTACACTAAATAAGTTTTGAATTACCTTTGTGCATCTTGGTGCCTTAGTGTCTTCGTGGCTATCCTTTGCACTTTCCAAAAAACTGCTCAATGAAATTATGACTCTCCCGTAATCAAAAATTCCTTAGTTTTGATGTCAAATAAAATCCAATGAGATACGGGCCACGCTTCTTTTCTTACATCAGCCTCTCTTTATTAATTTCGGCTTTGGTATTGTTTGCCTGCAAGACGGGAACCAATCAAAACACACCTGCCGTAGTTGCGGAGAAATTCATCAGGCACCTGAGTATGTTAGAATTTGAGGAAGCCCGCCAACTGGGGAATGAAAACACCTCTAAAATGATCACCATGCTTTCGGCCATGTATGAACTAAGCAAAAAGAATGGTAAGACCGAAAACCTTCAGCCCAAAGATCCCAAACTCGAGATAATCAAAACCGCCTTGGACGGAAAAAATGCTGTAGTAACCTACAAAAAGGAAGACGGCACCCCTGCCCAGATAGACCTGGTGAAAATAAAAGGCAAATGGCTGGTGAATATGAAAAAAGAAATGCCCGCGCTTTCGCCGGGCAAATCCAAATAAGAACTTATACTGAAACCTGATCAGTCAAGGTTTACTATATTGTTTTCGTGCTCGATGATCAGCATGGTCATATCAATTAACTGGCCTATGGTTTCTACGGGATGTTTCACCACGTATTTTCCCATGGTTTTCAGTTCGATATTGAGTTGGTATTTCTTCTTAAAGATCTCTATCAGTTCGAGAAACATCAGTGAATCGCCGTCGATATCGCGTATGATATTGGTATTGTCATTCAACTCAGAAGGTTCAACTTCACATTCTTCAATAAAGAAATTGTAAACGGTTTCTTTAACTTCGTTCAGGGTATTTGGTTCAATTTTCGCCATGACAATTTTTTTGCAAATTTACTTAAATTTTTTGATTACCAACACAGCATTATGTCCTCCAAAAGCAAATGAGTTGGACATAGCGCAGTTGATTTCTTTTTTACGGGCCACGTTGGGCACATAATCCAAATCCAGTTCGGGGTCGGGTTCATCAAGATTGATGGTAGGGGTGAGGATGCCCTTCAGCATAGACTGTATGGTGATTACCAGTTCGATGGAACCAGCCGCTCCAATCGTATGACCTATCATCGACTTGGAAGAGGAAACAGGAATCTGGTAAGCCTTCTCACCAAAAACTTTCTTGATGGCCAGGGTTTCGTACTTATCGTTAAGCATGGTCGAAGTTCCGTGGGCATTGATATAGTCAATATCGCCTGGCTGCAATCCTGAATTTTTCAGTGCCAAATCAATAGTGTGGGCAATTCCTTCGCCGTCTTTCATAGGAGCCATAATATTATAGGCTTCGCTGCTTATGGCATAACCGGCCATTTCGGCAAGTATATTTGCATTGCGGGTCTGGGCATGGCTTAATGATTCCAGGATCAGTATTCCTGCTCCTTCGCCAATCACAAAACCATCGCGGTTTTTCGAAAAAGGTTTGCTTGCCTTTTCAGGAATATCGTTTTCGGTAGATAAGGCGTAGATGTTATTGAAGCCTTCAATTTCTTCTTTGTTGACAATAGAATCAGCGCCACCTACTATTACCACATCAGCCACGCCTGAGCGTATCATATCGTAACCAATACCAATGGCATAGGCTGAAGAAGCGCAGGCAGAAGCAACTGTAAAATTAGGCCCCTGAAGTTTAAATTCGAGGGATATCCAGGCTGACATGGCATTGTTCATGCTCTTCAGAATACGGTTTTGTACGGTGGTGCCCTTTTCGGATGAAGAATTTGCCGTTGTGACCACTCCTAAAATTACAGCACAACGGTTTTTGTCCATCGTTTCGAAATCCAGACCACTCATATTTACTGCTTGTTTAGCACTAACAAAACAAGCTTTGGTAATACGTGTCATCTGATCGGCCGATCTTTTCTTAATATAGGTAGGCCAGAGTTCTTCAAATTCAGCGGGTATCTCTGCTGCAAATTGAGTTTGATTTTCCGAAGCATCGAACAAGCTGATGTTCTTCACCCCGCTTTTACCTTCTACAAGATTATTCCAACATGTTTCTAAGTTAAGCCCTAAAGAGGTGATAATATCCATTCCTGTAACTACAACTCTTTCCATTCTGTCAGATTTTATTGAGTGAATATTCGGTAAATAAAGAAAAAGGTCCTTTATCGGCGTTCATATATTCTTTGGCCGCAAATTCCAGTTGATCACGGCTGCATATTCCGCCATCAACTATACTTTGTGCTTTCGAAGCATAAACATTGATGAGTCTTTGGGTTACTTCATGCGTATATTCATTGTTGGGCGTTTCGGCACTTAACAAGGTTTCGGCAGTATTAAATTCCTGATAGTCGTAGAATCCGGCATTTGTTTTAATACCAAGAAGGTTTTGTGAGCTTAATTCCTCCAATTTAGCTATTAATGCTCTATATGGCCCTCTTTCTGCCTTTGGAATATAGTTCTTTATGGCTTCAAGCATTATGTCGTTCCCTACCTGGTCGAAAAAACTAAAGATACCGCCCGGAAATAAATTATTATCGACGATCTTATCAATCTGCCTGTAACTTAAAACGCCTTCACAAAAGATATTGTAAGCTTCATTCTGCACTTCCAGAAACAGTTTGTTAAGAATAAAGGAATTAAATTCGTCCTGCAACAGGTAGGTTTTACCAGTCTTTTGACAGAATGCGGTTATCTTATCCAAAACGTCCTGTGAAGTATTTTCTGTTTTAATGATCTCAACAATATTCTTAAACTTCAACGGGTAGAAATAATGTAGCCCAATGAACCTGCTTTTGAAATCGACAGAAGGATTTAAAAATGACGGATTGATAGAGGATGAATTGCTTGCCAGGATACAAGTGTCTTTCACAAAAGGTGCGATAGATGCGAAAAGTTTTTGTTTCTGCACTTTATTCTCCCAGATACATTCAATAATAAGGTCACATCCGACAAGTTTTGCGAAATTGTGATCGACTATAATGCTTTTCTGCAAATGCTTCAGCCTGGCTTCATCTATTATACCGGTTTTGAATTGTCGCCCCAGTTTTTTTTGAAGAACAGCATTTTGTTTTTCGGCTTCTTCCTCATTGATGCAGATCAATAATAGTTCAAGATCAAAGTCAGATAAATAATAAAATATATCGGTGCCCAGTTTCCCGGAACCAATTATAGCAATTCTTCGTATTTCCTGTTTAGACATTTTTTTACACAAACAATAATGAAGCCATTATTTCAATGGCGTCCAAATGTAAGTCCTTTTTAAGCTAAATTAACGGCTTCTACTGATTTGATCTCAGGGATTGCTTTTTTAACGGCAGCTTCCACACCATTTTTCAGCGTCATCAGGCTCATAGGACATGAGCGGCAGGCTCCGTGAAGCTCAACGTTTACCACATTATCGTCAGTCAGTTCAACAAAACTGATACTTCCTCCATCGGCTTCCAGATAGGGTTTGATTTGTTCAATAACTCCGTTCACTTTTTTGATCATTTCTTCTTTTGTAGACATACTTATTTTGATTTTTTAGTTAATATTACTTATTAATTTTTGCAATTACATCCTTCTTCATGCTTCTTCACATCTGTTATCTTATGAAGTTCGTTCCAGATTGATAACTGCTGAGTAAGCTTTCCTGCCAGTGCTGCGAATGATTTTTCTTCAACACTGCCGCTTATTGCGGCAATAGGTTTACCGCTGTCACCCGATTCGCAAATGCTTTGGACCAATGGGATCTGACCGAGCAGAACCGTTTTCATTTCTTCTGCAAGGCGGTTTCCTCCATTTTTGCCGAAAATATAATATTTGTTTTCGGGCAATTCGGCAGGGGTGAAGAACGACATGTTCTCAATCAAGCCAAGAACCGGAACATTGATACCTTCAGCCCGGAACATATTGATAGCCTTGCGGGCATCGGCCAAAGCGACTTCCTGAGGTGTGGTAACAATTGCCACACCTGCGATCGGCAAGGTTTGCACCAGTGTCAGATGTATATCGCCTGTTCCAGGAGGTGTATCAATAATGAGGTAATCCAGTTCGCCCCATTCCACATCGTTGAATAACTGCTTTAATGCATTGGATGCCATGGGGCCGCGCCATATCAAGGCCTTTTCGGGTTCAACAAAGAAACCTATTGAAATAAGTTTAACACCGAATTTGTCGAAAGGAATTATTCTCACACTATCGCCGTTCTCAATCACCTCAGGCTTTTTGTCCATAAGTTCGAACATAAGGGGAATGGAGGGTCCGTAGATATCTGCATCTATCAATCCAACCTTTGCTCCTGTTTTTGCAATAGAGATGGCAAGATTAACAGCAACCGTTGATTTCCCAACGCCACCTTTTCCAGATGCAACCAGAATAATGTTCTTTACACCTGGAAGCACATTCTCTTTCTTCGCGGTTTGCTGGCTGGTGCGGACTTTTGCTCCGAATTCGATATGGATTGTCAAATCTTCAGCAACATGTTTTCTAATGGCTTCAATACAATCGTTCTTTAGTTTCTCTTTTAAAGGGCAGGCTGGAGTGGTAAGTACCAGTTTAAATGACACTTCTTTCTTTTCATTATCTATTTCAATGTTCTCGATCATGCCCAAAGTAACCAGATCCTTATGCAGATCGGGGTCGATGACGTTCTTTAAGGCGTTTAATATTAGTTCTTTAGTTATTTGCATTAGTTCTTATTTAGAATCTGTAAAGATAGGTATTTTATTTTATCCCTGAAAAATATGTGCTTATTTTTTTTCAACACCGTTAACTGGGTCAAACCTACCGTTAACTGATTTTATCCTACCGTTAACTGATTTACCCGAAATTTAACCTGGAAATATTTGCAACTTTACAGCATGAAAATTTTTAAGGCTATGTTATTTGATTTAAAACTTAAAGGAAAGTGTTTTTTGGTTTTGGAAAAAAATGTAGCGGTTAATTTTTCTTTCCTGCACCATGTTAGAAATTTTATATACTTTTGCGGTCCCGGAGAGATGGCCGAGTGGTCGAAGGCGCACGCCTGGAAAGTGTGTAATCGTCAAA
>CAYXXU010000107.1:0-10199 GCA_964469155.1 uncultured Bacteroidales bacterium
TTATATTTACTTAATTTAAATCTTTGAAGCCATGAAACAGATTGTTTTTATTATTATTCTGATTATCTGCTCATTGAATTCTATCTGCCAGATTAATCACTCCGAAAGATTTTCAATTTCTGATTTTCTCATGCATGATACCCTATGTCCTGATAATCAGACTTATAAACTTTTTAATACAAAAGCAGACAATAAAGAAATGACATCTGGAATGCCTGAACTTCCTGTTTTTTATTATCGTTTTATAATGCCCAATGGATATGTAATTGATAGCATAACTTATATTGAAGCAGATACCTCAACACTTACACTGAATCGTAAAATGTTTCCCGCGCAAACTGCAGTGCCTGCTTGTATCGGTTGTCCTTCGCCCGTATTTAAAACGCCGGATTCTTTAGTGTATTCATCTTCAGAGCCTTATCCAATCCGAAGAACATTAATCAATGGAAATGGAATCTGGCATACTGCAAACATTTTAACTATTGGTATCTATCCTTACCAATATTTCCCCTTAACAAATAAACTTTCTTTCGCCGGAAGGATAACAACATCAATTTATTATCATATAAATAATGGCGCGACTCAGCAAACTAAAAAAATGCTGGTTACCGAATACAATACTTTTGTTAATGATTTGCAGAGCATGGTTGAAAACCCTTCTGATGTGAGTATTTTTTTAAGTGGAATTGAGATCATTAATCAGCTGCCTGTAATAGATAATTTTCCGATTTACCAGTATGTTGTTATTGCGCCTGAATCCTTTATTGGTTCCGAACCGTTAAACAGATTTGTTGAATGGAAGAAGAAAAAAGGAGTAAAAATTGGAGTTGTTTCATTAACAGACTTATACATTTATTGTGATGCGAATAGTATGGGAACTGATGATATAGGCAATACAACAACCATCCCTCCAAATAATAACTCACTTACAGGGAATGAAGCAAAGATAAGGAAGTACTTGCAAAAGATGAATGATAATGGAGGGTGCAATTATGTGCTTTTTATTGGAGATGATACGAAAGTTCCGGTTCGAAAATACTACGCTTACCATGATTATGATGGACAGAATTATGATCCCGCTTGTATGCCAACACAAGCAATCACTGATAAATATTATGCAGATTTTACTAGTGATTACAATGTAGATGGTGATGGTAATTTGGGCGAATTTGATGGAGATAAGGTAGATAAACATCCTGAGTGTTACGTGGGGAGAATTCCTTGCTCAACTATTGAAGAATTAGGTTACTGGATTGATAAATTAGTAAATTACGAAACTGATCCAGGTATAGGATCTACCGATTATCTTGGTAATTTTACTTTGACTATGGCAGATGAGATGCAACAAGGTTTACAAAATAGTAATTCATTATTTAATAACCTGAGTATTTTTAGTTTAAGAAATTTCAAAGAAATACCTAATATTTTAAATCCAGATAATCCACATGGTAGCGATATAATTAATTCGTTAAAAAATAATCCTACCGGATGGTGGACTTGGTGTAATCATGGAGATATAGATAAATTTTTAACCATGACTTATGGAAGCAATAACCTGCCTATGAGT
Source organism: uncultured Bacteroidales bacterium (assembly GCA_964469155.1). GTDB lineage: Bacteria > Bacteroidota > Bacteroidia > Bacteroidales > CAIWKO01 > CAIWKO01. The sequence goes on from CAYXXU010000107.1 coordinate 1,568, forward strand.
GATATAAACTCAACAACTGGAACAAATGGTATCCTTTCATTAGATAATGAGAATAAATATGGAATTATACACTCGGCGAGTTGTCATGTTGCTTATTTTCCAAGAGCAGATTGCATCCTTCGTTCTGCTTTATTTAACAGCAATGGAGGATTTGTATCTTTTAGTGGTAATACTGATTTAGGATGGACAGGAGTCGAAGATTCAAGACTTATATTTTTGACTCAGGATATTAAATCATGTCATAATGGGAATGATTTAAATCTAACCAAGATTTGTCCTTTAGATTGGAGGTGGATTATTTCCTGTACACTGAATGAATACTCATACGAATCTTATTTAACTCATAATTTCTTTGGCGATCCCGAAATGATGTATTACACCAAACAACCTGACCGGATTGTTGCGGATTTATCATCACGACATATTAATGCAAGTGTTACTAATAATTATCAGGTTACAATCAAAAACTTAGCAAACGGCAGACATGCAATTGTATGTTTGTATCAACCGGCTGATGGACTGCACCCTGAATACCAGGAAACTATTGATGTAACCCCGGTAAATCATCAGTGTGTTGCAACTTTCAATATTCCTGCCGGCACGCTTAATTCAGGAAAAATGTTTGTAACCGTAACTTCATTTGACATGATGCCTTTTATGGATGAAATTCTTGTTTCGCCCGGTTGCACAAAAAACAACACAGTAGAAGAAATAGGAACAAACACTGTTTATCCTTCCGGAAGTCAAATTTTTAAAGATCATGATGTTAAAGTAAAAGCAGGAGCAACTCTTACTATAAATGGTGAGGCCTATTTTGTCGGAAGTGCGAAGATATGTGTTATGCCTGGCGGGAAACTGGTAATAGATGGTGGTTTGATTGGCTCTTCATGCGAAAGTCTTTGGGAAGGTGTGGAAGTTTGGGGTAATACCAATCTGCCTCAAACTGTTAACAATCAGGGTGTGATATCGGTGATGAACGGAGGAAAAATCAATGATGCCGTTTGTGCCATCAGGACGGCTAAAATGAACGGAATTACAACTGATCCAACTACATACGGGGGAATTATCAGATGTAATAATGCATCTTTCATAAACAATAAATGCGCCATTCGTATTTATCCTTACAATCAGGGAGCTTATAATGCAACAATAAACGAAACCAATTTTTTAACCAATGACCATTACATGATCAATATTGCGCCATTGCCATTGGAAATGTTTTCAATTGATGGTATTACCGGACTGAATATAAGCAAATGTACTTTCAATTATTCTGCAGATTTTGAAGGAATTGATGCAAATAACAGAGGTACCGGGCTTCTTTTGACAAATTGTTCGGTTTCACTTGGCAATACTGACAATACAGGAAGTTCTTTCAGCAATCTGACTTATGGAATCAAAGGAACAAATACGGGGGGAGTACGTACTCCATATATTCGTTACTGTATATTCGAACATAATTTAAGGGGTATTTATCTTTCGGGTTATTATGGAGCTGTAATTAATAGGAATTCTTTCAATACTTTACAAGATAATGACAATTACATATCATCAGGGTTATACCTCGACGCCTGCACCGGTTATAGCGTGCAGGAAAATACCTTTGAAGGGCACTATTCAGGCAATAACACCTACGAAACCGGTATAATTATTAACAACTCTGGCACAGCGCCTAACGAAATTTACAACAATACGTTTACTAACCTGCAAAACGGCATTACCGCCCAGGACGATAATAGAGGACTAGTGTGCAAGTGTAATGATTATGCTGGTGTAAAAACAGACCAGAGTGTTCTGATAACCGGTGGCAGCAGCAACACGATTGGCATTGCATTGTACCAGGGTGATGGGCTTTCCGTATCAGGCCCTGCCGGAAATACTTTCTCATTGCGATCTTCAGGCACAGGCGATATTTATAATCAGGGTGTGAGATTTAACTATTATCATCATCAAGATATAGCACAATTAAGACTTGAACCTAAGTATTACGAAAAGGTGGACCTAATTCCATATAATTTCGAAAATTACACAAAGCAAGCAGCATGCCCATCTAAACTAGGAGGCGGGGGTGGCATAAACCAGGAGCAAATAAAGGATGAACTGGCTTCAACCGACCTGCTGATTCAGCAAAAGCAGGACAGCCTTATAGCATTGATTGATGGAGGTAATACCGAAGAAACCACTGAAGATGTGATTTACAGTTCCCCGCAGGAAGCTTTAGATTTGAGAGATGACCTTCTTGCTAAATCACCTTATCTGAGTGATACAGTAATGCAAACAGCCATTGCTAATGAATATGTTCTGCCCAATGCCATGGTGCGCGATATTCTGGTAGCCAATCCGCAATCGGCTACATCCGATCCTGTACTGGACGAGCTGGATAAGCGTATTGACCCCATGCCCGACGAAATGTACAACCAAATCCTTGATGGCGAATTGATCGTTTCACCTAAGGAAACAAAGGAAGCCGAGCTGGCATCGCTCAAATTAGCAAGGGAAACAAATTATAACACCCTTGTATCGTTTTATTTAGCCGATACAGCCGGTTTGCTTTCCGACAGCCTTGACCAGTTGTTGATAAGTGAAAACAAACCGGAAGCTAAGTACCTGCTTGCCTGTAAACAATTGTCCGCAGGTGATACAGTAGTTGCCGAAAGTACTTTAGCAGCTATACCTGCTACCTTCAACCTTTCGCCGGCGGAAATGAACAGACACGAAAACTACCTGTCTTATTTTGCCATTGTTAATAGTATGATGGCAGATACCCTGCCCGGTTACCAATGCGATAGCCTTCAGTTAGTAGCCCTCAATCTGCCCATGCAGGAAGGGTACGAACCGGTAAGCTCGTATGCCCGCAACATTCTGATTGCTAATGGTGTACTAATCTACAACGAGCCCTACTTAGTTGCTGAAGAAATGAAATCAACAAGGGCAAAACGGGAACGCAGGAATATAACCACACCTGTAGTGCCACTGTTAACGTTAAGCCCCAACCCTTGTCGGAATTTTGTAATTGTCGGATATTCACTGGAGAATAATTCCGCTACTGATGCTTTTCTTACAATAAACACATTGCAAGGCGTTGAAATAAAAACAATACAACTAACTGGAGCTAAAGATCAGGTAGTTATAGCCCTTAATAACTTTAGCCCGGGCATTTATGTTGCCTCATTAAAAGCTGGAGGTAAGTTGATGGATAGCAAGAAAATCATAATTGTAAAATAATTTAAAATCATACTCCCATGCTTTTACTGCATGGGATTTTCTTTTTATCATGAAAAAAACAGCCTTACTTACTCTTCTGGCAATATTCATACATCAAGTTCTGTTTAGTCAAACATGGTATAAAAAGTACGATATTGGCAATTATGCAATTGCCAACTCCATTATTGAACAATACGATAAAGGATATTTATTCGGTGGCAGTATTGACCATTCAAAGTATGCTAAAATATATAAGACGGATGTAAATGGCAATTTGCAATGGAGTAAATCATTTGGAAATGAACAATACCAAATGGTTGTAAGGGATATTGACAAAACGATAGATGGTGGTTGTATTATTTGCCTTGACGGCACAAAATATAATAGTGTAGATGCTTATATAATCAAACTTAACTCATGTACTGAAATTGAATGGTGCAAAGTTTTACTCACCCAAGATAACTATGATTTAAGCTGGAAGATCAAGCAAACTCCGGAAGGGGATTTTATCCTTCTAGGAGCGTATTTTGTAACCAATCCTGAATCGAACCTTTCACTGTTCAAGTTCAACGCAAGTGGTGAACTGATCTGGCAACAGTTCTATCCTTTTGAGTACTATTATAGTGAAGATCAACCTAAAGACCTATTAGTGGATTATGATGGGTATTTGGTTACATCTACGCGTTATGCACCTGATTCTGCAACAACTTCTCCACAAGTAGCAAGGAGTTACTTTGTTAAAACGGATACTGCTGGCAACAAACTATGGGATTTAACCTACGGGACAGAAAATCAATATTACAGCTACCCCTGGGCTACAACCAAAAACAGCGAAGGCAAATATTACCATTCTTCCACCCATTCGCCCCCATCGGGCGATAATCCTGCATTGGTTTGGGTAAGCCACGATGGAACCCAAACAGGGTATAAAGACTTATTGCAAACCAATAACCCGAACTTCTGTGGTATGCCTACCATTACAATGTTGCATGATACAAGTATAGTTTTTTTCGGAGGATACAGGATAAATAATGTCTTTCAATATCAGGTCATCAGGACAGATACCTTAGGGAATGTGAAAGATTCAAATTTTATCCCTTATGTTGAGAGTGATTATGAATCTACTGTTAAAACCTATGATGATAAATTTGTTACCGTTGGCAATGAGGCGCCCGACGGAAACTTTAATATTATTGCCATAAAAGTCAACTCCAACTTAGAATACGACAGCATCTATACCCAACCCTTTACCTACGACAGCCTGTGCCCGCACCCTATTGTAAGCGATACCGTTGATCCCAACTGCGATAATGTAATTGTAAGCGTGGATGAACCTTTTAAAAAGCCTGAAACCACGCAGCTAAAGGTGTACCCCAACCCTACCGATAAAAACCTTACCATAGAATTGCCCAAATACCTGGTGATAACCGACAACAGCGGGAATGTGCTTGCCACTACGATTTATCACCAGTGGTCGGCGGTTACCTTACAGGCCATAGATTTGCAGGGCAAAACCGTGTTGCAGCAGGAAGTAGCCAATAATGGTGTACCTTTAGAATTGGATGTTTCGAAGCTACCGGCAGGGATGTATCAGTTCAGATTAGTGTACCACGGGAAACAGGTGGCTGGGAGCAAGGTGGTGGTGAAATAAACCAAAAATGAATGAAAAATGAGCCGGAACGAATTAATAAGTAGCAATAAAAGTATTTCAGCGCACGCGTTAAAAACGCGCGCACGAGCGGGTACGGAAACCGTAATCAGCAATTTTACCGGTCAATTACTAACCCTCAAGGATGGAGGCAATACCGCTGAACTGAAAGAGGATATTGCTTACAGCATCCCGCCCGAAGCGCTTGCCCTTTACAATTCGCTGATGTCCAAATCTCCTTATCTGAGCGATACCGTTTTGGTAGAGGCTATTGAAAAGGAGGATGTTCTGCCTACAGCAATGGTAACCGATATTCTGGTAGCTAACCCACAGTCAGCCAAAAGCAGCGAAGTAAACGAAGCATTGGACAACCGAACCAACCTGCTTAGCGACGAGCAGCGCGAAGATGTTGACCAGGGTGTTTTCGTACTCAGCGCTTTTGAATCGCTTCAATCCTGGTTAAGCGATGCTCTGGCAGAACGGGCACAACTGCAATATGCCATTGTAAACCACTATTTAAATGATAGTACGGGCACTGACAGCCTCAATGTCTATCTTGCAGCCCAGCCCGACTTGTGGGCAAAGCAGTTGCTGTTGATGCAATATCTTGCTGAAGCTGATACCCTGGCTGCTGATGCTTTGTTGCAAGCCATTCCTATCAATAGCCTGAACCCATCGCAACAAGCGGAGTGGAACGATATGGCTGAGTATTATGGATTATGCAAACAGATAGCAGTAAACGAAAACAACGTAGTTGACTCTTTACAATTAATTGCCTTGACGGAACTTGCTACCCATGTCTCGACTGCTGGTTCTAGTGCACGTAATTTGTTAATTAATCAAGGTGCAATGGTGTATAACGAGCCATATATCTTTCCGGATGATAACCTGAAATCAGGAAAAGTAATCAGGAGGAAACAGGCTATTGAAAAAAGTGATGTTGTGTTAAAAGTGTTTCCCAACCCGGCAGTGGATTACATAATTGCAGAATATCAGCTAGATAAACATATCAATAAACCATTGCTTAACATCATCGATGTTTTAGGCCGAAATCTCCAAAGTGTTACATTATCTTGTAATAAAGGATATGAAGTAATACCTCTTAATAACATACCGCCCGGCATATACACAATCACACTTTGTACTAATGGTACAAAAATAAAAGAAGCTAAGATAATTATTAGTCAATAGTTTATCGTTACTATGAAAGGAAAATTGACAATAATTATAGTATGGTTGTTGACCTTACTTCCTGTAGTAGTAAGTGCACAAACTTACTATTTTAATAACCGTTACGAACTAACACCATACCAAAGTTGGGATTTCGCTTCAACCATTCTTCAGTGTCCTGAAAAATATGTGATTTATGGGGAATCAGGTGGAAACTTTGGATGGCGTACAATTGTACTTAAACAATTAGATTTAGATGGCATTGAAGCAGGAATTACAATGATTGGTGATACTCTAAGTGAATGGAGTATCGGCTATCCAGGCTCCTTGCTAAAGTCGCCAAATGGAACCTATTTCAGTACAGGATTCCACCGTAACTACACAACTAACTGGGTACACGACCGGGGGCTGCTATGTAAATTTGATGAAAATTTCGATACTCTTTGGACAAAAGAATATGGAGAGAAGGCAGCCCCCTTCGACACATCCTATATATTCAGGAATATCTGTTTTGATGAGAGTAATGGTATTGCTATAACTGGCTCTTGGGGTGAATATTCAACAGGGATAATGAATGCCCATGCTTATCTTCTCAAAACCGACACCTCCGGCAACAAACTCTGGGAACATGTATATACCAACCTGCCGGGCGATGTGCAGGGCTACAGCGTGATATCCACTACCGACGGCGGTTATGCCATAGGTGCTTTTCAGTACTACCATGTGCCACCGCCTAACGAAACCGGCGACCCTATAGTGATCAAAACAGACAGCCTAGGGAATTTTCAATGGATGCGAAATCTGGGAGGAGAACTTATGGATACCCATGCAATGCTGGCTAATTCGACAGATGGAAATATTCTGGTTATATCTGCTTATTCTGACAGCGTTTCGGGTGGTGATGAATGGGCTAAAAAAATTCATCTGACAAAATTAACCAACGATAACCAGGTTATTTTCGACCGAAAGTATAACCGTAAAATATACATGCTGTTTACACATACAGTTCATTGCAACCCGGATGGTTCAATAATATGCTCCGGCTCAACAGGAACAACACTCAGCGATTATCCTTTTACAGTTGGATGGGTAATGAAAATGGATAGTAACGGAGATAGTTTGTGGTACAGGGAATATAATAAAGTAGGCAGACCCAACAGTTTTTCATCTAATGTTCTGTATAATGTCATCCCCACCACCGATAACGGTTACATTGCTTGCGGTTACGTACATCCTGTGCTTCCCGATACCGGCACGCAGGATGTATGGGTGGTAAAAGTGGACAGCCTGGGTTGCGAAAGCCCAAGCTATTGCTGGGTAGGTGTAAAAGAACTGCCGGCCGCTCCAAAGCTGGGAGAATTAATTGTGTTTCCAAATCCCGCAGAAGAAGTTATTACAGTTCAGTTTCAACAGATTTATAAAAAAAGTGTGTTGCAATTTGTAGATATTACCGGCAGAAAAGTAGAAGAAATAAGCATTTTGCCATCTGAAACCATGCAGGCTATAAATTGCGCCCACTGGCCGCATGGTATTTATTTGGGGCAATTGGTAAGTGATGGAAAAATTGTGGCGAGAGGAAAGGTTTTGGTAAGATAACCTATGGTAATAAAGTGTACTATGTGTAGAAAATACACAATATTTATTATCTGTATCTTCATGATGCAATCGGCTGCAGCCAATGAATATGTTCTGCCCAATGCCATGGTGCGCGATATTCTTGTCGCCAACCCGCAATCAGCCACAAGTGATGAGGTATTGGACCAGTTGGACCAACGGGTTGACCCGATGCCTGAAGATTTCTATAATGATATATTAAACGGAGAAAATATTCTGGCACCTTTGACAGCTGAAAAGGCCTCCATCGCTGCATTGAAAACTGACAATGCTACTTTGTACTATCACTTAATGAATAAGTACTTAACTGATTCAGCACAATATGCTACCGATAGCCTGTTGTACCTGCTAGATGTTCAAAATACAGCAAAATCCGCTTATTTTAAAGCATTTATACATTTGAATGACGGTGATTTTGAGGCAACGAATTCTACATTAGCTTCTATTACTTCAAATTATAATCTCAACAATGAAGAACAGCAACTGCACAATTACTACATACAGCTTTTTAACCTTTTACAACAAATGCAAACCGATTCGCTTCCGGGTTTACGAGCCGACAGCCTCACGATTGAACAATTAACGGAATTGCTGGGGAATGCCCCTGAACCGGTTAAATCATTTGCCCGTAACATTCTTATTGCAAACAATGCCATTGAATATCATGAACCTTACCTGTATGATGATGGATTGAAAAGTTCGGGCATTAAAAAGAATCACCGTATGGGGCCTCCAACGAAACAGGTTTCGCTACAAGTTTTCCCTAATCCTGCCAAAGATTACATAATTGTGAAGTATAACCTTGCAAATGAATTAGCTGATACCCCGGAAAAGACAATTTTAGAGATAGTCACAACTACAGGGCAGTTAGTTAAAAGCCTGACCTTGTATAATGCTGTCGGACAAATAGTGATATCAACAAAAACTTTGATATCGGGCGTGTATATCATACAAATAAAAGGAATAAGCAAGAAAGCAGAAATTACAAAATTTACT
>CAYXXU010000108.1:0-9385 GCA_964469155.1 uncultured Bacteroidales bacterium
GAAGCCGGGCTTAGGCTTCGGCTTCCTTTAAACTTTTACCGGACAACAGTGAAAAGAAATGTTTATTTTCCTTTACTCCGTCAGGAGTTAAATGTCAATAGCTTATTCAAATTCAATGTTTTTTTCTCCTTTAGGAGATATATCGTTTAGGCGTTGTGAATGTCCTACGGACAATAATTTCATTGTTTATGTTTCATTTATTGTCATTTATTGCCTATGGCAATAATAATCATTGAAAAATCAATCGATTACGAATCGTGTTAACCCGAACTCAGGTTATTAATTTTTCACCGTGTCAATTGCATATTTTACTTCAATAGCTTAAGTGACATAGCGTCACATGACGTTGCAACAAATGAATGTGAAGCCATTTCAAATGAATGTGAAGCCATTTCAAATGAATGTGACGCCACATCAAATGAATGTGAAGCCGCAACAAATGAATGTGAAGCCGCAACAAATGAATGTGAAGCCGCAACAAATGAATGTGAAGCCACAACAAATGAATGTGAAATCATTTCCCCTGAATTTTTTGAAGAAATTTTACGACTTTTTAGCACAAAATTATCCCAAAAAAACAGAAGCAACCAGGGTGGGGGGTGATGGAATCAGTTTGTTTGCCGGCTGCCTATTGCCGACGGACTGACTACTTCCTTGCCTCAAACAAAATATCCAGCATCTTGATAGCACATTCGGGTATTTTCGTTCCCGGGCCGAAGATGGCCATCGCACCGGCTTTGTACAGGAAATTATAGTCCTGCGCCGGTATCACACCGCCCACTATCACCATAATATCTTCGCGCCCCAGTTTCTTCAGTTCTTTGATTACCTGTGGCACCAAAGTTTTGTGTCCGGCAGCCAGGCTCGAAACGCCCAACACATGCACGTCGTTTTCCACGGCTTGTTTGGCTGCTTCGGCAGGGGTTTGGAACAAAGGCCCGATATCCACATCGAAGCCAATGTCGGCATAACCGGTGGCAACCACTTTGGCTCCGCGGTCGTGGCCGTCCTGGCCCATTTTGGCTATCATAATGCGTGGCCTGCGGCCTTCCATGGCGGCAAACTTGTCGGCAAGTTTACAGGCCTTTTTATAACTTTCGTCTTCCATAGATTCTGATGAATAAACTCCCGAAATGGATCGTATTACTGCTTTGTATCTCCCGAACACTTTTTCACAGGCATCGGATATCTCGCCCAGGGTGGCGCGTTTGCGTGTGGCATCTACGGCCAAGGCCAGCAAGTTGCCTTGTCTGCTTTCGCAGGCATGCGTAATCGCCTGCAGTGCTTTTTGCACCTCCTCGTTGTTGCGGTTTGCTTTCAGTTCGTTCAGCCTTTTTATCTGGGCCTCACGCACAGCGGTATTATCTACTTCCAAAGTATCCATGGGGGCCTCTTTTTCCAGACGGTATTTATTTACACCCACTATGATATCTTTACCGGAATCGATTCGGGCTTGTTTGCGGGCAGCGGCCTCTTCAATTCTCATCTTTGGCAGACCCGTTTCAATGGCTTTGGCCATACCGCCCAGTTCTTCCACTTCTTCTATCAGTTTCCAGGCTTTGTGAGCCAATTCGTGAGTAAGGTATTCCACATAATACGAACCTGCCCACGGATCGACCACCTTACAAATGCTGGTTTCTTCCTGAAGATATATTTGTGTGTTGCGGGCAATACGTGCTGAGAAATCGGTGGGCAGCGCAATGGCCTCGTCGAGGGCATTGGTATGCAACGACTGTGTATGGCCCAGTGCAGCACCCAGAGCTTCTACACAGGTGCGGGCTATATTGTTGAATGGATCCTGTTCGGTGAGGCTCCATCCTGAAGTCTGGCAATGGGTGCGTAAGGCTAATGATTTGGGATTCTTAGGATGGAAGGTATTCACCAGCCTGGCCCACAACATTCGTGCGGCACGCAGCTTGGCAATCTCCATAAAATGATTCATCCCCACACCCCAGAAGAACGACAAACGGGGAGCAAAACTGTCAATGTCCATACCGGCATTCACTCCGGCGCGGAGGTATTCCAGACCGTCGGCAAGCGTGTAGGCCAGTTCTATATCGGCTGTGGCACCGGCTTCCTGCATATGATAACCGCTGATGCTGATCGAATTGAACTTCGGCATATTTTTAGAGGTAAACTCAAAAATATCGGCAATGATCTTCATGGAAGGCAAAGGCGGATAAATGTAAGTATTGCGCACCATGAACTCTTTCAGTATGTCGTTCTGTATGGTTCCGCTCAGTCTTTCCATAGGTACGCCTTGTTCTTCCGCGGCCACAATATAGAAGGCCAGCACAGGGAGCACGGCTCCATTCATAGTCATAGAAACCGACATTTTATCGAGGGGAATGCTATCGAACAATATCTTCATATCCATAATGGAATCGATCGCAACGCCTGCTTTGCCCACATCGCCCACTACGCGCTCGTGATCAGAATCATAGCCACGGTGCGTGGCAAGGTCGAAAGCAACAGACAATCCTTTTTGTCCGGCGGCAAGGTTGCGCCGGTAAAATGCATTTGATTCTTCAGCCGTAGAGAAACCTGCATATTGGCGAATGGTCCAGGGCTGCATCACATACATGGTGGAGTAGGGGCCGCGCAGAAAAGGCGGTAGTCCGGCAGCGTAATTAAGATGCTCCATTCCGGCAAGATCTTTTGCCGTATAAACAGGTTTCAAGGGGATGAGCTCAGGCGTCAGCATAGATTCTTTGACAGACCTGCTTGCGATTTTACTCTTTCCTTTTTGAGCGGGCCTGTAATCAATATTTTTAAAATCGGGTCTCATGATTTGTTGGAAGTTATTGTGTTGAATGAGTAATTAAGTTTATTTGGTTGACTAAGTATGAGAATTGGCTAAAAGTTTATGGCGGTTGACTATATGATCCCGAATTTTTTCTGATATACGGTCAAAGATTCAATAACATTTGTGCGTATATGAATGAAGTCATCCACGCCAATAGTATGCAGGATTTCAATCATCTCTTTTGGATAACCTGCGATTACTATCTGTAACCTTTTATGTTTCTTTTTCAAAGCCACCACCACTTCGCAGGCATACTGTGCATATTCCTCATCCGAACTGCAAAGCACTACTACATCGGCTTTTGATGAAATGATGGCTGTAACCGTTGCATTTACATCTTTCGACAAGTATTCTTCCATGATATTGTAACCCGCGCAGGCAAAGAAGTTGGAGGCAAATGTAGCTCTTGCCTTACGCATGGCGAGGTTACCAAAAGTAGCCAGAAATACTTTGGGGCAGGTACCTCCTTGTGCAACATAACGCTCTGTTGCCAGACGCAGTTTCTCAAAAGCTTCTGCGCCACGGTACAATTTCAGGTAAGCATCATCATCGGATGTATTTAGACAGGTATATTCCTGAAGCATGCTTTCGTTCTGGTTTGGAAATATATTGGTTCCGAGGATGGGGGCTTTACGCATGGCAATATCCATATCCCTTTGAGCAGCGACTCTTTCAATATCTTTTTTCAATTGCCCGTTTTCCATAATAGCCAACATACCGCCAACTTCTTCAATCTTCTTGAATTGGTTCCAGGCCATTTGAGCGATCTCGTCGGTGAGCGATTCGAGATAATAGGATCCTGCCGAAGGATCGACCACCTTATCCAGGTAGGTTTCTTCTTTCAGCACGATCTGAATATTGCGGGCAATGCGCGAACTGAATTCATCAGCACATTTATACGAATTGTTGAACGGCAATATGGTTATGGCATTGGCCCCGCCAATAGCTGCCGACATACATTCGGTAGTAAGACGAAGCACATTAACATACGGGTCGTAAACGGATTTGTTCCACATACCGCTACAGGCATGAACAGCCACTTTCAACGAATCAGGATCTTTAGGCTTATATTGTTCGGCCATACGTGCCCACAACAAACGAGCAGCGCGCAACTTGGCAATTTCCATAAAATAGTTTGAACCTATGCCAAAGGTCAGTTGCATATTGGCACAAACATCATCCACTGCAATACCGCGTTCGGTCATTTGTGCCATATATTCGTTGGCCGAGGCAAGTGTATATGCCAGTTCCTGCACAGCGGTAGCACCGGCATTATAGAAATGTTTCCCGTTAACGTTTAGTACCCTGTATGATGGAAGATCATTTTTAATGAATTTTATCAAAGCGGCGGCTTCGTTGAAATTATCGTCGCTGCTGTTGTAATATTCGCCATGCAACAAATAGTAGGCAATAGAATCGAAATTGAACGAACCTTTCATTTTTGCGGGGTCGAATCCCGCTTTCTTAACATAAGCAATCAACAGATGCGCCAAAATGGAGTAGGAATGCGAAGAAGCAAAATGTATTGCAATCTCTTCCATATTGATTCCTTTTAATAGTTTTGCCATTTCTTCTTTAAAAGCCAGCTCTTTCACTTTAAAGCTGATAGCTGTGGCACCGGCTGCAATAGCAGCCAGAGCAGACTTATTGGCCTTGACCACATCGGTAACAACTATCTCTTCACGTATGCGCCAGAGGTTAGAAGAGTCGTTATATCCTCTGACATAAGGATATTCGCCGGGCAATGCTTCCTGATATTGCAATTCCTGAAGATTTTCAGCACGATAATAAGGTTTTATGGCTATACCTTCATAAGTTTTCCAGAAGAGTTTTTTTTCGTAATCGGCACCTTTCAGGTCTTCAAGAATTTTTTGTTCCCACTGCTGTGTGGTAACGGGAGGGAATTCACTGAACAATTTGTGGTTGGAGTTGGTATCCATGGTGAAAATGTGTTAAAAATCAGTTCTAAAATTTGCGGCAAATTTAGTAATTATTACCAGTCTGTACTTGAAAATGCAATAATTAATTGATGCTAAAAAAATCAGAGAAACAGCATAAGCAAAACTAAAAACGAACCATGATGCTAAAAAAATATTTCAGTAGCGACAGCCTTGATTTATTATCTTTGTGTCATAATCTGAATTCTTATGAATGAATTGTATCCATTAAAGTTTAAGCCTGTTTACAAGGAAAAGGTTTGGGGAGGGAATAAGATAGCAAGCGTTTTACAACATAATTATGCGCCCCTGCCCAATTGTGGTGAGGTGTGGATGATATCAGGGGTGGAGGGCAACGAAAGCATTGTTAGCAATGGGTTCCTGAAAAGTAATTCGATTAGCGAACTGGTCGAAATTTATATGGGCGACCTGGTCGGAGATAAGGTTTTCGAAAAGTATGGACTTGGGTTTCCTTTACTTTTTAAATTCATTGATACACAGGAATATTTGTCGGTTCAGGTGCATCCGGATGATGAACTTGCCCTCGAAAGACACGATTCGTTGGGCAAGACCGAAATGTGGTATATATTGCAGGCTGATGATGGCGCCAAACTGATCAGTGGTTTCAAAAAGAAGATACTCAGGAGCGATTACCTGCAGCATCTGAAAAATAAATCGCTGAAAGAGATTTTGAATTTTGAGCCTGTCAGCGGGGGCGACGTTTTCTATATCCCTGCCGGACATGTGCATGCCATCGGTCCGGGCATTTTGTTGGCCGAAATACAGCAATCATCAGATGTCACCTACCGTATTTACGACTGGGATAGGTTTGATGTGGCTGGTATGCAGCGCGAATTGCACACCGAGCTGGCGCTCGATGCCATTGATTTCGAAACAACAGGGGCCAACAAAAGCAGACCTGCCGATACCAAGAACCGTCCTGTATTGCTTCAGGAGTCGGAGTTCTTCACTGTCAACCTCATGGAGGTTGATATCAATCTGAACCGCGAATGTTCTCAGATCGATTCATTCATTGTGCACCTGTGCATACAAGGGTCGTATGAATTGACTTCTTTTTACGGGAATGTGAAAATGAAGACCGGGCAGGCAGTGCTGATACCTGCCATTACTGACGAATATCAGATCAACCCCTCGCCCTCCTGTAAAATTCTGGAAACCTATATCCAAATCAACTAACCCCATATAGCCATGACCCTGAAAGAAAAATATCATGTGATTACCGAATTACCAGCCAATTCTAAAATTAGGAAAAAAGGCTTTATCAGTTTATCTATTGTGCTTGTATTGTGTGTTATGGGGATAATTATCAGCAACATTTTCTGGGACGATTACACAGAGTTAATGTACTCTTTGCGTCACCAAAGAAACATCACTGTGGGCTGGCCGGCCACCTTAAGCGGTTGGAGTTGGTTGATGGCTATTGCCATTATTCTCATGCTTCCATTTATGTTTTTTATGCAGGACTGGAAAAACCCTGCACTGGCCCTTACGGAAGAAGGATTGTTCATCAATCAGCAGATGATTCGAAACACACTGGTTGCTTATGAAAAAATAGATGCGATAAAAAAAGTGGATAAAGGATACCGTTTGAAGTTTTCTGAACCTATGGAGGTAGTGAAGCAGCAGGTATTTTTGTTTAAACCCTTTGTGAAATACAATATTACCAAGGACAATTTCTTTATCTCAAAGACCCATAATGCCGGAGATATTGATGACTTTATGGAGCAATTGAAAGCTAAGGCAGGGCTGCAATGATATTGCAGTAAACATATCAGGGTCCTCAATTAAAAATTTACATTTTAAACCCCATGTCATGAAGACAAGAGAGATCAAATTTATAAGAAAAAGCCAGCCCACCATGGAAGGCGCCGGAGTAAAACTGAACCGGGTTTTCGGATATTATGACACCCCACAGTTCGATCCTTTTCTGATGCTTGATGATTTCAGGTCAGACAATCCAGACGATTACATCGCAGGTTTTCCCTGGCATCCTCACAGAGGTATAGAGACCATAACCTACCTGCTGAAAGGTAGTGTGGAGCATGCCGACAGTATGGGCAACAAAGGCGTGATTGCTGCGGGCGATGTGCAGTGGATGACCGCCGGAAGCGGCATCATTCACCAGGAAATGCCAAAGGTGTCTGACGATGGTAAGATATCCGGTTTCCAGCTTTGGGCCAATTTGCCTGCTTCACACAAAATGATGAAACCCCGTTATCAGGATATCAAAAGTGTCGATATCCCAGAGATCATCACGGATAACAACTCAAAGATCAGGGTGGTTTGCGGGAATTATGAAGATATCCGGGGACCCGTAACCGACATAATAACCTCACCTGTATTTTTTGATGTGAACATCCCACAGGGTAGTGAATTTCGTTTAAATACTCCGGCTGATCACAAGGTGTTTTGTTATGTGGTTGAAGGAGCAGGATATTTTTGCGACAGAACCGACGATGGTTCCGTTTTGCAAAAACATCTTGCCGTAAACCAGCAAGTACTGCTTTTTGTCCCGGGCGACGAATGGGTTGCCCATACCCGCGATAGTTCCTTACGATTTTTATTCCTTTCGGGTCATCCCCTGGACGAACCCATAGCCTGGCACGGTCCCATAGTGATGAACACCCAGGCCGAAATAGAAACCGCACTGAACGAGTACCGAAGCGGGACTTTTATTAAGTAATTTTTACGAATAAGACACTGTTTAAATTTATCTTTTTGAAACAGGTGCTTACATAATAATGTAGTATCGAATTATAACCCGGGATATCAGAGTTAAAAAAAACCTTATTCCGGAAAGTAGTTTCTCTTTTGCTTATTTGATGCTACTGGAAAAATGGTTAGTTTAACTATTTAACCTTAGTAAATAAGTATGCGCCTGTGATTCAACCTTTTTACCTTATTTTGTTTTAATAAGGTAATAAGGTTTACTGGTTCGTGGTTGATCTCTTTTTACTAAGGTTTAAATAAAAAATAAGGTTTTATATTTTAAGTAATTACGGTTATTTTTTATACGCCTAATTCAATTATCTTTTTTCAATTTCATACATTAGTTTTGGCTTAAGCCATTTTATTGATCTAAAACAATCACAACCTATGCCAATGGCATCCCTGTGGGAAAGGTGGTGCCTGATTATCAATAGCCCCGACTTTTGCCACAGGCATACCTTCGGGATAAGTCGGGGATCGGAAATGGGCCAATGTTTGGCTTGAGCCAAAATTGTATCCGCATAACTGTTTTAAAACAATTTTAAACAGTCTCTAATACCTTGAAAAAAAATAACAAAAGGGTGTTTTCCATCCAAACATTCCTTCTTCAATAAGTTTCGTTATTTAGAATTAATAAAAATAACTTGCTTTTTCTTGGGTATTATTGTAACTTTGTATAAAAAAAACAAAATGAAAAAATTATATACCCTCTTTAGTCTGCTATTAATTGCAACCTTCACGTTGCAAGCACAGGGTCCCTGCCCGGGCAACCTGGTTACTAACCCTCAATTTACTTCAAACCTAACCTCATGGTCGCAATATGGTGCTACCCCAACTGCTATGGTTTTAAATATCACGAATGGTTGTCTTTCACAGTTTCTGGCTTTGCAAGCGACTAACAATAGTAGCGTTGGTGTAAGCCAGCCAGTTTCATTCATAAAAGATACTTGTTACCAACTTTGTTACTGTGTTGAGTTTCCTATGTCGGGTGCTCTTTTTAATACAAAGCTTACCATTGCTGCCATTACACCGGGAATAACTGTTGCCCAATTATTGTCAGGAGCTTTTACATCAACCCAGGCCCAGATCATTGACGTTATTACAGGAAGTATCGGTTTTGCTCCTTTTATCAATTGTCCATCTGTTTTTACGGCTACCGGAAATTTCACAGATTTTGTTATCGTTAACGAAACAATTGGGCCAGTGGGAACTGATGTCCGCATTGACAATCTTTGCCTGACCACCCACCCATGTCCGCCATCCTGTGCTAATGTGCATGCAAATTTTAGCTATACTGTAGGCTCTGGCAACACAGTACAATTTACTGATAATTCCACCTCCAATCCCGGGGATATTCTCAATTATGTCTGGGATTTTGGCGATCCTTCTTCTGGCCCAAATAACTCCTCTCCCTTACAAAATCCGTCTCATGTATATCCGGGTACTGGAAATTTTCTGGTTTGTTTGTACCTGAATGTTATAATGACAAATGGCCTGACCTGTCGCGATTCTATCTGTATCAATGTTGTGAATGGAACTACCTCTGTTGTTGAATTAAACAATGAAAAATCAGGTATTTCGCCCAATCCGGCAAATGATTATATTTTATTGAGTGGGTTAACTGGTGATGAAAGATTCTTGTTGATCGATAAATTTGGTCGGGTTATTATTGACAGGGAAGTACCTGGTTCAGCTCGTATCGATATACCATCCACCATTGCCGGGGGATTATATGTTGCTATTATCCAAAATAAACAATACAAAAGGTTCGTTAAGATATTGATCAACCGTTGATCAAAACCCGAAATCTTTGGTCTGGGAAATATTACTGATTGCAATTAGTGCTGCCGGTATTAGTAAAAACCTGAGTTCGGGATAAGAGAAAAGAAATGTTTATTTTCCTTTACTCCGT
>CAYXXU010000109.1:0-9011 GCA_964469155.1 uncultured Bacteroidales bacterium
GTGGCGGTTTCGTGAGCAAATTCTTCCAACTCAATGCCGTAGAATTGAGTGAGGGAAATATTGGAGAAAGGTATCTCCTTGAGTCCGTGATTGATATTTTCAAGTTGTTCCCATATGAGGATTTCGAGCTTTCTGAGTTCTTTGTAGGTAATAATAAGAAAATTACCGCTGCCGCAAGCCGGATCGAGAAACTTGATGCGCCCCATGCGGGTAAGCAATTGACGAAGGCGTTTTTCGCTGGCACGAGAATCGGCAAACTCGGCATAAAGTTCATCCAGAAAAAGTGGCTGAATAAGCTTCATTATATTGGAGACCGATGTGTAGTGCGACCCCAGCGAACTGCGCAATTCGGGTGAGATAACCGCCTGAATCATGCTGCCAAATATGTCTGGATTGATTTCAGCCCAGTTCAGGTCGCCACATTCAAGCAAGAGACGACGTGCTTTCCAACTTAGGGACGGCACATCGTAATGCTCGGCAAACAATCCTCCATTTACATAGGGAAACCGGCTGATATGTGCTGGTTTCGAGGCCCGCACTGCTGCGTTGTTGGTACTCATGGTATCAAAAGCTTCGCTTATAATAGTGCTCAGATCGCTGCCATCTGGTCGTGTAAAATCGTTTAACGTGCTTGTAAAGATATTGCCCTGGAAAATGCCTGTGTCCTCTGCAAAAAAACAGAACAGCAATCTAGATATAAATACATTAAGGGAGTGAATGGCGTGGCTGTCTGTATAGTCAATCTCGTTGTAGCGGCGTATTTCATCGAAAATTCGAGCCATTTTGTATGCAGCTTTCACGTCAGCTTCCTTTTCCTCAGGAGCACGATAGCGTTCAACACCTGCTAACGGCATAAAAAACTGATAATCGTAACGAATACGTTCGAGGGTGTTTTCGTAGCTCTCTTCTTCCATAGGGTCGTAACCCAGCAAAGTTTCACCATCTGAAACCACACGCAGACGTGCCGTTTTGGTAACTCTGTCGTTTTGTTTCAACGACTCTAGAGATTCGGCCAATTTTTCGACCGGGCAATGGGTGTATGCCAGTAGCTTCTTTACAAGAATTGTGTTCTCATCTTTTGAAAGGTTATCTTTACCATCTTTAATTCTGTTGATACGGGTTTCAGACATGCCGTTGAAAATACGCAGCAAGTCATAACCCAATTCTTGGGCGGAGGTCGTTTCTGACAATTCTGGCAAACGGGATTCTATGGTTTGGTAGGATATGGTGGTCGACATATTATCTTTTAATTATGAATATCAGGCTATAACAAAGATAAGGATTATACATAAACAATGCAGATATAAATAAAAAGTTACCAACGTAATATGACAAAGAAATTGTTTATATATTATATTTCTCAGGAATATTTATCGGTATGATTTAATAGAATAAAAAACCGCCGCAAACATTATGTTTACAGCGGCTTAATACAGAGTCAGAATTAGCTTTTAGCTTTTAACTTTTAACTTTTCACTAATCACTTTTCACTCATCACTCTTAACTATTTACTTAACCTCCTCAAATGTGATTCGTGTTGTATATTAATAACTTACGAAAGCATGTTGCAAATATGATACAAATAATTAATAACTATAAATAAGATACATAAACCTGATTTATAATGATTTACACCTCCTAAAATAAACAAAAATAAGTATCATAAATCAGAGACAAATATAGTTTAAATAGAGTGTGTTTGGTAGGTAGATAAACAAAAAAAGTGCCATCCCGAAGGACAGCACCTTTTTACAACAACATCAAAGAATCCGCTTAGAAAACGGTTACAGTGCCAATATAGTTACTGTTCGCTTGCAACTGACCATCGGCAGTTTGAAAGATAATCCAGCATTGAGCTACTACTTTACTGTACTTTGTAGGTACTGTTAAAGTGGCTGTAGCTGCTGACCTTGCAATGGTGGTAACTTTGTACACAGCTTCGTTTAAGGTTGGGAAAAATGCAACCAAAATAGCTGTATCAGTTGCCAGAGCGTTGCCTGTACCTGAATTGTTTTGCCAGGTAAAAACTACGTTGGCTGCTACTGTTGAAGCTACGGCAGCACCCGAAGCACCAGTAAGATTACCCCTGCTTATTTGAGCAGCAGGATAATTCATCGTGAAAGCCGGATAAGTTCCGGAAATTGCGTTTTTCACGTTGTAAGACATTGCAACGTTGAAACCAGTTACACCGTTTGCATAGTTCTTAAAACCGATTGCCAGCAAGCTGGTTAAAGGTTTTAAAAAGTTCAATGCAGTTGTGAACTTTGCACGCTGTGTTTGCTGTTTGACGGTTTTTGGATTGGCTACCGAGGCGGGCATTGACCTCAGGTAATCTATGCCTTTCCAGTTACCCCCTACGACGTTGCCGACTTTACCTGCAACCCCGCCTAAGATACCCTTGTTGATTACTGCCATGATTGACAAATTTTAAATTAATACTCAATTTTTTCGAACCGATACGGATTTGGTATTGAGCGAACAATACTTTGGTATCGTTTTCATGGTGCAAGTTATATTAAAAGTCAGGCAGATAGAGGGTTTTCGAGGCTTATGCGGTGGATTGCGTCAGTTTGCAATTTATGAATGGAATAATAGTTTAATTTGCCTGAAAAAATAGGAATAAGAGGGGTTTAAAACCTCCTCTTATTGCGATACCTGTAAAAGATTGCTTTGCGTACATCTTCGATGAGCTTTAAATTTTCGTGGAACTGCTTTTCTTTCAGTTCGAGCAACTTTAAAACGGTAATGTTTTTTTGGAATAGCTCAATATTGGCTTTTGCTTCAACTTCTCCGGCTTGAATGCAGGTGTATAAATCACGTAAAGCAATAAAAGGTATCACAGAGCCACGCAAATACTGATGAAAGGATTTTGAACGCCACAGGCCGAAAATAAGCCAGTAGAAAAATTCCTTTTCCTGTTCGGTTTCGGAAGTGAAAACAAAACTATTCGGGCAAGGCATTTGCAGCGGTTTTCCGCTGTTAATTCCTTTATTCAGGATGTAAAAATGAGGTTTTTGGTGTTCTGCACCTTTGCGATTCGATTTGATGTTGTAATTTTTCATGGTACGGGCAATTAAAATTCAGCTTCGCTGCGCTCCGCACATATATTTTGACAAAGAAGAAAGAAAAAAAACGAGAAAAAAAAGAAAAAAGAAAGCCATTGAACAGGCGGGTTAAGGCGTGGTGTCAAGGTTTTTGCGGTATTATTTGATACCATTTAAAATCAATTTTGGATAAATCAAAAAATACTGCAAAACCCGCAGGGCTTGACCTTGATAGCACATTCGGGGGGCTTGTGCGAACCCGCCTAACTTTGCTGACATTTTTTATTTTTTAAAACATTGTGTCAGCGAGCTCGCTTCGCTCGGTTGCTTTGCTTTTTATTTTTTTAAAATATGTTTAAATACAATTTAAAGAGGGTTGGGTCGAGTGTGAAGGGAAACAAGTAAGTGGAAAGTAACGAAGTGAGCACGAGTGCAAGGCGAAATGCAATGCAGCCTTAAACGAAGGGAGCAACGAGATAGTGGCCGCTTAGTTGGTGCGCAGGGAATTCTTGGCGGTTTCATACAGCAGGGTATTTACTTATATACCTTTGATAAGTAAGTCACCCTATAAAGACAGCCTACCTATTGAGGAATGTAGCAAAAAGTTATTTTGAGTGAGCTTTAGATATATAATACCAATTATTGAAAAATAGAAAAGATGCATCAGTAATTCTTTACTTCAAGTATAACAATCAAAATTTAATACTCAAAATTATTTATTAAGCTTTTGTATTGTATTTCAAGAGAATAAGAAAGAAGAAAAAACAGATATAAGTCATTATGGCATGTTAAAAAAATATTATATGCCTAAATGGCAGTTTTAATAATTGCTTAAAAGTGTATAATATTCATTATTACAGATATATAACACATTTTAACATTTGACAGCTTTTAGTTTGGTATTTTATTTGAAAAAACGGTAACTGTAAAATAAAAGAAATGTCTAATTAAAATAATGGAGGATAAAGCTATGTCACTTGTAAAATTTTCAAGCAATTACCCATCATTGTTCGACCGTTTTTTTGAAAACGATTGGTTTGATTGGGCAAATCGTAATTATTCTACAACCAACACAACATTACCTTCAGTAAATATAAAAGAAAGTACTGAAGATTTTGAGGTTGAAGTTGCTGCTCCAGGTCTTGGTAAAAACGACTTTAAAATTGAACTGAACCATGACCTTTTAACCATTTCTTCTGATAAACAAGTAGAAAATGAAACTAAGGAAGGTCAACAGTTCACACGCAGGGAATTTAGCTATCAATCGTTCAGCCGCTCGTTTACTTTACCTAACACTGCCGACAGCGAAAAAATTGAAGCAAAGTATGAAAATGGTATTTTGAGGGTGATAATTCCTAAAAAGGAAGAAGCAAAACCAAAACCCGCCCGTCAAATTTCGATATCGTAATAGAAAGCTAACACTAAGCTGCAACAAACCATAGTGCGGCTTAGCGAATTTACCAACAATATTGTTTAACCATAAAAATTTGTTGAATTATGAAACTATTTAGGTGGGAAACCAATATTAAACCGAAATTCCCCAACATCATTGAGAAATTTTTTGGAAAGAATATTTCTGATGGCACCGCAAAGAATATGGATGTGGCAACTATACCTTCAGTCAATATTTCTGATGCAAATAAAGCTTTTGAAGTAAGTGTTGCACTGCCTGGACTTGATAAGAAGGACGTTAAAGTTGAAATCCAAAATAATTGTCTTTTAATCTCATCAGAGAAACAATACGAAAACGAAGAAAAGAAAAAAAACTGGATTAGGCGAGAGTATGGTTATGCATCTTTTCAAAGGATGTTTCAATTGCCCGAAGGGGCAGACCCTGAAAAAATCCACGCAGAAATGAAAAATGGTATATTAAACATTAAAGTTGCCAAATTACCAGGCTATGAATCGAAAATAAAACAAATTGCAATAGAATAAAACAATTTTAAACTTTTAAATGATAAAGCTATGAGAAGAATAATAACATTCGCCATTGCATTATCATTGTTGTTGCAAGGGTGCAATGGCCAAAAAAAAGACCAACAAAAAGAGCAAATTAGCGGGACACCGCAAACCAGTATTAAAGTAAATAAGGAATATGACAAAAATGGTAATATTGTCCGTTATGACTCGACTTATTCTTACTACTATACAAATATGAAAAACGATACGGTTAAGCAGGACAGTATTTTTAACCTGTTTAAACACCAGTTTAATCAAAAGTATGTGTTTTCAAATGAACCGTATTTTAATAATTTGTTTTTCGAGGATTCTTTATTGAAATACGATTTTTATAAACGGGATTTTTTCTATAATCGATTTAGGGATAATATGCGAAAGATGGATAGTTTGTTTTTGCAAATGGATGTGATGAAAGATGATTTCTTTAAACATCAGATACCACAAAATAACAAATCAAAGAAAAAATAAATTTTGTTTAACAATTTAAAAAGGAGGTAATTATGTCGCTAATTAGAAGAAATGAAAGTTATCCGGTATGGTCAAACTTTTTAAACGAGTTTTTCGACCGCGACTGGATGGATTGGACCAACCGTAACTTTTCGAATACCAATACCACGTTGCCATCAGTTAATGTTAAAGAAAGCGCCGATGGTTTTGAAGTGGATATGGCTGCACCTGGTTTAGAAAAGAAAGATTTTAAAATTGAGATTAATCATGGGGTGTTAACCATTTCTTCGGAGAAGAAGGTTGAGAATGAGACCAAAACAGGAGAACATTTTACAAGGCGTGAGTTTAGCTACCAATCGTTTAGCCGTTCGTTTACTTTGCCCGAAATGGTTGATGGCGATAAGGTTTCGGCAAAATACGAAAACGGTATTTTAAAGGTTTCCATACCTAAAAAGGAAGAAGCTAAACCAAAGCCTGCAAAAACAATTGAAATTAAATAATGGCCAACATGGTTTGTTCAATCCTCAAAGGGGGAAGCCATTAAGGCTTCCCTTCTTTTTCTCAAATTGATTTGATATAGAGGGCTTATGTTTTTGTTTTTTTGATTATTTAAAATTAAGAAAATGAAAAAACTTATGCGTAACAATGGAGATGTTTATGGACTGCTTTACGGATGTCCATTTGGAGAAAGAGAATAAGGATGTCCCTTTAAACAATATGATTTTCTTTCTTTCAAGAAAAAATATGAGTTAATAATAAAGCTTGATGAAAAAGAGATTATTAAAATGCTGGAATATCATCATAATTGTTCGCAAAGAAGGGAAGGTAAACACTAAATGAGAAATTAAGGTAAATGATGTAATCGCTTAAAGCTATGGATTACAAAGATTACTATAAGATATTAGGGGTCGATAAGAAAGCAACGCAGGAAGAGATAAAAAAAGCTTATCGAAAACTGGCCATAAAATACCACCCGGATAAAAACCCCGGGAACAAAGAGGCTGAAAACCAGTTTAAGCTCATAAATGAAGCCAACGAAGTATTGGGCGACCCGGAAAAAAGAAAGAAATACGACCAATTGGGCGAAAACTGGAACCGTTTTGGTAATGCACATGGATACTCAGCAGGGGACCCATTTGATGGTGGAGTGCATGGACAAGGCGGACAAACCTTTTATTACGAGGGAGACATTAACGATATTTTTGGACAGGGAGGCGGAGCTTCGGGTTTTTCAGATTTCTTCGAAGCATTTTTCGGCAAAAGTACTGGAGGCTTTGGTTCAAGAAATAACAATGCTTATAAAGGGCAGGATTTTGAGGCCGAAATGGAAATTTCGCTCGAAGAAGCTTATTCCGGGACCAGCCGTATTTTACAGTTAGGCAATGAAAAATTGCGTATTACCACCAAGCCAGGGGCTTACAACGACCAGTTGTTAAGAATTAAAGGCAAAGGGGGAAAAAGCAGAAACAATGCTTCAAATGGCGATTTGTTTGTGAAAATTAAAGTAAAACCCCACCCGGTTTATGAAAGGTCAGGCAACGATTTAAAAACTACACATACAATAGATATGTTCACTGCTCTATTGGGCGGAGAAACATTCATAAATACCCTTGATGGAAGGATTAAAGTTAAAATACCAACTTGTGCGCAAAACGGGCAAATGCTTCGACTTAAAGGTAAAGGGATGCCATTATATGACAGTAGAAACCTTTACGGTGATTTGTTGGTGCAATTAAATATAAAAATGCCTGAAAATTTAACACCCAAACAAAGGGAAATTTTGGAACAAATGAGAAAAAACTTTAATAATTAAAATTAGGAATACTATGGCTGATATTCTTAAATACCCAATTAATGAAGATGAATTAATAAGTTTTTTTGCTGATGCAATGCACGACAATGAACTAAAATATAATTGCAAGGATTTGTATTATGCAGGAATTGAAAATGATAATGAATTAGGCGATGCAATATTAAAAAGCATACAGGTTATAAAACAGGCAGGTTTATTGCCGCATCATCATTTTAAACATATTTACGTAACAGAATTGGACACTGGAAATACATATAATGACTGGAGAATTAGCAGAATGGGCTTTTTACTTATTCTAATGCATGCTTCGGGAAACAGTCCGATTTTAAATAAATGGAAAATTGAAATGGTTAAACTATTTAAATAAGCATGCAAGTAAGTATTGAAACTACAGATGTTCTGCTCAGGAACATTACTTTGATGATATTAAGCATATTGTTAATTGGAATATGTCTTAAAAAACTTCATCAGCCTTACTATAATACTACCACAAATTCAGACCACTGGGTAAATTTAATAAAATGATTAATTTTACTCACATGAACACTAACAGGAAAAAACACAGTGCCGCCTTTAAGGCGCAGGTAGCCATTGAGGCAATCAAGGAACAGGAGACACTCAGCGAGCTGTCCAAGCGATTCGGAATACATCCGCAAATGATATCCACCTGGAAGCGGGAGTTTCTCTCGCGCAGTCCGGAGATCTTCTCGAGCAAGGCTCCTGACGAGGAGGCAGAGAGAAGGGAACAGGCATTATATGAGAAGATAGGGAGATTGGAGATAGAGGTGGATTTTTGCAGGAGGGCCTCAGAAAAGCTGGGGATACTGAAGTCCTCAAAGAAATAGTATCCCGTAGAGAAAAGCTCAGTATCCGGCGTCAATGCGAGCTTTTTGGTCTGAACAGAAGTACTCATTACTATAAACCTGTTGAAGAGGATCCTGAAGATCTTGATGTGATGCGCAAGATGGATGAGGAGTATCTTAAGCATCCTACCAAGGGAGTCCTTGGCATGGTGGACTTTATAAAGACATTTGGCATATTGATCGGTCCCAAGCGGGTAAGAAGGCTTCTGCGGAAGATGGGCGTGATGGCCATCTATCCGGGGAAAAATCTCAGCAAATTGGGATTGGCAAAATACATTCATTCCTATAAACTCAGAGGGTTGGACATAACACATTCAAATCAGGTTTGGTGCATTGATATTACATATATTCCGATGGAACATGGCTTCCTTTATTTAACAGCCATAATTGATGTTTATAGCCGCTATATTGTAGGGTGGAGCCTTTCCAACACACTTGGGGCAGAGTGCAGCCTTAAGGTACTCAAGCAGGCTGTTGCGGAACACGGGAAACCGGAGATAGTGAACTCCGACCAGGGGTCGCAATTTACTAGCCCGATATGGATAGAGTACCTTGAAGAACAAGAAATAACAATAAGCATGGACGGGAGAGGAAGGGCTCTTGACAACATTTATATTGAAAGATTTTGGCGAACACTCAAACAGGAGTATATTTACATTTGGCCGGCAGAGGACGGGAACACACTCGTCAAAGGCCTGAATGAGTATCTGAACTATTATAATAATCAACGGACTCATCAGAGTCTGGATAGAAAAACACCTTATTACATATTCCGGTCAATACTCGGCCACGGATTCCGGTGATACTCGGCCACCTTGTTAAACATTCATCGTTTTGTTAGTTCAAAGATATAATTAATATTTTTTTCGTAGGCTATCCCCTTTC
>CAYXXU010000110.1:0-8735 GCA_964469155.1 uncultured Bacteroidales bacterium
GCCAGCATATGACGTTTGGCTGTTTCGACAGCTACTTTCTCATAAAAGTTTACCATTTTCTGATCATCGCGGATCATGAAATCCATCTTGATACCGGCACATCCCCATTTCTCAAATTTGTCGAGCGAAGAGTAAAATTTATCCTGAAGGGCTCGTCCCGTCACCCAGAGAATGATCCTTACATTTTTCTGTTTCGCATAGGCAAACAATGCATCCATATCCATGTCGGGATTGATTTTGTCAAGGTCGTCATTAGCTGACCAGCCTTCGTCAAAAATCACGTATTCGAGCTTGTTTGCCGAAGCAAAATCAATGTAATATTTGTAAGTTTCGGTATTGATACCAGCCTTGAAAGGAACATTAAAAATATTCCAGTCGTTCCACCAGTCCCAGGCAACCTTGCCGGGTTTAATCCAGCCTGTATCTTTGATTTTGCAAGGGCTGCCGAGGCGGTAAACGATATCATTCTCAAGCAGTTTGGCGTCACTGGCGCAAATGCCGAAGACTCTCCACGGGTATTCGCGGGTTCCGGTTGTACGGGCAATATAATCGTGCCGGGTGTCGACGAGGTAGCTTCGCCTGTCGTCGCTCACTTTCTCAGTGGCAGCGGCTTGCGGCAAAATCCCTCTGAATGTGGCAGTTCCTGTTGCAGTTCCACCAAGGTAAAGCCCCGGATAATCAAGCAGGTCAGCTTCGGTGAATGCGGCAATCACACCATTGTTTTTGCGGAAAACGGCCGGCAATATGCACATCTGGTTACCTGTAATGTCGGCTGCTGATTTTATGGGATAAAATCTTTCGCTGTGCGAATGGAAATTATCTTCTTCACCGAAAAATAATGAATCGGATTGTGCCATTGTGAGTGTAACAGACTCATTATTAATGGTCACGCTATCAGGAAGTTTGGTAATGAATCGCCAGGCAGCGCCGTCGTTGTATGCCCGCAGTTTGATGCCACAGTTGCTTTTAAACCAGACTTCGGTTTCGTTGTATTGGTCAGGGATATGGCTGCGTTTTTCAGCCACCGGTGCTATGATCACCTCATCAACTGTACGAGTGTTGATCTTTTTGATTTTTGGGTTTCGCCAGGCTGCAGGAAATTCACGGATACTGAGGCTTTGTTTTGATGGCGACATGATGGTTTCGCCGCTGTATGTGATCGAGATAACCGGCGTTTCAGCCAGGGTAAGGCTGATAATGATCTTTCCATCGGGAGAAGTTGTTACCAATGGTTTTTCAGTTTTTGCTGCAAATGATGGTGAAATCAACAAGGCTACTGCAGCCAGTAGGGTGATTTTAAATGTATTACGCATGGATTGGAATATTTAGGCTTCAAAATTACGATGGCATAAAGGTAGGGATTCCGCCTGGAGTCGGAAATAAATTAGTTAGTAAGAAAAATGATGTGTTTAAAAATTCTGATTTTCAACTCTAAGTTGCAACAACCTAAATGCGAAACCCTTTCCTGAAGTTTTATTTCGCATTTTTCAGGTATTCATCCAGAGGGACCGGTTTATGCGTTTTTGCCCATTTTGCCGTGATTTCATATTGCTCTTTCATCTGGTTAAAATCGAGCAGATGGAAATTCTCTTCAAAATCAGGAATGTAGATGTAGGTGTGTGCTGCCAGTTCAGGGTAATTAGCTTGTAGAGCCTTCATTTGCCTGATAAAACCTTCATAGGCCATGTTCTCTATACGCACCCCGGCTCTTTCATACAACTTGCTGTCGCTTATGCCAAACGTTTGCATTTCCTTGTCCAGTCTTGAGGCAGTATCACATTTCCTGCTGATAATGAGCAGTGTATCAACACCCACGCCACGAAATTTCTCAAATTGAATCACAGCCTGGTAAGGAATATGGTCCTCGGCGACTCCACCGTCGATAAAGGTTGTAACAAGTTTCAATCCTCCGATATCAAGCTTCGCCGGTGGAAATAACAGGGGAATGGCTGTAGATGCCATCAGGACATCGACAATGCTGAGCGATGGATCACTTTCGGCATTCATTCTGATATTACTCATCCTGTAGGTTCTTGTTCCTAAAGGAAGCACGCGGATGTCAGTGATGGAAATTGAACTTGGGTAAGTCAGACTGCCCAGGCTGTCAAATCCCAGACTATCCCTTATGGTTCTTATCAGCAAGTTTTTGAGAGGATCAGTGTTTAAAGGAAGCTTGTTGCCGTCCCTGATAAATACGTCTTCACTTTTAAGATTAAAAAGTATGTTATGATAGCGGTCCCAGGAGAATCTTTTTGAAAGTATTGCATTCAGCATTACAGTATTAAGAGCCCCGGAACTTGTGCCTGAGATGAAGCACGGCTTCCTGAGCCATCCGGTTTTTTGAAGCTCTTCAAGCAGCGCAACTTCCTGTACTATTCGTGCTGCTGCTCCCGTCATGGCAATGGCCGTTCCTTTGCGTTCAACAAAAATTCCGGCTTCGGCTACAGGCTTCATTTTCCAGCTTATGACCGAGATACCAATATAGGAAAAAATAATTACAAGCAGAGTTATCGCAATAATCCTGAATGTTTTACGCATGTGCTAAACCTCAGTTTCTGGAGGCAAACGAATTTATTCTATAAGTATTATGTGAGCAACCATGTAAAATTACCTGTTACTCCTGTAATCATTTACTAATTTTTGCACGAGAGCAGCTTTCGTATTAATACCGGAATCTTCATCCGTGGTGAGCTGATTGATATAATCCCTAATTCCCGTGTCAACCTGCTTTGCTATTGATGTATTTAGCATGACACACCACGCCAGCTTCCGCAGGAATAACTCTTTATCCGAATTGTTTTGGTGTGATTGGAGTATAAATTCGTGCAGCGATTGCAGTACGTCCGACTGCGTTTCTTTGACCGATTTGGTTAACGGCTGTACCCAGGGTACTGTCATGATGATGACATACTGCGGCTTACGTGCAGGTGGCAGTTGAAAGTACGGCCCGGCCTGCTGCGGCATGTAATAATTGATCTTTCCGTTTTCGATGGTTACCGGGCATTGCTGTAATTGGGCACGCAGGTTTTGGGCTGTAAGTGCATCGGCCATTAGTACAACCGAAGACAGAATTGCCGATCTTAATATTGTCGCCAGCATTTTGAACTTTGTATTTTGCATTTTGAACTTTGCATTTTATTTAACAATCACTTTTACACCCACCGCCTTTCCGCCACTTTCCCATCGGGCAAAATACAAGCCAGGTTTCCAGTGTTCACAGTTTATCACGGATTGGCTTTTGCCCGGCGGCTGCTCTTCCAGGTATTTCAATCGCCCATAAACGTCGTATATCAGTAAAGCGCCTCCGGCCGGTTTCTCCTGCCCGCAGTTAATAACGAAATGATCTGATGCAGGATTAGGATATATGTTTAAGGTTTTAGTAACGCTTTGCGCTTCATATATTGAAACAAACGGTTCGCAGTTACAGATGACAGTATCTGATACAATAGGGTATGGGCACAGGCTGTCGTAAGTATAAGCTTGTGTGTATATGCTATCGTATTCAAGGTTGGCATTGAGCTTGATGGCGACTACATCGGTGTTGGCTCCCGGCCATCCAATTGGATACTGACATGCAATAACAAACTTATTATCTCGTAGTTTAGCTACTTCATCACCATATTGACCTACCACCAAATCAGTTCTTGTAAATGCCTTAGTGAAATGGCCCATCGTGTCCGAAAGAAATACCATAAGGTAATTGGGATCGGTGAATATGTTATTGGCAGCAGAAATCAGAAGAATAGAAGTGTCACTAACAGGTAATACCTGAGAAAGAGAATGATACATGGTATCTGGTTCGGAACAAATATAACTCTGCAAGTTTCCGTTTAAGTCGAAGCGGGCAACTAGCGGCCGCAGGAAAAACTCTGTTGTATCATAATGACTACCGACAGCGTAGTAAGTATTGCCAATTTGAGCACAACCCGCAAAAAAACCAATTTTTGTGGTATCAGCCCCGCTTAGCGGTGGATAAACCCATTGCATTTCGCCTAAACTGTCACATTTTACCAGGCAGGGTTGCAGAACTGCATCATAAGGATTATTTGTAGTATCATAAGGATAATAAGCATAACCCGCCAAAAGGCTGCCCCCGTCGGAGGTGAGACACATTTGGAAAAATTGTGTATCTTGAAATAAATATTGTGTGCCTGGAATTATCTGTTTCACCCACAGAATGTTGCCATCAGGATCAATTTCCCATATTTGGAAGCGGTCAATAAGATAATTTTCACTAGCTCCATATGTCAATAAACTAAGGTTGCCATCAGCTAATGATTTTATAGAGTATGCAAAGTTATCATCATACTGATTAATTCTTTTACACCATTTATAGGTTCCACACTCATCTGTTCTTATTATAAAAGTATTGACTACACTAGTGTTAGTACCTCCTGTAAGAAAAGTGCTACCATCTTGATTTGATGCTACAGAGAATACAGTCATAATATTATTATCAGTTTCAGAATAAGTATTGCTCCATTTGATATTACCATTAATATCAGCTTTTACCATCCAGACGAATCGGTCATTTCTATCCACAGCCATTATGAACCCGTTATCATAATGTTTTATCGTTCCTCTTGCTATCTCAAAACTTCCGGGCACCCCATAGGTTTGCTGCCAAACCTGAGCATTGATAGTGATTGCAATCAAGGAACAAGAAAGTACTATTACTAAAGATTTTGTCATATCAAGTATAATGAACTCAGGAAGGGGATTTTTACCCCTTCCTGAGTTAGATTTAACATGTTAACGTACTACTGTGAACCTTATCGACGATTTATTATTACCATCAATAGAAAGAGAACAGTTATATATTCCAGATACTAAGTATTTGGTAATATAAGTTATTTGGTCAGCTTCTCTTTTGATAACCAACTTATCAACCGGCTTACCCATAGCATCGGTAATCAGAATATAACTATCAGATAGTTTTGCTGCCCGATATTCTATAACAATATATTCTCTGGCAGGATTTGGAAATACTTTTAGATAGTCATTTGTGGGTTTGTTCTTTTTCACAGGTATGTCAACTTCTACCGATTTGGTAAGGTCAGGAAGGATGTATTGTTCGGTAAAGTTGATTTTACCGGATGCTGCCAGGCAATTGCGCAACCAGGTATCACCCAGTTGGTCGTCGGTCGCAATGTTTTGTATAAAATTAGCAGCAGTAAGGCTATCCATTAACTGGACGGGTTTATTACCAGATAACAGTTTACCCAACATCCTGTATTTTTCTACAATCACATAATGATCATCATTCTGCGCCTCGTTGTACAGGTATTGTTCCGGAATTTCCTGTAATCTTTGCAAACCGCCTATTGTATCACCGGCTTCCAAATCCTTATAAGCTTTATAATAATCGTTGGCGGGACGCGGCCGGCTGTCGAGAAGGCTTGTAAGCGCTTCGACATTAACACCAACAGTATCGTTTAGAATGCCGGTTACCATGCAGTTGTACCAACCATCGGCATTATTATGTTCCATTGCTACATCGGCTTCCAATTGTTCTTTTGGCGAAGTGATGCCTGCCCCTTCTAAAATTTCGTCTATCATATAATCGGTCAAGGGGTCGCTGCGTTGGTCAACAGCATTCAAAAGTTCTTCCGATTTTGCCGATTGCGGATTAGCGACGAGTATATCGCGTACCAGTGCATTGTTCAGTACGTTTTCCTGCTCGATGGCAGCTTTCATAACAGTATCACTCAGGTAGGGTGATTTTTGCAGCAACGCATCGTGTATTTCGAGGGCTTCGTCAGGGCAACTGTATGTTACTTCACTCACGGTTTCAGCAGTTGCGCCACCATCAATTAAGGCATTTAGTTCCTCTGCTTTTTCTGTAGCCTGATTGTCGCTTTGGGCGAGTTTTGAAGCGGGGTTTACTCCGCCACCGAGGTGTGATGCACAGGTATCAAGGCCGTATGATAAATTGGTGATCACCAAACTAACATTCTTTCTGATATTAGGTATGGTCCGATACTGTTGTGTTTGAATATGATGGTAATACGTTATTTGATATGCGGAAAGAAGGGATGCGCCTTGTATATTGAAGTAGTTGCAGTAAGTTGGGTAGGTAAAAAAGTCGGTGTTGGTGAACAAATTACCTGCGGGGTAGGTGCTCGAACCTTGTGTTTTGGCTATGCCGTTTTGGTTAAGGCTGCCGTTTAAAGGTTTTGTTACGGCAATATCGTACTTGCAAGAATTAAAATTGTTACAGCGCAAGCATAACCCCCGGGTGGGGTCGTTTGGGTCTTTATTTTGCCGCTGCGCCAGTATTCCAATATCCAGATTGTCGAAGGTGTTTTTATATACCTGGTTGTTGTCGGGTCCTGAGTTGTTTATTGTCAGGCCAACCATTTTTTGGGAAGGATTACCTTGTGCCCCGGTTTTGCTAAACGTGTTTTCTTCAATAGTATAAAACTTGCACTGATCAAAATAGGCGCCACCATAAGCACAATTGGTAGTATTTGAGCATGTGTCGGTAGCAGAAACAAAAAAGCTGTTTCTTGTTAGTCTTGCATAATCAATGCTACTGGCGTATAACCCGCATTTTTTAGCATAGAATAATGCGCAATCTACATCAAAAGTCTTTGTAGTAGCCGCGCCTAAGACTTTCACGCCATACTCCAGCCCGGTAAACCGGCTATAATTAATATCGGTACAGGGAGTATTGGGTGGAACAACAACATTGCAGGTACTAGATACTTTGAAAGCGCTGTTGTAAGCATAAATACCGATGGTTTTACCGGTTAAACCGGCAGTATTGTCGTCGGTAAACTTGCATGCGGCGAATTGCACCCCGCGCACCTGAGTGAGCGATACAAAGGCTTTAACCGAATCGGCACCTGCGTATCGGCTATTCACTTCGAACACGCAATCGCCAAATGCCGAAACATTGTTTATAATGCCGCCATTGGTTGGGTGATGATTCTCGTAAGGGTGAAATACCGCGCAAGCGCCGCAGTTGCGAAAGGTGGTTTTGTTGCAGTTCACGATGCCGCCCGTGTTAGTATAATTAGGGCTTCCATTCTCAATTTTAATGGTGTTTACTGCCGTTTTTGCATCTTCAATGAGAGCGTTATTCAGTGTTTTCAAGTATCCCTGATTTGATGCGGGAATTTGCGACAGGCTACTGTTACCCCACACTTCGATACCTTGCCATGTTCTGTGCAGATAACCGGTAATTGTGCCGGCATCAAGAACCAGCTTTCCTCCTTTATCAATGATTATCCTTTTACCTTGTGACATATGCAACTTACCTGTGATGGTAAAAACGGCGCCGGGGGCAACACGAAGGTCACAATATGAAATGGCTTCAGCTGCTAATGTTGTATCGCCGGTAATTACAACAGGTTCAGTGCAGTAAGCATTAGCAATCGGGGCTTCCCACAATCCCCTGCCATATGTGCCGGCACGTAACTTACCCGAGTTGTAGTCTATTTCCAGTTGATCTATTTTAACATTCGGCAGGCCATCCATCAATGTCCATTGTGTTGCTCCATCATCCAAATAATAAACGCCTTTGTATCCACCCACGTATGTCCTTCCGCTTGGATTTATCAGATTATCATGGACAATGCTCGTCAAGCCCCATATCTGCAATGCTTTAAGGTTATATGTAAGGTCATGCCAGTATGTTCCATCAAATTTAACCACAGTTGTATCGCCCCGCCAGTTATTGTGTACCAACCAAAGTACATTTGCATTACGGCTGTCAATAGCCATGTCGTCGCCACCGCGTTTTGGAGTCGGAAAAACAGACCATATAACTGCCGAAGGGTTATTTGCATTGGCGTTCGACGTTTTTAACCAGCGTTCCGGCTTCCAGTGCTTTCCTAAATCTCGCACATACATTATATTGGAGTCATTTGGCGCTGTATATAGCTTGTAAAAAAACTTTACTGAATCTACAACATCTATGTTAGTGGTAATAGGCTGCCACGTTTCGCCCTTGTTTCTTGACCGATAGATATTTTTTAAGGTTACGAAAAATACAGTATTATCAACCAAAGAGCTCAATTTAAACCAAGTAAAAAAATCAGTAGATCCAGGAACGGTTAATTGAACGGGAAGCGTTTGTCCGTAATTCTCATATCGCCAGAAAAATGTACCAGACTGACCGGTGACATAAAATCTGCTGCTTGTCTTTGGATCAATGGCACAACTTGTGCCGTCATTAAGTCCAAAATTTTTCCATCTTTGTTCAGGTGCTTTTATTTTGTTAAGCATGTTGCTTCCAACATCATAGGCCCCCATCAATACATAGTTTGAATCGGTAACTGCTCCTGATATGAAATGCAGGTTTGCTACTCCCATATTCTTGGTTTTATTTATCCAACCTGTATTTGTGAGTTTTGAAATTCCTCCGTCAGTTCCAACCCACAGTTCGTTTGAAGGAGAGTATATCAAATGGTGTATATCCACATGATAATTGCCATCCATCGCAGTCCATGTTAACCCCTGATCGGTTGACTGAACTATCGGATTATTCATACAATCTCCGATATGGATGATATTAGGGTTGGCAGGTGAAACTGAAAATCCTTTTGCAAGATTGAGTAGGTATATAGTATCATTTGATCCTGAATATTGATATTTCACCCAGCCTTTCAATGTCCATTGAAGAGTAGGATATTGAGATATATCAAGTAAACGAATTCTGATTTTTGAATTTACTGATTCAGCTATATAGAGTAAATTCGGATTCGCAGCACTGAACTCTATCATTATAT
>CAYXXU010000111.1:0-8375 GCA_964469155.1 uncultured Bacteroidales bacterium
GGACAGCGGTAATTTTGCTGAGGGGGGCTGCTGTTTCGGCGTCGGTGTAGAAAACAATGAGAGAGGTGGGCCGAACCCCCGGGCAGCAACACCAATAGCACCACCGCAGGCATTTTAAAAAGCAGTTCCTCTTTGTCAAAACCCAGATCCTTGTTCTTTTCTCCCAGGGTGTCAATGCGCGGGAGATTGTTTGCTGTTGTTTTCATGGAATTAATTTTGCATATAAACGCTAAACAGAGGTGTTTTATGTATGTTTTGTAAAATTTATTTTCTTCTGACAATATAATCACGTTTTCGTCGTTGTGGTATAAACTGTAACTTTGCGTTATGATAAATAACATCTTTTCGGGCCTAATCATTTTACTTTCGGGACCTTTGTGGGTGAAGGCTCAAACCCCCGCCCTCAATCAAAAAATCGTTGATTATGTTACTACTCAGGTCGGCAAAAAAGTAGACCGCGGCGAATGCTGGGACCTGGCTTATGAAGCGCTTACGCTAAACAATTGTAAATGGGACGGGAAATACGCTTTTGGTAAAAAACTGAATCAAAGAACCGACAGCATTTATCCGGGTGATATCATACAGTTTGAGGATGTTATTATCAGATATACCGAAAAAAATGTCAGCTTCAGGGAAACCTATCCGCATCATACGGCTATCATTTATGAGGTTTTAGGGAAGGGTCATTATAAAATAGCGCATCAGAATTATGGCAACAAAAGCAGAATTGTTGGCATAACCGAATTGAAATTATCGAACAAAACTTCGGGTAACATCTATTTTTACCGTCCGGTTGCAATA
Organism: uncultured Bacteroidales bacterium; assembly: GCA_964469155.1. Lineage (GTDB taxonomy): Bacteria > Bacteroidota > Bacteroidia > Bacteroidales > CAIWKO01 > CAIWKO01. Next base: position 802 of record CAYXXU010000111.1, read on the forward strand.
ACTGAATGACCTATATCCTGCAGAGTATTATCGAGATCAGGAGCAACCAAAGGATTATCTCGCCCAAAAGTGATTTTTTCAGATTGGAAAAATACATTGCGGCCATAATAGCGACCGGCAGTAACAGATAAGAAAAATCGAATACCGGAACCGTAATATAAAATAAGGCGGAAGCCACCGATACTATCAGCAGCCATAACAATACCAGCGAAATCCGGCGAATGTTTATCAGTTTTTCATTGACATTGATTAAAAAATGTACCACGGCAATGAACAGCAGGAACCCCAAATGCTATGGCTTTATAAAAAAAGTAATGCTATGGCAGAGAGATTAAATGGAAAAATACAAGAGATAAAATTAAATGCTAAAGGATACCGTTTTTTTGAAAATTTTAGAGCAGCCATCTTGTTTTTTCATGGAAAGTTGTGCCTTTACCCATAAGAAACGCAGTAGTACCATTTTTTTTAATCTTCTTGCTTACTTATAATAATCTTAATCTAATTCCAATTTAATTCTTTATTGCAAATGAACTGTTTTGCCCAATTCCAGTTACCTGCTTCCCTTTTATGGTCATTCATTTTGCTGATGTTTTAGTGAAAATTTTAAGATTATTAAACCCAAGAGTCCTGCTATTAAAGAAGAAATTAAGATTACTAATTTTGAATTGTTTATGATAGTTTGGCCGTCAAAAGCAAGTAAGGTTACAAATATTGACATTGTAAATCCAATTCCTGCTAAAAGTCCAACACCAAAAATTGATTTCCAATTGAGGTCTGGCGGAAGTTTGCAAAGTCCAAAAGTTACTGCTGAATATGCCAAAAGGAAAATGCCCAAAGGTTTGCCAACAATTAGTCCTAGTGCAATGCCTAAACTATAATTTCCAGTCAATGTCTGTGCAATGTCGCCACTAAATACGATTGCAGTATTTGCAAGTGCAAAAATGGGTAAAACAATAAATGCAACGGGTTTGTGTAGAAAGTGTTGCAAAACATAAGAAGTTGATTTTCCATTTCCTTTACCAAATGGAATGGCAAATGCCAATAAAACGCCTGTAATTGTAGGATGAACTCCTGAGTGAAGCATAAAGTACCACATTGCAATTCCGCCCATCAAATATGGAATTATACTTTTCACTTTCATTCTGTTGAATACCAAAAGCAAAGCAAAAATTCCTAATGCAATAATTAAGTTTGTCCACAGTATTGTCTTGGTGTAAAAAATGGCAATAATAACTATTGCTCCTAAATCATCAGCCACAGCCAGTGCCGTTAAAAAAACTTTTAGTGAAGTAGGAACCCTGTTTCCTAATAAGGATAAAATACCCAATGCAAAAGCTATATCTGTAGCCGTAGGAATACCTGAACCAGCTTGCGTTATTGTTCCATAATTGAATAATAAGTAAATGGCTGCCGGCACAATCATTCCACCCATTGCAGCAAATATTGGTAGCAGGGCGTCTTTAAAGTTTGAAAGTTCGCCTATATAAATTTCTCTTTCTAACTCTAAGCCAATGAGCAAAAAGAATACAGCCATCAGACCATCGTTTATGCAATGCTCAATAGTCAATCCTAAAAATTTGATTTGGAAAAAATTGTGGTACCCTGCTCCGAAATTTGAGTTAGCCAAGGCTAATGACAATACTGTGCAAACAATTAAAACAAAGCCGCCTGCTTTTTCGCTGTTAAAAAAATCTGTAAATAATTTGGTTGCCTTCATCTTCTACATTAGATCAGCAATAAGTTAAGTTCCAAATAAAAAGACAACTGGCGCATTTCTATTGGTTATTGATCAATAATTTCTTTTTTCTCTTTATTAAACATGAGGCCGAACATCATGAACAAAGAGGTGAGGAGGATGATTTGAATTAAGAGGGATTTGTTGATAAATGGAATATTCATGCTTAGGGGAAGGCTTAAAAAAAGAATGATAGTAAACAATCCTTTAGGAGCAATAAATAATAGTGGTTTGACCTCCAGGCGTAATATTTTCAACCAAATCCACCGAACACTGTATGTAAGGATAAAAATCCCCAGCGCCCAAAGCATGGTATCTGTGTTGAGAATTTCAGAAGTTTTCATCAAATAGCCAAAAAGCAAAAAGAATAAGGAGCGAATGAGAAACGAGATTTCTGAGGTAATGTCTCCAAATCGTTTTACTTCTTGTTGCAGAATGTGGGGTTTGAGTTTTTTGATCCATTTGTTTTCACTCAGCTTACTGAAGTTTCCCAGGAAAAGTCCGAATATGAGAATAAAAATCAGCCCCGGTAAATTGTAGGTGCCCGAAACAACATAAATCAAAACTATCAACAAAATGATGGGCGCAAATTTAATATGGTGATCGATGCGGTTTAATAACATTGAAAGTCCGATGGTTGCTAAAAAGGAGATGGCTACCATGAGCAATATCTGCAAATTGAAAAGACCAATTGTCCAATAAACAGACGCTCCGCTAATCAGCATCAGGTTGAAGAACAGCACCCCGACGATATCTGAAAAATTGCTTTCGTAAATAACAAATTCTTTTTTCTTTGCCGACAAATACCTGACACTGGGTATGGCAATGGCGCTGCTAAGGTTGCATAAAGGTATCGCATTTAAAAGTCCGGCCTGAAGACTTGTGTTGCCGAAATATTGAAACAGCAATGCCAGCACGAAACTCAGCATTACATAGGGCAGCAATGCCATAAAAAACGATTTCAATATCAATTTCTTCTTCGAATGGTTCAGTTCAAGCTCCATGGAACTTTCGAGTAGTATCAGAATAAGTCCTATGGTTCCGAATACAGGCAAAACTACTGACAAATCGGGAATTTCTATTCCTATTACCATGGAAATCTGTCTGACCAACCAACCCAAAAACAGCAACAATACGACTGAAGGGACCTGTGTTTTTGATGAGGTAAGGTCAAACGTGTAAGCTATAAGCAGCAACACACAAATAGTAATGATAATTCCGTTGGTCATTTATTCGATGGTCAGTAGTAATTATTTCATCCCCTTATACAAATTTAGGCTTAATTTATGAGGTGGCAATAGTTATCGGATATGCTTACATTCAGATGGAAGAGCTTATGAAATTGATATTCTGAATAATGATGCTTTTATAATTCTATGAAAACTAATGACTTTCTAATTTCTTTGTCAAAATTTTTACTTAATTTAGTGGATGCATAATAATTTTGGCATAAAATGAAATACGGAAAAGCATCATCAAAATCATTAGTATTATTGATTTCCAGGATAAGCGGGTTCTTGCCTAAAAATAAAAAGGTCGGAATTTCTGATCTTGTTGCACTTGAAAATTATTTAATTCATCCGGAAAGAAAATTTGTCACGGGTTCAATTGCCCTGAAATTTTCTGCCCAAAAAACTTTGTTGAACGGAACAGTGGTTCAGCTTATAGAAACTATTGAATTTCAGAATAAGGATTTTTCAATTTTCTCTACATGGATTGAGGAGTGTGGCGGCGAACAGCGGGAATATAGAGACAATCGAACAGGCGATTTTGAATCAGAAAACGATTTGCCATATCATGTAAACTATTCAGTGAATGCCATTGATAATATTCTGCATGTTATGGAGGGTAGTTTTACATTGAAAACAGATCAATTCAAGATAGGAAAACCGGATTAAAAAAAATGAAAAGCGAATTATGAGCCTCTGCGTATCCTATAAATTTACCATTAAACAGATAGAATCATGATTTCCGTAATTATTCCAACCCTGAACGAAGAAGAGCACATTGCATCAGTGGTTACTTTTGCAAAAAAGCAGCCCCATGTGAGCGAGGTAATTGTAGTGGACGACAAGTCGATGGACCAGACTGTAAGCATTGCCAAACAAAATGGTGCCAAGGTAATTACCAGCACAAGAATTGGCAAAGGAGCCTCAATGAAGGATGGTATTTTATGTGCCGCAAATGAGGTCATTGTATTTTTAGATGGAGATATAGACCCTTATCCGCATTATACCATTAAACTGCTTAGCGATCCGATACTTAATTGTGAGGCAGAATTTGTTAAATCGTCGTTCAGCCGAAATGCCGGCAGGGTGACCGAATTGGTGGCCAAACCTTTGTTGAGCATCTTTTTTCCTGAACTGCTTCGTTTCAGTCAGCCTTTGAGCGGAATGATTGCAGGCAAAAAATCACTTTTTCAAGAATTGGATTTCAGGGATGATTATGGCGTTGATATCTCCATACTTATTGACATGTTTTTATTGAATGTGCGTATGAAAGAAGTTGAAATAGGTTACCTTGATAATAAAAGTAAACCCTGGCAAGCTTTGGGAAAAATGAGTAAAGAAGTTGCCCATGCCATTATTGTAAAGGCATCAACCACGAAAAATCCCAACTTTACTTTTGAGGAACTGGGTGTATTGAACGAAATAAGGTCGCAGATGGAATTTGGCATCGGTCAACATCTTACAGCACTTAATAAATTAGTAGTTTTTGATATGGATAATACCCTGTTACAAGGCAGGTTTATTGATATTTGTGCATCAACATTTGGTTTTAAAAAAGAGCTTATGGATATTCGTTCGTCAGAAACCGATGTGGTTATTCAAACCAAGCGTATTGCAACACTGTTGAAAGGAAGAACATTTGGGGAATTGATTGAACTGACAAATAAAATTCCGGTGGTGGAAGGGACAAAAGAAATCATAAATGAGCTTAAAAACAGGGGCTATTTGGTTGGAATTATTTCCGACAGCTATGATTGCATAACCAATCATTTAAAAAATTCGCTGGGAATGGATTTTTCGCTTGCCAATGAATTAGAGTTTTCGAAAAGCATTTGCACAGGCGAAGTAAAGATACCCTCATTTCTGTTTAGTAATTCGAACAGCATTTGTAAACATACTTTGTGTAAAACCAATGCACTACTGTCTGTATTATCCAAATATGACATACAAATTGAAAATACTATTGCCATCGGTGACAGCCTTAACGATCTTTGTATGATAAAGGAAGCCGGATTGGGAATTGCCTTTTGCTCGAAAGATGAATTGGTGAACCATCACGCCGATATTAAAATATCTACACCTTCTTTTGATGATTTATTGGATCTTACGAAATAGTTTGTGCCCCTTTGATATTAGAATGTCCCCTAATGCAATTCTGCCCGGGGCCAAATCAGTAATTGGTGTTGTTTTTTAAGGTTTTTTCGAAAACCAGTTCGATTTGGGTTCCATTGCCTTTGTTGCTTGTAACATTAATATCAACCTTATGCAGTTCCATAATTTTAACCACCAATGAAAGTCCGATTCCAAAGCCGCTTTTGTACTTAGCATTGGAGGCACGCATGAAGGGTTTGAAAATATCGTCGAATTCATCGGGGGGGATACCGATTCCGTTATCAGAAATAAGGATTTTTATGAACTTGTCTGAAATTCCGAATTCTATCAGTACATCGTCGGAAGAAAACTTACATGCGTTGTCGATAATGTTTTTAACCGCAATGGTAAGTAATCCGAAATCGCCATTTACGAGCAGGTGATTTTCGTTTTCGGGATATTGTATTTGGGGTATAATACGGCGATGCTGATATTTTATTTTTATGAGATGAATGGCGCTGAAAACAATTTCGTCGATTCGGACAGGAGAAAGTTTGATGTTTTTTTCATGGTTTATTTGAGCCAGTTCCAACAAACTATTTATTTGCGAATTGAGCTTTTTCAGGTCGGAGATGGTGTCTGAAATGTGTTTTCTGTATTCATGAGGTTGTGATTCGCGGCTTAAGAGATAATCGGCTTCGAGAATCATTACCGAAAGGGGTGTGCGCAATTCGTGGGAGGCATAACTAACAAAGTCTTCCTGATTTTTGAAAGCAATCTCCAGATTGCTGAGCATTTGATTGAATGTGATAGCCAGTTGTGAGATTTCGTCTTTTTTATTTCCTTCGTCAAGCCGGTTGCTGAGTTTTGAAGAATTAATTGTTTTTACATTTTTGATAATTTTTGAAATGGGGTTCATCGCCTTTTTAGAGAAAAAATAGGAAAGCAGCACAGAAAGCCAAATGCTGAAAAAGATACTCCAAAGTAATATAGTGCGGAGTTCGGCAAGATTGATTTTCCGGGAACTATCCATGGCCATGACCAGAACATTATATTTTCGATTGTCGAGATGGTGCTGATAACAAACCCCGTTTTTTTCGTTAATGGAAAAATAATGCGTGCTTCCGTAATCTGAATTTTGACGAATTACATTCTCAGTAAGATAATAAAGGTTGTTGGTATAAATTAAATTGCCTGCAGAATCGCTAATGGCAATTTCTTCATTTTCAAGAGAAATGGTTGAATGTTGAATTTTTTTCAACAGAGTTGAATCGACCTCAACCACATTAATCAACAAAATGGCTGTATTTTTTGCTGTGTTTAAAAGGGTTTCGTTGAATCTTGTGCGTTGAGTTGTGTAAGAAAAATAATAAATCAGAAATGAGAAAAATAAAATAATTCCGACAACGATGAACGTGAACTGAAGGGATAATTTGGTTTTTATTTTCATGATCATATCTCATTTTCACTACAATAAAATCCAAAGCCAAATTTTGTATGAATCAATTTCGGTTCGAAATCTTTATCGATCTTTTTTCTTAAATAATTAACATAAACGTCGATAATATTGGTACCCGGGTCGAAATCAATTCCCCATACATGTTCGATAATGAATTCGCGATTAAGTAATTTGTTTTTGTTTCTAAGAAATGTCTCTAATAACACATATTCTTTGGAGGTTAATTCAATTTTTACATTTGAGCGTTTAACTGTTTTGGTATTTAGGTCTAGTTCGAGATCGGCAATGCTGAGTTTTTCTGCTTTCAACCCAGTGTCTGTTCTTCTTAGAAAGACATTAATACGCGCCAGTAATTCCCTGAAATCGAAAGGTTTTAAAAGGTAATCGTCGGCCCCCACATCGAAACCTGCAATTTTATTATCGGGTGAGCCCAAAGCGGTAAGCATGATGATGGGTGTAATTGTGTTCGTTTCGCGGATTTCTTTGCATAAATCGTAGCCGTTAATCAAAGGCAAATTGATGTCAAGAATGATTAGATTGTACGTATTATTTTGTACCAATTGCTTGCCAATATAACCATCGTAAGCTATCTGAACTGCAAAACCTGATTCTTCCAGTTGTTTTTTTAATATATCGGCCAGTCGTTGTTCGTCTTCGACTATTAAGATTTTAACTTCTTCCATGTGGATGTTGCATTTTATACAAAGTTAAAAAAGAAAGGTGAGAGATAGATTTTAATGATACATCAAAGTGAATTCTAATAAACTTCTAATGAGTTTCTAATTGGGTAAGGGAGATTAAAGAATAGCTTTGCAATAAAATTATTCAAAATTAATTGTCGTCATGGAAAAGAAACCAAAAATATCAGTAGAGTTGGTAATGGTTTTTGGATTTGTAGGTTTAATTGTAATAATGGCTCTTGTAAGTTATTTCTTTTTTTAAGTTTTCTGATTTAGATTAAAAATAATTATCATTTCATTTTGCTTCAGAGCGATTTGGGGTTGTTAATTAGTCGATCCTTATTAACTCACTTTTTCCAGTTTCTGGTATCGGAAATTTG
>CAYXXU010000112.1:0-7780 GCA_964469155.1 uncultured Bacteroidales bacterium
ATCCAAATTTCCGATACCAGAAACTGGAAAAAGTGTGTTAATAAGGATCGACTATTTACATGACCAGGTTATTATAGAAGTGTTTTTGAAGAGTGAGTTTCTTAGTCAAACAGGCATTCTCACTATTAGCTATTTTGCTAGATTGGCAAGTGTTTTAGCTATCATATTATAGACCTATAATTAATATTATGTCAAATAAAAATTATAAAATAAAAGGAGAAATTGCTCTCTCCTTCTTTTGTTTATTCGTAATATATTGTTAAAACTTTTGACAGGTTATTTTAGATTTTTAATTTTTTCATCAATAGTTTTAATTTTTTCGGTATCCCCTTTCCGGGCGTACAATTGTTTTAAAGTTATCAGAGTGTTGTAATCGTTAGGATTTAGTTTTTCAGCAGTTTCTAATGCCGGTAAGGCTTTTTCAAGTAATTTATCGGCTTTACCTTTTAGCTCATCATACTTTGACGTTTCAGTTATGGGCAGTTTGTTGGCTTCTTCCATAACTGAGGCGGCTTTGTTGACATACAACGCTCCCAGATTGTAATAAGCGTCAAAATAATCAGCTTTCAACTCAATGGCTTTATTATACGATTTTTCAGCCTGTTCGAAATTTCCAAATTCGTCCATATTAGCTCCTACCGCAAAATGCAAGGTTGGGTTGTTTGGGTCTTTTGAAACGGCAAGATCAAGCAGATCCTGTGCCTCTTTGGTTTTTCCTTTGGCCAGATACAGATTGATTTCAGAAATGATTAGGTTTAGATCGGATGGAAATACTTTTCGACCCTTTCCAATAGTGACCGCTGCTTTGTTGGTATCGCCTTCAGCCTTATAAATATTAGATAATTGAGTATATACCATAGGCTGTTTGTAATTCATTTTGGTGAGGTCTTCGAGATACTGTTTTGCCTTTTTATTGTCTTTTAGCTGCATGGCACAAAGCGCAGCATTAAAGGTGGCTGTAGAATCTTTAGCTCCAAAAATACCATTGATCTTTTTTGTTTGTTCGAATCGGGCCAATGCATTGACATAATCTTTTTTATTATACAAATCGACACCCTGATTGTAGTATTGTTCGCCTATTATATATAAGCCCATCATAGGTGATGGTGGCATGAGGCTTTCATTACTAATCTGATTATCAATTTCAATAGCTTTTTGATAGGCATCGTATGAGGTCTGCAATGCATTACTATCCAAAGCCTTATACTTTGGTTCTTTGGTTAAATAAATACTGAGGTAAATATTTCCGCGATAGAACCATGTTTTAGCCTGACTTTTTGTTTGATCGTTGAGAGTGGCTTCATCAATATTGAGCTTGGCTTTTTCGAGTTGTCCGTTTCTCAGATAGTTAAAGGCACTTACGACTTTGGTTGTCTGAGAGAATGTTAAGGCAGTACTGAATACTGCAATGAGGCATAATGCTAACCTTTTCATTTTTTTACTAATTTAATTCAACTATATTTTACAAAAATAATTTTTTTTTTATTACGCAACTTCTTTGCCAAAAATTAATTTTCTTCGTCGGGAGTTGTTTCTTGTTCATTTTCCAAAGCGTCTTCGTCGGGCAGATTCTTGATTAATTCATCTGCAATGTCGTCGTTGGCAATAGAATATGATTTAATTTCTCTTTCGGAAGTTTCGATAATTTCATCTTCGGGCACATCGATTATTTCTTCGTCGTCGATTTCGACTTTGGTGACGGCAGCAATTGAATCGTCGCGCAGGTCGATCAGGCGCACTCCCTGAGTCGCACGCCCCATAACGCGCAAATCGGCCACGGCCATGCGGATAACAATCCCGGATTTATTTATGATCATGAGATCGTTGGTATCCAAAACATTCAATATAGAAATGAGATTGCCGGTTTTTGGGGTGATGTTTATGGTTTTTACTCCCTTCCCTCCCCTATTGGTTACCCGGTAATCTTCGAGTTTGGAACGTTTGCCATAGCCGTTCTCGGAAACGACCAGAATATCATAAATTTCGTTTTCAAGACAAATCATGCCGACCACTTCATCGTTGGCATTGGCCAATGTAACACCACGAACACCCGCAGCATTGCGGCCCATTGGCCTAACCTTGGCTTCGTTGAAACGAATTGCCCTGCCGGATTTCAGCGCCATAAGCACTTCGTTGCTTCCATTTGTCAGACGTGCCTGCAATAATTCGTCTCCATCGCGTACCGTAATGGCGTTGATGCCATTTTGGCGCGGACGTGAATATGCTTCGAGGTTGGTCTTTTTTATTACACCTTTTTTAGTACACAGAATAATGATGTTGTTTTGAACGTATTCTTTATCGGTGATGTCTTTAACGTTTATGAAGGCCTTTACTTTATCGTCGGGAGGGATGTTGATCAGGTTCTGCATGGCCCTGCCTTTGGAGGTTTTGGTTCCTTCCGGGATCTCGAATACCCTCAGCCAGAAACATTTTCCTTTTTCGGTGAACAACAACATGTAATTATGCATGGTGGCTACAAAGAGGTATTCGAGGAAATCCTCATCGCGGATATCAGATCCTTTGGAGCCACGACCTCCTCGGTTCTGCCTTCTGTATTCAACCAATGGCGTACGTTTAATATATCCCATGTGCGAAATGGTGATAACTACCTGCTCGTCGGCTATAGTATCTTCTATTTTGAAATCGCTGGCAGCATATACTATCTCGGTTCTGGGTTCATCGCCGTATTTTTCCTTAATTTCAGCAAGTTCAGTCTTGATAATCTGCATCCTGAGATTAATATCATCCAGCACACTTCTCAGATATTCGATCTGCTTCATAAGTTCATCATATTCTTTTTGCAGGTTTTCGCGTTCGAGACCTACCAATGCCCTAAGACGCATATCGACAATAGCCCGGGCCTGGATTTCGGATAATCCGAATTTCTCCATCAAACCATTCCTGGCTTCTTCAACCGTTGCTGATGCACGGATGATGGCAATTACTTCATCAATATGATCGAGCGCGATCAATAAACCTTCTAAAATATGAGCACGCTTTAATGCCTGCTCGAGATCGAACTGTGTGCGACGAACCACAACATCGTGCCTATGGTCGACAAAATGTTTTATAATGGATTTTAAATTCAACAGCACGGGACGGCCTTTCACCAAGGCAATGTTGTTAACACTGAAGGATGATTGCAGGGCCGTTTGCTGATACAATTTATTTAATACTACATTTGAGATGGCATCTTTTTTCAGTTCATAGACAATGCGGATACCATTTTTGTCGGATTCGTCGCGGATCTCTGAAATTCCGTCGATTTTCTTATCGTTGATCAGGTCGGCAGTCTTTTTGATCATATCGGCCTTGTTCACCTGATAAGGTATAGAAGTAACAATGAGGTTTTCACGATTATTTTCCTCTTCAATAACCACTTCGCCACGCATTACAATCCTGCCCCGACCTGTTTCATAAGCATCACGAACGCCTTCATAACCATAAATGGTTGCACCTGTTGGAAAATCGGGCGCTTTGATGAATTTCATTAATTCTGCTATCGTAATTTCATTATTGTCGATATAGGCAAGAATGCCATCAACCACCTCTTTTAAATTGTGAGGCGGCATGTTGGTTGCCATACCCACAGCAATACCGGAAGTTCCGTTTATTAATAAATTTGGAATTTTAGCAGGCAGAACGGTTGGTTCTTCGAGGGTATCATCAAAATTTAACCTGAAATCGACTGTATTTTTCTCGATATCAGCCAGCATTTCTTCAGCTATCTTCTGAAACCGGGCTTCGGTATAACGCATTGCTGCAGGGCTATCTCCATCAATGGAGCCAAAGTTTCCCTGACCGTCGATCAAAGGATATCTTAGGGACCATTCCTGAGCCATACGAACCATGGCATCATACACAGAGGTATCACCATGAGGGTGATATTTACCTAAAACTTCCCCTACAATCCTAGCCGATTTTTTATATGGCCGGTTGGCCATGATACCTAAATCATACATTCCATATAAAACACGGCGATGTACCGGTTTTAAACCATCTCTGATATCGGGTAATGCCCTTGAAACGATCACCGACATTGAATAATCAATGTAAGCGGTCTTCATTTGTTCTTCAATATTAACCTTTACAATCTTTTCAAATTCACTCATTACTATAAAATCCTCATTATTAAGTATTTGCAATATTATTTAGTGTAACGAAATTACTGCTTTTTTTTGAATTGAAAAAGGTTTTTTTGCATTATTATTACTAACAAAAAACTGTTGAAAAATATGACAATAATAATATTGGAAAGGTTGGTTTCTAAGTAATTTTGACATATTGAAAATAGTTTCGTAAATTTGTAAAATTATCACTGTAAATTACTATGGAAGCAAAATTCTCACAAAGAGTAAAAGAGGTTATATCATTCAGCAAGGAAGAAGCTATTCGTCTGGGCAATAATTATATCGGAGTTGAACACTTATTTTTAGGAATGTTAAGGGAAGGCGAAGGTTTGGCTATTAAATTACTTCACATTTTTAATGTTGAGATCATAGACGTTCGCCGCGCTATTGAAAAGACTATAAAAAGCAGCGAAAATAATGATCAGGAAATCGCAAACCTGGCATTGAATAAACAGGCGGAACGAATTTTGAAATTCACCTACCTTGAATCGCAAACTTTCAAATCGGACCTGATAGGAACAGAACATTTATTATTGGCCATTTTAAAGGATGATGAAAATATCGTAACCAAAACTTTACTGAAACATAATGTTGATTACGAATCTGTGAAATCGGAGATCAAAAACATTATCTCGGATGGCAGCGAAAGTACTTTTGACCCCAAGGATGAAATTCCCGGAGGAACGGGTAATGACGAAGCGGATGATGGTCCTTTTGGCGGCGAAACTAAGAAACCTTCGGATTCAAAATCGAAAACCCCTGTGCTGGATAATTTTGGAAGAGATCTGACTAAACTTGCTGAAGAAGACAGATTAGACCCTGTGGTTGGCCGGGAAAAAGAACTGGAAAGAATTGCCCAGATCTTAAGCAGGCGCAAGAAAAATAATCCGGTGTTGATAGGTGAAGCAGGCGTTGGTAAAACTGCCATTGCTGAAGGCCTTGCTCTCAGGATCGTTCAAAGAAAGGTTTCCCGGGCATTGTTCGATAAACGAATTGTGACCCTTGATTTGGCCTCATTGGTGGCCGGTACCAAATACCGCGGACAATTCGAGGAAAGGATGAAAGCCGTTTTGAATGAACTGGAGAAAAATGATGACATCATTATTTTTATTGACGAAATTCACACTATTGTGGGTGCAGGAGGTGCTTCGGGTTCGCTTGATGCATCTAATATGTTTAAGCCTGCCTTATCGCGCGGCGATATTCAGTGTATAGGGGCTACCACTCTTGATGAATACAGGCAATACATAGAAAAAGACGGGGCCCTGGAAAGACGTTTCCAGAAAGTGTTGGTAGAACCCACTAGTCCGGAAGAAACCCTCGAAATATTACATAAGATCAAAGATAAGTATGAGAAACATCATTTGGTTAGATATTCTGAAGAGGCAATCAAAGCGTGTGTTAGTCTTACTTCGAGATATATCAGCGACCGTTGTTTGCCCGATAAGGCCATAGATGCCTTGGATGAAGCCGGTGCTAGGGTTCATATTACGAATATTCATGTTCCTGAGAACATTATTAATATTGAAAGTAAAATAGAAGAAGCCAGGCAAGCGAAACGTAAGGCTATTGACAACCAGCAATACGAAGATGCAGCACAATTCCGTGATAACGAACGTACTTACCAGAATCAACTGGAGGAAGCTAAAAAGAAATGGCTGAATGAAACCCAGGAAAATCTTGAAATTGTTTCGGAAGATGATGTTGCCGCAGTTATTGCCATGATAACCGGCGTTCCAGTGCAGCGAATTGCACAAAACGAAAGCAACCGCCTGGTTCATATGGAAGACGAATTGCGCACACGTGTTATTGGACAGGATGAAGCCATTAAGAAAGTGGTTAAAGCTATCAGGCGCAACAGGGTCGGATTGAAAGACCCTAATAAACCAATAGGTTCGTTTATTTTCCTGGGACCAACCGGTGTTGGGAAAACCTATCTGGCAAAAGTACTGTCGAAATACCTTTTTGATTCGGATGATGCATTGGTGCGTATTGATATGAGCGAGTACATGGAAAAATTCGCCGTATCGCGTCTGGTTGGAGCGCCTCCGGGTTATGTGGGCTATGAAGAAGGTGGACAACTTACGGAAAAAATACGCAGAAAACCATACACAGTTCTGTTATTGGACGAAATTGAAAAAGCACATCCCGATGTATTTCATTTGCTTTTGCAGGTTTTGGATGATGGTCAGCTTACCGACAGTTTTGGCAGAAAAGTGGATTTTAAAAATACCATTGTTATTATGACCTCGAACATAGGTTCAAGGCAGTTGAAAGATTTCGGACAAGGTGTGGGATTTCAGACAAGCGCCAAAGATTCTAATAAATCTGGCTATGCAAAAAGTATTATCGAGAATGCATTGAAAAAAGCATTTGCACCAGAATTTCTAAACAGAATAGATGATGTGGTAATATTTGACGAGATTCAGCGGGAAGATATTCATAAGATCATTGATATTGAGCTTACTTACGTTGAAAACCGCATTAAAACATTGGGTTATAATTTTAAAGTAAGTACTACCGCCAAAGATTTTATAATAGAAAAAGGCTGGGATCCGAATTTCGGCGCTCGTCCTCTGAAAAGAGCCATTCAAAAATATATTGAAGATAGCCTGGCTGAAGAGATCATTAAATCGAAACTTCATGAAGGGGATACGGTGCTGGTTGATTTCGACACCAAAAAAGAAGAAATTGTGATCAAGATCAGCGAAGAAAAGAAACCTACAGAAAAAAAAAGTTCTAAAAAGTAATTCTATCTGATAGGCTGTTTTTGCCACAACCTCTACCCTATTCTGATAAAAATTTTCAGGCCGAAATTCGCCATGAATTTACAGACTGATTAGCTTTTTGTGAATACTCAGTACCTGTGGGGTGAGTATGTCGATATTGTTATTCTGAATGCAAAAATCCGATCTTTCTGCTTTTACCTCGTTAGGAAACTGGTTCGACATGCGTTTCAATACCATATCGCGGTCGATGCTGTCTCTTTTCATCACCCGTTCGATGCATAGCTCTGCAGGAGCTGTAACCACAATTATTTTTTCGAAAAGGGAATCGTAGCCTGTTTCGAATAAAATGGCCGATTCCATTATCACATAAGGAGCCGCATTATTCCAGCTGATCCATTGCTTAAACTTGTTGAAAACAAGGGGATGAATTATGTTGTTAAGTTTTTCGAGTTTGATCTTTTCGGAAAATATAAGATTGGAAAGCTTTATGAAATTTACCTGTTGATGGTCGAATACAATTTCGCCAAACAAAGCTTTTATTTTTTTCAGCACATCAGGGTCACGATATGCTTTTTTTGCTTCCTGGTCGGCATAAAATACAGGGATACCTAATGAGGTGAAGATTTCCGCTATAACTGATTTGCCTGTGCCGATGCCACCGGTGAGTCCGATTTTTATCATAATTTACGAATTGTGAATTCCGCCTCTTCGGGCTCAATGCGCATTATCTTTACGAAGGAAGGCGACCTCTTTATTACCAATTTTGCTTTATTGACGGTTTGAATAAGGTCGGAACTGGAAATGGTTATCTGAAATAATCCGGGAGTCACTTTTTTGATATCAGGGAGGCAGACCGTATAAAATACTTTGGCTCTATTCTAAAATGTAGTTGATAAATTCATTCCTTAATTACTATTGCTG
>CAYXXU010000113.1:0-6613 GCA_964469155.1 uncultured Bacteroidales bacterium
CTAATTCCAGTCTCCAGTTTCCTAATTCCAGTCTCCAGTTTCCTAATTCCAGTCTTCTATCTCCTAATTCCAGTTTCCTGATCCCAGTTTCTTAATTCCAGATTCCAGTATTTGATTCTGGCTCCTGAACTCTGCATTTTTAAAAAATCGAATAACAATAAGAAACTGTCTAGAATTATTTAATGATGTTGAAATTCCTGACTAAATACACCGACAGGGAATTCAGTCCCGATACTATCGGGATCAGTAGTCAGTAGTCAGAATGGTTAAAAATGAGATTATGATTTTGAAGATTATTCTGACTCCTGGTCCCGATATCGGGACTGGATTCTCATGGAGATAGAATTTTTAGACAGTCTTTAAATTCAGACAGCCTCATTCATCCATCATCTGATTTGTAAAATTGTTATCTAATGCAATAATTCGTTTGTTTTAGTGTATATTTGTACATTATTCCTAAGCTTTACACTGTTTAATTAATCCGTAGTACATGAAAAGAACCCTGCTTAATAGCCTTATCGAATGGAAGAACAAGCAAGACCGCAAGCCTCTCATACTTCGTGGTGCCCGGCAGGTCGGTAAAACATGGCTGTTGCGTGAGTTTGGCAGAACGCATTACAAACAGGTGTTATATATCAATTTTGAGAGTAACAGACATTTACGGAACCTGTTTGCCGAAGATTTTGATATAACCCGCATCCTCAGAACCCTGCAAATCGAAACAGGCATTGATCCCGATGCGTCTGATACCCTGATCATTCTCGATGAACTTCAGGAGGCTGACGGCGGCCTTACTTCGTTGAAATATTTCGATGAGGCTGCCAAAGATTACCATATAGTCGCTGCAGGTTCATTGCTTGGGTTGGCTATGCATTCCGGCTCTTCTTTTCCTGTTGGGAAGGTAGAGTTTCTCGACCTGCGCCCTATGGATTTAACTGAATTTCTTGAAGCAAATGGCCAGACGGCTTTGGTGCAATTATTGGAAAATCCGGATTGGCAGGTTATCAACACTTTCAGGCAGAAATACATACAGTATTTGAGATATTATTATTTTACAGGTGGTATGCCCGAGGCCGTGCTGGCTTTTACAGAAAATAACGATACCGTTGAAGTACGAAACATACAACAACGCATCCTTGAAGCTTATGAACAGGATTTTTCGAAACACGCCCCGCACGAAATAGTCCCAAGACTAAGAATGTTATGGAATTCAATCCCGGCACAGCTTGCAAGAGAAAACAGGAAATTCATGTACGGGTTGATCCGTACCGGCGCCAGGGCAAAAGAATTTGAGCTCGCGCTTGGATGGCTGGCTGACTGCGGACTTGTTCACAAGGTGACAAGGGTCAGTAAACCGGCTTTCCCGCTGAAAGCATATGAGGATTTTAATTCATTTAAACTGTTTCATCTGGATGTCGGATTGCTCGGCGCTATGGGAAATCTCGACGTGAAGATCATACTAAACGGCGATAAAGTTTTTGAAGAATTCAAAGGTGCACTGACAGAACAATTTGTTTTACAACAACTTGTCACCGATAAGCGGCTTTCGGTCCATTACTGGTCGGCCGAAAGAGCAACCGCGGAAATTGATTTTTTAGTGCAAACGCCTTCCGAAATCATACCTGTTGAAGTTAAAGCTGAAGAGAACCTTCATGCCAAGAGCCTGAAAGTGTTTCATGAAAAGTACAATACAAAAATATCGGTCAGGACTTCCATGTCGGCTTATCGCAAGGATGACTGGCTGAAAAACATCCCGCTGTTTGCTATATGTTCTGTAGGGAATTCGGAGTTTTGATTCCTTCATAGGTGGCGAGGGGCCTTTTATTAGTTTGAGAGCCTGCCTGCCGCGCTAATGCCTACGGGTGGCCGGCAGATTTGAGAGTTCGAGAGTTTGAAAGTTCGAAAGTTGCGCGATTGAAGAGTTAGGAGAGTTTCAGGCCTGCCTACCTAACACGAGTCTGCGGGTGGCAGGTAGGTTTGAAGCGTTCGAATGTTTGAAGGGTTTGAATGTTTGAAGGGTTCGAATGTTTGAAGGGTTTGAAATGTTTGAAGGGTTTGAAGGGTTTGAAATGTTTGAAGGGTTTGAAATGTTTGAAGGGTTTGAAATGTTTGAAGGGTTTCAGGCCTGCCTACCTTACACGAGTCTGCGGGTGGCAGGTAGGTTTGAAGTCTCAAGTTTCAAGCCTCCTAATTCCTGATTCCAGTTTCCTAATTCCAGTCTCCAGTTTCCTAATTCCAGTTTCCTAATTCCAGTCTCCTAATTCCAGTCTCCAGTTTCCTAATTCCAGTCTCCAGATTCCAGTTTCCAGTTTCCAGACTCACAACTCACAACTCACAACTCCATACTCATATACTCATTCAGGTCAATCAAATCACCGTGCCACTTTCAATTTCGCTTCCGTGAACCTTCCCTATACCTGCTCTATACCTGCTCTATATCAAGTCTATGCAAAACACTGTCAAAACCAGCATTGACAACCATTTGAGGCGAATCAGATATTTCGGTAAATATTTTTATGCTGAAAATCAACCATATATTTCATGCCAGATACATATCAGCCTAATGGCGAATGCTGGCCTGCATAATTCAGTTGTTGGCAGCGATAGTCCTACTTTACGTAATTGAAACTTTTCATGGTATTTATAGAGACATTCCTCTCTACCCTATTTAATAAATTGTTAATAACTTGGCGGTTTTTGTTAATTAATTCCGATAAACAATCTATTCCTTTTATACGCCCTTTTAAGTATCGTGCTGTAAATCAAACCAAAACAAATCTTATAACCAGATATAAACTTTTGTTTGCATTATTCATATACGGTATTTCTTAATGTTATTATCTTTTCGTTAAACATGGCAAAAATGTTATTTCACGATTATTACATCCTGTAAATTTGGACATTAATAGATGATTGTGTTCCTTGAAAGAGTAAAGGAGTAAAGAAGAGAAAGGAAATTCGGATCGGTGCCGGAAGGCGGTGAAAAAAGCCCGGACTGATTTGAAAAACAAAGTGGCAAATTGTTCCAAAATGGGGTAAAAACTGTTAAAAAGAAACTCGTATTACTACTTAATAAACTAAATAACAATTACTTAACCATTGTGGCATTTGTTTCGTTAGGCATACCGGAGACTCATACAAAACCGGTATTTCTGCTTCCATAACTCGTAAACTCTTATCCTCTGATAATGCATTCTCATAGGGTTTAATAACCGGGTGAAAGCATATGTTTGTTTATTTATTTTATAATTAAACCAACAGGGGGCTCAATTATTTGTTAAACAATGCAATTAACCGGACTGGTCGCCGGTATTATTAATTTATCATATATGGGGGTAGTTACGCATCGCCTGATTTCACGCTACATTCTTGCTTTGGCGAGCGTATTGGTATTTTTTGTCACAATTGTTAAAGGGCAGACAACAATATTTTCAGAAAATGTCGGGACAGGAACCTCAGGTACAATTGGAGGATATACTGGTTGGCAAAATTATGGAGTATTGACTTTTACCGGTACCGGAGATATCAGAACTACTACCGCTTCTACAGGATATCCTTTAGCATCAGGGGCAAGCAATGTTTTTTTAACAAATACTGTGGGAATTTATTTTGAAATTTCAAATATTAATACATCTGCTTACTCTTCCCTTTCATTAAGTTTTGGGATTTATAAAAGTACCATAGCAAGTAATGGGTCAGAATTAATTCTGGAATATAGTACTGACGGCTCAACGTACACGCCTTTATCTTTTGCAGCCTTGCCAACAGGAGCAGGAACAGCAAGCTGGTATTACAGGACATCTACTGGTACAATTCCATCAGCAGCGAATTTAAGAATTCGTTTCCGACAAACTAGTACAACTCCTCAGTTCAGGATTGATGATATACTCTTAATTGATGGAACAACTGCAAACGTAATTCATTTAAGTGCTACAGGCGGGACAACATCTTCTGATTATCCAAATCTAAAAACAGCTTTTGATAATATTAATAATGGCGTTCATCAAGGAAATATTAACATTTCAATATTTGATAATTCGACTGAGACTGTCCCCGCGGTTCTAAATGAGAGCGGTTCGGGATCAGCATCCTACAATTATGTTCATATACAACCCACAGGTGGAGCTACCAGAACTGTTTCAGGAGCAATAACTGCAGGTTCACCATTAATTGATTTGAATGGTGCTGATAATGTTATTATTGATGGCTTAAATACAGGCGGGAACAGTTTGATAATCGCTAATACAACTGCAAGCGCTACCACGGGAACCTGTACTATTAAGTTCAGAAATGATGCGTCTAATAATACTATCACTAATTGCACAATACTTGGATCGTCCACTGCTGCATCTAGTATTAGCTGTGGTAATATTATTTTTGGTGCAGAATCAAGCTCAACCGGCAATAGCAATAATATCGTTTCATTTAGCAATATAGGGCCAGCAGGTACAAATTACAGTAGCAAAGCCATTCATTTCGGAGGTACACTAACTTCAAATAATACAAATAATACTATATCCAACAATAATATTTTTGATTACTACAGTTCAACCGTGAGTAGTACAGGTATTTATATTGATAATAATACAACCGATTGCAATATTCTGAATAACAGATTTTACCAAACAACTTCAAGAGCTTTTCCTGCATATATTCATTCTGCTATTTATGTTGCCAACAGTGCAGGGAATAATTTCAATATCCAAGGCAATATAATCGGATACAGTAATCCTGTTGGGACCGGCACATATTCAATCATTGGTATATCAGGAACTCAATTTTACCCAATCTATTTAAATGTTGGTAGTACCGGCACTACCTTGGTATCTGGAAATACGATAGCGGGAATAGGAATATCAGGAACTTGCAATGGAACGGGTACAAATTCTCCTTTTATTGGAATCAACATAAATGCCGGATTAGTTAGTATTATCAGTAACACTATAGGCAGCATGACTGCGACAAGCAGTATAACCTATACCACTTCAACTGGCACAATAGGGCAGAATCATATTAATGGCATCTATGGTCATGGTTCAAGTGACTGGACATCAAACAACAATAGTATAGGAGGTATCACAACCAGTCACACTGGTTCCGGGTCCTGTCAGATCTATTGTATCCGCGGTGCAGGCAATGCTGCTAATTGGACATGCCATAACAATATTATAGGTGGTGATGTAACAAATTCCATTAATAACAACTCAAGCCACGTTGATTGTTATGTTGATGGAATTTACAATACAAGTTATACCGGCAGTTTCACTGGTAATTTAATCAGAAATATATCTGTAAGCGGAGGCGGCAATGCTGCCTTTTCAACAATCACCGGGTTTTATTTAGGAGGGACCTCGAATCAAACTCTTTCTCAGAATACTATTTATAACCTTTCAAGTTCAAATGCCGGCTCAGTTGCAACTACAGTTTACGGCATTTCTATATTTAACACCGGAACGTCAAATTTAATTGAACGAAATTTTATTTATTCATTATCCAATGCATCTTCAAGTTCAAGTGCTACAATAAACGGGATTAGAGCCAGTAGCGGAACGTCAACATACCAAAACAACATTATAAGCCTATCCGCATCAACAAACGCTGCATCATTATATGGTTTCAATGACATTGGCGGTACCAATAATGTGTATTTAAACACTATATCACTAACCGGCACAAGCACATCCGGTACACAGGATGCGGCTTATTTTTCAACAAATCCGGCAAGCAGCGATGTAAGAGATAATATTTTTTATAACACCAGAACGGGTAGCGGCACACATAATACATTTGTAAGTGGATCTGCCACTTTAGATTATAATAACTATTATACAATATCAGGAACCTCATCCGGTGCTGGTGGTGCAAACAGTACTACTATTGATCCCTTATTTCCAAATGCCAGTGGAACCGCAGCACTCAATTATAAACCAGCCGCTGTAATAAACGGTACTAACGTCGGTGTTCTTTCCGATTATCTTGCTGTCACAAGGGCAGACCCACCAACAAAAGGGGCATTGGAAAACGAGAAAATAACTACTACATCCATTACACCTAATCCAGTTTGCGCCGGAGAGATTGTGGAAATCTGTTTTGAAAGTTATGGAACTTTTCTGACAGGCAATGTTTACACTGCCCAACTTTCAGATGGAAGCGGAGGCTGGATCGACATCGGAACGCTTATTAGCAATAATTCAGGACCAGACTGTTTTGATGCTACTATTCCATCCCCTACTGCCAACGGAACTTATATTATAAGAGTGATTAGCAGTACTCCACCACCGGTAGTTGAAGATCCGGGAATGAGTATAACAATTAATGCTTTGCCTACCGCTACTATCTCCTACGACGGTTCACCTTACTGCGCTACCGGAACTGCTACCGTTACTCTTACCGGTACTGCCGGTGGTACCTTCTCCTCTACCGCCGGGCTGGTGATTGATGCCGCCTCCGGCGATATTGACCTGGCTGCCAGCACGCCCGGAAATTATACCGTTACCTATTCATTCTCCGACGGCACCTGCTCCAATACCACCACTGCATCCGTTACAATTAACCCCCTGCCTACCGCTACTATCTCCTACGACGGTTCACCTTACTGCGCTACCGGAACTGC
>CAYXXU010000113.1:6713-7481 GCA_964469155.1 uncultured Bacteroidales bacterium
CCGCCGGGCTGGTGATTGATGCCGCCTCCGGCGATATTGACCTGGCTGCCAGCACTCCCGGAGATTATGTAGTTACCTATACCATTGCAGCCGCTAACGGGTGCGTCAATACTGCCACCAACACCATCGAAGTTTATGACTTGCCAACTGTCACCTGGTCTAACTCCCTCACCAATCAATGCGTAAGTTCTACCACCTATGAACTCACAGGGGGAACACCTGCCGGTGGTACTTATAGCGGACCCGGCGTTTCAGCTACCAACTTCGATGCTTCCGCTGCCGGCGTTGGTATCCATACCCTCACCTATACTTATACCGACGGAAACGGTTGCGTCAATACTGCCACCAACACCATCGAAGTTTATGCACTGCCTGCCGTTACCACTGGAACCTACGGCCCCGTCTGTATCGACGACCCAGATATCACTCTCGGCGGCAATCCCGCAGGCGGCATTTGGTCAGGTACAGGCGTCTCAGGTGACCAGATCGCAGGTTATGTCTTCGACCCATCGGCAGGTACGCAAACTATTACTTATACCTATACCGATGGTAACAGCTGCGTGAACTCCGACCAGACTACTGTTACAGTCGTAGCTCAGCCGATTTGGGCTAGCAATACCGTATCACCAACTTCTTTATGCGTGGGTGGCAGCGTTACCTTCAATGCTACCGTGACCGGTGGATTGGGCGGTACCATCACCTGGATACGTGCCCTTACTCCCGGAGGAGCAGGAACGACTGTTACAAGCCCCGATATGCCTCCTGCTA
>CAYXXU010000114.1:0-7448 GCA_964469155.1 uncultured Bacteroidales bacterium
ATTTCTCTATTGCTACGCATTAGGAATTTTCTATTGCGGAATTTGGGTTTAAGTATAAGAAATAATGTGTTAATTATTTTCGATTGAATGGAAATGTTTTTAATTTTGATGTGAAAATATTTTATGCTGCACGGGGAAAGGATTTTTCGGGTGTTCGAAACATGAAATTTAGTCGAAAAACGAACAGATAAATCGTTAAAACGATTAAAAAGGTAGGGTTTTCTGCCATAGCCCACGGTTTAAACCGTGGGCTATTAGAGATCTCAATTGATATGTAATGGTTTTAACCATTTACAGGATCAAATAACAGGTTTCAAACACACAAGAATTATGTTCCACGTGTTTAAATCCTAAAAATTATACAGGTTATAGCATGAAATGAATAAAATGTCTGAACCGCTGATCCCGACACTGCGCATACGGGACAGGTTAAACTGAATACAATGATAAAAAAAAGAGCAAAATAACAAAAGCTAAAAAGAATGAAAAGACTTAAAATTGGTGACAGTATCAGGGTGAAAGAAGGAACGGGGGAGTTCTATTTAGAAAGCTATGATTTGGGTGGATGGCAGGGCCGCATAAAAGATATTTTTTATGACGAATGTTGGGAAACTGGTAGAAGGAGTAAATATGTCAGAGTTGAATATGACAGCATAACACTCCGGCAAATGACTGAAAAATATTTTTATGATAAGTATTTCTACTCAGTTCACTTTGGCATTGCCGACATTTTATATAAAAAAGTGGACCCTGTGGAACCACGTGACACCGCTGAAGAGATAGAAGCAGCCAGGATAGAAGTCCTCGAAAAGTATCATTGGGAAGCCTGAAATATATAGGTAGATTTCCGGCCTTGGCTCAGTGTGTAACAAACTTTTTAAAACGGTAACAGAAAAAAATAATTAAAACAGTCGCTTTCATAATAATGTAATATCGAATTATAACCCTGGATATCAGAGTTAAAGCAAAACCTTATTTCGGAAAGTAGTCTCACCTTTGCTTATTTGATGGTACAGGAAAGATGGTTAGTTTAACTTTTTAACCTTAGTAAATTTGTATGTGACTGTGATTCAACCTTATTACTTTTTTTTGTTTTAATAAGGTTTGCTGAATCGTGGTTGATCTCATTTTACCAAGGATTAAATAAAATAAAGGTTTTATATTTAAAGTAATTACGGTCATTTTTTATACGCCTGATTCAATAATTTTATTTGATCTCCTATAGAAAGGAAATGAAAAAGAGTACTTTTGAAATCGATATACCCAAGAAAAAACTGCATGAAAAAATTTACTTTTCCTATCATTATTATACTCATTCTGAGCATAACACAGGGCTATGGACAGCAAGCCGCCTCTACCTACTTTACCCATAAAAGCGAGCAGGAAGTGATAGATATGCTTACCAACGGGGGGATTAAGATATTAAACAGCCTGAAATCTCTTCCGGATACTCTCATCGGTGAAACGCTTCTTTGCAATGGATATAATGTTTTAGGGAAAAAAAGCACTGTTAATAATGTAGATCTTATCACTTTTACCGGCGGTAACAGCTTTCAAACAGAATTCTCAGGCGATTTCAATAAGTTTTTGGATTGCAAAACCATTCGCTATGTTTTCGATGCCGAAAACCTGATCACTTCCTGCCTGGTATTTGTTTGTAATGAAGGCATATCTATTTACGTTTATTCACCGCAAACTGACATACTGCCGGCTTCATTCATGGTATTCCTCCCCAATACCACAGGGGGTAAAAGCCTGCAATTGTTTGCGACATTTACGATTGCAGGGGTTAAAAAAAATGAGCTGCTTAAAAAACAGAATTTCAAGTTTGGGACAGGAACCACTTATTCAGATGTTAAGAGTAGCCCTGCCGTGGTGTCAGAATACGATAAAACTTCCCTAATCGATCTGGTGATCATGGTAAAAAAGGACAATATAAACGGTATAAAAGCGCTTTTTGCAGCACGCCCCGGATTTCTAAGTACGGAACATGCTTCTGACGCAAGCTATTACGTTGACCGGCCACTGATGCAGGCCGTAATGCAAAAGAAAACAGAGATCATTAAACTGCTGATCGAATATGGCGCCGATGTCAACGAAAGGGAACAAATACCTTATGGCGACGCCATACTTTATTCGGCCACCTACGATAAGGACAGGTACTTTAACATCTATGAGTGCATTCCTAAAGATGCTGATTATGAAAAGATATTTCAGTTGCTCGTTGGTAAAATTAAACTTGATGATGCCTTAAGTTCAGGTGTTGAGTTTGCGAATATTGCCCTGCTGAATGCCCTGAAAAAGTTTCATGCTGAATTTGCGGCCAAAAACCTTTCACCCTATTTGGATGGAGCTATTTATTATGGGCAAATAGAGTCAGTAAAATGGCTGATGGATAATGGCGCTGATCCCTTTTGGAAAAATAAGGATAATATAAGCATGCTTGATCTGGGTTTGAAATCCAAATCGAAAGAGATCAAAGCCTATTTCAAGGAAATAAAGAATAAGAAATAGCCCCAGTATCAGCTATGCCCGAATGCCAATCTGCTTTGTGATGCGATTGGGAGGTTTGAAAACTCTTGCAGAAAATAGTAAAGGTGGCCCTACTCCTATTTGCTAAACCCAGATTTATCATTAGGAATGGAATGACCTAATGGCAAGTGCGAAAACCAGTGGGTTGGATCTTCCTGTCCCGGTACATAGTGTTGGGAGGGTTAATCCAGATGTATTCCGTAGGAATCCCAATGGGAGCAAAACAAAAAATGAATATAAAGTAAAAATTTGAACACAATGAAATAGAAAAGATACTAAAAGAACTAAGAATACTTTTTGGCAAACGAATGAGAGAATTGATGGAGGAGCAAAACATTACGAGGAGGCATTGGTAAGAAGCATGAATGAAGCAGAAATTGATGAAGAAAAACAACAAAAACAGCAGAAAAAACTTGAATTGGCGGCATAAGCAAGCGATATTTACAGATGAATAAATACGGACCAAATTATGCGAATAAATCAGAAAGTTAAGATTTATTGTGCAAACTTTTCGAATTTATATCTCCGGCCGTAAGATTATTCATTGGCAACTACTTGTCAGGCAGCACAAAAAAAGCCCGCTCTATTGCGAAAGCGGGCTTTCGTAAATGCATGAAGAATTATTTTTCGATAATCAGTTTTTCTATCAATCGCTCACCGTCGCTATCGAGGGTTAGCACATAAAAGCCTTTCGATAGGTGAGTAACATCCATAGTGTATGAGTTAAATCCTCTAACGGCATGGTTTTGTATTGAACTCACCAACCTTCCGGTGACATCGTAAATGCCAATCGAAACTGCTGCCTCCGAAGGCGCGGTATAGTTGACCTTCAAATTATCGTTGGCCGGATTGGGGAACAACAACATGGCCGCTTCAAATTCCGCTTCGGTTTCCTCATCAATAATTCCTTTATAGGCCGATGCACTGATAAATGCCGTTAGCGTATAGCACGAGGTGGCATTATAGGCTCCATTATATCCGTATACCTTGATATAGTAGGTTGCGGCGGCAGCTTTGTTATAGATGATAGTTTCGTTGGTGGTTCCTCTGTTTGCCGATGTTTTCAGCAATGTGCCGTTCGATTTGTACAGTTGTACATCATAGTCGGCAGGCAAATTGGTCAATGTAATTTTAATATTCTTTAAAGTGGTTGTACTGTTAAATTTAAAATAATCAATATCACCGGCCGCACCAATCAGTGCCGTTATAGGCGTATTCACAGCAATAGATTTGCCGGTTGCCAGTGTATTGTTGGCTTCATAATTATCGGGGCATCCGGTCCAGAAATTGCTTAGGCTGGAATATGAACCTGTCACAAAGCAAACTGCTTGCACCTTGAATTCATAATTGGTCAATGCAGTCAGCCCTGTAATAGCTTTTGAATTGGTGGCCGATGTGGTGCTGGTGAAAGGAGTGGTTCCTACTTTGCGATATTGAATATTGTAGCTATTGGCTCCTGCCATGGCATTCCAGTTAAGGGTGGCAGTGGTAGTTGTTATATTAGTAGCATTCAAACCGGTAGGTGTTCCGCACGAAGTTGAAGGGGTGCATCCGTCGGAGGTGGCCAGCGAATTCAGCAATCCTCCCGTAGCGAAAAGGGCTGCAATGCGTGCTTTCTGATCGGGGGTGAAGTTAGCCAAAGCAATATCATCTGTATAGTCCATAAAGTTCATATACATGATTCCTGGAGAAACAGCGGTGCAGGCATCGGTCAAAACACCTGTCGGTGCCCCATTGGTATAATTGGCCTGATTGGGCACATCGTTGCAGTAATCCGTACCGAAACAAAATCCCAGATCGTCGCCCCAGATATGATATAGGTTGAAACAATGGCCCAACTCATGAGCAGTAGTGCCTCCCAAATTATAAGGCGCAACAGCTCCGGTAATTCCGAAATATTTATAACCGATCACAACTCCGTAGGTCGCGTTGATGCCTGTAGTAGGGAATTGTGCATAGCCATACAATCCACTCACCAGGTTGCAAACCCATATATTGAGGTACTTGTTGGGGTCCCAAGCATCGAGGCCTCCTGTGGCGTAATATTTCACTGCATCATCATCGGTAAAGCTGGTAACGGTGGTTTGACGTCTTTCGATACCATTGGTAGCACTACCATCGGGTTTGCGTTGGGCCAGGCAAAACTGTATTTCGGTATTAATCTTTAAGGAAGGTGAAAAAGCGCTCATAGAGTGGGTATTCAGACCAGCATAATCGGTGTTCAGTGTACCTATTTGCTCCAGCACGCGGGCGTCGGATATGTTATCGCCTGCTAAATTATACACAATATGTACCACAACCGGCACGGTAATAGTGGCTTTAGAACTATTGATATAGTTCTGGTTGTTTTGAATCCATTTTTGCAGGGCTTCTTCATAATTAAGCATGCGAGGTTCGAGGGTAGCATCTGCAGCTTTTTGTTTTTGCAGATATTCCATGGTACCGCATTTGCGCTGAGCCAATACATTGGTTGAAAATGCTACGCTGATGTACAGCAGAATTGTAAGGATAAATAGTTTCTTCATAATGAATGGGTTTTAAAATTTGGCAGTGAATTAAAATGAATAAAGAATGAAATTTTTTTCATGAAGATTATTACGTTATTTAAACAAAAAAGTTCTAAAAAGTAATTTATTAATGAAAGTGTTTCTTTCTGAAGGTTCCCTTTAATTATGCCAATTTGTTTATTGAAATAATTATTTTAGGTGCTAAATTAAATAATAAAAACCCCAAAGTCAAATTGTAATCTAAAATAAATTAGACGAAATATTAACATTAGTCTATGAACAACGAGACAATGATGCTGTATTGAAAATTCTATTTTTTATACCTGAAACTATTATCAGATATGCTTTTTAGAGAATACCCTGGTTTTGATCAATTGAGTTTTTCTATGATCTTCAACAGCAGTTGAGTAACGTTATTAATATTTTTTTGGAAGACTTCCAGAATGGCCTCCCACGAAACGGGTTCCTCATCGGTCTTCCAGCAGTCGTAATCGGTACTGAGGGCAATGGCTGCATAGGGAATGCCTGCTTCGTTGGCCAGCATACATTCGGGGGCAGTACTCATATTGATCACATCGGCTCCCCATAGGCGAAACATATTCGATTCGGCACGGGTTGAAAAGCGCGGACCTTCGATGGTTATCACGGTACCTTTTTTGTGGAATGGAAAGGTTAATTCGCCGGCTGATTCAATGATAATATTCCGCAAACTGTCCGAAAACGGTTCGGCCATACCGGTATGAATGGGTTGATGTGGTTCAAAGGTTTCAGTAAACGTATTTTTGCGGAAGCGTGTGAAATCGATAAATTGGTCCAAAATAACCATGTGGCTGCGGCCAATCTCTTCGCGCAAACTGCCGCAGGCAGTGGTGGCAATGATATGGTTGCATCCCAATGATTTCAGTGCCCATATATTAGCCCGGTTATTTATCTGGCTCGGAGGGATGGTATGCTCACGGCCATGGCGCGATAAAA
This sequence comes from uncultured Bacteroidales bacterium, assembly GCA_964469155.1. Taxonomy (GTDB): domain Bacteria; phylum Bacteroidota; class Bacteroidia; order Bacteroidales; family CAIWKO01; genus CAIWKO01. The sequence goes on from CAYXXU010000114.1 coordinate 6,015, forward strand.
ATACCACTTGCCTGTCAAGAATCTCACCTTCGAGCAATGGCGAACTGGGTGTGCCATAAGGAGTGTCAACAATAGTTTCCTGGGGGTTTTTGAAGATGTCGAGCTTTTCGAGCCCCGATCCGCCTATGATTCCAAGCTTCATTTTGTTTAATTTAAGTTGTTTTTTTCTTGCCACGAAGACACCAGGACACGAAGATTCACAAAGAAAGACGGAAAAATAGTATTGACCTTCTTAGTGTATCTTGGTGTCTTTGAGCCTTTGTGGCAATTGTTTCATTTTAATAGATCTTAAGTCATAAATCTGACTTCTTAATTCCTTAGTTGGTTCTGATGTGGTTCGTCTTTTTTTATAAAGCCATTCAGTAGGCTGCTTACAAACGATACTACCAAACTAAATAACAATGCCCACCAGAATCCATCAATGGAGAATTTCGGACTGTCGATGAGGTATGCTGCAAGCATTACAATAAGGGCATTGATCACAAAGATGAACAAACCCAGTGTCAGCACCGTAGCCGGAATACTGATGAAAACCAAAATCGGTCGGACAATGGCATTGAGTATGGCCAGGGTGAAAGCCACCAGCAGTCCTATCAGGAAACTATCCACATGAATATGTGGGTCCATTAGCCATCCTGCCACCATCACCGCACAGGCTGTGAAAAACACTTTTATTATAAATCGCATAGGTTTTAGTTTTAGGCAAAGTTACGATTTTAAAAAGTATTTGCCTGAAATTGAGATGAGTTTTCATGGTTTTTGTACTTTTGAGGTCATGTTTGCCTCCAAGAAAATCCTTTCCATTATTCTTATACTTATTAGTATTCAGGCAAGTGCCCAGTATTTCGATATAGGTCAGGATCCTGCTTCGGTAAAATGGATGGTTATAAAAACAGAGCATTTTCAAGTAATTTACCCAAAAGAGATAGAAAAGCAGGCGCAACATGTGGCCAATATGCTGGAAGAGGTTTATGAGCCTTTGAGTGTTTCGCTCAAATCGAAGCCGGTTAAGATTTCGCTGATATTGCATAACCGCTCTACCACCTCCAATGCCATGGTTCCCTGGGCGCCCAAACGTATGGAGTTCTATACCTGTCCGGGGCAGGATGATTATCCCCAACCCTGGTTCGACCAGTTGGTGGTGCATGAGTTCAGGCACGTGGTGCAATATTCCAAGATAAATTCGGGGTTTACCAAAGTGCTGTCTTATCTTTTCGGGCAACAAATCACTGTTGCGGTTTTCGGGGCTTTTGTTCCCTTGTGGTTTGTGGAAGGCGACGCGGTGGTTGCCGAAACTGCTTTCAGCAACAGTGGCAGAGGGCGCATGCCGTCGTTCGAAATGGAATTGCGTTCGCAGGTGTTACAAAAAGGAATTTACAGCTATGATAAGGCCGTGTTTGGTTCGTATAAAACCTATACCCCAGACCGCTACAT
>CAYXXU010000115.1:0-7435 GCA_964469155.1 uncultured Bacteroidales bacterium
ATCTGTCACTGACTGCCAGCCAGATTGCTTTTTCATTAGCTTGAGTTTTCAGCATGTTTTGACAGAGCATCAATAACCCTTTTTGGAAGTCAAATTTGTATTTTTTACTGTATTTTTATGATACTATTTAAAAGGAGAAAATATGAGGAAGTTTCTGAGAAATTGTTTTGCTTTTTTGATTTGTTGGCTGGTAAATACTGCCGCTCTAGGCCAGCCCTTTTGGGAAAAAGTTCTTGAGTTCAACCCTTATTCATATATGGAAGGAATAGCCTTTAATTCCAACAACTGGGTTTATCTTGCATGCAGTGGCGATTCGGCAGGTGTTTTCCGCAGCAAGGACTATGGCACCACCTGGCAAAAAATATTTACCGGCAGGAGCGATGATGTGAGTGTTGATAAGTACGACAATATTATTATAACAGCCACTTACAGGATTTTACGATCAACCGACCGGGGTGATTCATGGACTGAAGTTGTAAATACACTCAACGATCCTCTTTATTATGAAAATCTGGCATATGGTTATGACAGTATATTCCTTTCAGGTTGTTATTCAGTGAATGGTATTGTTCGATCGGCTGACAATGGATTGACATGGAAAAAAGTGTTAACAATTCACCATGATCTTCACTATTTTGAAAATATAACAGACTTTTGCTTTGGCACTAATGGAATCATCTATGCCACTACTGAGATTACTGATAATTCAGAATATATTCCCGGAAATGTGTATTCCTCAACTGACCTAGGTAAAACCTGGCAGCTTTTTCTTTCTTCGGGTGATCCGCAGTCGGTGAGCATGGACACAAGCGGCAGGTTGCTGCTGGGACAGTTTGCCGACGGAATTTATCGTTACGATTTTGATCAGGCCGCTTGGACGCATATGCTGCCATGGGCAGTTACACCATTAAAGACTCTTACTTTACAAGACGGCAAAATTGTTTTGGGGCTGATGCAATCAATTGGTGGGGTATTATTATCAGAAGACAACGGAGAAACGTATAGTTACATAAATGAAGGGCTTTATCAAGATTATCACACTATCAGAGATATAAAGCTTGATCATATTGGAAAATTGTGGATATGTGATGATAATACCTTATTTCGAACTGTTGACACTTTGTCGGTACCTGAATCGCTGTTTATTCCACCTTATAATAGAATTGAAAAAACAGTATGTTATCCTAATCCTTTTAATGATTATATTGAAGTAGAATACAAGGGAAGTTCAACAATTTATAAACGCTGTAATGCAACTATTTATAATAGCTATGGGCAGGTCGTCTTTAGTAAAAAAGATATACATTTTGTTGACAAAATAAAGCTAAGCCTGCCTGAGGTACCTGCAGGTATATACCTTATGAATCTTACCGGAAGAAATATAAATTTTAGTTCAAAAATAATTCACCTTTAATTCTCGTTTATAATGAAGCTCAAATTACTTATTATTGTTGCTGCAAGTTGTTTATTTGGCAGTAGCCTTACTCTTAATGCCCAAAATTACTGGGGCGGCTTACCCCTGACTCAGCCTGGATGGCAGGTTTGCCACCCCTGGTTATTACTCTGCAATCGGCTACAATGGCGTTGCCTCAGGCTGTTGATAACTCAACTAACATATATTTCCCTCACGATTCACTAGGTAATATCCGTCTTCATCACCAGGGTAATTATGGTGGCAGTTGTGTACCTTCATCAGTTGTATTTTCGGTATTTACTTATGAGTATAACCGACTCAACAATACTGAAGCCAATTCCGATGAACGTATTTATGCTACACACTCTATCTATAATCATATTAATCAAGGGGCTCCTGGACAAGGCACTTCTCCAAGCAGCGTTTTTAATTTAATTCAACAAACAGGGGTGTCATCAATAGCAGACTGGGGCAATGATACTGCCGGCGATTACCGAAGGTGGCTGCATGGTTACGACCTTTGGCAAAAAAGGTTACAAAACAGAATCAACAGCGCGTTTGCGGTTACTATTGGTCAGAATGGTGAAAACCTTGAAACTATTAAACATTACCTGAGCGATCATGGTGATAGCAGTACCACAGGGGGGATTTTAACAACCGGCTCATCCTACTGGAATAATTTTTCTTATACTCTATCATCTGAAAGTGAAAGTACTGGTGAGTATGTAATTATTGATTTTACTCCTGTTTGCGGTCATCAGGTTACAATAGTCGGTTATGACGATGGAGTAAAATTCGATGTTAATCATGATAACCAATTTACAAACGATTTGGATATTACTAGCGATGGCATTGTTGACCTGCGCGACTGGGAAATTGGTGCATTTAAGATGGCCGATAGTTATGGTGTTGATGCACCGTTTAGAAATAAAGGTTTTAAATGGATACTCTACCGTTGTTTGTATAATGATCAGAATATATGGGGCATTAATCCGATTGTTCCCGATCCGGAAATTTTACTTAAAGTCAAACTCACTCATGCGAAGAGGAATAGCCTCAACCTATTCAGCGGATGGCGCGAGTTGGCCAATTCACCTTATCCTTCCGGTCCTTCACAATTGGCTGCATATCTTAAAAGGAATGAATTGGTAAGTATTCAAGGTGGAGAACTCCCGCTTAGAGGCGACTATTACCCAAATCCCTTCTTAAATTATGAACCTATTGAAGTTATACTCGATTATAGTTATTTTTTTAAGGACAAAGATTTTGGCAAAATTCTATTAGCGACATTTACATCATATCAAACAGGGAATGAAAAAGTAATTGATTTTTCAATGGTTGATAACCGATGGGGTGAGGAGTTTGAACTGGTTTGCGATGAACATAATAAACAAATGCCATCCTATCTGAATAATAGCCCTAATGCATTTCTTTCTATTGAATATGATTTAATTGCGCAGGGTCCGCAAGCGCCACCCATAACAACAAATACGATTTTTGAGGCAAATATGGTATCGCGTTTTACGCCAACTGTAGCCAATAATGCAACATTAACTGTTAATGATGGGGTACGTATTGATATGTATAACAGCACAATAACTATTGATGCAGGTAGCAGCCTTGAATTGGGCAATAATGTAATTATACGAGCCAAGCGCGGTGACAATAAGCTGATCATAAAAGGTAATCTGCATACAGGTCAAAATATTACTTTTGAAGCCGTAGATAATGCCACAATGGACGTTGTTTACGATAATGCAAACACGCCGGGTGTTTGCAATAATATCAACTGCAATTTCATTAAAGCCAGGTTGTTAGTAAAATCGGGTGAATTGAGTATTAACAACTCGGAACTTACATTTTCTTCAGAAAGCAAAGTGATTGTAATGCAGCAGACAAAACTAACACTTGGTGCTACCCACCTAACTAATAATGGCACAAGTCAATGGCCTGGTATCGAGGTATGGGGAAATACCAGTCAGCATCAATATACACTTAATGGTGTTTGTGCTCAGGGTACTGTTGAACTCAAAAACCATGCAGTAATCGAAAATGCAGCCAATGGCATCACCAACTGGAAACCCGATGATTGGAATTCGATAGGCGGGATAATAAAGGCAGAAAGCGCGACATTCAAGAATTGCAGGCGTGGAGTTGAATTTATGAAATACCGCAATTTTCACCCTTCCAATGGAAGCGAAACCGATAATCTGGGCTATTTCCGTGATTGTTCCTTCACTGTTGATGACAACTACCCGGCTAATGCTTCCCCTTTCTATACCGGAGTTTCGTTATGGTCGGTAAAAGGAGTGAAACTTTATGGTTGCGATTTTATTAATAACCGGACCGTAAAAGGCAGCGGGTATGGAATCCATTCTTTGGATGCAGGATATCATATTTATCCCATTTGTAACTCGCAAACTTTGCCTTGCCCTGATGAAAACCTGGTTAAGACCAATATTAACGGCTTCGAATACGGTATTAATGCCTCCAATGCCGAAACTTTTAATACCATTAATGTTCAAAATGCAGTGTTTACCGATAATGGCTATGGCATCGAATTGCGCAATGTTAACAATGCCGTGGTACTGCAAAGCAATTTCCAAATGGCATCATCCGCCAATTGCCCGGACTATGGTGTTGGTATTAACTTATTAAACTGCACCGGATATGCTATTGAAGGAAACAATTTTACATCAGATAATATCCCGACAAATTATTCGTGGACAGGCATTGAAACGATTAATTCAGGCCAGGCTTACAACGAAATTTATAAGAACACATACCAAAATCTGACCACAGGAAATGTAGCCGACCTGCTGAATGCCACCACCAATGCCATACCACCTACAGGTTTGACGTACCTTTGCAACCTGAATGCCGGAAACAAATATGATTTCTTTGTAACAAATAATTCGAATTCCAGGATATCCTATTACCAACGCAGCGGCTCATCAACAGCGGCGGGAAATACATTTTCCCCCAATGCTTCGGTCAATTTCTTTAACGAAGGCGCTTCCCAGGTAAGATATTACTATTCGACAGGAATGGCGCCAACTACATACAGCGGGATACAATTGATACTCACTGCAAATGCCAACACCTGTCCTTCACATTATGGAGGAGGAACCGGTAACCCGGTCCAGCTTAACCAGACGCAGATTGATGCATTGGAAGCTCAGTATGCCGACAGCTATTCAGCCTACAATAATGTTAAGTATATTTATGAAACATTGAAAGATGGCGGAAGTACAGCCAATACAGTCGAAGATATAGAAACAAGTATTCCCTCGGAAATGTGGGAATTACGTGCTAAACTGCTGGGCGATTCGCCGCACCTTTCGCAACAAGTACTCATGCAGGCAGTATTAAAAACGGATGTATTGCCCGAATCAGTTCTTTTTGAGATTCTATCGGCCAACCCTGATGAAATGAGGGATGAGTCATTCCTGTCCTTCCTCGGATCGAAAGAAAATCCGCTGCCTTCATATATGATTGATTTATTGAGGGCAATAGCTGGCAATACCTCCTATAAGACAGTGCTGCAAGAGCAATTAAACGCATACAACACACAAAAAGCCAATGCCGCTTCAGATATTATCCGCAGCAAACTTAATGACAGCATTGTAAGCCAAACAGATATTATCAACTGGTTTGATAACCGTGGCGACCTGAACAGCCGTTACCAAATGGTAGATGCTTACCTGCAAACAGGAAATTATGCAGCAACGCAAACCATGTTAACACTGATCCCTGGATTGCATGAATTATCCGCGAGCGATTCGGCAGATTATCAAAAGATATGCGAACTAAAAAACTTGCAGATAAACATGTTAAGTGCAGGCAGAAACCTGGCTATGCTTACCAATGCCGAAAAAGAACAATTATCGGTTATTGCCGCTACCAACACAGGAATTGCTTCCACTCAGGCAAAAGGCATACTCGAATTTATGACCGGAACTCCTTATTGCAACTGTGTAAGATATAATGATGTAACGAAGCACAGTATTGTGAATCCATCAACTGTTGTTGAATTGCCATCGGAGATAAAGATTAGTGTAGCTCCAAATCCGGCGACAACATGGATTACTTTTGAATACGCCTTACCGGAAAAATTAACATCAGTAACAGTCACAATTACAGACAATACCGGCAGAAAAATTGAAACACTTACACTTACCGGCAGGCAAAGACAAAAAGTGCTGGATACAAGACGATATGCATCCGGAGCATACATTTACCAATGCAAACAGGACAAAGAGGTTTCGGGCAAATTCATAATCAGGTAAAACTAACAGAAATCAGCAAATTAACTCACGGGGCAGATTATAAGACCCTTGAGTTCATTTTTATTAATAGTTATAACAATCAATGGCAGTTCTCTGTAACCTTATCTTTAATGTTCGTCCCGGAGCCTATATGTCAAACGTTGAAACATTTTTCGGCTTTGCATCAGGTAACACAATATCTCAACTTTTCAGAATTTCCAATTCTTCAACCAACGCCATGAAACTGTAAACCAATCTAATCCCCGCATTTCACTCAGCCGCTTAGAATCACAAAAAACTCTCACCAATTTTTCCGATATTTGCCTATAATTGTTTTTCTCTTCTTGAAACTATCCGTCGTCATAGTCAGTTACAATGTAAGGTATTTCCTTGAACAATGCCTGCATTCGGTTATTACGGCCAGCCAGGGCATTGAAACAGAGATATTCGTTGTTGACAATGCCTCGGTGGATGGTTCGGTGAAGATGCTGAAGGAGAAATTCCCCGATGTTCTCTGTATCGCAAATACCGGTAATGTAGGTTTTTCGAAAGCTAACAACCAGGCTATCAGGCAGGCAAAAGGTGAATATATACTGTTACTGAATCCCGATACTGTCGTGGAATCGGATACGTTCCGTAAGGTGGTTGCCTTTATGAATGAGCACACTGATGCCGGCGGGCTTGGTGTGAAAATGGTGGATGGTACCGGGCGTTTCCTGCCCGAATCAAAAAGAGGCTTGCCGACACCCATGGTAGCCTTTTACAAAATATTCGGCTTTTCTAAGCTTTTCCCGCATTCGCGCACTTTCAACCGTTATCACATGGGTTATCTGCCCTGCGATGAAACCAACCCGGTGGACGTGCTGGCCGGGGCATTCATGCTGCTGCGGAAATCAACACTTGAAAAAACCGGCCTGCTCGATGAGCAATTTTTCATGTATGGCGAGGACATCGACCTCTCCTACCGCATCACCCAGGCAGGTTATAAGAACTACTATTTCCCCGAAACGAGGATCATTCATTATAAAGGCGAAAGCACGAAAAAGGGCAGCCTGAACTATGTTTTCATGTTTTACAACGCGATGATCATCTTCGCTGGTAAACATTTCAGCCGCCAGAATGCGAGGTTATTCTCATTTCTCATAAACCTTGCCATTTACTTCCGGGCATCCATTTCGGTACTTTATCGCGCCGCCAGGAAAATTCTTCTCCCTATCACAGATGCAATCATCACGTACACAGGTATTTATTTTATCACACGATATTGGGAACATGCTGTTATCTACCCGATGGGAGGTCACTACCCGCAGGAATTTTTCCTCTATAACTTGCCGGCTTTTATCCTCATTCTTATCATATCTGTATATATTTCTGGTGGTTATGATAAACCAATCAGTCTTTGGCGGATAGTGAGGGGTGTAGGAGCCGGGCTGATCATTACACTGGTTGTTTACGCGTTGTTGCCCCTTCAGTTCAGGTATTCGCGTGCCCTTATAATTATCGGTTCCGCCTGGGGTGCTGTATATATGGCCGGTATGAGGCTGTTGCTGCATCTGTTCAGGGTAAGAGGTTACCAGTTAAATTCCTCAAGAAGCCACCGTTTTGCCATCGTTGGTAACGCTGAAGAAGTACACAGGGTGAGTGATTTACTGCAAAAAGCAGTTTTTAAACCAGCATTCATAGGTCTTGTAAGGGCCGGAGAAATAAACGGCGAGAAAAACGGCTTCCTCGGCGACATAAGGCAGATTCGTGA
>CAYXXU010000116.1:0-352 GCA_964469155.1 uncultured Bacteroidales bacterium
GTTTTCGGATAGGGAGGGTCGGTTACCACTGCATGCAGCGGAATTTGATTGGCAACGTTTTCGTTGCGTTCGATTTTTACTAACACAGGCGCTTTACCAAGCGATTTGTGAACTTTAATGAGTCTGATCATTTTGTTTGGTTTTAATGAATAATAGGGTTTAGAACTCTTTTTAAAATGGGATATGATATTTTGCGGTCATTTATTCAGCTTAATTATTGAAAATTTGAAAGTTACATCGCTATTTCTATGAAAGCGAATGGGTCAGATATCTGTTTCCGGTGTTATCCTACCTTTGTCTGATATCAGCAAGCCATTGTCTGATATCAGACGAACACTGTCTGATACTTCCT
>CAYXXU010000116.1:452-6945 GCA_964469155.1 uncultured Bacteroidales bacterium
TATCATTGTCTGATATCAGAAAGCCATTGTCTGACATCAGACGAACACTGTCTGAGACTTCCTTATCATTGTCTGATATCAGCAAGCCATTGTCTGACATCAGACGAACACTGTCTGATACTTCCTTATCATTGTCTGATATCAGAAAGCCATTGTCTGACATCAGACGAACACTGTCTGATATCTCCTTATCATTGTCTGATATCAGAAAGACCCTTTCCCGGGCAATCCAATGATTTTTTATGAACTAAGGGCCGTTTTTGGAGAAGTTGCCCTGAATTATGAAAAATATCCTGATGAATGACAGCGGAATTTCAAAGAACGTCAGTTATACTTTTTTATTAAAAACGAATTGTAGTCTGATAATATACAAAATTACCGCTTTAGAAAGGGCAAGTCAATAGACAAAATGTCTAAATTAATTTAAATATATAAGATAAGAATGAAGGGGTTTTCAGAAGGTTTTTCGCCTGAATTGATCTCAGATTTCCTTCAGAAATTTATAGTATTTCATAAACTCCGAAGCTGAATTCGTTTGCGTGGTTTTCAAAATACTGGCTTTTTGAGTTCTGATGGTGCTTTCATTTCGGCCCAGTATTGCAGCAGTTTTTTTTGTGGATTCGCCGGTTACCCATCTGTTGGCTACCATTTTTTCGGCCTTGCTAAGTTTATGGTAAAAGGTATCCTTATAATGGGCACAGAAAATTTCGTATTTCTTTTGTAAACCGGGCGATACATAACGTATCCCTTTCATAACCGTTTCTATGGCGATTATCAATTCATGCGAAGCATTCATCTTAAAAAGATATCCCTGTGCTCCGTTGTCGAACGAGGCATGTATCATATAATTTTCGTCGTGCATACTCATCATCAGCACCTTTACTACAGGCCATCCTGCTTTTATGTCTTTTAATAATACTATGCCGTCTTCATCCGCATGGTGATTTCCCTCTTTGTGCATCAGCGATATATCGAGTATGACCAACTGACAATCGTGTTTGCTTAAATATCGGGTGGCATCTTTTCCATTATTGACTCCATACAAGGTATAATCAATTCCGGATTTTTTCAGAATACTGTCAATACCCTCTATCGTTATATCGTGATCTTCACAAATCAGAATATTCATTTATTTTTCTTTTGGTAATGGTATCTCTATTTCAACTGTGGTTCCTATGCCCGGCTTTCCGCTAATGGTATATTTCCCTTTCAAAATTTCGGTTCTTTCTTTCATGCCCATAATACCAAACGAATTGTCGGCTACAATTTCTTTTTGCACTATGCCCCTGCCATTATCGGCAATGATAATATGTAAGTTTCCGGCATCGCATGTAAGCATAACGCTTACTTTTCCGGCATCAGAGTGGCGTCCGGCATTATTGAGCGCCTGCTGAACAATACGATAAATTTCGGTTGCCATTTCGTGCGGAATATCCGGAATGTCATGAATTTCTGATTGACAATGCAGGCCGTAACGGGTAATAAATTCACTGATAAGTTCCTGTAAACCCGCTTTCAAACCATACCGGTCGAGCACTGTGGTGCGCAGGTCGGATAATAAATTGAGTGATGCAAAAATGATTTCATGGCTGGTTTTGAAGATTCTTTCAGCCGTTTTTTTATGAGCAGGATTTTCCAGTTCGCCGATCAGCTTATCCGAATCCATCGTAATATAAACCAGTTTTTGTTTTATTTCATCATGCAGCTTCCTCGAAATAGTCTGCAGTTGGTTTTCAATTTCTCTGCTAAAATTAGAATATAAGGCCCTGAGTCTTTTATTTTTATGTATCAGTTGATTTTCTAGATTTCTGATCTTAGTGATATCGACATGCATAAGCACGAAACTTTCGGGCAGGTTTTGATGGTCGAAAATCGGAAATGCCACCACCCTCAGCCAGACTTCGTTATCGGGAAATGCCTTATTTAACAGTCCGGCATTATATGGATGATCGGGGAAAACTACCAGTTTGCCTTTTTTCAAGCGTTCTAAATACTTATGAAAACCAAGTTCGAGAAGCTGGTTTTCGGCAAACAGACAAAATTTATTTTCCGGTTTGGCCAGGAAAAGCTTTGAATGTGCCTGGTTTGTCCTTATGCTAAAGCCATCTTTATCGACAATTTGAATGGAAATAGGGTTTTTGTCTATCAGGTCGTCAAGCAGCTTTTGCGTTTTTTTTATCTCGGAGATATTATTTTGACATTGCTTATGTTTTTGTTTTACATCCTTTAACTCGGCCCTGAGTTGCTCATTTTCCTTTTTCAAATCATCAATCAACTTTTTGGAGTCGTTCATTATGCAAATTTTAATACGGATTTATTTTCATTATCCGAATGTAAACTTTCACTCAATAATCCACATGCCTGTCCGCCAGGTTCATTTTAATGCCCAGCGAAAACACATGGGTATAATCGTGCTTATAATCGGAATCGGAACTTCGGTAATAATAGCCGAAAACAAAGCGCAGATTGTTTTTGGGATTGAGCAGGTAAGAAACATTCAGGGAATAATAAGCGATGCGGGTGTGTATGCCCTGCGCAATTTCGTTGCCGTATTGCTGCACGGGAATATTGCCGGTTTCGGCCTCGTACACATCCCACACGGGTTTGTAGATGTCCTGCCCGAAATCGGAATTGGCGCTGTCGAGTCCCGTGACTATATAATTGAAATGCCCCTCGAAAAACCACCGCTTGTAACTGTACCAAACAAAAGCCGAGGTTTCCCAAAAGTTGGCCCCGGCCGGATGCGCCAGGGGTTCGTTATAATGTCCGTAGTTCTGTATCACACGGCGGTGGGCGTAGGTATAGGGCCTCACAAAGTTAAACTCCAGCAGTCCCGAAAAGTGTTGAAGTCCAAACATATCGTACGATTTCACTCCAATCTGCCAGGCTTGTTTGTTGGTCCAGAATCCGCTGGTCAGGGTTGAATCGTCAGGATGCGAAAGTCTTTGCAGGCGGTGCCATATTCCTTTCTTCACCTCGCTGAACAGCATATCGTCTATCAGCAATTGTCCATAAAGCGAGGTGCGTTTTCCCACCTTCACCCTCAGGCTCACACCTAGCAGCGAATTGTCGGGCGAGCCCCGCGAAAACTCCACAGGGCGTAAAAATATTACCGGGTTCAGATAGCTAAAATCGAAACCACGGTTGCCTGCCGTGTCTTTGGCTTCCCAGATAATGGATTCGAAAAAGCCCAGGGTCACCCGCTTCGAAATATCCCAACTCAGGTAGTGAAAGGCCCCGTATTTATTGTTCATGTCCGTCCAGCGCGAAGAAGAAACCCCGCTCATGTCCTTGAAGTTGGTAAAAAGATTCACCAGCTTGAGGTTCCAAACATTGGTGGTGAGTTTCAGGTAGGGATAATTATAGGCATGATCGGATAAAAACAACGAGCGGTAGCCGTCGCCCCAGAAATGCTTGCCCATGCCCGCTTCCAGCGTAAAGTATTTAAGGAAATGGTAATTGGCATACAGATCGTAATTCACATAATGATAACCTCCTAAAGGCGACCAATAGGCATATCCCTGTCCGGGAACCACCCGCGAATGTTCGATCTTATCTGTGATAAAAACCGGGAAGGACGACTGGTTGATAAGCACGGAACCCCCTATGGCTAATTTATCGAATAAACCGGCCTGAAGCCTGAAGCCCAATCCCGATTCGTAAACGAAGGTGCGTTTTGCCACATCGGAACCACCTGTGGCAACCAGAATGGGGTCAGCCACCAGGTTTACTTTCTTAGTGTGAACATCCACCAGGTTTTTGGTCAGCACCTTTCTGTAGAAATTATTTTCTTTGGGCAGTTTATATTGAAACAAGGAATCCAGCGGTTTACATTTTTCAACTTCTGCGGTATAATAGGGTTGAACATCGGGATGAAATTTTTGTTTATGCTCATACAGTCTGGCATTCAACACCTCCTGCATACCCCTGAAACTGTTCACATGTGTAAACTGGGCCATAACCGGAAAGCACCACAGGCAGGTGATCAAAAACGAGGCAATATGTTTAAAACAGTTTCTCAATACTTACGTTTAAAAATCATGATACACATTGGTTAATGCGGTCTTCAGCCCGAAATAAAAATAGCCGGTGGTTTTGTTCCACAGTTCATTACGCTGATTGCGGTAAAAATATCCAACCTCAAACTGCAGGTTGGTCTTCGGATTCAACAAATAATACGCCCTGATGCCCGTTTCGAAATTATGGGTCTTTACTCCCTGCCCTATTTTATTATCCTGCGACTGATATCCTGTAGAAGCCTGTAGTTGTGATGAAAATACATCCTTCCCCCAGTTGCTGTGATTTGTGTCAATGCCTGTCAATGCATACATGAACTCCCATTCGGCAAAGATCCTCCGGTATTTGTAATTGATAAAACCTATCGCTTCTCTGAAATTGGCTCCCAAGGGATGGGCGATGGATTGGTTGTAATGAGTGTAGCTTTGCATGGGATCCTGATGCGCATAAGCATAGGGCCTCACCTGGTTATACTCCACCTGTAGATTCAGATTCTGCAAACCAAACATATTGAAGTATTTCGAACCCAGTTGAAACCCCCAGGCATTGCCCTGGTATCCTTTCACTGAAAGCTTTTTCAGGTTCAGGTTATCGATCATCAGTTGGCCATAGAAATTCAGGTTACTGATGGGTTTATATTTTGCCGTTATCCCAATCAGGGCATTGTTTTCGTCAGAAAGGGAATATTGAATGGTATTTACAAAAATGATAGGGATAAGGCTGGAATAATTGAATTTACTGTTTTTAGCCGATGCTTCAAATATTACTCCTTCGAACAAACCCAACTCCACTTTCTTGCCGATACGGAAACCTGCGAAATGAAACGTAGCCGGTTTGGTCTGATAGCCATGATACCATACATTGGGAGCATGCAGCACGCTGTCGGTGCTCAGATTCTGGAAAGAGGTGTAGATGCTTTGATAATAGAACCAGCCGTAATTCAAAAACACCTTCAGAAAAGGACTCTGAAAGGCGTTATCCGACAACAGTAGCGAACGGTAGCCGTCGCCAATAAAATTCTTGTCCATACCTGCCTGAATGTTCCAGTGTTTGTCGGGGCTGTAAGAAACCAGCCCGTAAGGGGTTCCGTAATCAAAGGCAGTGGATTTGAAATTCTTCACCCTCCCTTGCCCCGGAGCCACTTCATAGGTATTGACAAATTCAGACACATAATCAGGAAACTTTGCCTGGGTCTCATAATAACTGGTAACGAAATACAGTTTCTTGCCAAACACAGCCTTTATCTGGGCGCCTCGTGTATTATAGTACAAATTGCTGTTCTCATTGAAAGATCTTCCATAGCCAAAATTAAAAAGCGGGTCGATGTATAAATGGAAATCTTCATAGTTCACGACGAACAGATCCTCGTGAAACAGTTTCCGCATGATCCAGCTTTGCTTGCCGGTCACGGTCTTACGTCCGGGAGTCAGAATCGAATCAATATTCACCTCCAACTCCACCATGCTTTTATTGAATGGTTTTAAGGCGGTAAAGACTTTTGACTCTTTTTTATTGAGATACCGGTCGAGGGTAAAGACCACATCGCGGTTCAGCGGCAAGTTTTCCTGTGCATGGCACCATAGAAAAGCAAATAACAAAAACATTACAACCCATGCTCTATTCATCCCGGGGTTCTGTGTGGTTCTTATCCGGTTTCCCTTCAATTACGATAACAATTTCGCCTTTAATGGTTCTGCCTTTCAGCAAGGTGGCAACCTCCTCAATGCTTCCGCGGATTATTTCCTCATAGATCTTGCTTAATTCGCGGATCACGGCTATTCCCCGTTCAGCCCCAAAGAAAGTGGCACATTGTTCCACCGTTTTCAGCAAACGGTGAGGCGATTCATACAATACTACGGTTTGTTCCAACTGCGACAGATAGGTCAACCGGGTTTGACGGCCTTTTTTCAAAGGCAGAAACCCGTCGAAATAAAAGCGGTCACAGGGAAATCCTGAGATGACCACTGCAGGTATCAAAGCAGTTGGCCCTGGCAAACATTCCACTTCAAGTCTCTGTTTGATGCATTCTCGAATCAATAAAAATCCGGCATCCGAAATGCCGGGCGTACCTGCATCACTTATCAGCGCAATGGTTTCGCCGCCCTCTATTCTTTTTACAAAATTCTGAAGTTGCTTATGCTCGTTAAACTGATGATATGAACTCATTTTGGTTGTAATAGAATAATGCTTCAGTAAAATGCTGCTGGTCCGGGTATCTTCGGCAAGCACCAGGTCGGCTTCTTTGAGTATGCGTACTGCCCTGAAAGTAATATCCTCGAGGTTTCCGATAGGTGTGGGAACAATATAAAGTTTGGCCATGCAGGGTAAAATGTGAACTAAAAGTAAAAATTTTTCGTGAAAATCGTAAAATAATTTTTTTTTGTAAAAAATGCGTATATTTGCATCCCCAATTTGCGAAAGTAGCTCAGTTGGTAGAGCACGACCTTGCCAAGGTCGGGGTCGCGAGTTCGAGTCT
>CAYXXU010000117.1:0-6812 GCA_964469155.1 uncultured Bacteroidales bacterium
GAAGCCGGGCTTAGGCTTCGGCTTCCTTTAAACTTTTACCGGACAACAGTGAAATGGAATATAAGTTTGAATTTTATTCAGTATTTTATTCTTCTTTGGTGAAATTTGGTGAATTAGAGATTTGGTGACAAAAATTTATGCCATTAATGCACCAAAACAACACCAAAAATTTAAAACAAAAATTATAAATGACTCATTAATAACAATATTTACATCGAACTCACATTAAATTAGTCCTTAGGCTAATGAAAAATTTTGAATGTACGCCTGACATCGGTCAGGTTTAATGCCTTACAACAATATGTTAAGTCTGGTTTTTTTGGACGGTTACATATAGAGTATCAGTATCGGCAGAAAAATCGTAACTTTATATCGGATTTAAAAAACATCTTACCTAACCATTAAAAACAAGTTAATATGCATTACACAGTCGTATTATCATCAAGATTTGAAGAGCTGATAAAACAAGTAAATGAATTGATTGAAGCAGGGTGGATACCCCAGGGTGGGATATGCGAAAGCGGCAATGGGGCTATTTACAGTTATTCACAGGCCATGATTAAAAAAAAATAGGGGATGTCGTTGAACACCCCTGATGGTTTGGCCGGAAATTGCTTATGCGGAAGCTTACTCCGTAAAGATCTTCCGTACACTGATGTTTTCTCCTGTTGTAATTTGCAAGAGGTAAATGCCTTTAGGAATCAGGTATTGGTTCATGGTAAAACGGCTTTGATAATCGCCGGGAGTTCTGACGTCAGAATACAAATTGGCAATAAATTTGCCCTGCACATCAAACAATCTGATGTCGACCAGGGAGGTTAGGCTAAGGCTGTATTCCATGTTGAGAAAACCGCAAACGGGGTTGGGATATACCGATATCCCGCTTATACCAGCATAATTACCAGCTATTCCAATGCCAGAGTTTTCGTTTATAACCAAAGTGGAGGTATAAATGGTGTCGCCGCTTGCGTTATTGCCGGCATTAGTAATATTAAAGGCTCCGTAGAAATGCACGGCTCCGGTTCCGGCTGCGGGGGCGGTCCAGTTGAAGGTCCATGTCTTTGATCCCGAAGGTCCGTTGGTGCCCATTGCACTGTGGGTGATATATTTTCCGGTAACCATTTGGGTTTCCGTAGATGTTGAGATCAGAGTCCCCTGCTGACCTCCGGCATTGTTTTGAGGGGAGATCTCGAAACCGAATTTGGTGTGACCTACGCGAGCAGCCGTGGCGGTAATGGCATAGGTAACCCCAGGAGTATAACCGGCAACTGGTACATTGGATGTGATCCAGCCAGTTTGCGCTGTGGCAGCAGGCCCTGTGTGGCAGGCTGTACAGATATTATCGGCCGGAGACCCGGAATATCCGGCCGGAGACCCGCTGGTGTTTTTCTGATGAAAATCACCGCTGCTCCACGATGCAAACACTATCTGGGCAATAATAATGCCCAGAATGAATGTGATAGTGAGTAATGTTTTTTTCATACGCTTGGTTTTTTTGGATAAACAAATGGGATTAGAGCTAAAATCAATAATAATGATCACAAATATACAAATAAAATCAGGGCATTGCAAATTTTTTTACAATATTGTCAAGACGTTAGGCAGGCATTTTTTCGTAAATAATTTTGCAGGAACGAAAAAAGTACTATTTTTGCAGTCCTTTTTAAGGAGGCGACGTAGCTCAGTTGGTAGAGCAGAGGACTGAAAATCCTTGTGTCACTGGTTCAATTCCAGTCGTTGCCACGGAAAGCACATCGAAAGATGTGCTTTTTTTATGCCCATTTATCAGGAAACAGATCTGTTCCTGGACTAAAGTCCGGAAATTTGATTAATTGTTTTCCCCGACCTAAATGTTGGGGCTAATGATTAACGAAAGGCCATAGCTGAATAGCCCCGACCTTTAGCCGGGGGACAGGATTGTCTTATATAAAGGGTTTTAGCCCAAAAATAGTATTACTTACCCGACCCCTGTGCCTTCTCTATATGAAGAATGGTATCTGCCACTACTGCCTATCTGTGAATGAAGAGCCCCTTTGTTTATCCCCTTAAATTTGGTGGTGTAAGGCCGAATTCGTAACTTTGCATCAAAATCATTGCAATATGAAAAAAGCACAGGCATGGTTCCTTATGATGTTCTTCTCCCTTGCATATTGTTTTGCACAGGATAATAAATTG
The DNA here is from genome assembly GCA_964469155.1 of uncultured Bacteroidales bacterium. Lineage (GTDB taxonomy): Bacteria > Bacteroidota > Bacteroidia > Bacteroidales > CAIWKO01 > CAIWKO01. The sequence continues at coordinate 2,176 of CAYXXU010000117.1, forward strand.
TTTGAAAGCTACGAAAAGTATGATTTTATGCCCGGCGATAAGATCATCTATTATGAAGATTTTTCGCACGATACGCTTTACAAGTTTCCGCAGAAATGGATCAGCAACAGCCCTGGCGAAGTATTGCAATTGAAACAATATCCCGGAATAAACTGGTATAAAATGTATGCAGGTAGCACCAATGCCCCGGAACTTCAGGTCACTTTTGAAGAAAATACTACCGTTGAATTCGACCTGATTGCCAGCGTTGGCGAAGATTCAACAAAAAACATCTCCGAAATACAGGTATATTTTCATTCGCATCTGCCCGACGAAGTTATGGCCGATTATGTGCCCGGAAACGGCGGATTCGGTATTAAGTTCAACGGTGAGGCGGTTAGTTTCTATAGCTGGAAGAATGGCGATTATACCAGTGTTAATTATGAGGCCAGAACCACTGAACTGGTCAGCCATAAAAATAAGAAAGTACACATGGCGGTTTCCATTCAAAAGAGCAGGGTGTTATTATATGTCAACCAGGAAAAGATTGTTGATATGCCCGACCTCTCACCGGACGGGATCCCTCCTTTGGACAGGATCAGTTTCTTTTCGAACGATATCAATGTAAATGCAACGCTGTTGGTCAGCAACCTGGTGGTTTCTGCAGGCATTGCCGATTTCCGTGCCAGGCTTCAGAAATCCGGAAAGTTTTCTACCGCTGCCATCAGGTTCGCGACAGGTACGGATAAAATTAAACCTGAATCGTATGCAGTGCTGAAAGAAATTGCAAATATTATTAACGACACCCGCGATACGAAATTTCTGATCGCCGGCTATACCGACAGCGATGGAGATGAAGCTGCGAATAAGGTTTTATCTCAGCAAAGAGCCGAATCGGTAAAAAATATATTGGTTGATGTGTTTGAGGTGGAAGCGAAATTAATAAGCACCGAAGGCAAAGGCGAAACAGCTCCGTTGAATAAGAACATCACCGACGAAGAAAAAGCTGCCAACCGCAGGATAGAGATCGTCAGATTATAAGAACAGAACCTATTTGATACCCGGTTTTTTTAGGTAAAAACCACCTTATTATTCAATAGTATGCTCGACAGTTTCAATTCGTTTATTGCCGTCCATCAACTTTGTAACAGGGATGATAAGCTACTGCTGACCATAAGCGGAGGAGCTGATTCGGTGGTAATGGCTCATTTGTTCCGGCGTTCCGGATTTTCATTTGCTGTGGCTCATTGCAATTTTTCGCTGCGCGGTAAGGAATCGGACGACGATGAGGCATTTGTGAAGAAGCTTGCCAGTGAAACTTTTTTGGTTGACTTTTTTGTGACCCGTTTCGATACAAACGCCTATGCTAAAGAGCATAAACTATCTGTTCAGCAAGCTGCCCGTGAATTGCGATACACCTGGTTTGAAGAGATACGCTCAGCCCATAAATTTAGCTATATTGCCACGGCCCATCATGCTGACGACCAACTGGAGACCTTTTTTATTAACCTGATGAGGGGAACCGGCATTGCCGGACTTTCGGGCATTCCCCTGAAACAAAATCATATCATACGCCCGCTTTTATTTGCCAGCCGTGCGGAAATCGAAGCGTTTGCCCTGCAAAACAAGCTGTCGTTCCGCAACGATTCGTCGAACCAAAGCGATAAATACCTCCGCAATAAGATACGCCTGAAATTGTTCCCTTTGCTGGAAGAGATAAATCCCTCCTTCCGCGATACCGTGTCGCAAAGCATTCAGAACTTAAAAAATACGGAACTGATCTATAAAGAACATCTTCAGAAATTGAATCTTACGCAATGCAATAAGAACGGTGAGATGCGCATTGAGATCAATCGCCTTAAGGCCCTGAAACCCGGAGCGCATTACCTGTTCGAACTTATTTCCGGATATGGTTTTAACCGCCCGGTATGCAAGGATATTTTTACAACCCTCGACGGCATATCGGGCAAGCAGTTTCATTCATCAACACACACTATTATACGCGACAGAGAACATCTTATTATTTACCCTAACCCAATTATTATGGACCAGGATTCTGAATATTTAGTCACCTTTGGTACAACGGAACTCTCTGTGCCAATGCATTTGAAATTAAAAGAAATTAAAAACACCGGAGAACATGAGTTGAACAACGGAGAGGATGTGGCCATGGTTGATATGGACCGGCTTACTTTCCCGCTTTTGATAAGAAAATGGCAGGAGGGCGATTTCTTTTATCCCCTCGGCATGAAAACCAAAAAGAAACTGAGTGATTTCTTTATCGATAACAAAATGTCGCTGAAAGAAAAATCAGATGTCTGGCTATTGTGTTCCTGTGGAGAAATAGTATGGGTGATAGGCCACCGTATTGACGAAAGATACAAGGTAAGGCCCAAAACCGATAATATTTTTGTGATAGAGAAGCACTAATTATTCTTATTTTTGCCCGTTACATTATTGGGAATTCGTTTTGAATGAAAGTTAGTAGATAATGATTAAAAAAAACATCAGATGAATGTAATAAAAAAAACAAGCCTCTTTTTCTTACTGATATTTACGGGAACCCTTTTAAACGCACAAATACTTCAACCGGTTAAGTGGTCGTTTTCGTCGAAAAAAATAAGTGATACCGAAGCGGAGATCATTTTTACAGCCAAAATGGATAAGGGGTGGCATTTGTATTCGCAGGATATCCCACCCGATGGCCCCATTGCCACCTCTTTCGAGATGACAAAAAGTAACGATTATCAGAAAGTGGGAAAAGTGAGCGAACCCAAACCCATTGTAGAGAATGATCCCAATTTTGATATGGTGCTGAAATTCTTTGCCACTAAGGCTGTTTTCAAACAAAAAATAAAACTGCTGACCAACAAACCTTTTGTCATCAAAGGATTGGTGAATTTTATGTGCTGCAACGATGTGAGTTGCCTGCCTCCCAACGATGTTCCGTTCAGCATCAACGTTGAGGGTGCCACAGGCGCCATCGAACCGGTTGATAATACAGATACCGTTGCTGTCGATTCGTCCGCGATCAAAAAGAATGATTCTCTGGCAAAAAATTCTGCCGACACAACCAAAAATGGGAGTCTGGCTGGAATCGGCGACGACTTTAGCAGCATGGGGCTGTGGGGCTTATTCTTTTTTGCCTTTCTGGCCGGATTGGCAGCCATTATAACCCCTTGCGTCTTTCCCATGATACCTATGACGGTTTCGTTCTTTATGCACGAAGGCGAATCGCGGGCCAAGGGTATTTTCAAGGCCTTGGTATTCGGGTTGTCCATTATCCTGATCTATACGGTTATCGGCACACTGGTAGCTGTGACTCTGGGTGTGAATTTTGCTAACTTTTTGAGCACGCACTGGATACCCAATGTGTTGTTCTTCCTGATATTTGTGATTTTTGCAGCTTCGTTTTTTGGCATGTTCGAGATCACCATGCCGGGATGGATGGTAAACAAAACAGATAAACAAGCCGACAAAGGGGGCATACTGGGTTCCTTTTTTATGGCTTTCACGCTGGTTTTGGTTTCGTTTTCCTGCACCGGGCCCTTGGTTGGAGCCATATTGGTGAAATCGGCCAGCGGCCAGGTACTGGAGCCTATTATAGGCATGCTTGGGTTTTCCATTGCTTTTGCCCTGCCTTTTACCCTATTCGCTTTTTTTCCTTCCTGGCTGAATCGCTTACCCAAATCGGGCGGCTGGCTGAATGCGGTTAAAGTGGTTTTAGGATTTATTGAACTTGCCTTGGGTTTAAAATTCTTAAGCATTGCCGACCAGACCTATCACTGGGGAATACTCGACCGGGAAGTATATCTGGCTCTGTGGATCATTATTTTTACTTTGATGGGTTTCTATTTATTAGGAAAGATAAAATTTGTTCACGATAGCGAGGTGAAACATATTGGGGTGGGACGGCTGACCCTGGCCATTATCACTTTTTCCTTTGTGGTGTACATGATTCCCGGCATGTTTGGGGCTCCGCTGAAAATGCTTTCGGGCTATATGCCTCCCCAGCAGTCATTAGATTTTGATATCAATAAGATAGTGCGCGAAAATGCCGGCGGTGCTGTGGCTGAAGATAAAAATGAATTGTGCGGAACACCGAAGTTCAGCGACTTTTTACATTTGCCTCATGGATTGAAAGGATATTTCGATTTCGATCAGGGTGATAGTTGTGCCAGACAGCTTAACAAGCCGGTTTTTATCGACTTCACCGGGCATGGGTGCGTAAATTGCCGCGAAATGGAAGCCAATGTTTGGTCCGACCCCAGAGTGTTGAAGATCCTCAGGGAGGAATATGTCATCATCACGCTTTATGTTGACGATAAAAAGGAATTATCCAAGCAAGAGTGGGTAACTTCCAGATACGACGGAGAGGTGAAGAAGACCATAGGAAAGAAGTTTGCCGACTTCCAGATATACTTCTTTAACGTAAATGCCCAGCCATATTATGCATTGATCGATCCGTTTGTACCACTAAAAGATAAAAAGGATGTGGAGAAAGCCAAATTAACCAATTCAAAGGCTTACGATCTGGACCCCGATAATTTTGTAAAATTCTTGCAGGCCGGAATAGACGAATTTAAAAAGAGGCATCCGGCTATATAGTCTCCCCTTATAAATGATATAAACAATTAGATGTCAATAAAATAACAAAC
>CAYXXU010000118.1:0-6766 GCA_964469155.1 uncultured Bacteroidales bacterium
ATGGCATACAGAGTTCTGTACATGACCACCCTGTGACAGGGTAATGGCATACAGACTTCTGTACATGACCACCCTGCGACAGGGTAATGGCATACAGACTTCTGTACATGACCACCCTGCGACAGGGTAATGGCATACAGACTTCTGTACATGACCACCCTGTGACAGGGTAATGGCATACAGACTTCTGTACATGACTACCCTGCGACAGGGTAATGGCATACAGACTTTTGCAGGTGACCACCCCGCGACAGGGCAATGGAATCGCCACAGAATTATGGAAAAGATGCAATACAAAAAAAGGCTGACCAATGGTCAGCCTTTTTAGTATTAAATAAGTTTTGTTATTATTCGATAACCATTTTCTTGGTGAAACGGAAATTGTTGGCCATTAATGAATAATAATATACACCGGCAGGAAGCTGTTTGCTTAATTTAACGGTATATTGTCCGGCAGCTTTCACGCCTTCGTTGATAACATCAACAATCTGTCCGTTGTAGTTGTAAACTTCCAGAGTAACCTGTCCTGAATTTTGTACAGCATAATCAATATAAGTATTGCCATCAACAGCAGGATTAGGATAATTCTGACGCAACTGAACACCATTGGTCCAGGCAGAGTTTTCGCCAACACCGGCCCAATCTGAATAAACCGGGAAGAAACCAATAGCATTGTCAGCACCACTGAATACATGGCTGATCTGTGTCCAGAATGAACTGCCACCGGCGGGATAATACCACCATTCGTATTCCAAACCATAAGCACCTGAAGCGCCACCATCGTATGAAGTAACAAATCCGATAGTATCACCGTTGGTAATAAAGTTCGAATAATCAGCTACAGCGGCAAAATCAATACCGTTGATATGAACCGGAGAAGAAAAAACTGCATGAACAGCGCCTGTTGCAAAACTGCTTCCTGAGTCAATAGCTGAGAAAGGAACAGTTACTGAAGCCAAAGGAGTAGCATTAGGGCAAATAATATGGTAATATGGTCCACCGGTAGGTCCATATACGCTCGAATCGGTAACGCCATTAAGGGTAACCGTTAAGGATGAACCACCTGTTGACACTTTAAATAAACCACCAACCCATACTAATACTTCCTCAACACCGATGTCAGCAATATTGATGTAACCTTGTGCACACTGTGTGTTGCCTTCAACATTGGCACCCATCCAGTAACCACCACCGGTATAACCGTAAAGTGTTGGAACATCAGCAAAGAATTCATCCAGCATCAAAGTATCCTGAGCCAGTTTCATGGTCTCATGACTTTGCATTTTTTTCATTTCGCCTTTTTGTTTTGGAACAATAACATTTTGCGCAAATGTAGCTCCTGCAAAAAGAACAGCTAAAGCTAAAACGTAAATTTTTTTCATTTGTAAAGATTTTTTAGTTAATAATTCTTTTGGTTAATAATTTTATGCAAATCTAAAATTTATTTCATAACAATGGACAAAGTTAATGATTTTTTTTTTGACAGGTAATTTTTTTATAAAATATCTGTTCATCATAGCTCTGGTATTATTTCCATAAAAAAAGTTTCTGCTTTGGACAGGGGCTTCTAAGATTTATTGACATAATTCTACCCTCCAATGAGTAGAATAAACCATTTATATACTAAAATAGATATTCCCTCTAAAGCGGACCTTTTCAGAAATAAATAAGGCAAAGGGATTCTGAAGTATTTGTAATGAAACACTTGAGGTGCCGGCACCCCCAATACAATATAAAAATGTCATCTCAGATGTATCAGACAATTTCATGATATTAATAAATTGACCGGCTGAAAATTGATAATGATTCATCAGATCGGTTTTGCTGCTAAAAAATACATACCTGTATTCCTCTCCATTTTTTGAAACCTTCCAATCGGCAATATTAGAAGGCTCAATAATAAATTCCGGCGACGGAAACTCATTCTGCAAAAACCTGATTAGAAATTCGCGACTCCATTGGTGAATTTTATCAAGATCGTCTTCCGAAAACACTTTCAGGTCAATCTCCATTGGTTCGAAAAGATTGAGGCTCGTCTGTACCGAATGTAAAAGGTTAATATCCACATGGATTTCAGACTTCGACGGGTCCGGCCCAATGAATGTATTCAGATCAATTTCGTTGGGTGTAAGCCGGGGTTTCCAGGGAATATTCTGATCTTTTAGCACTTTTTTTTCTGAATTGATTCCCATCAGAATTATAAACTTGCTCATTTCGGCTCCACTAAACTTATATTTATCGGAAATATCCTTTAAATTCATTGTCTCCGGAGCAACAAAACGACCCTGCCTATCCAAAACCCATCTTTGTTTTCGCAGAAATTGCAATACATCATCCTGAAAATAATTTTCGGAAGCATGTAAAAGAATTTTTGCAAAGGCTACCGATCTCTTAAAATCAATAAAACTGATAAAATCATCAAAACCATCGATAACCGGCACATGGTCTTCTGTATACCGAACTCCGGGAACATCAGCAATTCCGACATCTTTAACAAACTTGTCTGCAATACCCGGATATTTCCCTGAAAGTTTTAAAAATATGCCTGAATGCATAAATCGTACTGAAAAGCACGATTTAAAATAGGGAACCAGGAATTCATTTTTCAGATAAACCTGGTCCGGGAAGGAAAATGATTTATTCCCTATCACATCTTCAGCATAAACCCATGCGGTATTTTTCAGCAATTCAATCAGGAAATCTTTTTGATGATGAGAGGCTTCTGAATAGGCCACTAAAATTGATTCAAGCTTATTGTAATAGTCTTTGCTATTGGCCACCAGGCCCTGACCGAATTGCGGAATAATATTATACACTACTTCAGCAAATGCATCAGGTTTCTTAATTTCGAGAGCCTTGAAAAAGGCAGCACAATCTTCATCAGCAAGAAGTTTATGATGCACCACCGGCAACAGATCTTTTCTTCCACCGGGAAGGAAAACTTTTGCATGTTGCCCGTTATCATAAGCGGCTTCAAAGGTGTTCCTGTTTGTCAAAATCAAGGGAGCTGTTCTTAAACTATAATAAAGATCGGCATGCTGCACATCCCACAATTTTTGCTGCGAATGCAGGTATTTGTATAACTCTTTGAGCCATTTTACGGGTTTCCCATCCATAAAACCTGCAGTAATTTTAATCCTGAAGCCAAAACTTTCGGCATCAACTGTCTTAATGTTCAAATCGTTACTCAGAAAATTCCTAAACTCGGTCATCTCTTCCGAACAAATAGAAGGGTCAATAAAAAACCTTTTTTGGAATAATTTTGTAAGGTCAGCCTCTACTAAAAGCCAATAGATTGCATGATCCTGTGGAATCAATACATCGCCGATTCCTGCAAACTTATTTTTTCCCAATGGGATATTACCGTCTGATCTAAGAAAATCCTTTAATGCATTGAAAAACTTCTCCAGAATTATAAATCTCTGCTTATCCGAAGATTCATTCAAGGGGGCTCCGATAAAAAGCCCGGCCAGAAAATCAATAGTGTACAGGCCGGTTTTCTTAAATTCCGATAAGGCTGAAACAAACGAACGAACGGCATTGTTCAGCATTATTATGTTTTCAGGGCAATTCCCCGGATCGAACAGGGCAAAATCGCGCAAAGGGTTGGTTGTAAAAGGAGCATGAATAAGAAAATTCAACCCCGAATACATTTTTAAAGGAAAATAAACAAAAAGCGGAGAGTCTTTTATCGGCTCGAAAAAGTAAGCCCCTTCCCTTTCCTGAACTTTAAAAGCAAGTTCTGACATTTGTTTTTGTTTGTGCCCTTCAGTGGTATAAACCAGGAAAATTTCATCTTCTTCTGCAACATCAGGAGAATACGTTTTCTTCAGAATAATCCGTTTTTCAACATTCTTTTTCAGCCTCACTTGGTTTCTTTCAATCCCGCAAAGCAAATTGCTTTTTTCAAAAACCTCTATCCTGTTCAATTTTTTCAGGAACAACAGGTGGTAAGCATTCAATTCTATCAGACCCTGTTTCACTGCGGCATAACATTCCTCAACACCTTTTCTTTTAAAAGGAAGCACTATCAGGGTGCTAAACCCCGCATCAGCCCGTAATGGCCGGCAGGCGGTCAGCACTTCATAATCTTCAATTTTATAATGATATCCGCCGCAATGTATTTCCGGAAATTCAGTAATAGAGAAAACAGATTTGAATCCGATGCCAAACTTACCTATGAGATTAACTTCCGAATTGTTTTTTTTGGTGGTATTGGCAAAAGTAGTAACAGACATCAGGTCGTCTTCATCAAAATCCTTTCCGTTGTGATGTATTTCAACTTTATCGGCAAAAAGCTTAAACCGCACAGGACAAAGCAAATCATCCTGATCTTTTCTTATATAGGCATCCTCTGTATTCTGAAGTATCTCTTCAATAAAACGCGAGGGCTGGGTGTACATGGTGGCAAACAATTCTGCATGCTTATTGCCTTTTGCTTTGTTGGCTGCAACAGCCTCCCTGCTTCGTTGAATATGTTCTGACAGTGATAATTTCACCTTCTTGTTTTGTGCAAATTTATGATATTTATAAACCAATTCAATTTATTGGACCTTTAATTTTGCTAATTTTGCGCCATGATTGAAGAAAAAACAACCCGTACCGAGCTAACCGAATTGGGTGAGTTCGGACTTATTGATCATCTTACCTCAGAAATCACTTATCAACAACTTTCTACCATAAAAGGCGTGGGCGATGATGCAGCTGTTATTGAAAACGGTGCATACATGACCTTGGTTTCAACCGATCTGTTGGTAGAAGGGGTTCATTTCGACCTGACCTACTCGCCCCTGAAACATCTTGGTTATAAAGCCGCAGTAGTCAACTTTTCGGATATATACGCCATGAATGGGACCCCTTGCCAGATCACTATTGGAATGGCTGTTTCGAATCGTTTTTCCGTGGAGGCTTTGGAAGAATTTTATGCCGGAATTAAACTGGCCTGCAAAAAATATATGGTCGACATCGTTGGCGGAGATACTACCTCAAGCAAATCAGGTTTATTTATTTCGATTAGTGTGATTGGTAAAGCCCTGAAAGATGAGATCGTTTACAGAAACACGGCCCAGGAACATGACCTGATCTGTGTGAGTGGCGATTTGGGTAGCGCCTATGCCGGCTTGCTTTTGCTCGAAAGGGAAAAAGCTGTTTTCATGGCTGATCCCAATATGCAACCCGATCTGGAAGGCTATGATTATCCGATTGAAAGACAACTGAAACCCGAAGCCCGCAAGGATTTTATCGAACTGTTCAAAGAAAAGAATATCATTCCCACTTCCATGATCGATGTTTCAGATGGTTTGGCCTCAGAGATCATGCATATTTGTAAAGATTCGCGTAAAGGGTGTTTTATTTATGAAGAAAAAATTCCCATTGATATTTCGACTATCAATCTCTGTGACAGCTTTAATATTGATCCCACCACTGCGGCTATGAACGGAGGAGAAGATTACGAATTGCTTTTTACCATTGCCCAAAAGGATTATAATATTATTAAGGAGTTTCTTGAAGTAAGCATTATAGGGCATATAGCAGAAGAAAGTGCCGGCATCAACCTGATAACCCGCAGCGGACAATCGGTTCCTATTCAGGCACAGGGATGGGACTCCCTAAAGAAATGAAGGAGTTAAATTCCAAAACTCAAATAACTAATCACAAATAAGCACCAATTATCAAATCTAAAAAAAAACTTTTGCTATTTCACCATTTCTTATAATCCAGAGTGGTCAATATTCCTAAGGTAGTGCCTAACACTATGAATCCGGCTACACCACCCACCACTGAATTTACCAGTTTTTTCCGTTTGGCCTCCTGCTTGAATCCTTCTACGTAAAACTCATCATCTACTTTTTCAGGCGGAAAATATTTCTTTTTTATAGGTTTTACCGGTGTTGACGATGCAACTGCTATATAGGCCGGTGGTATCAGCATTCCGAAAAATCCCAGGCCTATCCCTGCAACACCTGAAGCAGCGCCGCAAACAGTGGCCCAGCGGGGATGATAATAATTGCGTGCCAGGTTTTCACCGCTGATAAAACTTTGCATCTGATCTACAGAAAAAGACATTTCTTCTTCAGGCCGGGGCACATACAGTATATCGCTCAAACTGTCGCGGTAATAAATGGCAAAAATATGTTCTTTGAAAAGCAATTTGGTTTTCAGTTTATTCTTTTTCTGAAACTGATAGCTGATATACGTCAGGTTCTTATTATCGCTTACCTTCCCTGTAATTGTTTTTCCATTATACAGTACAATGGAGTCTTGCGCATACAGGTTAATTACCTGCATAATTACAATAATTACAAACCAGATCGAACGTTTTACCATACCAAATGGGAAAAATATTTCCTTGCAAATGTAATTATAATTCTGTTTCCCTTTTCAAAGATTGTTAATAATTGCAGGAATAAAAAACTTTGGTGTATTTAGTAACCTGGAGTTTTAGGGGAACTTTTACGTTTTCAAACAAACCTGTCTATTGCGCGACCGTTGCGGTATAGTTCGCCAAACTCAGGATATGGTTCACACCCAATAAGGAAGCTCCCATGGGCAGCACCTATTTCGACCTCGAAGCCGACGAGGTGACTGAGTTTCTGGTCGGCAAATAAGCCAATGAAGGCGACCGTTTCCTGATGATCAAAAACCTCAGCGACTCGGTGGAAGGCTCGTTGGAGATTGAGAAGGATTAGTTTATAGGGAATAGTTAATAGTGAATTACTACTGATGCGTTAAAATTGTTTGTTAAATAAATTATATTGTTCTTTGA
>CAYXXU010000119.1:0-6742 GCA_964469155.1 uncultured Bacteroidales bacterium
CAGCAATTTAAACAACAACTCCTTTTATCTGCTTAACCCGAACTCAGGTTAATAATGAATTAAAAATAACTGAATGACAGTGTCCCTGGCTCGCGGGGAACTGTGTTCCCCGTGTTACACTGACATAACAAAAGATGCGAAGCCTGAAACCTCGCATTTTTTATTACCTCCTAAAATAACTTAATCCAAAACCATTTAAATTTCTGGGGATTTTCGTAATTTTGTAAAAAATGGAATGTTATGGAGGCTCTTGTTATAGAAGGTAAGAAAAAAAGCGATTATGCTATTTTCATTGCTATTGCTAAAAAGCTTGGTTTGAAAACTCATATTATTGGTCAGGATTCGTATGAATTGCCAAATGATGAAACTATTCAGGCTATGTTGGCCGCAGAAAAGGGTGATGTTAATAGCTACAAAACCGCTTCTGATTTGATTGCTTCTTTGAAGAAAAAAACAAAGAATGCCTAAGATTAATAGTACTAATAGTTTTGAAAGGGATTATGTCGTTTGTTTTAAGAAACATCGCGATGTGACGCTTTTAGATGAAATTATTATATTACTTGAAAAAAACGGGACTTTACCTGCTAAATACAAACCTCATAAATTAAAAGGTAAATGGTCAGGTCATTCAGAGTGTCATGTTGATGCCGACTGGCTTTTAATCTATTATTTTAAATCCAAAAATGAAATAACCCTGGTTCGCACTGGCTCTCATGACGAACTTTTCAAAAAGCAATAAAAGCAATTACCAGATAGCCCCCTTCGCCTCCTGCCTAAGCCGCAAATATTCTTTCAGGCTTTTGCCTGATAAGTCGATGAATTTTAATCCTCATCTCGGGGAATTGCCCCTTACCATTGCGATTGCATAGTTTGGTAAAATCCCTGAAAAAAATTCCCTCCTTCCTTTTTTGCCTCAAGTCCTAAAGGATGAAAGGAATGAGGGAATTTTTTATTATTTTAGCTGGTTAGTTATAAGTATGAAGCATTCAGAAAATAAGAAAGAAATAAATAATATGCATTTTGGTGCAGAGGCTTTTGCTTTTCAGAATGCTGAAATCCTACGAAAATATCAGACTGAATCGGAATCTATTTTATGGGAAGAGCTAAAGAATAAAAAACTTGGTGGAATAAAATTCAGAAGACAGCACCCCATAAAAAGATTTGTGATTGATTTTTATTGTCATTCAGCGAAATTAGTGATAGAAATTGATGGTGGAATCCATAAAGATGCCATGGTAAAAGAAAATGATAAAAATCGTCAAACAGAACTTGAGGAATTGGGCTTGAAAGTAATACGATTTAGCGATAATGATGTTCTTTTTAATAAAGCAAAGGTATTGGGAGAAATTCTTGAAGTAGTACAAATTCAAAAGAAATTGTATGAACCAACAGATACCTGATAACCCACCTGAGGCTGTTCTGTTGTCGTTCATCCTTTAGGAAAGAGGCAAAAACGGCAACAGAACAGACTCTTCTTTGCGTGAGGCTCCCTGCCTCCGTCTTTTTTTTATTCTTTCAGGCTTTTGCCTTAAAAATCAATGCACTTTAATCCTACCTGATCGAGTAAGATATAAGATAAAAGTGTTAATTTTGGATGCATGGAGCAGGGGCTGCAATTAATGTCTGAAACGCTATGCACAAGCTTAGAAAAAACAGCTTTAGACAAAGATTTGCTTGTTCAATTATTCAGAAATATTTCTCCGTTTTGTATAACGTTCTCAAGTTTTCATTGTAATTTTATTAACCAAATACGTGTACAAACACATAAAAAAATCAAGTGACTGCAGCATGTTTTTATTTTAGTTTCTCGGTACTTTATTTAGCCCATATGCATGAAGAATATTGGACCGGTTTCACTCACAAACTTCCGCCGCCTCGAATAGTTGGTACTTTTGCTGACAGAGGATTTTGGGTTTTAAATCCACTACTTCTGACTTTGACTACCGCTATTGGTGTAGCAAATTTAGTGGGCGCATTTTGGGCATTCTTCTGGGTTGCATTATGGTCATCCATCTGTTTGTGGAATGCTGTTGCACATGGAATTTGGTCACTATATACACACAGTTATCAACCCGGTTTGATAACTGGTTTAATGTATGCACCATTATTCGTGATTTGGACATGGATGTTGAGAACTCAGGGAAACTGCGATTGGGCTAATTTCTGGTTAGCATTCATAATTGGATTTATAATTACTATCGTTTTGACAAGCTTTGCGTATTTTGGGCGTCGAGTATTACGTTAAGAAAATTTAACCTGCTCGCGGGGTCCGCCCCGGCGGATGTGTTCCCCTTGTCTAAGATTGTTGATATAGAAAGGCGTTAATACCATTTCTTGAAAAGTTTTAGTCTGTTGAAGAATTGTATAATGCCGATAGAGTAACTGTTATAGTACAATTTATTTGGACTATTACAGATACCGAATCGGTATAAAATATTTTGCCGTAATGATGCGAAAAAGAGAATATTTTATACTTTTATTCTCCGAAAATAAAACGAAAGTACCTTAAAATGCTTTTCATTCAATAACCCGAAAAATCAATGATCATGGAAACACCCCATGTAATAAACCATCCGCTTCGCACCATCGAATTGGCATTTGACGACAGTTTCGGACTGAGTCCCGAAATTAATTATTTGATCGAACAATACAAAAGAATGCATGATTCGCATTCCGACTGTATATTAAATGCGGAAAAATTAATAATTGATCTTCCCGCAATCAGCTCGGAATTGAAAACCATTTCCGATAAATATTCAGCGATCAAAGAAAACCGGTTAACTTACCTGCAAATAATAAAAAACGTATGCGGACACCACGAGAATTACAAAGCATTAAGAAAAGAATTGGACAAGCTGGAGAAGTTCGGATATAATTATAATTATTCAGTGTTTTTGGTTGAACGACAGTTTATGAAACTGCAGGACAAAGTAGTCAGTATGCAAAAGAAGTCCATTGAAATGATAAAGTTTATTACTGAGGGCAATCAAAAACAGTTGGATGAATTTAATGATGCCTTTGGAAAATACCGGGATGACCATGGCGATCATATTACATTTATTCAATCGGTATATTACGACAGTGAAGGATTTACTAAGAAAGTGGGAGAGATCCAGGATAGAGTCATAGAAATATATCATTCTATCAATAATCTTATAGGTCAGGAATTTAATCCTGTTTCCTTGGATTATAACCAGGCTGCAGGTGTAAAAAAGTTGAATGCCTCAACAAAGGACATACATATTATTTATCTGCACCATGCCAATATCCGGGATGCTAAGTTTTATGATATCTTTATCACTATGGATGAATCATTGAAAGAACTGGATTATGAAAAATTCAATTTATCCATCACTTTCGACGTGGAGTTGGATGAGAAAAACAAGTTGTGGCTTCATTTGGGAGGGTTTTGCAAGATCGATAACTCTTTTCAATCATACAGCCGCGCATCTTTTGATCTGAGATGCAGGAAAGAAGAAATATTTACCAGGGAAAATCTGGAGCCCTTGTTCGGTTATCTGATTGACCGCATTAAAGAAGATGTGGCTCGTCATTGCAGAAAAAATGGAATCGAATTTAACGGTGCTGAATTCGATAGCACAGAATTATTGGTAGAAGATGTTTTAGACGAATTTTTTGATCACCCACGGGATTTTCAGGACACGCTTCCTGAATTCGACAAATTTATAGAGTATATTACTTTCGATTCACCCAGTTTTTTCAGTTTTTTGTCTGTAGTCATTGTAAATGTAATAGATCAGCTATTATTCTTCAACAAAAAGTTCGATCATGGAAGAAATATGAAAAAAATGGCAGAAATAATATCAGTAAGCTTTTATCTGACGGTAAAAAATAAGATTACTGACGGTAGACCTAAGAAGATCAAACTTGACCTGCGACAATATATTTGCTTTCTTATCCTGATGGATTGTGTTTGTCAACTTCTGGTCGGCGATCATGATTTAGATTTTAAAGAAGAACTTAAAAAAGAGAAATGCGATGAAGAATACATAATCAAGTTTTTATCTTTAGCCCAGGAGCATTCTAAAGATGCCAGGGATACATTTAAGAAGCTGGATATAAATATTCTTAACTTTGAAGAAAAGATTGACTGGAATAAGCATTTCTTTTAAAACCCTGCCCGCGGGGAACTGTCTTCCCCGTGTTACCCAACCTCTATTATTCTTTCAGGCTTTTGCCTGACAACTCAATGCATTTTAATCCTGCCTGATTGAGTAACCATATAAGATAAAAGTGTTAATTTTGGGGGTACGAAGCGGGGGTTACTTATCGTTACTCAACAATGGTTTAAAATTATAACCTGAAGTTTAAATGAAAAATTCAAAGAACAGCATTTCTATTTTATGTCCGGGTTGTAAGTCAAAAATTCAGTGGTCCCACACGCCAGTAATGAGGTCCACCGTATTTTACAAGTGTCCGCATTGCGGGTCGCTTTTGAACAGTGATACAATCAATTCTCAGTTGGGCCGTAACCTTCCCCAGTCGACCTTATCAGGGGCAATAGTGGGCTTGGTTACTATCATTTCCAGTGTGGTTGTGGCATTGATTGCGGCATTAATTTATTATTTTGTAGGCCACGGTTTAGACACAATCATTGTCATCTCTATCCTCGTTGTACTGGGAATCGCGATCAGCGTTAATGCATATCTGAAAAAATAGCCCTGCTCGCGGGGTTCGCCGCGGCGGATGTGTTGCCCGTGTCCCTATTCATCCAAGCCTAATGCCTAAGCCGCTACTATTCTTTCAGGCTTTTGCCTGCCGACTCAATGCATTTTAATCCTGCCTGATAAGTGAAAATACAAAAAAAAGTAGTAACTTTACATAAACGCGCCGGGCTGTCCGGTGTTAGCTATGTTTATATTATACAATTTAAAACAAGATTATGGTTTCAAGCATACAAAAAGAGAAGGCTGAAAAGTTTTTGAAATTTCACTATGAAACTGAAATCCTGGTACTGTTAAATTCGTGGGATATCGGAAGTTCAAAACTTATAGAAGCATGTGGCTATAAAGCAATCGCCACTACAAGTATGGGAATAGCTGCTTCACTGGGTTATCCCGACTGCCAGGTAATACAATTGTCTGAAATGATTGATGTTATTACGGGGATTGTGAATAGTGTGCAGGCTCCGGTTACTGTGGATATAGAAGCGGGGTATGGAAAGAGTATTAATGAAATAATTGAATCAGTTAAAAAAATAATAGCAACAGGAATTGTCGGAATAAACATTGAAGACAGTATTGATTTGAGTCCGGTATTAATTGATGAGATAGAGTTTTGTGAAAGAATATCTGCTATACGTGCATTATCCGATTCATTGGGTTTTCACTTGGTGATCAATGCAAGGACTGATGCATTTTATACTTCTTCAGGTTCGGCACAGGAAAAACTTAACGAATCAATAAGACGTGGTAATAAATACCGGGAAGCAGGTGCTGACTGCATATTTGTTCAACCTGTATGGGATAAAGAAACGATTTCGACATTGGTCAGGGAGATTAATGCTCCGGTTAATATTCTATCAAACCCCGGAATTGGGGGAGGATTACCTCCCACCGTCAGTGAATTGCAGGATTTAGGTGTAGCCCGTTTAAGCCTGGGTTCAGGATTGATGAAAGCTACTTTAGCATTAATTAAAAAAGTAGCGGACGAGCTTTCGCAAAAAGGAACGTATAGTATTTTATCAGACACATTAGCACCGCTACCAGGTGCAGCGTTGGCCTACCAAATGGCTACCCGGTTAAATAAATAACGAAAACCAAATAGCACACGATTTAGAATCGCACATAAAATAAAAAAATATGACAAACGAACAACTTTTTAGGATCCTTATTGAAGAAGGATTTAGTAAAGGCGATGTTTCAGTCTTCAATAAATATGCATTCCCGCTCACGGGGTCCGCCGCGGCGGATGTGTTCCCCGTGTTTAACCCATAAAACAAAAAATGCGAAGCCCAAAACTTCGCATCTTTTATTAAATGATAGCCTGATTATTAAGCCTCATTTTGTGAGAAATGCCCAATAAAAACAAGAAAATAAATCCTGAGAAATTCGTATCTTTGTGGTGATTCTTAATCGAAGAAAATGTATAAAACGATAGACATTGACCGTAACAACCTAACGTTAATGGGAGTGAAATTTTCCGACCTTAAAACCTTGGAAAGTGCTGCAAATGCTATTGGCACAAATATGTTTGAGGGTTTTGAACCGACAACAGAATTGATACAATTGTATGTAGACTGGAAAGCAGCTATTATTTCCGAAGCAGATTTCTTGGCTAAGTTATATTCCATTTATGGGAAATAACTATCGGTACATTGACCCCGATTATAAATACACCAATAAAAATGGTGTGCTGCATAATATAGCAAATATAGATGATGAAAAAATACTGTTGGCTTATGAGAGTTTAAAAGTATCTAAAAGAGTTGAGGAGTTATTTGAAAATCCTATTAAAATCAAAGATTCCAATTCATTGCTTATTGTGCATCATTATTTGTTTCAGGATGTGTATTCATGGGCGGGAAAAGTCAGAACAATAAATATCAGCAAAAACGGAAAACCTTTTTTTAATGGAGAACGCTTTTATTTTGCTTTTCAGCATATAGACACCCTTATTGCAGAATTCAGAGCAATTGGAAAAACCCGGAAACATGATCTGGCTCAAAAATTAGCTGAAATTTTGGATAATGTAAATTATTTGCACCCTTTCAGAGAAGGAA
>CAYXXU010000120.1:0-6206 GCA_964469155.1 uncultured Bacteroidales bacterium
GGGTGGTAATCGTCCTGTTCCAGGTCGAAGGCAATGGGGATAAGTCCCTTATGGGCTTCCCCAAGGGGGTTAAATGAGGCTATATCGCGCGATAAGGCGACGACCTTATGATCTGCATTTGCCAGGAATAACCTGCAAATTTCAAATCCTATTCCTTTTCCGGCTCCGGTAACAATAATGTTCATAAGCCATTTGAATTACTCTTTAAATATCGATACGGGCGTATTTGGCATTTTTCTCAATAAACTCGCGTCGTGGGGGCACCTCATCGCCCATCAGCATTGAAAATATACGGTCGGCTTCGGTTCCACTTTCGATGGTAACCTGCCTCAATGTACGGAATTCGGGGTTCATAGTAGTATCCCAGAGTTGTTCTGAGTTCATTTCTCCCAACCCTTTGTAGCGTTGAATATGGATGTTGGATTCTTTACCTGTTTTAGAAAATTCGGCCACAATGGCAATCCGTTCTTCTTCCGTCCAGCAATAGTGCTGTTCATTTCCTTTTTTAATAAGGTAGAGCGGGGGAGTGGCTATGTAAACATGTCCGCGTTCTATCAGTTCTTTCATATAGCGGAAGAAGAAGGTAAGGATGAGTGTGGCAATATGACTGCCGTCAACATCGGCATCGGTCATGATGATTACTTTATAATAGCGCAGCTTTTCGAGGTTGAGCCCTTTGCTGTCTTCGTCAGTTCCTATGGTAATTCCTAATGCGGTAAAGATATTTTTGATCTCTTCCGATTCGAAGATACGGTAAGGCATGGCCTTTTCCACATTCAGAATCTTACCTCTGAGTGGCAGAATAGCCTGAAATTTGCGGTCGCGTCCCTGTTTGGCCGTACCCCCTGCAGAATCACCTTCCACCAGGTAAATTTCGCAGAGAGAAGCGTCTTTTTCGCTGCAATCGGATAATTTTCCCGGCAGACCTGATCCGGAAAGTACATTTTTACGTTGCACCAGTTCGCGGGCTTTGCGCGCTGCATGGCGGGCGGTGGCTGCCAATATCACCTTATTGACAATGGTGCGGGCTTCCTTAGGATTTTCTTCGAGGTAATAGTTAAGCAATTCGCCTACTATTTGGTCAACTGCACCCATAACTTCGTTGTTGCCGAGTTTGGTTTTGGTTTGACCTTCGAACTGTGGTTCCAGTACACTTACGGAAATAATTGCGGTTAAGCCTTCGCGGAAGTCGTCGCCGGCAATATCGAATTTCAGTTTGGCAAGCATACCCGATTTTTCGGCGTAGGATTTCAGTGTACGGGTGAGTGCTCTTCTGAAACCGGCCAAATGCGTTCCTCCTTCGTGGGTGTTGATATTATTTACGTAGGAGTGAATATTCTCAGCGTAGGAGGTATTATATTGCAGGGCGATCTGAATGGGAATATCATTTTTTTCGCCTTCAATGCAGATGGGTTCGGGCATCAGTTTTTCGCGGGTAGAATCGAGGTATTCGATAAAATCTTTCAAACCGTTTTCCGAATAGAATTCTTCGAAAAGATAATTATCATTTTCATCTTTTTCGCGCAGGTCGGTGAGGGTCAGCCTAACCTTTTTATTCAGAAAAGCCAGTTCACGCAAGCGTGATGATAATATTTCAACACTGTATTCCGAAACATAAAAAATACTTTTGTCGGGCATAAAGGTGACAGTGGTACCGGTGATTTCAGAATCCCCAATGGCCCTTACCGGATAAAGAGGTATTCCACATTCATATTCCTGCTCGAAAACTTTACCTTCGCGGTGTACAGTAACTTTCAGATGGGAAGATAACGCGTTTACACACGAAACTCCTACTCCATGAAGCCCTCCGGAAACTTTATAGGATTGTTTATCGAATTTTCCCCCGGCATGAAGCACGGTCATAACTACTTCCAGAGCCGAGCGGCCTTCACCCTCGTGCATGCCTGTTGGAATACCACGTCCGTTATCAGTAACGGTTATGGAATTGTCGGGGTTGATAAATACATCTATTTTATTGCAAAATCCACCCAAAGCTTCATCAATAGAATTATCAACTACCTCATAAGCAAGGTGGTGAAGCCCGCGTGAACCTATATCCCCAATATACATTGCAGGACGCAAACGCACTGCTTCCAGCCCTTCAAGCACTTTTATACTATCGGCATCGTAAGATTTGTTTTCTAAAGTATTATCAATTACTTCATCATTTTCTTTATCACTCATAATCAGTCACTTAATATTATTAAAATGTATACAAAGATACTCATTTTTTGCTATACCCAATGCAAAATATTTACTGTTAATTGAGAAAAGTTATCAACAGTTGATAATTAACAAATTATACTAACTTTTTGTGATATTGCGAACAAATTATACCTTATCTTTACTAAAAAAATATCCGATGTTTTGGGTTCATGTTTTGGATTATTTTTTCCTGGTGTTTCATACGGCGCTTACTCTTTTTAATATACTGGGATGGATATGGAAGAAGACACGCCTGGCGAATTTTATTACCTTATCGTTAACGGCTTTGTCGTGGTTTGGGTTGGGCTTGTTCTATGGCATTGGTTTTTGCCCGCTTACGGAGTGGCATTGGCAGGTGTTAGAGAAACTGGGGCAACATAATTTGCCTTATTCCTACATAACTTACATCATTCACCGCCTTACGGGACTGGAGGTAAATGACCGTTTGGTGGAAGTTTCGACGGCTGTTGTATTTTTCCTTTCCTTTTTTATTTCGGGATACCTGAATTTTTTTCTGAGGAAGAAGAAAATGTCAAATAAACGTTCTTCTAAAAGCCAGGAATAAAATATAACTGCGAAGCTGCAAGTTGTGGCTTAATTATTTGAGCACAGTTTAGAAAACACTCCCGAACACTCCCAACTATTTGTAGCTTCAAAGCAATTATTTGTAGCTTTAAAGCAACTATTTGTTGCTACGAAGCAACTTTTTGTTGCCACAAAGCAATTAATTATTGCTACGAAGCAAATAGTCCTGTGTATGAATACTTTTACTTACATGGTCTGATCAATACTTCGATTAAAAAATCAATAATGATCGTCTATTCCTTACGACTTGAAGATATTTTTCATTACTTTGCACTCACAAATCACTTGTTTTTGAACAAAGAGTATTTTCTGTATGCATTGCCCTTGTTGGTATTACTAACGAACCGAATTCCCTACGTGGGAAAATTCTTACGAATTGTCAATACACTGATTCACGAAAGCGGACACGCTTTTGTAGCTTTGCTTAGCAGAGGCGAAGTATATGAAGTGGAACTTTTCAGCGACCGTTCAGGTACAGCCACCACCAAAACCAGTGGGAAATTCAGCAGGTTTCTGGTAGCTATTGCGGGCTATCCTTTCGGGTCGGCTTTTGCCTGGCTGATGTTTTATTTTATCAGTCGAAACCATATCGATTGGGTATTGTATATACTGGCTTGCATAGCCCTGGTGAATCTCGCCCTGCTGGTACGCAATACTTTTGGAATATTCTGGCTCATTGCGTTTGTTGCCTTATTGATCATTGTAGTCTATTACGGCAATGCAGACGTTACATATTATTTTTCGCTCTGGCTGGCCGGCATTTTGCTTTTCGAAGCCTTTTACTCAGCCATTGAATTATTGATCATTGCAGCTAAAAAGCCGAAATCGGCCGGTGATGCGTACAACCTTCAGAGTTTTACCGGCATCCCGGCATTAATTTGGGCCGTATTATTTGTTGCACAGGCTGGTTTTTTTATATACCTGAGTGTGAAAGTGGTTTTTGGAATTTAGGGAAGGAATGTCCTGAAAGGTTTTAAAAAGTCAATGGTAGTCATTGGTAGTCATTATTAGTCATTTATTGTCATTAATTGTCATTAATTGTCATTATTAGTCAGTAATTGTCATTGATGGTTTTCCGAACCCCCAACTCTCAACTTCTTCTTAGTGTTTCTTTGTGTTCTGAGTGTCATCGTGGTTTTCTTCAACTCTAAACATCTTTCCCTAAAAACCTCCGCCAACCGATAATCCTATTCCAGGCATTATTTCACCCGTGCCAACCACTATATGCGACATCACCGAAAGTCTCATAAAAAAATGTTCTTCGGTCACCCAACGAAAGGCCAGTGCCGGAACAATGTTTACATTGAACTCATCGAGCAGGAAATTTTCGAAATTGGAATACAAGCCTGCCTCAAACTTTTTGGTGCCTCGTCCCAGCATTATGCTTCCGCCGACAGGTATGGCATATTTTTCACCGAAAATGCCAAATCCTCCACGAACCATCACGCTTAAGGCTCCCTTATCGAAAACATCCCTTTCGTAGTTGGCTGAATACACCAGAGAATTGCCGGCAACTTCGAGGTAGATGTAGTTTTTATAACCCCATGGCTTCAGTCTTCTATTAAAGGAAGTTAGCTCATCATCGGCCTTATACTGAAAGGTATAATCCACTTCTTTTTTAACTGTTTTTTCTTCGAAAATTTCAGGTTCGGCATTATCGAGTGCCCATATAAACCCTATATCCAATCCTGCCGACCAATTGCGGGTATCGGTACTCATATCCTCAATCATATCCATTGAGCCGGTTTTGAATGAAATGAACTGATAACGGGCAGCGGGAAGAATATCGAGGGTCATTCTTTTGGTCAAAGGAATTGAAATGCCAGCTTTAACAATAGCGCTGATTCCGGTCCCAAAAGTTAAAACATCGCCTGTTTTTTCTTCATCCGAAACGCTGAAAGGATCGTTACCCCCTTTTTTGATGATGGAATAATCGCTGAATTTCAAATTAATCGAATAACCCAGGCTGCCCTGAAAACGAACCTTTCCTGTATTCATTTTATATCCCACCAAAAACGGAACGCTCAAAAACATCTGATGGCTCGTCTTATCTTCGGTATAGGTCCAGTTTCGGCCGTAAGCCATTACATTAAAGGTCTGTGTCGGATAACTTGCTCCCAACCAGGTATAATTCACTCCGGATTCAATAAAAAATCCGTGTTTCAGTTTATTTACAAAGCGATAGCCTGCTGATAGACCAAAACGGGGAGAAGGCGAAATGCTGTCGGCATCATAATCCAGCCCCGTGAGTGCAGGAGAAACAAAAAATCCGGTAGACCTTATCAGTGTATCAGATATTTGACCTTGTGAAATTCCGGAAGCCAGCGCAAACAGCATCAGTAGGAACACTTTTTTCATCTGAAATGGTTTTATAACAAGCACAAATCTATAAAAAAAGCAGTTTAATTAATTCCGACAGGTAAAATAATTTTATGCAGGATTTTTTCGATCAGTAATAATCTGTTTGCTGGCTTATCTTCTTTTTGAATGTTTTAATGCCAGATGAAATATTATTGAATCAGAAATCTCATCAGGGCTGAATTTTTGTGTATTGTAATAAATATCAAAAACAGGATCTTTCATTGCTTTGGTCTTCACAAAAATACTACGATGGTAATCAATATCTTCTGCATGGGCGCGGGCTTCTTCCTGGGTTTTAAAATTGCCCTTATCAATAAGCCTTTTGACCCTCCATTCGATAGGCGCTACCAGTCGAATATGCAAACCTGATGAAATTTCGGCTGTGATGCCAACACCATTCCTGCCAATAATGATGATATTCCCTTTCGAAGCAAAATCAATTATTACGTTAGTCAGGGTATGAATAATTTTTCTGTCAGATTTATAATATTTTTCAGAAAAAGCATTCAGTATTTCGTCGATAGTACTTCGTTTCTCTTCATAAAATATTTTCTCTATTCTTGAGGTATCAACATTCAGTTCGTGGGCAGCCTGCTCCATGATCTCTTTACTGATTACCTTCCATTTACCAGAAGGAAGACCAGCCTGGGGGCCGGAATTTAGTTTTTTTTCAAGGCAGGCAGCAATTTCTTTGGCCGGGCATCCATATTCCCTTGAAATGGTAATAAAGGGCCTGGATTCAACCGCTATGGTTTCTTTTGAGGCTGAGGTATTAAAACGTTCAACCATATATTGAAGTAAAACATTTACCATAATAACCTCCTTTTCTTTTGTAACGCATAATTATGTTACATTAATGTTATAAAAATACAAAAAAACTGGCAAAAATCCAAATTAAACTAAAAAAAATTCAATTAAAAATTGTTAGTAACCTGAGTTCAGGTTAACAAGATTTGTAATCGATTGATTTTTCAATGATTATTTTTGCCGTTGGCAATATATGATAATAAATGAAACATAAACAATGAAATTATTGTCCGTAGGACATTCACAAC
>CAYXXU010000121.1:0-6062 GCA_964469155.1 uncultured Bacteroidales bacterium
GAAGATCAAAAAATAGGCGGCTTTCAGAAAATAATTATTTTTACCAAGCGAAAGGTATGAAATTTGCCCACAGAGAAAAAATTAAATTAAATTGTATGAGAAAAATTTTGTTAAGCACATTGTTGCTGTTGACTGCCGTTTACGGATACTCACTGAATCCATCGAAGACCTATGCTGCCAAGCCGGGTGATTTCGGCCTGGAATACGAAGAAGTTTCCATTACCACATCGGATAACCTGATATTGAAAGGTTGGTTGTATAAACCCCAAAAGCCTTCCCTGAAAATGATCATTTTGAGCGGAAGCGGCGACGGAA
Organism: uncultured Bacteroidales bacterium; assembly: GCA_964469155.1. Classification (GTDB taxonomy): domain Bacteria; phylum Bacteroidota; class Bacteroidia; order Bacteroidales; family CAIWKO01; genus CAIWKO01. The sequence continues at coordinate 316 of CAYXXU010000121.1, forward strand.
ATATGGCCGATCTGATTGAAATAGCCAGCAATTTTGTTACCCTCGGATTTAATGTGCTGACTTATGATTACCGCGGCTATGGCGAAAGCGCAGATTTCACCATCAATAATAATTTCTTTATTTATGCCCAGTTCGAAAAGGACCTGAATGCTGCCATAGATTACGTGAGGAAGTATCATTCTAAAATGAAAATTGTGGACCTCTGGGGAAAACAGGTGGGTGCAGGTTTATCAATAAGTGTGGCCTGCAACCGCAAAAAGGACGAAATATTCCAGGTGATAGCCGATTCGCCTTACGCAACTTTGGAAGGGATAAAAAAGAATATTAAGGATTATGCCGGAAAAGATGTGTTGCTGCCGCTTGGTTTCAACAAGTATATGCTGGAACCTTACTATGCACTGGAATCGAAAGGTACCATGATCTATAATGCGTTGATCATTGCCGGTGAAACCGAAGCTGTTTATTCGGTTGCGGTTATGAAAGAACTGAATAAAGTTCAGAAAACCCGCACCCAAACCATTGTCATAAAAGGTGTGAGTGCGGCTGAAACTTTTTCGAAAGATAAGAACAAATATTTCGAAGATATTCGCAATTTCTTAAAAGAACCTTTATAGTATTTTGAGATGGGAGCATTTAAAGCGTACGATATCCGCGGGATATACAATGTCGATTTCAATAAGGAAGATGCGTACAAAATAGGTTTTTTTCTTCCGGGACTGCTGAATACGGATAAAGTGTTGGTGGGGCAGGATGTCCGCACCTCATCGCCCGAGATCTTCGAATACCTCACCCGAGGCATCACCGATGCCGGGGCCGATGTGTATGACCTGGGTCTGGCCACCACACCTTATGTATATTGGACCACCGCTAAGTTTCATTTCGATGCTTCGGTGCAGATAACAGCTTCGCACAACGGAAAAGAATACAACGGGCTGAAAATTTCGCGCACCAATGCTTTTCCCGTGGGGTTCGACAGCGGCCTGAATATACTGGAACAAAAGATCAAAACGGAGATACCTGCGCCGGTAGCGGCGAAAGGAAAGATTCACCACTTCGACAAGCATTGCGATTACATTTCTTTTCTGCATTCGTACAAACCTGATTTCGGCAACCTGAAGATCAGCCTCGATTGTTCCAATGGAATGGCATCTTTGTTTATCAGGGAACTTCTCGGAGATATACCCTCCTATTTGTTTTTCGAACTTGACGGAACTTTTCCCAATCATGAAGCCAATCCGCTGGTGGAAGAAAACCTGGTGGCCCTGAAAGAGCATGTGCTCAGCAACGGCTCGGACCTTGGGATCATCTTCGACGGCGATGCCGATCGCGTGATGTTTGTGGATGAGCATGCCCGGTTTATTTCGCCCGATCTGATGATTGCCGTGCTGGCGCATTATTTTCATGAAAAGGGTTTCGAAAATGCCAATGTGCTGCAGGATATCCGCAGTTCGAAAGCCATAGGCGAATATATTACACAGTTCGGTTACAAGATCAATACCTGGCGGGTGGGCAGGGCCTTTGCGGCTCCGAGACTAAAAGAGCTGAATGGGTTGTTCGGAGGTGAGTATGCCGGGCATTATTATTTCAAAGACTTTTATTATTCCGATTCGGGTCTGCTGGCTTGCCTGATGGTGCTGGATGTGCTGGCCAGGATGAAGGCAAAGGGCATCTCGTTTTCGGCGCTTATGAAGAGCATTTCGCCATACTTTTCGAGCGGCGAGATGAATTTTAAAATAGAAAAGAAACAAGAGGCCATGGATGCAGTGCTGAAAGCGTTCAGCGAAGCCGAAAATCCGGTAAGCTTTATGGATTTCGACGGTTACCGGACTGATTTCGAGCACTGGTGGTTCAACATTCGTCCGTCGAACACCGAACCTTACCTGAGGTTTATTGCCGAGGCCGATTCGGAAAGCCTGCTGAATGATATCATCGCAAAGGTGAATGTGATATTGCAACCATTTAAAAATTCCTGAAGTTTTGTTTAAACATTTCCTGGTTCCATTGTTTGGGTTACTCTTATGCCTGGCTATCAATGCCGGCTCATTTGCGCAGGCCGGAAGTTCTATGTCCGTAAGTAAAGATACTCTTGCCAAAGTTGAAATAGCAGAAGGCAAGGCAGATTCTTCGAAACTCCCTGCCAGAGATTTTGAAGCCGAATTGAGAAATGGCAATCCGTTTAAATTCCCCACTGAACTGAAGCCCAAACGACTGGCCACAGTCCTTTCTCTCGAGGGTTCGGTTTATGCGGCCACCATGCTGGGACTGAACGAGCTCTGGTACAAAAAATACGATAAATCGAAATTCCATTTTTTTAACGACGGGGCCGAATGGCAACAGATGGATAAAATTGCCCATGCCATGTCGGCCAGCACCATCAGCAATTTGTGTTACTATTCTTACAAATGGTCGGGGTTAAAACAGCGGCCGGCCGTGCTTTATGCCGCAGCAACCAGCCTGGCGTATATGACTACCATTGAAGTGCTGGACGGGTATTCGTCAGGTTGGGGTTTCTCGGTGCCCGACATGGTGGCCAATGTGGCAGGCACTTCGTTTTTTATGGTGCAGCAATTGGTGTGGCAAAGGCAATATATCAAGATGAAAATGTCGTATCACCCCACACAGTTCGCCAATATGCGTCCGGAGGTGTTGGGCGATAATGGCTTCCAAAGGATACTGAAAGATTATAACGGTTTGACTTTCTGGATGTCGATGGGCGCGGCGACATTTGTTCCCAAAAAGTCGAATTTCCCAAGGTGGTTATGCGTTTCGGTGGGTTATGGTTCGGAAGGTATGCTGGGCGGATTTTATAACCCCGAACTGAACCAGGCAGGAGAGCATTTGCCCGATTATGACAGGTACCGACAGTTCTATTTGTCGTTGGATGTAGATTTCTCCGTGATAAAAACCCGATCGAAGTTCGTGAAGTTGCTGCTACTGGCTGTGAATGCCATCAAGATCCCCTTCCCGGCCCTGGAATATAATACCAAAGGGCAATTTAGGTTTCACTATTTATATTTCTAGGAAGAAGGAAGTCTGAAGACCGGAGTCCGAAGAAAGAAGCCGGCAATCAGCAGTTCATATTTTGCCAACTTTAGACTGAGAAATGAACATTTTTTTTGCCACCAAAACACAAAGACACCAAATTACACTAAAGAAATCCTGCTCTTTCTATAAACTTAAGTAACTCCGAACTCAAGGCACTCCAAACTCCAAACTTATTACTCCTTCTTCTGGTGTATCAATACTTCGGTGGCGCCTATGCCATAGCGGGCTATGGAAGCGTCGAAGAATTCGAGGAAGTCGTATTGTTGCAAAATGTTGGCCAGTTCGAGTTTTAATATGCCGGCTCCGACGCCGTGGATAAACACTACTTTTTTATAGTTCTCCAATATAGCGCTTTCGATGCAGCGGGTGAAATAGTCGAGTTGTATCTGTAGTTTTTCGTGATTGGCCAAGCGGTTGGGATTTTCGCACAAAGCTTCTATATGCAGGTCGACCTCAGCAAATTCATCATCGATGCGGTGCTTTTTGATCACCGACTCTCTTACCAACTGCGATTCGGGGATCTTCTGCACTTCGGGCACGGATTCGGAATTCTTTTCCACAGCAAATTCGGGCAAATCGGCCACCTTATGAATATAAGCCTTGCTTTTGAATACAGGGTTTTCCGTATAATTATCCTCTTTCAGCAGTTTGGTCATTTTAACCCGAAACTCTTTCTGCACGGGGGGAATGATGTCGTGGAGCGCTTCTTTGAAAAACAACAGTTGCAGGGTGCCGTGGCTGAAATATTCGAGTTGCTCGCGGTCGGTCGATTGCAGGCTGCCGGTGGAATAAGGCTCGAGGTTGCCAAAATCTATGCCGAGGTATTTATCCTTATCCTTCAGGAAAATAGAATAAATGACATCGTAAGCGGTGTTGTTCACCAAAAATACCTCCACATCGCCGATGATCAGCACCTTTTGGTCGTCGGGCACCATGGCTATATAAATGGCTTCGGGTATGGCAAAGGGCTTCCTGGCGGGGCTCTTCGCACTGTCCTGGGTCGCCTGCCTGTTCACCTGAATATCGTAATGTTCTTCGAAAAAACGTTCGCCGGCGGTGGTGCTCTCTATCAGGATCAGGTCGCTGGCCATCACCGGAAGGTCGAAACCATCATCAATGGCCACATTTACCATATTACTGCTGAGAATTTTGCTGACTATGCCCCCACCCTTTTCGTTCAAAAATTTGACTTTGTCGCCTACCTTGAATTTCATCTGTCTGAATTTTGTGTAAAGTTAGTGATTTTTTTGGAAAAAGCCGGAAGACCAAAGATCGGAATTCAGGAGACCGAAGCGGGAAGACAACCACCGAGCCACTGAGTGCACATAGAAACACTAAGAAAATGTTTGGAATTTACATTTAGATTTCTGGCCTTGCTACCTGGGGTCTGGAGCCTGGAATTTAGCGGTTGAACCTAACACCAAAACGTCAAAACTAAACCACCATCGCTTTTTCCGGCCTGGAGGGAACCGGCCAGGTAGCTTTTTTTCGGCCAATATAAACTGCGACGTACCATACCCACTTACCAATATCTTCTTCTGTGAAATTGTTTTCAAATTTTCCACGAATCACTTCGCCCAGGTAAGTCATTTTATGATAATCTACAGGCTCAGCTTCACCAAACGACATATAAAGCTCTAATCTTTTGGCATCATGAGGCAGTTTTTTCCCCTTCAATTTATTATTACTGACCGATATAATATGTTTAAGATGCGCCCGTAAATCCACTTTGAAAATCGTGGGGTGGCTATTGCTCATATTATATTCAGGCAAACTTTTGCCGTTATCAATCCCTTTGATGCCATAGCCGAGACCCTTCACTTTGCCTTCGTCGGTGCCCACCGCCTTTTGAACCTGCGGCGCCCATTCGCTTACAATCACATTTTTTATCTTTCGCATTTGCCCTTTAATTAATTCGGTATTTGCCAAAAGCTGGGCTTCAAGTGAGGAACGTTGCGAGAAAAGATCATCAAGAGTTTGACTTTCCGTTTCCATATCTGAGGCAGCAGGCGTCAGTCCGGGCACATAAGTTGGATTGTTGAGGTGTGCATTGATAATACCTTTCGCTTTACGGCGAAAGTCTCCTTCTTTTAAATTATCCAGATTGGCTGTTACTATCAGTTTTCGTTTCAAAAGCGGTGTCATAGGGGTATATTTTAAAGGTTTCAGAATAAAACTGTAAAGTTACGGATAATTCATTTAATGTTTTATCTTTTTCGATAAATTATTTTTAGTATTCGCTTAATCTATTATAATATTCGCTTAATCTAATCATGCTTTAGATTGATTATTTATGATATTAGATTAATCGTTTACTATTTTTATTTAATTGTTTATTACTTTCTATTATTTGTTTATAGTAAAAAGTTATTCGAATGTTTCATTCGATTAACTTTTTGTCACGTTCGATTAATCGTAAATGATATTCAAAAAGTTTATTTTGATGCCGGAAGAGGTTTCCGGGAGTATTTAGAGCCGATGAAGGGTGACACGTAGAACTATTCAGATTCTGAATCAAGGCACTTAAGATACTCTTGACACTCAGGGCACTTTTTTCGGACAATTAATGACTATCAATGACTAATTTCACGCAAAGACGCTAAGCCGCAAAGAAATTCATCTATGCGTAATGGCAACTAATTACAATGGCTCTATTCTAAGATAAGTATGAAATATGTTATCTTTGTCAGAAATAATAGGAT
>CAYXXU010000122.1:0-5207 GCA_964469155.1 uncultured Bacteroidales bacterium
TTATTAACACATCTTGTTGATTATTAATCGCTTATACTTTTTGTCATGTACTAAGTTCTCTGAACTATTTAAAATTCCTGTTTGCATTTCTTGTCCTGTAATACTAATTATTTTGTATGTAACTTTATTTGACAAATCCTGGTTTACTTTAAGAATTGTTACTACGGGGTTTGGAGATATATTTAGATTATTTGATTGACCTATTTCATTTACTCTCAGAGATATACCAATGTTGATGGATTGATATGCGGTGTCGGAAATGCCACATTTGGTTGCAATAAGTTGTATTGTGTATGTTCCTGGTGTCAGGTATATATGTGTTGGGTTTTTGCTTGCAGAAGTCTCTCCATCTCCAAAGTTCCAGTTGAAATTTGCAGCGTTGAGAGACCTGTTGGTAAAAGCAACTTGATTGCCGCCTGAAATTGAGTAGGTGAAATTTGCCAATGGGTCATACTCTCCGATGTGCCACTTCATCAGACTGTCATACACGATTAATTTCGCCGCAGTTCTAATGTTTGCTGCATCTGTGGTTAATAGTGAAGGATTGAAAGTAATCGCTGTCGGGTCTTTTCTGAACAGTGCCGTATAGAAACTGCAGGCGGCTGCATAAGTTCCCGCCACCGAAGGATGACTATCATCGGATTGGTACAACTCAATTAACGGAAAGTTTTGTCTGATATATTTCCAAACTGCACCTGCCGGCGATAAGATAGCATTATTACTATCTGCCATCATTCTGTATCTCAAATCTAACAGGCTGTCCATTCCAGAGTAGGTGCAGACAGGCGGCCACGAGGCGCAATTGGAAGCATCACCGTTTTTTTCTTCCCCAGGTCATATAAAATACTGTTTCACCACAAGGGTTTTCAGCGTTGATAATACTGTCTAATAAATGAGCATACGGAAAAACCTCTGTCTCAACCTGGTCGATAGGGAAAGAGGGTAACTGGCTTTGTTCCTGCAAAACAACATAATCCCAATTGCCCGCAGCTATTTTTGCAAGTGAAATGGCATTGGTTGAATGTCCCTGCAAAGTATAACCTCCGGGAGTGTTGCTGTCAAACAGTAAGGTGTCGCCTGCTGAGATTGCAGCATCAGCAACCATTTGAGGTAAATTATTTACCTGTGTATAACTGTTTCCAAGGAACAATACTCTTTTTGTTATGCTTTGCCCATTTGCTATTATGCAACTGATCAGAACAAAAAACACGATTATATATTTCATTATTTTAACTTTTCTCTTGCCTTTTTTGTTTGGTTTCAGCTTTTCCGTTTTAATATATTTATTGTCGGTCTGCGGTTTTTTACCATTAGCATCAGTACTTTTTCGGTCTGCAAAAGTTTCCCTGATAACCTCCTTACATGTCCTGATTTCTGATTTTGTCAGTTTGCCTGGTACGAAACGTGCAGGAGTGCGAAGTACCGTCTTTATCTCACAATACAAAACCTGAAGCGGGACGAAACGCTCGAAGACCCACTGAAACCGTCATGTTTTTATGGCCCGTTTGTTGCAGTAGCCTTTGATTATTCATTTTCTATTTCATTAAAATACAACATGACTCTTTTCTCTGTTTCAATCTGAAGTTTTATTGTATCGTCGTATAATGATTCCCTTAAGTATTTGTATAATGAGACTGAATTTCTCATGCAGTTTAATAATGATTGTTTATTGTATTCGGGAATAGTAAGCTTCAATCTGTCAAAATCATTGCTATCCAATTCCATCTCTACTTTTCGAACCCCTCTTGGTAAACTACCATTTTTGATATGCAGTAATGGGCCGAAAATAATACTTCTTATTGAACTGAAAAAATCAAAGGTCTCAATATACTCTCCACGTCCAATTTTCAATAATGCATAATGTATCCAAATCCAAAACCGGTCTTCAATCCATTGGTAATTTGGATATGGAAAAACCGGGGTTGTTTTATCTATTACCGACTGTAGTTGTCCTTCTCTGTCAATAAGGATTATTGGTGTTTCTACTCTATAGTGAAACTCGTCAATTGTCAGGAATTTTATATCAACATGCAAAAGTGGTTTATCAAACAAACAGACTAATAATCTTGGCTCTCCAATGTGCTCTCCCGTGAAGCATGAAAGTAAGTTTCCCAATCGCTTGGCATAATCCATCATTTTACTTTTGTTATCAGAAACCCTTTCTTTGGTAACAACAATAAAATCAAGATCTGAATACTTGTCAATTTGATTTGTAATCCACGAACCGCCAACTGTCAAACCAATAACATTGTCATCCGTCTTTAAAAGGTCTTTAGTCTTATTTGCAAACTCAATTTGTACCATTCTCGTAAATATCTCTGGTTACAACTAACTTTTTTGAGCTTGGCGCAGTGGCTGATTTCGGAGCACAAAACTGTCAACCTGCACTGAATTTGAACAGAAGCACAAAGTTCTTTGTTTGCAGGTCACAGCGCCTGACGCAATACCCGCGCTAGTGGCTGGCATTCTTATTATATTTAATGTCGGTTACTTCCAGTTTTAACCAGGTCCAATCTTTTTCGTCAAGTTTCCAGGTCGAGGTCATTTTTGCAGGAACTTTTATTCCTTCAAATGTTTTATAGTCGAATATGTTCATTTCCCAATTGTATTTTTCAGCGTCCTTTTCGTTGCCTTTATATCGTAAAGCCGAAAATTTAGTAACCTGACCATTTGAGTTGAAATAAAATGTACCACTTCCCGAATTGCCTTTGTAGGTCATCGTTCCCTTTGCTGTATTCTCATCTATTTGTTGCCACGTAATGAATGGGCTTAACGCCAATGAAGGAAACCAAACCATTTCACCAAGATAATGTTGCAACGTTCCTTCATCCAATTTTTCGCCACGTTCATTAACAATATTGAATAAAGAATTCAGTTTTATCAACATTTCACCCTTGCCATCGTCAAACTTATCTCGTCCCTGAAAACTCAATATGCTATTCATTTTTACATCTACCGACCAAATAAATGCAGGCTTGTCAATGGTAGTATATTGTATTGCTGCTGCAGTCATCCAATTGTCTTGCTCTGGTTTCATTTGCATTGCAGCGATTTGAGTGACTTTGCCGTACCTTATAAAAGGCTTCCCTACAACGCCTGAACATTTCAACCATTTTTTTACAGGTTCAGGCAAATTGCTTAAATCACTTTCGCTTAAAATTCTGTTTTCTGTACTGATATTTTTTTTTAGCAACTGTGCCGTCTCTTGCTGAATGATTTTCTGAAAGTTATAATTGCCAAATGAAACTATTGAAACAGCCAAAATGATAATATTGGGTATAGTCCCAAACTTTGCGTCTTTCCAAAACAATATAATAAGTACTTGTGAAAGTATCACTGCAATAAGTCCCATCAGCCATGCATATTTGGAATTTAATAAGTACAATGCACCATAAGTTAAAAACAGGATTGTTGAAGATAGCCATACAACTCCCATTGGCTTTGTAACAAGAAGTGTCAACTCTTTGACTTCTCTCAATTCAAATCCTTTAACAAATCCAAACAAGTGAATTAGTGAGTGAAGGAGTACAATTATTAAAAATGCAATTTTCATTTTAGTCTGTTGTTCGCGTGTTGTTTTATGCTTGCCACTGCCGTTCCGACGCTAGGCACGGTAGCCGTTCCGATAGCTATCGGGATGCGGGTTTTGTCAATGTCCAAAGGTACAATGTTTCTGCGGGGTACACTGTTTCAAATTGCTATTTCACAGGCTATTGGGCGTAGGTGCTGTTACGGTAGGCATTGATTTCTTCATTTTCTCGGTACTGGTTCCATATACATTTTCAGTGGAATCCCGTCTGGGTCTATATATTCCAGAACCATTTCATCTTTAGTTAACTTTAAAACTTTCATGTTAGCGATTTCAGCTGTCTCGTTGTCAGTTATAGATAATAGTTTATTAGTCAAACTGTACGTCCAAACTCCATTTTGAATATTGTCTGGTTCTATTGATTTCACCTTGTGATCAAGGTAAAATATCATTCGGCTGTCATTCTGTTCTGGAGCTGGAGGGAATTTCTCTCCTTTCTCTTCATAAAAAACGAGTTTCCATCCTTGACAGATTAAACTGTCAACACTTGTGTTCGTTTGGCTAAAACTTGTCTTGTTGAAAAGAGTCAGTAGAGAAACAATAATAAATAATGATACTTTCTTCATGGTATATAATTGTCTGTGTGTGTCTTACATGCTTACCGCTAACGAGTGGCTATACGAATAATTTCGGGTATATTGACCTTATGCGTACCACCTTCGTATGCTGATTTTTTATTTAATCGCTCCAATATACAAAAGTTTCCGTAAAAGCGGCACTGTTTATCCAAATTATCCACAGGGCTTCGTACCTGGTCAAAGCCTTTGGTGGTAATATGGGTGTAAATCCCGGTCGTTTTACTGCTCGAATGGCCGAGCATAGCTTGTTTATACCTGAGGTCAACCCCGTCTTCGAGGCTGTGTGTGGCAAAGGTATGACGCATGGTGCGTGGTGTTATCTTCTTGGTAATGCTCACACTGGTGGCTGGATCTTATACAATATTCTGCACACTTTTTTCTGAATATTCATTTCCTTTTACCCCTTCAAACAAGTATTCCCCCGGAGCTGTACTCCGCAACATATTGATCCATGATCTCTAATAACCTGTTTGAAAGCTTCGTGTAACGGTCCTTCCTGCCTTTCGACTGAACCACCCTTATTTGCATACGGTCACGGTCAATAAAATAAAACTTTCGCTGGCCTTTCAATATTTTTTCGTAATAAAATTTTATGGCGTTGTTGGCCTGGTTTTGGTAAGTTGCTGAAACCTTGCGCTCCGTCACCAGGTAACGCAGGAATTCAATGATCTGTGGCTCGGTGATTTTATCTGTATCCATGCGAAAATGATAATTGATAAATTCTTCAAACATGGATCTGTAAATCTTGAGTGTATTGTCGTTATACCGTAACTCCTTTATTTCGAGGATGTACTCTTCAGGTACTTCACGGTAATTGGGTATATCCTGGTGCGACACCTTTTTTATTCCTGCCTCAGTTCCGGCTTCCTCCTCATACAACAGCCTGTACCCGAGCGAAGTTGCCATTTGTCTGATTTCGGCGAGTATTCGTTCCGAGAAAGGTATGGTCCACCATTGCCTCTGCGCCTTTGTGTGAAAAAAAACTTCCTCTGCGACTCCGCACCTCCGCGTGAAAAAACCTTCCATGCGCCTCCGCGCCT
>CAYXXU010000123.1:0-4757 GCA_964469155.1 uncultured Bacteroidales bacterium
CCGGCCAGGGGCATTTTGTAGCCTGAAACCCGGAATGAAAGGTTTTCGAAACGGATGTTTTCCACTTTCTTTCCGCTTATTTCATCGCCTTCAAAAACAACAAGCCGGGAAGTAACCGGAGCCATAACTTCCAGATTTCCGATGGTTTCGCCTACCCGTGGAATGTAATACAATTCGCCTGAACGGTCGAGGTACCATTCGCCGCAAGTATCCAGCGCCGCCTTGAAATTCTCAATGGTATAGCGGGTTTTCTTGTCCGGAGTGTTCCATGGTTTCATGCCGTGACCTACGGTATAAATGGTCATTGAATCGGGATCAAGACCTGCGATTCGCTTGCGGGTGTTGTCCCATTTGTGATACAGGGTTACAACGGCATCCTCAAAATCATTTGCCGAAAATGCAGATACGTCCTTAATCCCTTCCTGAAAAAGTTTGAATTTCTGAACCGCCAGATCAGCAGTGCGCCCTTTGCCTTTATCGACAATTATTTCAGCAACATCTTTCAGGTAATAAAAACCTTTATTGGGCGATTTGGCGCGGATAGCCCGTTTGCCATTGACATACAGCTGCTCGAAATACCAGCCTGTTTCAGCAACTTCCGGAATCCGGACTTTCCATAGGTTTTCTGATACCTTTTCGAATCCGCTAATTCTTCTTCCACCATAAAAAACCGGATGAGCCCCGGTCTCAGCTTTAAAAATAACCGGTGAATTTTCTGTTCCTGAATTATCGGGCCCCAGCACCAGAGGTTCGGCCATAAAATAACTTCCGTCGCCAATGATAATTTAGACCGGCCCGTCAGATTTTTGGTCTTTCGATAAAACCTGAGCTCTATTGACTGCGCCCTTCAGGCTGGCTAGCGGATATTCTTTGGTACCCGGATTGGAATCATTTCCGGAAACAGAAACATGTAGTTTTAAGCCGGAGGATTGTGCTTCGGCACAGACCACGAAAAGAGAAATGAGGAAAAGCAGCAACAGCCTTTTTCTGTTTTGTTGAGTTGTTCGTTTCATTCTATTTGAATTAGGCAATTGTTTAAAACAATACATTTCTGCAATAAAAATCTGATTTTTGTCAGATGCAGGTTAAAATACAACTTTCACTACATCAGCCGTTAACTATCGCTATAATTGGTCTGATCGTGTTTTGTGAATTCTTAACAGTCAGGAACCAACCTCATCAATAACAATCTATTTCACAATGAGGTTGCTTACTTCTTTCCCTTTGGTATCTATCCGTTGTACTGTTATCTTTTGCTGGTCGGCATCTATCTTCAGTGCCGTATTGAACGAGTTTATCAGAATCGGAAATTTCACTTCATCATTGGGTTCAATCAATTGATACCGGTGCGTGTGCCCGCAAAGCATGAGACTTATTCCCGCCTGATTCAGAACCGGCACAATTTTGCGGTTGATATCGAGCGGCCCGTGCCAGTCGGAGCCCACCGGAGGGATGTGAACAACCACAACACGGAACTTTGCCGACTTGAACTCGTCGGTCTGTATCACCTTTTCGAGCCAGTCTTTTTGCTCCGTACGGTAAGCGTCAAACTGGGCCAAACCTGAATACTCAATATCCGAATCGGGTTTATCTTCGCCACAATCAAGAACCGTAAAATGAACAGGCCCTTGCCTGAAAGCATAGTAAAGTTTACCCGTATTTGTAGGAAAATATTCAGGAAAATTCACACTGAAAGCTCCGCGTGTTTCATGATTTCCCCGGGCAAAGAATGCCGGAACTTCGCCTCCAAACATGTTGGTTGCAGTATCCATAAAGCCGCCAAAGAACTGGGTTTCGTCATTCATCGACGAAACCATATCGCCATTGAAAAAAACCAGATCTGTTTCACCGTATTTTACATTTTCCAGCAAAGCCTTTAAGCTATCATTTTGTCCGTGAATATCATTCACAACTGAAAATGATATTTTGTCCTTCGAATGATCAAGGGTTCTGAAACGAAGTGGTTTTTGAGAATATACGTCAGTGGATGCGATGTTCCCGTAAAGAACCCGGTGCCCTCCGTATTTAAGCACTTCCTTTGAAAATATGCGATAGCGGTATTCCGTAGCTTTGTTCAAATTTGGAATGCGTATTTTATGTAAGGTGCCAACGACCCGGTTCCCATTCGCAGTCTGGTAATATTGCGGATGCTCTTCGGCATAGAAACTGTTATTTCCGGCCGGCGCCAGTTCAACCCAGGAGACAGCCTTTTTGCTGGTGGTCCACACGATAGTTACCTCATTCTCTCCCACTGCCTGAATATAAGGACCGTGAGTTATTGCAATTTCCTGAGCGAACAGAACGGATGGAAGTTGTAAAAAGAAAACGACAAATAGTAAATTGATTGATCGTTTCATCGGTCTATTTTTTTTGAGATGGTTAATACGCGTGATACTGGCTATAGATATTATTGTGTTTATCATGAGTTTCTATGTTTGACAAAATATTTATTTCTGAAGGAAAGCCCTTTATTTTTAACTTATTTTAACACTAGTGTCCACTAAAAATTAAAGCACAATTGAACGTTTCCATTTTCTGTAATATCATCCATTGGTTCCGCTCGTTCAAAGAGTTCTCTGATCGGAGTTTTGTCAAAAAGAGACATGCTCAGGATCCGGAGAACGTCAAAAGTGCTGCGATTAAGTCGAAGATCATGTTCGACAATAGCGACCAGGCAATAAGCCGTGATCGCAGAGTAAATCTGGATCCTGACAGCATTCTCAGTTACACCCCAGAAGGATTTAATGTGCAGATGCTGCTTAATCCACTTATAAAACAACTCCACCTGCCACCTTTTTTTGTACAGCAAGGCAACATGTTTTGCGCTGATACCGAAGTTGTTGGTCAGGTAAGTGAATGTTCTTTTGTGTTCCGTAGAATAATAGCCAACACGGCGGAGAAGACAAGGGTACTTTTTCGCGGTTTGTTGTCCGGTGAGCCGTATCGTCTGGTCATAGAGAATGTTGTCCGGGCTTTCAAGAAGGTCCTCTCCCTCAATGATCTCATATTGAAGGGTACCTCTTTCCCTTATGACAAAGTTGGATCCAATACTGTTAATGGTAAAAAGCCGTCCGAGGTCAAAGTATCCCCTGTCAAAAATGTAGTAAGCATTCTGTTCATAAGGGATCTCATCCATAGCGTTCATATCATGGGCTTTAGCTGCCGTAATGTGGGGAAAAGTCGGGATTTGGGTAACAACATCAAAAAGGGTATGCACTTTGATCCCACCTTTCGCCTTGCGAAAGCTAGCCCACCAGAAAAGACTCAGACACAGATCAATCGTTGTGGAATCGAAAGCATAGAACCGACCGGGAAGTTCAAATTCCCTGGTAATACGTTTCCCCTGAGCGATAGAAATCATTTTATAGGCAAATTCCTCAAAGATTCTACAGTCCCTGTTCGCATTAGCCTTGGCAAGATTGCTGCGAGTTATAACAGATTTGCCAAATCCAAGATGATAAGACTTTGGTGTATGTGCAGTTGTTACACACACAAGCTCTCTAATACTTTCACAGCCAGCCAACTGACCATACATCATGATCAGAAGCTGATTCCAGCAACTGAACGACTTAATGTATTTGTCCCCTTGATATCTCATAACGATACAATCAAAAACCCTTTTTGGCAGAAATTCGACGAGTTGACTGAAAACATATTCCCCTTGGTTCATTATACCCGATTTAGCAAATCGGATACTATATACAAATTCAAATCGACACGTTGAAAAAATCGCTGTATGTTTCTTAAATATAGATTGTTATAACGTATTTTAAAAAACTTTAGTGGACACTAGTGTTATTTTAAGAAAGTAAGGACTAGAATGCCACTTTCACTACATCGTCCATTTCGGTGCGAAGATTAGCTGGAACAGTGAATTTGATGAATCCATCCCGATAACTATATGAAAGGCTTGCTTGGGTCCGAAGCAAAATGACCGACTTGGGTTGTTTGTCGGTTTTCAGCGAAACCTGTTGCTTGAAATCGGGCAGTAAATGCAGGTACCAGTTCTTGTCCCAGGTCGTAATCATCACATTGCTGCGTTCAACACCCGGCGAAGGGCCTGCTCCGATAACCGATTCGCAGCTGTGTTTCATCCATGCGGCGATGCCTTCCATTTGCAGATAATAGTTCGGATGCATCTCTCCATTCCCGGTCGGACTGACGTTTGGCAAAAAGTTACCTCCAAACGATCGGCAGGCCACCAAATGTTCGAAAAACCAAGAGTAGGGGCGGAAAGTACCCGTTTCGTCGTAGCCCCAGCCACCACCGCCGCAAGTCCAGATGTCGCAGTGCTCCCACCACTTCGACGGAACATAGGTAGGCTTGGAGCATTCGAACGGTGTGGTGAAATCGCCAATGCGCACGTCACTTCCGGCCGGATCGTCAGGATTTACAATGTTCGACCAGCGATCGTTAATGACCATATCGGGCTGAAGCGAGCGAATCCAGGCATAAATTTGTTCGGTGTGCATATCGTCAACACCGCGGAAATTCATTCCGTCGAGCCAAAGAATATCAATTTTTCCATAGCGCGTAAGCAGTTCTTCTATTTGAGCCAGTACAAATCCGAGAAATTGCTCGAAGTTGCGATAATTAGCTGCCGGATCGGTAATTGGAAGAATGTTTTTGCGGGTATTGTCATCAAATTCGCTGGGATGCATCAGTCCTGGGTAATGCCAGTCGCGTGGCGAAAAATAAAAGCCCACTTTCAGTCCGTTGGCCCGGCAGGCGTCCACGTAAGGTTTCAGCAAATCGCG
>CAYXXU010000124.1:0-4739 GCA_964469155.1 uncultured Bacteroidales bacterium
ATTTGTGTTGAAAATCTTACAAACACTTTGTCGCTGCGTAGCTGAAAATCGTCTATTGACGATTTTGGGTTAATACCGCTTTTTTGCAATGTATTTGTGATGTAAAATTGATAATGATTCATTTCTATTAAGGTGGTTTATAAGGTAAATTTCTTCCGCAGATTCAGATTTGAGTAATCCTCATAAATACTTACCTCATAATCGCCTTTAGGCCAGTTTTTCACCTGCAAATCCACATCGAAAAGGTAGGGTCCGGGATTATGTGCCATAGCTTTCATTATGATGGCTACTATGGCGCCGTTTTTATTTCTGACATTTATAGTGATGATGGCATTGGTTTTTAAATGATATTCCAAAGTACCCCACAATCTTTCGGCTCTACCTGAGAACAGCATGGCAGTATCTTTTTCATACGCAATTGAATACCATGGCAGTTCAATGCCTTTGATGGATGCTACGGTTCTGCGAAGCAGATCAATTGATTCGGCATTGTCGCCATAAATGGAACTGATATCATGATTATCTGAAAGAACCCAGACCGCGTATTGTATTGCCTGAGGGGGAAAATTGTTTTTGTTTATGACTTCCGCCAATTGTATCCAGGGTTTGGGCGCCATATATCCTACCGAATAACCTGATCTCGATCCGGGACTACGCATGCTTGCCTCACAACAAAAGCCATAGCCTTTCAGTTTTTTAGTTTCACGGGGCAATAATAGGGTTCTTATTTCTTTTACCAGCAGTATATCCTGCTGTGTTGAATCGTCAGATACCAGCCTGCGGCCAGGCTCAATTAATACCGGAAGTGTATCCGCAGTATTGTTTGTTATGTCAAATTCAATGCAGTATTCCTGGTATCCGCCCAAACCACTTATCTCACCCCTGACCGAATTATTCTTAAGGAGTTTTTCAATAGAAATGAATTTATCAGCATGAGTGGTTGGTTTATGACCATAAGTCGAAAGCAAAACCGGGATCAGAATATACAATACTGTTTTCATAAGGCTGTGTGTTAAGTTATGCTAATAATTAAAAATGCAGTAACGCTTGTAAGCCTGCTTTTATTGTAATAGAGGTAAAAAATAATTTCTGAAGTCTGTTCATTTTTTCTTTAAATCTCCCAGCTTATGCAATATTCAACAGCTTCGGAAGATGCAACAGCCTGATGATTAATTTTCCATTGTCCTTGCAGGTTTAATTCATGGCAGACGAGTTCGAAATGGGCCATAGCTATACCCATATCAATCATTTGCAGGTCGACACCCTCACTAATCTTCCCATACCCAGGGGTTCGTTTTAAATAAAAGTGAAAAGCATGAGGGGTTTTTATTATGCGCCAGGGTTGTTTGTTCGATGCTGAGGGTGCCAGCCTTACCATTTCCAAAGGAATTTCATTAGGTCCGGCTTCTTCTTTCAATAATGGCCTGGCCATTGAATTACTGGAGAATAATTCTTCCCAATTCTTCCGGCTATCGGCTTTAGCACCCCAGCGTATGATATTTTCGCGCACCGACATTGAATCAGCCGGAAAACCCACAGGAGTTATGGCCGGAATAATAGTGTTGCTTTCGGAACTCAGAATGTCTGAAAAATCGCTTCGGCTGAAGGTGCCTCCCAGCCAACAAGTGCCCAGATTGAGTTCCGTAAGATGAAGAATGATCTTTTCGAGCAGATATCCGACATCGGTGTTGGCATGCAAGGTGTTTTTAACTTCTGAGGCAATAAAATATTGAGCTCCCGAAATAAACCCATAGGTTCCCAACTTGATCTTGTTGTTTTCTTTTACCCGTTTTTTTTCTACCAGGCAAAAGCGTACCTTATTCCCAAAAGGGCCTTCGGTATGGTTTTGCAGAATCGTATTGATCTTTTCGGTTAAAGGACCGTCGAAATCAATTTTCCTAAAGGTTCTGACGGAACGTCTTTTTTTGATCAGTTCTATTACGGAGGTTTCGAATTTCATAATGGTTGAGTTATTTTAATAGTCTATCTAAGAGTGATTCTATCATTTTATGCTAATAGTGATAGTCTCACTTAGAGTGAGGCTATCACTTTCTATGAGTTACGCTATTACTATTCAATGCTAGGCTAACAGTTTTTACTTGATTATTTTTAATCCAAATTCTAATGTTCGTTCAATGTTTGTCAAATTTCCTTTTCTAAAACCACAATGATCCCTATAGGAGGAATATTCCCAATCTTCCGGATTAATAACCATTCCAACCTTTACCGGATTATTATGAATATAATTGAAGCAAACCTGAGGGTATTCAATTTCGGGTATTGGCACATTTATCTTTGTTCCGGCGGAAGTGTAGAAAAAGGAGGGTGTGATACCATCCGATTTGGTTAGACATTCAGCTTTGGTATGAGGTTTAAATAATGAACCAGAGCGGTTTTCCTGCTTGTTGATTGCTCGAGTATATGAACGTAAAAGTAAACCGATAGAATCATTGAAAGTTCGGCTCTGGTTAGTAGTAGTGATAGTCTCACTTAAAGTGAGGCTATCACTTTCTTCATTGAGGCTTTTACTTTTTTTAACAACATACACCATCAAATGAAAATGATTCGGCATCAGGCACCAGGCCAGGATGTCTGAAAAAGGCAAAATGTAGGTCCCAATCTTTTTTAAGAAGAAGTGATAATTTTCAGGCCGATAAAAAATAAGTTGTCTATTGTTCCCCTGATTAAAAATATGATATAAGTGTCCTTGCTCCAGTATCATTTTTCTTTTTTTTAGTAATTTTAGTGATAGTCTCACTTAGAGTGAGGCTATCACTTTTCTGTGTGCGCTATCACTTCTTATTCCAGTCTTTTACCGCCTCCTGATAATTGCCGGTATAACCGAAATGTGAAGTGAAAATATATTGTACTTCAGGTAGGTTGGTTATCAGTTTTACTGCATTTACTGCAGTTGGATGGTCCATATCGAAAAACTTAATGGACTGATCTACCTTCCCCATTTTAAGTGTAATGATATCACCGGTGAACAAATACTTGTTATCGACCAGAAAACACATAGAGCCGCTGCTATGTCCTGCCGTCAGAAAGCCTTCCACTATGCGTTTTTCGAAAGTTAACACCTGCTTATCCTCCAGAAGAGTATGAGGTCGGCCCCCTAAACTGTTTTTAAACCAAAGAAATTTGTGTTTCTCTCCGTTGAGCATCTGCGATTCAGCTCGTGAAATATAGACTTTCGCATTCCGGAACAATGCCAATGCACCCACATGATCGCGGTCGGTATGGGTCAATAAGACGGTGTGTACACTATCGGGATTGATCTTAAGTTCTTTTAATCCTTCCGAGATGTTTTCTACATCATTGCCGGCATCAATGGCAATATACTGATTGCTGTCTTTCACCAGATACATGTTAACATAAGAGTCTTTTATAGCATAGACTCCCTCAACGACTTCACCCGTTTTTACAGGACTCATATTTTTAATCAGCGAACTGATTTTAAAGTAGAATCCAAGGCCTACGATCAGCAATATACCAATTAAAACTCCTGTTATCTGAAGGATCCTTTTAAAAGTTTTTTTCATAGGTTTGTTTTTCTTTTTTAGTTACAGACTGTAAATGAAATGCTAAATTATAAAATTTGAACCATACATCCTTTCATTGGGTTACCCCGCCATCAATTTTAGCATATTCTATGTCGTTGGGTTCCCACAGTTCAATTTTATTGCCTTCAGGGTCCATAATGTGTAGGAATTTTCCATAATCGTACGTTTCGATGGTATCCAGGACGGTTACACCTTCTTTCCTGAATGCCTCCTTAAGTTTTACCAGATTATCGACCCGGTAATTGATCATAAAATCTTTGGCAGAAGGTTCGAAATACTTAGTTTTATCATGAAACGGACTCCATTGGGTGAAGCCCCTTTTGGTTGAATCGGCTCCCTGGTACCAGGCGAAGACCGTTCCGTAATCGTCAGTATTAAAACCCAGGTGGGTCTTATACCATTCTTTCAGTGCTTTCGGATCTTTACACTTAAAAAAGATGCCCCCAATACCGGTTACTCTTTTTAGCTTTTCGGGAAAACTGGTTTGTTTGTCTATGCTTGCCTTTAAGGCAAATCCCAGGCTGAAAGATGAGGCAAGGGCAAGGATGATAAAGAGAGTTTTTTTCATGAATTGTAGTTTTTCTGTTTCTACTGATGGTCAAATATTAAAATAGCTGACTCCTATTGCACAAACACTGCAAATATAGCGGTTATTTATTACGTCAAAATTAAACAAAGTCAATTCCCATCAGATTGTTTAACTAGAGTGCTTGATAATTCTTATTTAAGGGGTATAATCCTTCTATGCATTTAAGAGACCTTTTATCGCTACAAGTTACCTATAGTACTCCATAGTTCAATGACCACCCACTGCTATAACTGGTTGGCCGATCTGCAGCCTGTGAAACTTATTATTTAAGTTTTTGTTCTCTGTCCACTATTGGCGAATCGCCCTGGAGCAATCCTGTGTCGTTTCCTTTGGTTTTTTAATGCTTAGGAAGGCTTTTTGCAATCAGACCATTAGGAACCTGGCATCTGGAAATTCTGGCAGTATAGGATTCACCTATCCATGTAAATTAACTTCCGTGGCATTTTTGAATAGTGGCGGGAGTTTTTTTTTATGTCGAAACGACAATACGCATACCATGAGCCAGGAAAAGCAATACTGCAATAAAAACCTTAGGCTCTATTCTAAGATAAGTATGAAATATGTTATCTTTGTCAGAAATAATAGGA
>CAYXXU010000125.1:0-4354 GCA_964469155.1 uncultured Bacteroidales bacterium
GCGTTGATGGGAAAGTCACTGCAAGGTTGCTATTATTCAGTAAAATCTGTAATTCGGCGCCTTCCTCTGCAATAAAATAAACATTGCTGCCCACGGTGATATTCCCGTCAATGACCAGTTTGCAGGTTCCCCGCTTGGCGGTAATGGTGCAGTTTTGCCCTATTTCAAATGTGCTGCCAGCATCAATATGTATCTCGCTGTTATACATATCAATATTGGTACTGGCGGCAACTGTAAGTATTGACTGGTTAGAAACAGTAGTTGTAAAACGCGATACCCGGTTGCTGTTGACAGTCATAGCAGTAGTAATATGTGTTTCGTGCGGTAGCAAGTGGTAATCAATAGCGAGGGTGGTTTCGCCACCATAGGGAATGGGTATATTGGTTTGTAGATGGGGAAGTTCAAATGTTTCGCCCCAGCGGTCGTCAACAAGGGTAAAAGAGTTGATTTTTCCTTGAAAACTTGTACCTGTGCTATTACTTTCCTTTACTTTAAAAAACACCTTGCCTACATCATTGGGATTGTATAGGTGGCTGAAAGCAATGCCCATATCAATGGGGCCGTTGTAGCAGCCCCGCATTGGGTTATAACCGCCACTGTAAGTTAAATGGAACAAATCGTCCCATGCTAACGGGTTGTTATTATTGGCAGCAGGTGCATAACCGGCACTACATTTAATATGGTCTCTGTGATCATGCTCCATATTTACCTTCAGGTTGATGGCAGGCTGTGGCATTTCACCGGTTTCTCCAAATACATCACAACTTTCGGCTACCTTGAGTCCATTAAAACCTGAGTTAGTGGGATAGAACAAATAATAAGGCATCCATATAAATCCCGAATTCCCATCTGACCATTCAAAGCCCCAACTATTTGCAACTTTAAAGGCTCCTATTTCAAAGTCTCGAATGTCAATTACTCCATCATGGTTGTTATCAATATCGTTTCGAAATTGCCCGTCAGGTTGCGGATCAGCAGCTGTTCCTCCCCCGCCCCAATCAATTTTTACATCATCATCATAACCACAAATGGTCATTTCGTGTCCAGATTCTGTATTGGGTAAACCTAGTTTTTTAATGTATTTTTGGTTGATATATGTGCCGGTTTGAATTTGTCCTATAACCCAAGGAACAGTAAAAATTCCAATTGTAGCTAAACCCCCAGATTGGGAAGCATTACAGTGATCAAAAATCCAATGTCTGATATTGTTCAGAAAAGTATAATCCAAAGTAAACGAAAATTGAAATATTGTGTTAGATACTGTATTGCCCATACCTGATTTGTATTTTTCATAATCAGTCATCCAGTATTTGTATTTTGTAGAATTATGATAAAGTGCAGAATCATCAAAAGTTATCCAATCAGGCGCTCCACAATCTCTAATTATTTGAAAACCACTCCTTCGGGCAGTAAATGTATTATAGTAACCGTTGTTGAGATAGTTATAAGTATAGAGTGGATTAAAAAGATTTGTATGATCTGAAAGAATATGGCTAGCGGTCCTACCAAACTTCCTATTCATTTCATAATTAAATGTATAAAATACTTCAGCTACATGTACACAAGAGCCACTATTACCCTGGTTATAAATGTATGGGAACCATACACTGTCATTATTGAATACTGAGGATGGTAATGTTAGTGACTGTGAAGCAACAGATGGGTAGAGTTCAATAGAATTCCATTCGGAAGACAGTGGTGAGTCATCCATATCTCCAGAAGCCCAAACAGGTCCATTAGGATCGGGATTCATGTTAATTAATTGGGCAAAAACAGGAATTCTGAACAAGGTCAGAAGTGCAATAAACGTGTAAATAATTTTACTTTTCATATCGGTATTATTTTGGTTTTGCAAATTTTTCTGAGTAGTTATGGATGCTATTAATAAAATTCACACAATAAACCCCGCTGGGGAAATCCCTTACATCAAATCTACATTTCCCATTTTCTATATTTTTAATTTCATGTAATAACACTTTCCCATCCATGTTTACAATAAAAGCATTCCATTTACCGCTCATCAGTATTGGATTTGGGAAAGAACATGTAATTTGGCTATTAGTCTCGTTCATCGTAATGTCAAATGATTCATTTTTAATACCTTGTAATGTAAATACAGATGTATAAGTAGGGAGTTTTGAACGGTACAAACCAGGGAATCCATCATCTATGCCATAGATGTAATTATATTTATCCACAAATAAACTTCCAATTGGGCCATTGTTTGCACCTATACTTACCCATTCAAATGTCATTCCACTGTCAATTGACTTAAGTGTACCTTCAGGCCAATCGGAATTTGCAAATAAATAACCTGCTGAGTTTAATACCATTCCTTTATTACTTGGCCAGAATATAAGCTTGATCTCTTCGGGATTATCATCATAGATCGCAAAAGTGCCATCATCTCCAGCTCCTATAAATACATCACCCTGTGCGTTTATTTCAATATTCTTTACCTGATATCCTACCATACCCAGGCATTGCCAGGTTGCCCCATTGTCAACCGATTTTAATAGCCCGCCTGCATTGGGAGACCATCCCTGCAATCCGATATAAATGTCCCCGTTGGGAGCTATTGCTATATCACTAACGAATTCACTAACATGATTATAAGTTTGAAAAAGAGTATCAAAAGTTATTCCTCCATCATATGTTCGGAGCAGCAATGCCCCTAAAGTCTTAGAACATCCCAATAGTAAAGAATCATTGCCAAAACTATAAAACTTTGTTATTGAATATAGATAATGAAAAGGCAGTGATTGCCAATTTTGACCATTGTCTGTGGATTTCCAAAAAGTTTGAGCACCTGCAGTGCCGGAATATATATTTCCGGTTTTATCTATACCAATTGAATGTACTTGAGATAAGCCTGTATTTAATACATGTTCCCATGATTGCCCATTGTTGGAAGAACGATATATTCCGTTAAAATTACAATTATCAGTTACAGTGCCGACAAAAATGGTTCCCTGGGAGACCACAGCAATATCAGCTATACCAAGAGAATCAGGAAAAGGGATTAATTCCCAAAAATCCTGTGCCCTGGTATTCAAGGCAACCAGCAAATCAACAAATACAAAGAGTAAGATTTTATATTTCATAGGGCAGGATATTTGTTAGAGATGTGGCAGATATAAAAAGCAATCGAATATAATAAATATTTCGATTCTTCTTACTTGTTGGTGACTTTTTTAATAGCTTAAATTTATAAAAATAGTTCTTAGAATGTCCTTTAAATTGGCCAGGATTGAGGTCAGCCGGCTAGCCAGGAATGATGCCAAAAGGTCTCAGCCTGTTTTTGATTTGAGTATTTGTAATTACAAAACCATTTCATAACTTTGCACCCCTTTTTACGGAATGAACTAATTCATTAACAATAAATTCAGCTTCAGATGAAGGTTTACAAGACAAATGAGATCAGAAATATTGCCCTGATTGGTGGCGCCAAGTCGGGAAAGACCACGCTGGCCGAAACCATGTTGTTCGAAGGCGGGTTAATCAACCGTCGCGGCAGTGTTGAAGACAAAAATACCGTTTCCGACTACCGCGAAATAGAACTTGAAAGGCAGAACTCAGTATCCTCAACCGTTCTCTATTCCGAATATAAGGGCAAGAAGATCAACATTATAGACACCCCGGGTTTTGATGATTTCATCGGTGAAGTTGTAGCCGCTCTCAAAGTAGCCGATACCGCCCTCATGGTAGTTAATGCCCAGAACGGTGTTGAAGTAGGTACCGAGATCACATGGCGCCATACCGTGAAAAATCACACCCCGGTGATGTTTGTTGTAAACCAGCTCGAACACGAAAAAGCCCATTTCGAAGAAACGCTTCGACAGCTTAAGACGCAGTTTGGCTCACATATCACTGTAGCCCAGTATCCTGTTGGCGACGGCCACGCTTTCCACGGCATCGTTGACCTGCTGCAGATGAAAATGTACCAGTTCCACGATGGTAAAACCGAAGTGGTTGATATACCTGCCGGCGAAAAAGCCAAAGCTGAAGACCTTCACAATGCACTGGTTGAAAAGGCTGCCGAAAGCGATGAATCGCTCATGGAAGCTTTCTTTGAAAACGGTTCGCTCTCCGAAGACCAGATTGAAAAAGGTATCAAGACAGGCCTCATTTCACGAGGGTTTTTCCCTGTATTCTGCCTTTCGGCAAAACAGAACCGCGGTGTAGCCCGCGTGATGGATTTCATCAGCACTTCGGTACCCGCTCCCGACGAAATGCCGGGAGTTAAGACCGTTGGCGGCAAAACCCTGAAATGCAGTGCTTCCGATCCCACATCACTCTTCATCTTCAAGACTTCCATCGAAGAACATCTTGGCGAAATTGCCTACTTCAAGGT
>CAYXXU010000126.1:0-1994 GCA_964469155.1 uncultured Bacteroidales bacterium
TCAGATTATGAAAATTCAGGTTTGATGTATTGAATGATTAGCTAAACAACAACCTGACTAATATATTTTTAACCATCTTCTAATTAAATTCTAACTGATACCTCTGCATTGATACTCTAAGTTTGTAAACAATTTACTCCGAAGTAAATACCAACATATTATAACATGAAAAAACCAAAAATTGCGATAGAGCTCTTGATTGCTCTCGTTTTTATTACTGTAATTGTACTGATGATTCTGGTAAAAGTATTCCTGGTAAAATAGGAAAGTCGCAACCCGGAGTAATGAAAACTCAGCGTTTCTTATTCTTAAGTGCTGATAATTAAACCATTGAATCCCAACCTGCCCTATTATGGAAATCATTATTGCCATCCTCTTTATCCTCGGGTATTTATTTATTGTGCTCGAGCACCAGTTAAACCTCAATAAGGCAGCAAGTGCTTTGTTAACAGGGGTGATATGCTGGGTTGCCTATGTTTTTATATCAGCCGACGCGCACCTGGTTAATGAGCAACTGCTTGAGCATCTGGGTGAGATATCGGGCATACTTTTTTTTCTAATGGGTGCAATGACCATTGTTGAACTCATTGATGCACATGATGGTTTTGAAGTAATTACCAAAGCCATAACGACGAACAGCAAGCGAAAACTGTTATGGATAACCGGGTTTCTGACTTTCTTCCTTTCAGCTGTGCTTGATAACCTGACAACCACCATCGTGATGGTAACCTTATTACGCAAACTTATTGCCGACAGGAACGAAAGGATGATGTTCACCGGTATGGTGATTATTGCAGCCAATTCAGGAGGAGCCTGGTCACCCATAGGAGATGTAACCACTACGATGCTTTGGATTGGCGGACAGGTAACTACCGGTAATATCATTATAAAACTTATTTTTCCCAGTTTGATATCATTGCTTGTGCCTTTGGTGGCATTTAGTTTCATGCTTAAAGGAAAAACCGGAGCTTTGCCTTCCACATATAGCAATAAGCCGATAACACCTTCTTATGAACGCAATGTTTTTTTCTTTGCAGGGGTTGGGGCATTGCTATTTGTACCGGTTTTCAAGACTATCACCCACCTGCCGCCATATATGGGAATGCTCTTCAGCCTGGGAATATTGTGGTTGCTTTCTGAAGTTTTGCATAAGGATAAAGATGAGGCAGAGAAGAGTCAGTACTCTGTGCTTCATGCCCTTAGAAAGATTGATATGTCAAGTGTACTGTTCTTTCTTGGTATTCTTACGGCCATTTCAGCGCTTCAATCTACAGGACTGTTATCGCAATTGGCAGCATTCATGGAAAAAGAGATTGGAAATATAAACCTGGTTGTAATCTCTATCGGGCTTTTATCAGCGATTGTTGACAATGTCCCCCTGGTTGCGGCGGCTATCGGTATGTATGATTTGCAAACCTACCCAACGGATCATTATTTCTGGGAGTTTCTGGCATATGCTGCAGGCACCGGTGGTAGCGCCCTCATCATAGGATCAGCCGCCGGGGTAGCGGCAATGGGTATGGAAAGAATAAACTTCTTCTGGTACCTCCGTAAAATAAGCCTTTTTGCTTTGCTGGGCTACTTTGCCGGGGCTGCTGTTTACATTCTTCAGGATGCAATATTGGCATTATGAATACATCTGCATTGATTTTCTGGCTCGCAACCACGCTGACTGTAACAATGCTGGCAGGATACTTTTTCTATAGAGTACTTACTGCGAAAAAGAAAAATGAACCGGATTCATTCTCTGAGAATGATCAAAAGCCCGAATAATCTTTTGCCCCTGGTAACTGCGACCACAGTTATTAGAGAGATATTGTTTCAGATTTTAAAAAAAGTGGGAGTAGAGGCAGATATTTGTCCGCCGGGTTCAAGCTGCACACCATCCCTGCCGGGAAGAGGCTTTGCGTGAAAGGGAATATTAATTATATGAAGGCTACCTAAAAAGCTTTAATTTTAAACTCAAAAATCAAACATCATGATGAAAAGTAAAA
>CAYXXU010000126.1:2094-4300 GCA_964469155.1 uncultured Bacteroidales bacterium
GGATGGGCTGATAACCTGATGCCCATGACAAGGAAACAGGCTTCGAAGATTCTGGATCCTGTCAGGGACAGGCTCATTGAACTTACCATAGATAAACCTTACCTGGGCGCTAAAAAGGAGGCTCTGTCCCAGCCTGAAAAAGCGGCAGACAAAGAAAAGGCCGGCATCTATAACAGTTTTATCATTTTAAAAACCGGGGACCCTCAGATGGACCTTCTCGCCATCCATGAAAATGGTAGCATGGTAGGTTTTGACCTGTGGGATGATAAGAAGAATGTTAAAGCGCTGATTTATAAAGAAAACGAGGATTCTTCAGCGGTCGTGGTGCTTTTTGATGAGAAGGGATATCCAAACGGAATGATAACAGATAAATATGTTATCAACATTGCTCCTGCCGGGGAGAATTTGGCAGAACTTACAGTACTCGATTTGCAGGGCAACAGTATCGGTAGCAGGAAAATTGAGCTTTCTGCGAACCGGAAGTCTCCAGATGAAATGCAGGGAGAAGGTAAAAGCCATGGCCCATCAAATTATTTTGTGCCGCTTACTCAGGATGATGATTATTTGTCAGTTGCCCTGAGCGCTGCAACTACAGTGACCAAACTAATCGGGTGTACAGCCGGAGTAGCAACAGCCGTTACAGGGGTAGGCGTTGCCCTGGCTGCGGTCTCCTGTACCTCGTTATTCCTTGATGTGGTTGTGAATGAACTGCCCCAAAGCCATTATTTGTACGACGAATTATCCATGGTTTCGGAGCTGACCGGTTTAACTTCACTACCGACGCTGAAAGGACTTAAGGGTGTTTCAAATTTATTTAAACTGAAACCGGATGAAATTCTGGAAGTAGTCAGCTCTTTGGTTTCGGGGGTAAAAAATGCATATGAGAACGCAAAAGGCCTCAAGGCAAAATTCTTCCCTGAACCCAGAATTTCGATTGGGGGACTTTCCTCGGTCATCGCCGGAAGTTCAGGTGAATGGGGGGAAGAATACATTGTGCTGAGCGCGGAATCAAATTTTCCTGATATACCCATAAACTGGAGCAAAGATTCTGAATACCTGAAAATTGTTCCCGTTCAAATGGGCGATAATGATTATAAACCCAATAAGAGTTCCATAAAACTATATGCAAAGGAAAGCACATCAAAAAACCGGACAGTTACAGCCAAACAAATAATTGGCGGCAAAGAAGTCATAGCACGAAAGAGCATTGTTGTTAAAAATCCTGTGACCACATCAGCTTCAAAACCTGCTGTTGCAGCTTCAGGCGGATCGCTGGTTACCGGTTTGTGCGACAGTATATTTGAAGGCACCGGATGTCCGAAACGGGCCACGCGATTCATTAAGTTCACTGAATCCAATAATTCAGGAAAAGGGTTACAGTCGCTTCTTGATTCCCTGGGAGCAACAGGCTGGTCGATAAGCAAAGATGTGAATTTATTTCCCATGTATCTTGTAGTTTCCCATGATACGCTCAGTAAGCCGGTAAAAAGTGAGAAGTTCAGTTACCGGATATTCGAACCCGGGAAGGACTTGGAATATATTGCCGATTCAGCCAACAAACATGGAAGCCAGGGATTTAAACTTATGTCGATAAATTTTATGACAGCGATCATGATGAGGGATGAAACGAAGCCCGAAAAACCATATTCCCATTATGAATACATGAGGGATGCAAATCTGGCGGATGCCTTTTCATCAAAAAGCAATTATGATGAGAACCATGCGGCCATCCTTAATATGCTTAACCAGAAAGGGACACAGGGCTGGGATTTTTTCGCTATTGGCGCCGAAGACTGCATTATGCAACGGGTCATGGAAAATGCCGGTGTTCATTATGAATACAAACTTGTCGATATGAATGGCGTTTATGAGGTAAAAAAGCTTTTCAATATTGCAGGGGCTGAAGGATGGGACTATTGTTTATACCCACTCGTTGCATACCGGGCCGGGTTTATCCCGCCAATAGTTATGAAAAGAATAAAAGGAAATCCGGGCCAGTTTGAATACAATTTCAAATTCATTCCTCAGATAGATCTTTTTAGCAGTAAAAGTTATGAGCGATCCATACTTGAAATGCGGAAAGCTTTTCGGGGCACCATGTCGAATGGATGGGAATATTCAGGTGGATTGGCTATTGACGAGAGTTTTGATGAATTCGACGATAAAGTGTTTTTTGTTTTTAAGGTTGATAAAAGTTGCAAATAGC
>CAYXXU010000127.1:0-2425 GCA_964469155.1 uncultured Bacteroidales bacterium
GCGAAGGTAAGAATAATTTTGTTATTGTGTAATTTATTAGTGGACTTAATGTAAGTTGTATTGCCAGACATACTCCCTGTCATGCCCGACCATAAAGCGGGTTTAACAGTTAATGTAAAATTCTATCTATATAGCGAGCGGGTCGGTATTTTCATCGAAATTGTAAGGAAATAAAATTTAGTTTTCCTGCAAGTAAAGAAAAAATACAATTCTGACATTTACGATATCAGTACTGATAGCGTCGCTATCAATACTGATAGCGAAGATTTCTACCCTTAATTCTGAAGATTCTGTTAATAAAAAGTGAATTTCTGACCTTTCAACTATTTTTTCTTTAAGGCCAGGGAAAATTATTTGCCAGTCTGCCCCGGATTTTATCCTTACCACTATTTTTTCAGGCCTGAAAAATGAAATTTCAGGGTAGAAAACCAAAATTTCTACCCTTATAGCGATGATTTCAGTACTTACCGCGTAAATTTCTATACAGCTCCCTTCGCTGTCAATACTGATAGGCTCGCTATCAGTACTGATAGCGATAGTGATTTCGCACCTAATCAGTGCATTAAAAAATGGGTGGGAGCCGTTTTTTCGAAAATCCGTTTTTTTCGTATGCAAATTGGACAAACTAGGAGCAAAAACGCCATAAATGGCATGATGGATATGTTTGGGAAGTGGTATGTAGGAAAATAGTCGCTAAAAATAAAGTACACAAGGGATAGTCTCACTCCACATTCCTTGGTGTCCATTGCGCAAAACTTTGTGTGCTTTGCGGCAAAAATAATAGGCTTTTCTAATGGAATCAGGCCTGAACAGAACTCCCAATGCTACACTCAACCCTGAAAAAATTTCATTGCATCCCAGTCATAGCTATCCCGATGGGACTGCGCCCCTGCGGTGAAAAAACAAATCATCGATAGCAAAAAAAACTAAATTCTAATGTCAGGTCAAGGTCTATTGTATTTCATGATAGCTCAAAATTATCTACATCCTGGAGTTGGGGATGCTTTTCAATTCCTAAAGATGATTATAAAAGAGTTATTGACCTCACCAGGAATGGGAGCCTGATCTTTGTTTTTTCTGAGCAGGAAGACATTGATGATATTTGATGATTATTTATTAAACTAAATATTTGTTTCTGGCTGGCACTCCTTTTGCTCAGTGAATTTCAAATAAAACCTCATTGCTATGAAAATAATCCGTTTCACACCAGTTATTATATTTCTGCTCTTTACTATTAATGCGTTTGCTCAAACGAAAGTTTACAAGGGAAACACCACCTATAGTAGTGAGATGATCTGCAACGTGGAGGATGGAAAAGTATACAAGAAGAAGTCCGGTTACTCATCAGACGTCATTTGTCATGTAAAAGGTAATAAGATTTACAAGGGCAATGGCGAATATTCAAGTGATGTGATTTTTACGATCAGTGATGGGAAGGTTTACAAAGCCAACTCAACATATTCAAACGATATCGTGTATACGATAAAAGAAGGCAAAATATACAGGGGAACCTCCACTTACAGCAGTGATGTGATTGCCAATTTCAGTGATGGTAACGTATATACTGCCAACTCAAATTATTCAAGTGATATAGAATTCAATTATAAGGGTCTTTTGACAATTGAGGAATTTGTCGCTGTTTGGTATGCGGTGAAATTTGTGTATTAATGTTGTGATATCACTATCGATTTTGCTCTGCCTGAAGACATATCATCAATAATTTGTTCGTCTGTAAGCTAAATGGCATTATTCATGAAAATGAATTAATGTATGAACAAAAAACAATCTTTTCATGTACTGCTATTAAAAGGTATCTGCAATTATTTGCCACCTCTATTGCCAACTATTCACTAAAAATACCAGGTAATAATAAGAATTACATGGTATTAACTTCCTATTCTGTGGAGTGTACGGGAATCGAACCCGTGATCTCTATATTGCGAACCTAGCGCTCTGCCTACTGAGCTAACACCCCAAGCGAAAGATTGGATATTTCAGACAAATTATTAATAGCTTCAAAAATATACTTTTTTGATTAAAATTTTGCATTTTACTTATAACAAAATGTTTAAACCATATTTAAACCATAAACCAATAAGCACTTACTTTTATTGTAAGTGCCTTATTAAGTGTGTGGGTGGGTTGGGATTACCTTAGGTGATCCATAGGGGGGGGGAGATTCAACCAAAAGATGATTCGCCAGCGGCTCATTACTTTTTTGTTTTCGTCCGCTTTCAGAAAACTGCATTTTCAAAGCTGCCGTAAACAAAAAAAGCCTTCTGCGAAGGCCATCTTATGGTTGTGGGTGGGTTTGGATTACCTGCGGTGATCCATAGTGGGGGGGAGATTCAACCAAAAGATGATTCGCCTGCGGCTCATTACTTTTTTGTTTTCGTCCGCTTTCAGAAAACTGCATTTTCAAAGC
>CAYXXU010000127.1:2525-4160 GCA_964469155.1 uncultured Bacteroidales bacterium
TGCCGTAAACAAAAAAAGCCTTCTGCGAAGGCCATCTTATGGTTGTGGGTGGTAATGGATTCGAACCATCGACCCCTTGCCTGTCAAGCAAGTGCTCTAAACCAACTGAGCTAACCACCCGGTTCTTATTATCTTATTCAATGTAACCCACAACCCATAAGAATAAAATAATAAGATTGCAAAAATAGTAAATTTATCAAAAATGAACAGTAAAAAATATGCTCCCTTACAGTTGCCTCACCTAAAAACCATTCTTTTTGAACACTATCCTGCTTTTGCTGATCTTTTTACCCTGTGCCACCGACACATAATAGGTGCCCGGCTCATACACCGTAAAATCGAAAAGGCGGGTATATATTCCTTTGGATTTGGGCACTTTCTCCTTATAGAATGGCTTATTAGCCGCATCGTATAAGCAAATGACCGACTCTTTCTGTGCATCGAGAGTAAAGCTCACTTTGATGTTCCCTTCCCGGTCATCGGGTTCGGTGGCATAGCCTGCCACTTCGTTCTGGTCGATAGAGATTAGTTTTTCGCAACTGATTTCGTAGGGCAGCAGGGTTTGGAGCTGGGGCATTTCTTCGGGGTTCTCAGCATCACTGTCGTCAGGAAAGAGCTTTTGATGATACAGTTTGGAGAAGGCAGAATCCAGATCGAGGTTCAGATCATGTCCAAAAAAATCAAAATCCGGATCCATCAGGTTTCCTGAAGGGAAATTGAATTTCTTCATAAAATCGTTCATTTCCTTACCAAAGATATCCGAAAACCCTTGTTTGAAATTGGTATCCAGGTCATAATTCCTGTTAAAGAATAAAAAACGCGAGTTATTATCGAACAAACTATCGTAGATCATGGTATTGCCATCATTCTGAAAAGTCTGTTCTTTAACAATGGTGTCACCATTTTGAATCGTCATCGATTTGATGGTGATGGTCGATTTGGTTTGGGCCGAAGCCAACAATGCAGTTATAAGCATAACTGCAATGAAACAGAATTTTAAAGCTGAAGTTTTCATATTTTTAATTATTTTTAAAACATGCCGTCAAACGAAAAGGTCCCAAAAATATTGTGCAGGGCCGAAAAATAATTTTTATGGGGTACTCAACGATACCGGAATAATCTTTCCATTCATCAGGTGATGTGCTTTCAGGGCAAAATCAACAATATATGCTGCCATTTCCTGAGGTTTAACCGGGGCTTTGTATCCCGGGAATGCCTCATGGAGCATTTGGGTTTGCACGGCGCCCAGGCACAAGCAGTTTACTTTCACCTGTCTGGGTTTCAGTTCTTCGGCCAGGCACTCGGTAAGGCAGGCCAAAGCAGATTTGCTGGCGCTATACACCGACAATCCGGCAAATTTGGCGCTTCCCTGGTATCCGCCCATACTGCTGATGTTCACCACATGGGCATTGGGGCTGAAATGCGGCAGCAAAAGCTGTATCAGACGGTAGGGAGCGGTAAAGTTGACATCGAACGACCTTTCGATATCCTTACGGTTGGTGCTTTCGAAAGGCTTATTGATCAGCAGTCCGGCATTGTTGATGAGCACATCAACCGGGACCGGAAGCCTGGCAAGCAGAGGGTGGTAATCGTCCTGTTCCAGGTCGAAGGCAATGGGGATAAGTCCCTTATGGG
>CAYXXU010000128.1:0-4022 GCA_964469155.1 uncultured Bacteroidales bacterium
ATTCCTCCCTAGCTCAGTTGGTTAGAGCATCTGACTGTTAATCAGAGGGTCGCTGGTTCAAGTCCAGCGGGGGGAGCAAAAAAATAGCCGCCTTATGCGGCTATTTTACATTTTTTTTACATTTGTTTTTAATAACTAATTTTTATGGTCTTCACATCTGACTTCAAAAAATTTAGTCAGAAATCAAAAGGCCCGCAGTCTCCTGCAGGCCTTTCATGTTAAGTGAATAAAATTAATTATAGAAATTAAACACTGCCTTCAACATCCGAATTCAGCGCCACATCTTTGGTCACTTCACTGTTGGGAAGTATCTCCACATCAGTCACTGTCTCGTCGAGATAGGTAGCTGCTTTCACCTTAAGTGTGTAGGTTCCTGCCGGAACACTCTCAAAGTAATAATAGCCATCCTCATCGGTAGTCACGGTCAGATCAGGTTCAACAATAGTAACACTTGCCTCTTCAATGGCGCCACTGTCTTCACTATTGCATACGGTTCCTGAAAGAATACCAACTCCGGTAACCGGTGCGGCTTTCTTTTTCTTACCGTGCACATCAGTAATGCTGCGTGCGTTGAAATACAATACGATGAAATCAGCGTATGCCTCATCCAACACCACTATCAAAGGATCCATCACTTTTTTCAGCAAAGTGTTGGTTTCTTTGGTCAGCACCCTCAGTTTAGCGGTACATCCTTTTCTGATGTCGCGGGCTTCCTTGGGCTCAGGTATCAGCAGGGTGAATTCCTTGATAGCGTTTTCAAGCGCCGACAAGTCAGCCGCTTCCGTACCATAATCTACAATATCAGATGAAAGCGCCGTGGCAGCGTTAAAAACATTCCACCCCACCAGCACCAGTTTGGCAGCCCTCATGCGCCCCAGCGCCGAAGCTGAAAACTTCATGCTTTCTACCAAAGGATTATCACCTTTTATATGTCCGTAAGCTACCAGGCTTTTCGATACCTTTAGTATCTTTTTGACACATAACTCTTTTGCAACCCTTTTCTGAGTTGCATAACCGGTTATAACATTCTCCTGAAGCATAGCAGTATCTTTTATAACGACCCTTTTGGCTTTCAGCCCGGTGTAGGCTGTTTCCAAAGCGGGAATACTGCTGATGGCTGGGGAGTTTCCGTCGCATACCAGTATCAGTTCATCAACCATATCGGTTGTATTTGTAATTTTAGTATTCATTTTTTTATTTTTTTTAGGTTATAATTCAAATTTCCACTATCGCCTGCGGCCATGAGCCACAAGTGGATGAAGCGCATATTTACTCCTGAATTTCCCGGGCGGGGTTCTCGAAATAAGATTGGGTGGGAATAAAAAAAGGGAATAATAAAAATCTTGCAATTTCCGCTTCCCTTGTTTTATTTTTTATAATTTTGCCATTGCCTCCTTGTTTTAAAGGTTAAAAAAAATGTTATCTGTGGTGGTTAATATTTTATGCCTTTTTCTACAAGAGGCTTTTTTTTATTATTTATATCTTTTTAAACCCAGTTTAAACGCTGTTTTAATATCCTGTACCAAGCCATCCGGTGCAATTACCTTAACATTATCACCAAACGACAGCAACTCCATCACAAAATCGTAGGTAACAAACAACCTCAGTTTCACCCTCAATTCCTTTTTATCATCTATTAATATCACCTGCGATGCATGCAGTGGCAGCGATTTTATATATTTCCCCTGCAAGGGTCTGAACGATAGTATTACTTCCTGAGGTTTATCGCCATTCGGGCTTATTATACCAAAGCTATATCGATAATGTTCGTCCACATCAAAATCATTTGGCAACTGGAATTTCTTTTGCGTAATGTCAAGGCGGCTCAGCCTGTCCATGGCAAAACTCTTTACTTTTTTGTCGCCCATGTCACGGGCTATCACATACCACCTGCACCTGAATTCTTTCAATGCATAAGGCTCACATTTTCTGATGCTTTTTTCTTCATCCACAAATTTCTGGTAAGTAAACGAAATCTGAAGTTTATTCTTAATGGCATGCAGCAAACCGTAAAGGTTTTCCGTCCCCTGAGGCCTCCGCGATTCAAAATAAATGTGGTTCGACAACCGGTCCGTTATATTCAATGCATTAAAAGTATCATAGGCCTCAAACATCCTTTCTGTCATTTCGGCCTTCTGGTCAAAGGTAATTGCATACTTCTTTTCATACACATTATATTCAATTTCTATATTGTGTATCTGGCTGATATCGGCAATATCTCTTTGAAAGGTCTTTCTCGAAACCGTATAATCTCTGTCCTGCAACTCCGACTCCCTGCTCAGCGTCTCCCTGATTTCCTTGAGCGTGGCAGGGCCTTTTCTCAGCTTTCTGATTATAATCCATTGCCGGCCTATCAATTCTTCTTTTGCCATCAGCTTTTCATTTAATTTATCGCAAAGATAAAAGGGTAGTGGGTCAAACTACGACTCACACAAAAAATATTTTTAATGGGTTACTCAGATTAAAATATTCTTGATGGCAAACAGTATGTTCAGATCAATCTTTATATTAGTCCCTATCCCTCAAAATGTATTAAATAATAATACTGTTATCAATTCTCAAATTCTTTATTATTACTTTATCACCACCACTTTCCCCGTTTCAATTGAAACATCCTCAGAAACCAATCTATATAAATATACTCCTCTGCTCAGATTCATGGCAGAAATTTCGGCACTTCCGGTTGATTGGGCAAGTATCAGGGAGTATACCTTTCTTCCGGTAAAATCAAAAATCTCAAATCTTCCCGGTAAATTATTAGCAAAATCATATTCCAGATGCATGCTCCCGTCATTGGGGTTAGGATATAATTTCACAAAACTTTCTGGTGATTTCTCGCTTTGATTGTTAGCAGATACAGATCTTAAATTCGCAGTCATATAACACTGAGCATATTTCGAAGTTAACAGGCTAAAATGGTTATCACCATAATCTTGCTTTCCCTGTATATAAACGTTATCGTTTTCCGAAATAACAAAGTCAAACAACCTGTTTTTATCAACCAACTGTTCCCAAAGTTTTTCTCCATAAGGGTCATATTTGATAATAAACGACCGGAAAGGCCCTTTTTTGACCTCATGTGATGCTAATAGGGTATAAAGATTTAGATTACCGTCAACCATTAATTTTAATCTCTCAATTTGCGAATACCAATCACCATTTTCTTTCAGATTCCAAATTAGGGTCCCATCATTATCAAGTTTATCTATTTCATAACCATCCTTTTTTTGAAATAGAACCGAAATATTTCCGGAACTATCAATAACCAAACAATTTTCCTCCAAATAAATATCATTTGACTTTATAGAATAACTCCAATCAATTTCTTGCTTATCGTTTAGCTTCTTTATTATTACTTCACCTCTTTTTAAGTTGCTGCCTGCAACGTAACAATTGTTATTTTTATCCACAATAAGATTAGTGATGAAAAATCCCGATATAACATTATCTTTTTTCAAACCTCCGTTAAGCCTGTCAAACAACATCACATGCGATCTTATATTTCCGGAATCTACTCCAACCACATAAATATTGTGGTCTTGATTTACATCAATCGTTTTACACGAAATTTTACTTTGAAATGCTATTTCCGTATACCATTTGTAGTCTCCAACATCAGAATACTTTTCTAAATAAGAGACTTCATTATTTTTTCCGGTGTAATCTCCAACAATATTAATTGCACCATTATTATCTCCCGTTATTCCATTTCCTATCCGCATATGTTTCAGGTCGCCCTTCCATTTAAATGCACCTGACGAATCATAGACAACAATCATTGCGCTTCGACCTCCTTGATTCATCATATTGATCAGAAGATAAATTTTCAGGGAATCGTCAATGGTAAAATCTGCCAGTACTTCATCATAACTTTCACCAACGCTTACATTCCAAATAATATTCCCGGCCGAATCAAGTTTCTGCAAAATCACATCCATACTACTGTTTAATTGATTATATCTGCTTTCGGCCACATAAACATTGTCTTTCAAATCGATTGACTTTTTTACATCAGCCACTTT
>CAYXXU010000129.1:0-3920 GCA_964469155.1 uncultured Bacteroidales bacterium
TCCGACATGTTACATAAAATTGGTCTTCTTTCAATTCTGGGAAAAGTGTCGTTAACACACAAATTAACCAGGTAATGTTTTTATCATGGCGCAGGTGGTTTACCTGCAGGCTTGTCAGGTTTTTGGTTGATGTCATTTATTTTAAATGTGTTAATATGAAAAATGAAGTTTCTGAAAAGACAATAAACAGTCGCTTTAGCTACACTCTGTTTATTGGTTTCTTTATTTGCCTGGTTTTAATAACCGGGCCTGAGGTTTTTGCAGATAACCTGACAATCAGGTTGAATAAGCCTTATGCTCCAAATCCGAATGCTGCTGATCTTGGCAGGTTTAGCGCTGTTCCTGTAGGCCTGTTTACAGGAACAGCAAATTATTCAATCCTGCTGTATGAGTTTAAAACCACGAATTTATCGGTTCCGCTAACATTGGAATATAGCTCTAACGGATTAATTGTTGACAGGATATCTTCCTGGGTCGGGTTTGACTGGACTCTGAATTCCGGTGGGGTAATAAACAGATATAGAAAGGGAAGAGTTGACAGACCTGGAGCGAGACCTACGTATCCTTCAAACTGGAGCTCAATGACGATTGAACAGAAAAAGAATTATCTGGACTTGCTTCTCATTTCAAGTGACAACGATCTGGAACCTGATGAATTTACCTTTTCCTTTTTAGGATATTCAGGGAAGTTCATAATAGATGAATCGGGTGTAATAAGACTGATCCCCTTCAGAAACTTAATAGTAGAAACAAATGCTTCAGGCACCTATTATTCATATTTTAAGATTACCACGCCCGACGGAATAAGTTATTTGTTTGATAAGGTTGGATGGACACGTCCCAATAATGAACCTTCCTATACCTCATCTTATTATCTTACCCAGATTAAGCACCCCGACGGTGAGGTTGTTAATTTTACATATACTACAAATACAGGCTTTTTGCAGTACAATGGAGTATCACAGACAGCCACGACAGTTGTTCAGCAATCTTATAATTCCCTGCCTCCGGTCAGTCTGAATGAACTCAATACCGGAGTAAATCCTTTTTATTCCGACGCTGTTTTTCCTGACAAGATTATTTTTCCGAATATCGGGAGTATTGAATTTGTAAAAAGTAATACCACCAGACTTGACAGTTATGGCGATTATGAGCTTACCAGGATTAAAGTACTTGATAATAACAACAATCTGATAAAGAGTTTTCAGTTTTTCCATGAATTTCCAACATGTTCTTCAAGCTATAAAAGCAAGACAAACCTGGGCATATCAGAACCTAATTCCGAGCATGAAAAAAGAATGTTCCTGGATTCGGTGCAGGTTCAGACCAATACATCATCAAAAATATCCTCGTATATTTTCCAGTATAATAACTTGTCGCAATTACCTGCAAGGTTTTCTTTTTCACAGGACCATTGGGGCTACTTTAACGGAAAGGTAAATTCTGATTTTGCAATTATCACTGAAGTTCCAACCAATTACAGGGGTTTGTTTGCAAATATGATACCCACGACCGCCAACCGGTCGCCAGACTACCTTTATGCACAAAAAGGGATGCTTAAAAAAGTAATATTCCCGACACGGGGATATTCAACTATTGAATATGAGCCTCATAAAGATAACTCCAATAACATTCTGGGTGGGTGCAGGGTATTAAGGACGAAAACTTATGATTCACCAACAAGCACGACACCTGTTGTTAAAAAGTATGTGTATTCTTCATCCCAGAAATCACTAAATTACAAGTATTACACTGAGTATTTTACCTATCGGTTTAACCCGGGCATTGATGGGTCTGCAACATACGGCAAACTATCCTCAAATTCATTTTATAATTTATCGGTTTGCGGTCTTTATCATATTTTATATTCCAATGTTGAGGTATGGTCTGGTGAAAATGCGGAGAACGGCAAAGAAGTGCATTATTACATTATTGACATTGATGCCGCTGGAACGCCCTGGAATCTTACGATCAGTGATGCCATGATTTATCCCCTTGTAACCAACAACACAGGATGGAAAACCGGGCTCGAGGCTTCAAGCAGCCTTATTGAAAATAGTTCAATAACAATGTCTTCAAATACTTACAGCTACAATTTCACAGAGACAAGAAACTATAAGGATGTGTCATGCCTTGCTGTCGAGAAGTTTTATAATCCTAATGGGGTACTGGGTGGCAGCAGCTCGTCAATACAGCCGTATAAGGTAATAGGATATGATTTGAAGTCTGTATGGACATACATCAATCAGGAAGTTGTAACCCGGTATTCACCTTCAGGCAATGTTGTTTCAACAAAAAGTTATTCGTATAATGATTACGGTCTGATGAGCAGCGAAACGCTCATTGCAAGCGACGGAACCACAATTGAAACAAAGACAAGGTGGCCGTCAGACATCAATACCGGACTCTATTCGCAGATGAAGACCAAAAATATGAACTACCCTGTTGAAACTGTAAGTCTGAAGAACAACAATGTTACGGGCAGCTCTTTAACCACCTACAAGATAAATGGGACCAGTTATGTGCCGGATAAGCTGTACAAACTTGAATTCACAGTACCATTCCCGGTAAGCAGCTTTACATTCTTTAACGGATCGGCCAGGGACAGCAGGTATGCATCAACACCGGAGGTCAGCTATGACGCTTATAATACCGCGAATGGCAATTTGCGTCAGATCACTTCCCGCGATGGAATTACAACCGCCTGGTTGTGGGATTTGTATGGCAACTATCTGATGGCAGAGATAAATGGCGCTGCATACACCCAGGTAAGCTCCCTTGACGGCAAAGCAATCTCTTATGAAAGTAAAGATTTATGGACCGGACTGAACAGCCTTGTGCCGGACGCGCTGATTAACACATACGGGTATTATCCGTTAACAGGACTCAAAAATGCTACAGATCCGAAAGGCACTACAACTAAATATGAGTATGATACTTTTGCCCGTTTAAAGTTGGTTCGCAATGATGATAATCATCTGGTCAGACTTTACAAGTACAATTACATTAAATAAAACCATGCGAACGATGAAACCGATTTATATAGCAGCAATAATAATTACAGCCGGATTGTTCATACCGGAGGGCATTTCACAGACAATCAGCCAGAACTACATCAGTTCGGAGACAGTGCTTATATCGGGGCAGACATCAGAAGCCGGCATTCCAGGTTTAAGTTATCAATCCAAAAGGACACGGATAGAATATTTTGATGGTCTGGGCCGGCCGTCACAGGTCAATTATTACAAAGCCTCACCCGGTGGGACAATGGATCTGATCACCTCCTTTGGCTATGACCAGTACGGAAGGCAGGAAAAGAGCTATCTTCCGTTTGCCGCTGCAAATAACAACATGGCATTTCACAGCACCCCTGCAGCGGCAGCCAACTGGACAGCATATTACGGATCACCGGACGACAGTTATGCGTATTCACAGGTAAAGTATGAGGCCTCACCACTGAACAGGATTATCAAAGAGTCATCCCCGGGCAACACCTGGCGCATGGAAGGAGGAAAGGAAGTGAAAACGGGATATGATTCAAATACATCGGGAGAAGTAATGAACTATACAGTAAACACTTCAAATGTATTAAATCTTACGGCCACGGCCTATCCTGCCAACACACTTGTAAAAACCACACTCTGGGATGAAAACAATGCCCAGGGATCTGGCACGCGGACAGTTGAATTCAGGGACAAGGAGGATCGTGTTGTTCTCAAACGCAGTTATGATGCCGCAAATGCATTTTCGACCTACTATGTCTACAACAATAAGGGACAGCTTAGTTGTGTAATACCACCCAGGGCAACAGCCGATGATGGGATTATAACCTCGACGGAGCTCGATCAGCTTTGTTATCAGTACATATATGATGAGCGCGAAAGGGTGATCGAGAAGAAGCTGCCCGGCGCGGGCTGGGA
>CAYXXU010000130.1:0-3738 GCA_964469155.1 uncultured Bacteroidales bacterium
AAGCCGGGCTTAGGCTTCGGCTTCCTTTAAACTTTTACCGGACAACAGTGATTTTTTATACTTTTAGAAAATTAATTTCAACTTTAACTGGTTGCCTTCTGAAAGTATAGAACCACCATTACTTTGCAAATGAAAAAAGATAGCCTCAAAAAAGGTAATAAAAACCTGCCCTCTGATAAACAGAAAACTGAACACAACCAAAAGTTAAAAAATCAAGCCCCCCTCCCACTCAATCAAGGTTTTATTACTTCTTACCGGAAAGTAGCCATTTTCCTTTTCATTCTTGTATTCAGTGTTTTTGGGAATTCAATTTCAAACAAATATTCCTTCGATGATGATTTTGTTACCTACAATAATCCTCTTATAAAAAAAGGGTTTAAAGCCATCCCTGAGATCTTTACCACCCACTATGCCAATACATCGAAACAAAACTATGAATACAGGCCCATTGTAAAATTAAGTTACGCGCTTGAATATGCATTTTTTAAAGAGAGTCCGCATATCAGCCATTTTTTTAATGTGTTGTTCTATTTTATTTTGTGCCTGATTCTTTTTGTGGTGTTGTCGAAACTGCTGGTCAATTTACACCCTTTGATCCCACTATTAACGGTTATTTTATTTGCCGTTCACCCTATTCATACGGAAGTGGTGGCCAGTTTGAAAAACCGTGATGAAATATTCTGCTTTATCGGAGGTTTGCTTTCAATATATTCGTTCCTGAAATTCGCAGCATCAAAAAAATGGTGGTGGATCATTGCCGGAGCTATTTCATTGATATTTGCTTACTATTCCAAATCAAGCGCTATTGTTTATATAGCTGTTATCCCTCTTACCCTCTATTTTTTCACCGATTTGAAATTCCGCAACCTGCTGATTATTTTGGCCGGAATTCTTATACTGGTTTTTCTTCTGAAACTATTGCCTAAAACCTTCCTGTCGGGATCGGACCGCGAGATTTTGTTTTTTGAAAATCCATTATACTATCAGAAAGGATTAGCACTCAGGTTAGGCACCGCCTTTGTTGTGCTTCTGTTCTATCTGAAAATGCTGGTTTTTCCTCATCCTTTATTGTTCTATTATGGGTATAACGAAATCCCTATCTCCACCCCTTTTCATCTGATACCAATTATATCGATCTTAATCTTCGGGGTTTTGATATTTTTCGCTATTAAACTTTTCAGGCGTAAGCATGTTTTAAGCTTTGCCATTCTTTATTTTTTTATCAATATTTCACTCTACCTTAATATCATAAAACCTCCACCCGGTATTGTGGCCGAGCGCTTTTTATTTACACCCTCTTTAGGGTTTTGTTTAGCCATGGTTGTACTGATTTTTCTGTTGTTCAGGATCGATATCCAAAAAAAGAACAGTAGTATAAAATCATTTTCGAAACCGCTATGGATCATTGGGTTACTTATTCTGCCTCTGAGTGTGAGATCGATTGTACGAAACGCAGATTGGAAAGACTTTGAAACCCTTTATAAGAACGACATAAAGTATCTTGAACACTCGGCCAAAGCCAATTCTATCTATGCTTCTATGCTTTATGAAAAGACGTTCAGAAGCAAGGATAAAAAAATAGCCTATAACTCCGCTAATGAAGCCAGGAGCTATTATGAGAAAGCCCTCGATATCTATCCGGAATATACCACCTGTTGGAATAATTTAGGAGTGCTGGAGTTCAAGTTTTTCGGCCATACGAAAAAAGCCATATACTGCTGGAAAAAAGCCATACAATACGACACCGCTTATACGGAAGCCTTTTTTAACCTGGCTAACGCTTTCGAACAAAACCAGCGAACTGACTCTGCGGAATATTATTATTTGAAAACATTGAAAATAAAAGAAGACTTTTCGGCCAGCTACACCAAGTTAGGCGGAATTTATTTCAGTCAGGGTAATCTGCAAAAGGCCATTGATATGAATACGCGGTTGATGAGGGTTAATCCAACTTCCGATGAGCCTTATATCAATATAGGGAATTATTATTTGCTATTAAAAGACACCCTGAATGCTATTGCCATGTGGGAAAAAGCGATAGAAAAACAACCGGCCAATCAATCCTTGAATAATAACCTGGCGAGATATTTCAATCACATTGGGGATATTAAAAAAGCAGCCTATTATAATGATCTGGCCAATAGAAAACCTAAGCCGGTAAAATAAGCATCATTATCCCTAACAAGAAGATCAGTCCTTAACACATCTGACCGAGTAGCCGGATTTTTTCAGGGTTGAATAAATGTAGGCCTCCGCGCTTACAAAAGTAAGGTAGATGTTTTTACCATTAGCTCCATCGGTAGTGGATGTCCAGTAAAATCCTTCAGAGCCTTTCTGATAGAAAACCCCGTTGGTAAAACGATTGCCCCCCGGAAGCGCTGTAAAGCTAACTGAATTGGTGGCACCCGTATTTGGAGCCGTCCAGTGGGTGGTTCCGCTTTCTTTTAGTTTTCCTCCGGCAACAGTTGACCCACCCAGGTGTGTGAACAAAGTATTCCAATCGGCTTCGGTGGCAACATGCCAGCCTGAAGGAGCAAGATTTCTGGAATCGGCGACGGCATAAAAATTATACAGTTTACCGTAAGTGGTATTGTTTGCAGCATCGTTATCGTAATAGCACCATGCCCCTGACGACAGACCTATCCAGGCAGTGTTGTCGGTGGTATTGGCTATGGCGCTGCCATCGCGGTATTTTGTAGTGCGCAGATTTTCTTTCATCCACTTTTGTGTACCAATCTCAATAATATTGTACACATTTCCATCGGCATCGGTCACTGTTGTAGCCGGTGTTTCATCGGGAGGATTGTCGTCTTTGTCTTTTTTACATCCGAAGACGGTAATTAAACCCGCAATCAATAAAAATGCGAAGAACCTAAGGTAGTTTCTGTTTTTCATAGTTTTGAATTTTAATAAACAAATCTATGAAAAAATCAAATGCAATATCCTGATTGGTAAAATTAAATTGTGAACCGTAAGCCTGTCCCGGAATAATTCTTAGCAACCGCAACCACAGGAATGTCCGTCGTCATGGTCGTGATGTACATGACCTTTTTCAATCTCTTTTGCTGTGGCTTCCCTGATATCAACCACCGAGCCTTCGAAATGAAGATTCACTCCGGCTAAAGGATGATTGAAATCCATGGTAACATTGGTATCGGAAACTGCTTTTATCACTCCGTTGAAATGATGACCCTCGGCGTTCTGCATGGGGACTATGTTGCCTACTTTACAAACTTCTGCATCGACAACACCGTCGTTCTGGAAAACTGACAGCGGCAAATCGACAACACCTTGCTGGTCGTACTCGCCATAGGCTTCGTTTGCAGTAACACTAAAGGCAAAACTATCGCCTACTTTAAGATTACTTACGTTTTGTTCAAATCCGGGAATTAAATTGCCGGCACCAAACAGGAATACAAATGGTTGGGTTTCGTTTATTTCTTCAATAAGAGTGCCGTCGGCAGCGTTTTCGGTAAGACGGTAAGCAAGGGATACTACTTTGTTTCTTTCTGCAATCATTTTATATATTTTTTGCAAAGGTAGGAATAATTCCATTTTCACCACATAGTCCTCACGGTTAAAGAACCACAATACAGATAACCTGAATTGACAACCATTTTTTTTCCCGCTGATCCCGCTGTTTTACGCATATAAAATTAACCACAAAGCGCACATCCGCCAACCCTTTAGATTTGTACCACTTATTAAGAAGAATTTACAGAAGATTGTTGTATGTGG
>CAYXXU010000131.1:0-3530 GCA_964469155.1 uncultured Bacteroidales bacterium
ATCATCCACTGTAAACAACGTCTTCACCCGGTTTTCATCCGGACCATATATGAAATTCAGTTCTCTTACCTCCTCTGTAACCAATGTGTCGGTTATACAACTTACTTTACCGGATTTTGTATAATCTATAAATTGTTTTGGC
This sequence comes from uncultured Bacteroidales bacterium, assembly GCA_964469155.1. GTDB lineage: Bacteria > Bacteroidota > Bacteroidia > Bacteroidales > CAIWKO01 > CAIWKO01. The sequence goes on from CAYXXU010000131.1 coordinate 143, forward strand.
AGGTTTTGCATTAGCTCCGTAGGTTCTGTAACGGATGTCACGTTATGAACTCCCCCTGTGTAATCATAAGTCCCAACATCAGTCTTGCCGGTTATGTTCCCATAACCCGACCCATCATAACTCACCGATAGAGTATCCTGACCTGCCGTATAGGTCAGCAGCCTGTTAAGGTCATCATACGTGAAACTTTCTGTTACACTGCCTCCCGAAGAGTTTAGTCCCATCCTGCTTGTCAGGTTACCCGTGATGTTATTGAAATCGTAACTCCAGTTTTGAAGGTATGTGCCGCCTTCAGTACTTGTAATACCATCGACAAAACCGTACTGATCGTATGAGATTACTGTATTAACCTGGTTTCCAAGTGTAAAATTATTTACGATCCCGTACTCATTCACCGAATTGGCGTCCCATACAAGCTGGTTGTTGGTACGAACCTGGTCAACATAACCATAGGCATTATACTGATAGCTCATTGTCACCGCACTATTCAGGACTACATTACCAATCTCACCTGTTGAAAGGTAACTATACGATGCTGTAAATTTATTATTATTATCGATACTGTCTACTCTTGTCTGAAGCCTGTTAAGCTCGTCATATTCAAACCTCTTACCGGTACCATTTGATGATGAGATACTTTTTATCATCCTGTTAACAGGATTGTAGACATAAGTAATTGCCTCTCCTCCGTTCCACGATTTTGTAAGCGCCCGTCCCATGGCATCATAGGTTAAAGTCTGCTCATTGCCTTTTGCATCCGTCTGCGATTACAGTTCACCGAAGGCATTATAAGTATATTCAATAGTTCCTGCATCAATGTCTTCAAGTGAGCTCTGGTAACCGTAATCATCATATCCGATCACTGTGTTTCCCGATGGTGATGTGATCTGTTTTATTTTATCCTCAGGATTATAAACGTACGATATCGTACCACCCTGATCGGGCGAGTGTGGTCGGTTTCCCGGCGGATTCGGTTTTGAGATAGTACAGATCGCCCTTGCCTGTGCTGTTTTGCGACCACACAAGCGAACTCTGAATGACTCTGTCTCCCGGCAAGGTCGTTGTCTCAATATTGCCCATACCGTCATAGGTATAAGAAGTGACAAGTCCGGTTATGCCGGTGGCAGAAATAACGCTGCCTGTTTTGTCATACGAGTAACTGACAGTATCTCCAAGAGCGTTCACTTTGCCGGTAATGAACCTTCCTTTGCCCTGTTCCCATATGTTTTCCCCTGTCCTTGTTTTTGTGCCGCTGCTAACCGAAACGCTTTCCTGGTTCCCTAAATCATCATAAGAGTAAGTGGTAACAACAGAAGGTGATGATCCGAAGGCAGCGGTTTCGGTAAGAAGTAAACCCGTAGTCTGATCGTAGGCCACGGTTTTACTTCTCGTAACAGATTCCCCGTTCCTTGTATTGGTAACTGAAATACCTGTGGGTTTTCCGAAGCTGTTATACCACCTCCCGAGACTGTTCTGAAATTATCACCCATAAATGGATTGTATTCAAAGGATTCCCATTGCCAATGGGGATTCAACTTAAAATAGGTCATCCCTGAAGGGTCAATATATTTCAGTGGATTATTGAGGCAGTGATGTAGTCTTTATTAATAAGCGCAGAGTCTTATTTTTTTGGATTCAATGGTTTGCGTTTTAATGTAACTGATTGATAATCACCAGGCAATAATTTGCTAACCAAAACTCTATTTGCTACCATTATATAGAATCGGTGTTTTAGCGAATTATCGAACAGGATTAACTCAACTCCCTCTCTAACCCAATTCCCTTCTGAAATTAGCAAATCATTAAGATAGAGGTGATAGATGTTATCTCTTGAAATAGTCAATCGATATTCAAAGGTACATTGAACGCATTCTGCCGCATAATAATCACCAAACTTAAGGGTATATAATTTTTGATTCTTGGCCCTGAATTCCTCCCTATCTTTCTTTAAACACAAAGAGTCTTGATTTTTTAACCAGTTTATTGTATACATGTCCACGTAATTTGACTTAAAACCAAATACTTTACCCTTAATAAAATAAAATGACTGGTTCATTTTTAGAGAATCATTGATAATACCCAGAGTCATTCTAAAGTTGTGGATCTTGTCAATTAGATTTATTATATTTCCCTCACGTGAATAAAGGCCAATAGACATGGTTCTCTTATCCAGAACATCATTAGTTAAATGTTCAACCATATCCATATAATAAATCCCATCTTCTAGGAAGTTAATAGAATACTCGATATCCTTTCTGTAATCAGCAACATATCTGCCTTGTAATTGAGCATTTAGCATATTCACGACAAAAAGGAGCACTAAAATTAACAAAGTCTTTTTCATGTCAAAATTACTATATAAATAAGACCAAATTCATTGATTCCCCCATACCCAGACATAAGCATGATCTGATACAAGATACTCTGGATGAGAACTCCAATAACCCAATGACCTCGCTATGGACATTTCCTGATTGGCTGAATTATAGTATTTATTAGAATTATAAACATCAACTGTGTATTTGTATGCCACCATTTCAGAGTAGGTGAGTGAGTATGATGTTTTATTATAATGATAAAGATGAATAAGTTCATGGCCTGCAATTGCCTTGAAGTTAACATTATTACACAGAGCAAATGGTGAGATATGAATGCCCCAACCACTGCCTTCACGCATTACATAGCCTCCTACAAAAGAATTTTCAGAAAAATCGTAAAATATTCCTTTACTCGTCATCCCAAAAGTACCTGAATTTGTCGTCAATACACATAAATTTAAGTTCCCAAGGGTCATATAGAAGACCTCTTTAAACTTCTCTGCAAGTAACAGATTATTCCCTTCAACTAATGTTTTGTCATTGTTGTAGTTATCGGCTAATTTCTGGTAATCTTCTTTTGTCTGTGGTAGTACTGCTGGGTCGTTTATAATTGATTTAGAAAGAATACCTGATAGTTGGATTGAGAATTCACTATTTGGTACCACATAATTACCATAGACTTCATCCCATGTCACCCTTTCACCAATATTATTTTCGTATTGCCCGGAATTCCGGTTATACCTGTATGTGCCATTTAGTCTTTCAGGATTTATTCCACCTCCCGAGACTGTCCTGAAATTATCACCCATAAATGGATTGTACTCAAAGGATTCCCATTGCCAATGGGAATTCAGCTTAAAATAAGTCATCCCTGAAGGATCGACATATTTCAGTGGATTATTCAGACAATAAGTGTACCTGTTAAGATTCTGTGTAAGATCCGGCGACTGTACAAAATTATCAGGACTCAGGAACATTGCCATTAAAGGATCAAACACTCTTCCATTCATGTTGATCAATCCGAACTTATCCAAATGTTCATGACCTGTAAAACCCCGGTCCAGGAAGTG
>CAYXXU010000132.1:0-3501 GCA_964469155.1 uncultured Bacteroidales bacterium
ATTTCAGGTCTGCCTGCCTTTTTTCAATCTTTTGGCAGGGTTGTGCAACGGCTACCTTTGTTACCCAACGTAATTTGTTTTCTATCCGCAATAATTATTCCCCCTGCCAGAATTTATAAATCTTATCTCCATATATTTTTAGAGAACCTTTATATGTTATGTTTTCAGTTCCGTCGGGCGATTTTGTAAAGCCTGAAATAGGAAATTCAATTGTCCCTTTGGGATTGAGTAGAAAATCTATCAATCTGGCAGCATCAATCTTTGGCATATCTTTAAAATAATTATCAGCAAAGCGATCCTCAAATGCCCATTTTAATTTATCATCTTTTCCAGCCATATTATTTTCCATAAATGCCTGATTAAGATACTCATTAAATCGAATACTATTGATTATTCTTCCATCCAAACGTAAGTCATCTGTAATTTTCATATCCTGATATTGGATATATCCCACTACATCCTTTTGATCGCATGATTTACATTCGTCGTGTTTGAAAGTTAAACGAAATTGATAGTCTTTATTTCCAGAGTTGATATTTTGCTCAGCATTATAAAGAGAAAAGAAAATCTAAATCGATGATAACTGGATTCCTTTGAGATTTATTTCGCTTTTCACATCATCCTCTTTTATCACCACAAATTCGGTGATATTTGTAAGTCCGGCAACTTCTTCATTCTGACCTTTAGAATCAGAAAAACAGCAATCAATGTCAATCAGCAAAGGAGTTTCAATAAATTCTTTAGGTTCTGCCTTGAAAAACGATAAATCATTTTTATTAAAATTCAAAAAACCGTATGATTTAAATGACAGACTACCAGATTGATAGTCTTCCGTTTCTTTATTGATTTTCACAAGATAGTTATAATCAAGTATGAGTTCCGTTTTTAACGAATAATCAGCCTCTGAAATTCCATGCAATCTCTCATACGCATATTGCGAGAATGATTTAATAGTGCAAAGCACTATCAAAAATAATACAAAAAGGATTTTTTTCATTGTATAAGGTTAAAAATGTTATTCCAGATTTTTTGTTGATGGTATAGTTTAACCATATAAAAATCAGCCAGTCCAAATCCTTTTACTTCACCATCAAATAATCGGGGTTTGTCAGACATTGAATTACTTGCACCTACATTCCAGCTGATTACCAATAATTTCAATGCGTTTTTTTTATTCTTCATGTCCAAAAACTCCAGAGCTACTTTAACCAGGGCAGTTCCATTTTCTTCGTCTGGCATCAACCCTGAAAAATTAGCATATTTTTCCATTGCACCTACTGAATACATGGCTGGCTTGTTTCGTTCAACTGGCGATAGTTGTTCCAATTCCTCTTTAAGGGATGTTAGAATATCGTCTGGAATATTGTCTGTAGCATTGTTGACCATGTCGGCTTTGAACTTTTGAATCTCAATTTTAAATTCTGTCGCAGAAGCGGGGTCTGTTTTAAATAATTCTTTATATACTTTCTCCATTTCGGAAAGTATTTCGTCCGAATCGCTTTTTTTACGATTCCCCGAATTATTACTTTGCTTTACTGTTTCAACTTCAATCAACTGTTCCAAATACTCTCCTTGTGTTACAGGAAAAAACAGGGAAGTATTATTCTTAGAAATTACGGTTACTTCTTTTTGTGTGTTCTGGTAAACAGGGTATCCAAAAAAATCAGCAACTTTTATCGGTTGAAGAAAAATATTGTTAACCACAGGAGAGCCAAGAGCACTAACAGGATCGTTAATGCAAAATGACAAGGCTGCCCCTGATTTAATAGTTTTTGAGTTTCCCTGTTTAAGATAACTTGCAAAAATAATATCCAGCACATTATTACTTCCATTGAAGTTGGCTTCAAAACCTTTGGGCGGATTCAGGGTGTCCCAAGGTGCTATCGATTCATAAATTTCCTTCATCATTTGAGCCATTTCGCCCTCAAAATGTGTATGAACCTCTCCTCTGCAATAAGGCATAAAATCATCTTCTCCAACAGTAATTGCTTGATTTGAAAATGAACTTTGAGCCATTGAAATGACAGTCATACACGAAAACAGGAGGAACAAATGCGTCTTCATGGAAATTGAAATACTTTATAAAAAATCATATCTCGCAGATATTTTTATTCTTTAATGAACTCTACACGACGGTTCTGTGCTTTTCCTTCAGGGGTTTTATTGTCGGCAACGGGTTCAGTTTCTCCTTTCCCGTCAGTACTTATATTTAAAATATCAACTCCAAACTCATTTTTTAGGTAGTTTTTAACTGAAATGGCACGCCGTCTGGATAAATCAAGGTTCTTTACTTCATCACCATCGCTGTCGGTATGCCCAACGATTAAAATTTTTGTTCCCTTATTTTCGTTCAAAACCTGCGCAATTTCTTTTATACAAGCATGTGATTCAGCTTTAATCTTATCCGAATTAACATCAAATAAAATTCCTGAAGTCGAGAAACGTCCTTTTGTAATTAACTGATTACGTGTATCGGGCGATCCCACTGCCATTCTGAAATTTCCAATCAAAATATCCGATGATGAATTGGAAGTTTCAAACCGGAAACGATTATAAACGAAACCCGAAAACACACCTTTGGGTATATCAAATATTTTCTCGGTATCAAGATAAAGACGGTAACGGCTCTTTTGTATCCAGATTGAGACATGGGTTACCTTATTTATTGGCAAAGGAAATTGATCGTTCGTCGACGAAATCTCTTTACCTTCATCACTTTCATTGGTTGAATATGATTTAAATTCGGATGTCGACCACGAAAGCATTGTTTCTGAACCAGCTTCGCCGGGAACACCGTATGCATTGATATCATATTTCTGTTCGGAATAGTAAGTGGCAACAAAATCTGCATTATCGGTTATCAACAGATCAAATTCAATGGTAACATTATCGGGAAATTTCATATCAAGCTCGGGGATATAATTTCCACCCTGTGCTTTCATTCGCAACCATTTGCCTGTAGCGCCTTCGGATGCAACAATATCTCCTCCAATATTCGAATTCCATTTGGCAGGGAACTCGCCAATAGGCTCGTTCGCAAAATCGTCGAAGAAAATAATTTTCTCACCCGGAATAAAGTCAAATTTGCTGGAAATACCTTTGGGTGATTGTCCAAAACTACTATTTGTCAAGCAAACGAGAATTAACATTAAATGCAACATACTTTTTTTCATGATTTTTATTTTTTAATGTGAAATGATTTTTATTTTTTATTATGTTGGGTAACGGCCGACGCTATGGCAAGTGCGGGAATAAATAGCACTAAACTTTCACGCCAGCACAAATGTATATAAAGATTTCAAATGTTTCAACCTACACGCATACCCCGCATTTGCTATAGCGTTTGTGCTTGTTGCACAACTACAAAAATAACGATATAATTTGCATGCGTTATTCACAGCAAAAAGTTAGTAAGTAATTATATATCAATATTATAGTATAATTATTTTCACTGTTGTCCGGTAAAGTTAGAAAATATTTTTCATAACCAACTAAGTGCCT
>CAYXXU010000133.1:0-3480 GCA_964469155.1 uncultured Bacteroidales bacterium
CCTATTATTTCTGACAAAGATAACATATTTCATACTTATCTTAGAATAGAGCCAATACTTTTACTTTCTCGGGCACAGTGGTCAGATGCAGATCGGAAGACAAGGAATCAGCCGTAACAGGCACTTCCATATAATCCTCTGTTGACTGAACTACCGGTATAAATACCTTTACATATTCACTTGAATATCTAATGTTTAAAGGATTGTAATTATTTACCAGTTTCAGAGTTACCGAGGTATTGGAAGATAAACTATTAAAGGTACGTTTTTCGGTTTTAACAAACTCTATGGTCTGCAAAATATCCTGGTTGCCGGTCACCATAACAGAGTCGGGATCGAAATACATTTTGCGATACAGGCTGAATTGTTGTTGGAATGTAACTTCGGCATCGAGAATTACTGGCACCTTTTTAATAAAGGCTTTATCGAGCCTTATATTAAGGGTTTCGGGCATAAACGATACTATCGATTCCTTTTGTTTGAAATTGGCAGCCACCAAATCGCGCAATCCATCGAGGGCGACATTAATACCGAAGTCATTTCCCTGGAGTTTTGCCGGGTAATGCGAGAGATCAATTTCGGTGCGGTATGCCGGCTGGGTGATGTTTCGGTATAAAATATTGTAGCCCGAGGTATGCAGGGTTACATAAAACACGGTGTCGGAAGCGGGCAGTATTACTTTGTCGCTTTGCAGCCCTTTGTAAATAATCGAAACCTTTACAAACTGTGTGTATTCTCGGGAAAGCCTGATCATCAACCATGTTACAATGGAAATAAATAGGCAAATGATGAAAATCCTCACATTCGGATTTCTCCGCTTCTGATTGCTTTTCGATTCACCAAGAGTTTCGTCAGTAATTCCTGATGTCAAAACAAATTATTTTTACTATACTGAACAGCCGCTTATTCGCCGGCCACGGTCGAGGCTATCGAACCTTTTTCAATTTTAAGACGTCCCTGACCTTCGGTTTCGATGATGCAGGTTGTTTCGCCTACTTCCAAAATTTTGCCATGAACACCACCCGCGGTTATTACTTTATCGCCTTTGGCCAGACTTTCTCTGAATTTTTTCAGTTCTTTATTCTTTTTGCTTTGCGGACGGATGAAGAAAAAATAAAAAACCACAACGATCAGAACCATCATGACTATTGTGCTTATTGCACTACTTCCACCTTTACCATTAGCGTCGGTGCCGCCCATCATTAATAATACATTCATTAAACTCATTTTTTTATTATTTTAATTGTTTAGAGAGTTACTGTTATTTCTGCTTTAATTGTTAAGACTTTTGTGTTGGGTTGTGTGTTGGCAACAAGGGTAACTGATTTGTTCTGAATGCCTTTTTTGCCTTCGGTGTTAAATGTTATAACTATGCTACTTTCGGCGCCTGGTTTTATGGGTACTTTGGGATAATCGGCCACGGTGCATCCGCAGGTAGCTTTGGCATCGGATATGATGAGGTCGGATTTGCCAACATTCTTGAATTTAAAGGTATACGACACTTTTTCGCCCTGTCCGAGTTTGCCGAAATCGTGTTCTTCGGTAGCGAATTCGAATTGCGGAAGCTGGCTCATATCAACATTGCCCGAGGCCGAGTTGGGATTTTTCACATCTGCCGAAGTTATAGTAGTTGAATTGTTTGAGCCACATCCCAGCATGATGAAAAGTAAAGCGGTTAGCAGGAAATGAGAAATCTTCATTATTGTTTTTTTTGCAAAAGTACAAAAAACATCGTTAGTTAACCAATTAATCCGCGGCCTTTTTTCTGTATTTTCTTTTTTGCAGTAAGGTCGAACAGCAGTTTATCTAAGATGCCGTTGATGAATACCTTGCTTTTGGGGGTGCTGTAGAATTTTGAGATCTCGATATACTCGTTTATAGAGACTTTGGTGGGTATAGTGGGGAAATCAATGAATTCGGTTAGGGCCATTTTCAGTATCAGGGAGTCCAACATGGCTATGCGGTCGATCTCCCAGTTGTCCACCTTGGCTTCGATCAGATCGTCGAATTCGTCCTGGTGGATGATGGTTTTGCAGAACAAGTCGCGGATAAAAGCGAGTTCTTCGCGTTCGTCGCCATCGCTGTTGTTGCCGAAAAGTTTGGGCAGAAAGGCAATGGTTTCGCCCGAGGTCTTTATATACTTCAGGGTTTTTATGAGCATGAAACATGAAATATCAAAGTCGTCGGCCCAGTAGACATTCAGGTCTTCGTAGTAGGCCTGCAGTTCTTCGTTTTCAACAATGTAGGTATCGATGATGTGCTCGAGTACCTTCTGGTCTTCGTCGGGGTTGTTTTCGGGAGCCGCCATGTAGGCCAGGTAGGTTTCGTCGTCTTTAATTCGGAGGAATATGCGGCGTATCATGTCTTTCTGATCGGCCCAGTTTATTTTCAGGTTATCGCGCTTGTTGTTGAAATCGGGGTTGTTTTCGATGGCGAGTATGATGCTGTTGTCGACAAAGCGTGTGTTGGGGTTGCTTTCGGCTTCGGTAGGGATGTATTTGTTGCGCTGGATCTCTATGGTTTCGCGGGCAAATTCAACTACCTCGATTAGGAGCGAGAGCTGGTAGATATATAGGTCATAGATGGCGTAGATGTTTTTCAGCAGTTTTTTTTCGGCAAGGTCAACTCTTTCGTTGTCATTTTGAAAGAATGAGTATAAGGCTTGCATCACCTTTATTCTGAGAACTCGTCGGCTGATCATGAACGTTGGCTGTGTTAGGGAAATTTCTGCGAAGGTACTTATTTTATCCTAGATTACGTAATAGATTTTTCTAATGCTTAGCAATAGATGATGAGATTATCATAATCTCATCATACATTCTGAATATGGGGAGCTTCAGAGAATTGAAAAGATTACGTTTTTGTCTTTTTGAACTCTTATTGTAAATAAATTTTATAACATTTAGGCTATGGCTTAATTCCATCTAACTCATTCTAAGTAATTAAAAGATCATTAGTTACAATGTTGAATTTTTTTATCTGGTGTTGTATGTTCTTTATTACTTTAACCCTTATCAATTCATGGTATACATCTTCTGTTATAGGTTTGTATTCTTGTTTCTTTACTATCATATTCCAAATTATAACTGCAAGTTTTCTTGCTGTAGCCGTTATTGCAGCAGCTCTGCCTTTCTTATAAGCAATTCTTTTAAAAAACGATACCAATGATCCTTTTTTTATCTTATCAATAGTATTAGCTGCATTTCTCAGGGCAATGGATAGTTTGTTTGCACCCTTTGGAGTCCTGCTGCTGATTAGCTTTCCCCCACTAACTTTATTATTAGGAGCCAAACGCATGAATGATGAAAACTGTTTTGCTGTTTTAAACTTGTATATTCCATGTCCTATTTCAGTAATGAGCGTCAGAACTGTATTCATGCTGACTGATTCTATTGCAAACAAGTCAACCCCATAGTATTAATAACTTAATGTCCCCTTCTGGGGGAAAATCCCTCACCTTTAGGTGAAGACTTAAGTTTA
>CAYXXU010000134.1:0-3301 GCA_964469155.1 uncultured Bacteroidales bacterium
TGGCAAGGTTACCCCACCTTGAAGGTGTTTTTTCCCAAGAACCTTGGCAAGGTTAAAATGGCAAGGTTAAAATTTCAAGTTTTTAAGTTGACGCATAACCTCTCTTTCAACTTTATCAAATTCAGGTAAATTTTTAATTTGGTCTGACATTGAATTAATCCATCTGCCTTTATATTTCGGTAAACGTTGAGCCAACTTATTTGAGAATTCTGCAGGATCAATCCCCTTATTTTGACACTTTTCTTTAAATTCACTTAAAAGATACTCAATTTCCATTTGATTAATTTCCAGTAAGTACCAAATGTCGAACAGATCACGGGCCTGCATTCGCTGAATCACTGAGCGCAATTTCTCAATTAAAATTTCTTCAAGAGTGTAACAAAGTATTGACAGTCTCGACTGATCGCTATAATTGCAGATTAATTCTTTTTTATTTGGGTGAAATAACAGCTTTTCCCCTCGAGAAATATCTATTTTAATTTTTTTATTTGTACCTCCTCCTCCTAAAGGACCAACATAGCTTATATAAAAATTTATACCTCCATCTTCATGTTCGTTGTTGTCTATGATTTCTAAAGGTATGTTTGCCTCATCTCTTATATAATAAAAAGTCTCTCTGAACCAATCAAATATTTGTTCATTTGAAACATTGTCATCGAGTAATGTAAAGTCCAGGTCTTCTGAGAAGCGATAGTATTCGAAATATACTTTTTTAAGTAGTGTACCTCCTTTAAAAACAATAGTTTCTTTTAATCCTGAATGGGACGATATACCTATGAGTATCCATGTAAGAACATAATCCTTTTCTATCTGATAATCTCTAACACCAGCTTTGTAAGCTTTTTTTTGAATCTCTCCTGGTTTGATCATGTATATATTGATGATTTAATTGTTTCTGATTCAACGTTTTGTTGTATACTCCATCTGCTTAGCATTTTCCCTGATTTAGATATTTCAGGATCGAGAAGTATATAAGAGTTGGTTTTTTTGCTGTTTAGAATTTCAATAATATCTGATTTAATTTCAAGCACTTCGAGAAGAAAGCCTAACCTTTTAATTACTGCTTGAGATTGAAAACGATCTACATATTCCAATAGTATTTTAGAATTAATCTTATCTTTTGATTCATAGAGAGCTCTGGCAATTTCAACAATTCCACCTGCATAATCCGGTCTGAAAAGACAATCAATTAAGGTCTTTTCTAAATCAGAACAATTAACTTTATTGAAGTTATCAATCCAGATTTTTTTTGATCCGAAGAAGTGGTTTTTATTGTGATAAATAAATTGAAACTTTACATTTTTAATATTAATTATTGAAGGTCGTATTTGTTTGGAAACTACTACTTGCTCCTTTAAAGAAGGTTGAGTTATTAATCCATGTATCTGTAGTGCAGAATAATATCCAATGTAATATTCTTCCCCGTCAGATAACGGCTCTGCAAGCAGATGCCAATCAGGCATAAATGTCTCGGGGTCTTTTTCATAAGGTATATTGTGATAAAGTCCTTTCTTTAGCCTCATCAATAGTCCTCTCTTAACCATATCGCTGAGTAATTCCTTAATGGCACTCTCTCCAGAATTTTTTAAAACTTGTTTTGCGTCTGAGATGTCAAACCAATCCTTTCCGAGATCATTAAAGCTCGTTAATAACTCGCTTGATTGTTTTGAAATATATTTATTCTTCATATCAATATAGTCAGCTTTAACCTGACTACAATGATACGAATAATTATTTTAAGTTGCAATTTATTTATGTACCAAGAACCTTGGCAAGGTTACCCCACCTTGAAGGTCTTTTTTTCCAAGAACCTTGGCAAGGTTAAATTTTCGTTTGTATACGAAAAAATCATGTTAAAATTTCGCATATATACGAAAAATTCATACTTTTGTTTGAGGATATTTATTCTAAAATGGGAGGAAATATGGTTAAAAGGGATATTTTGGATCGTGTCAGGGATAGGTTTTTTAAGGGAAAGGTTATTATTCTGACTGGTCCGCGTCAGGTTGGTAAAACGACTTTAATGGCGCAACTTTCAGAGGGGTTGGATGGTGGTGATATTCTGGTTCTGAATTGTGATGAGCCGGATGTCAGGTTGATGCTTGAGAATGTTACATCTACAGTTTTGAAAAGTATAATAGGCCGGGCTAAAGTTGTATTCATTGATGAGGCTCAGCGTGTTAATAATATTGGACTCACTTTAAAACTGATTGTAGATAATATTAAGGATGTTCAGGTAGTTGCAACCGGATCTTCGGCTTTTGATCTCAGAAACAGATTGAATGAGCCCTTGACCGGGAGAAAATTCGAGTACCATCTGTTTCCATTCTCAACGAATGAAATGATAGAACATACATCTGCATTGGAAGAGAGTCGGTTACTTGAAAGGAGGATGGTTTATGGTATGTACCCCGATGTTGTAAATAATCCAGGCGATTCTGTTAATCTCCTCAAGGAATTAACCGGCAGTTACTTATATAAGGATATCTTTACGCTTAGAGATATCAGGAATCCTGATGGTTTGGAGAAATTACTTAAGGCTTTGGCGTTGCAGTTGGGTAGTGAGGTGTCGTATAATGAGTTAGGGCAGATGCTGGGTTTGGATAAGGAGACTGTCGAAAGATACCTTGATCTTCTGGAAAAGGTCTTTGTTATTTTCCGATTGAATTCTTTCAGCAGGAACATTCGTAACGAACTTAAAAAAAGCAAGAAGATCTATTTTTACGATAATGGAGTAAGAAATTCTATTATAAACAATTTCAATCCGTTGCAATCGAGGAACGATGTTGGAGCTTTATGGGAAAATTTTGTTATTTCAGAAAGAAGAAAATTCCTGGATTATAACGGAATATATTCTAACACATACTTTTGGAGAACGCATTCTCAACAGGAGATCGATTATATTGAAGAGCGTGACGGCATTTTGCACGCCTTTGATTTCAAGTTCAACGACAATAAGAAGAGCAAGATTCCGTCAGCCTTTTCAGCAGCATATCCCGAAAGTACATTCAAAGTAATTGCACCAGCACATCTCCACGAGTGGGTGTAACCTTGCCAAGGTTCTTGGGAAAAGTGTTGCATAAGGTGGGTCAAAAGCAAAACTGCGGCAATTACCGCAGCCTCGTTTTGTTTTGACAAGCAGGCAATTAAGAATGGCCTTGCTGGTTGGGTAGGAGAGCACAGTTTTGTAAATCTAACTCAGCGGTCTCAAAAATTTTAAAAAATTTGGTGTTTTTTTAAAATTTTGGACTGGCAAGGGACACATCTGACAGAATATTGTGTATAAGATTGATTGTTTATT
>CAYXXU010000135.1:0-3289 GCA_964469155.1 uncultured Bacteroidales bacterium
AGCCGGGCTTAGGCTTCGGCTTCCTTTAAACTTTTACCGGACAACAGTGATTTTATATAAGATTTCCAATAGAAAAAATTTTTTTTCAACAAATACAATAAAAACTAAAACCTGTCGTTACTGCATTAAATAATAAAACAGCAACCTTTTTTCATTGCGCAGATTTGAGTTGCTGATTAAACAAATAAAAAACGATGAACCCAATTAATCTGCCGCTTAGGTTACCCAATTAACGGACCCCGAAAGGGTCCCATGGAGTAAATCCGGAATTCCCGTCAGTCTTCAGCATTTCTAATACATAACCGCACTGAGCGGGAAACAAGAATTAAATAAACTTTAAAAAAAATAGTATCATGAAAAAATTAATTTGGTCATTTCTCAGAAATGTATTTTATATCATAACCTTGCACAATTTTCGCAAGATGGACTCATTGTCGTTATATCACGACATGAAATTGTTGAACAATATAACCGACCCGGTGATCGCCGGGCTTTATGCAACATTTCATCCGCTGCGAAAGGCATTTCACGAAGCCTACACGGCTTATAAAACGGCCCTGGCCAATGCACGTGAAGCCAACCAGATTCATACCAATATGTTTACTGAATTATCGTCGAAAAAACTTGATAAATGGGATGCTGCGATAAGAAACGTATACGACAAGGACACTACTAAATATAAAGGGTTTTTTCCTGACGGACATAAGCCATTTCATAACGGACGCTACGAAGAACGAATTACGTTTGTGGAATCGCTCTTCGAAAAGATTGGCACAGATGCCTCGCTTTCGGCTGTAAAGACTGATATTGAACTGTTTCTTACAAATTACTCTACGGCCTTAGCCAACAGGCTGGGCCGGCAGGATGATGTGACTACCAGCCTCGATAAACTGCGTGCCATCCGCACTGAGTGTGCCGTTGCCATGTATGCCAACCTGGGCGCTCTGATGACAAAGAATGCCGCCACACCGGAGATAACAGGAAACTTTTTTGATCTGGAACAAATCCGTCGTTCCACTCCGAAATCGGAAGGCGGTACCAGCAGCGAACTTACCATTACGATTCCGAAAGGAGGCGCCAAAGAAGGTGGTTTTGTGTTTACGGCCGATACGGTTTTCCTGTTGTACGATTCGGGACAAACCCAGTTGGCCGTGAATACTGCTGCTACGTCCACCCAAACCGAAGTGCCTGATTATGCCGCCTTGCTCGAACCCGAGGATGAGCTTGAGAAGGCGGCACGTGATATGGGCATGCCCGGCGACCGGTTTTTGATCATTACCAACCTCGACCCGGATAATGATGGGGAGATTACGATAGATATAATCGATTAGAAAGATTCAGGAAAATAGGGTTGAAAAATTGCAGGGGCGTGAATTTCATGTCTCTGCAATTTTTTTTGAATAAGGGGCAGTTTCGTTAAATCCAAATTGCCTTGATTTTGGAATGTTAAAAGAAAAGGTGGAATTTCTTTGTGAACTTTGTGCTCCGAAGGAGTCCTACGGACCTTCTTTGTGTTCCTTGTGGTAAAAAAAGAAAAACTTAACCGCAAAGGCCGCAAAGAAAAGAAACGCAAAGGTCACAATGTTGGTTCCGCCCTTACAGCCTAAAAGTCTATAGCCTAAAAGCCTTCCCACTAATAACTATCAATGACTATGAATGACGCGCAGCTAATGACTACCAATGACAATAAATCCTCAGTTACTTTAGGCTTTAGCTCACTCAAGGCACTTCCTCCCGGCAAAAATAATCCCGAAAATGTTTTAAACAACATCAAATTATTCCAATAAATGTTTTAGTTTTGAAATCCACTTGAGTTCCCCAACTTTCGAAACAATTGAATTATAAATAAATGAATTTTAATAAGCGTCCCGACCCTAAGAATCGCCTGGGGAAGATGGTCTTCTTTATGCTTCTTTGTTTTCTCTGGCAGCAAACCACAGCTTTTGCCCAAAATGCTTCCAAAGCCGATGATATTTGTGGCGAATGGTGGACTCCGGAAAATAATGGCAGGATGATCTTTTTCCGGTCGAACGGAAAATATTATGCAAAGGTCAGTTGGCTGAAGATTTCGAACGATAAATACGGAAAACCCCGTTGCGAAAAGCAGAATCCCGATGCGGCACTGCGCCCCCGGCCACTGATGGACCTGATACTTTTTGCGGATTTTACCTTTGATTCCGAAAAAGGAAAATATACGGGCGGAAAAATTTATGATGCCGAAGAATCCGGCAGCAAATACAGCGGCTGGCTCAAACTGATCGAGCACAATGTGTTGGAGATACACGGCTTCGTTGGGTTTTCACTGATCGGCAAATCGGTTTATTTTACAAGGGTTCAGAAATAAATAGAGATGCCACCGATTCGAATCATAATGCCGCAGATTCGCAGATTAAAAAAAACAATTACAATATTAACGTGATTATCGCAGACCAGTTTACAACGTAAACTGCTTACATGCTAACCGAAAAGATTTTTTTCGACTAAATTACAGCCTATGAAAACTATAATAGTATTGACCGGAGCCGGCATCAGCGCCGAAAGCGGCATACGCACCTTTCGCGACAGCGACGGTCTTTGGGAGGAATATCGTATTGAAGATGTGGCTACTTTCGATGCCTGGAAAAGAAACCCCGACCTGGTGCTGGAGTTCTACAATCAGCGCCGCCGCCAACTCGCCACCGTCGGGCCCAATGCGGCCCATTATGCCCTGGTTAGTTTGGAACAAAAATACAAGGTTCAGATCATCACCCAAAATGTTGACAACCTCCACGAAAGGGCGGGCTCGAAAAACATACTGCACCTGCACGGACAACTTACCCAGGCCCGAAGCACCCTGGACGAAAACCTGATAACCGACATTGGTTATAAAGACATCAAACCCGGCGACCACTGCGCCCGCGGTTCGCAACTCCGTCCGCATATTGTCTGGTTTGGCGAGGCCGTACCCAATATCGAAATAGCTGCCCAACTGACCACAGGGGCGGATATCATTATGGTGATCGGTACCTCTCTCAATGTATATCCCGCGGCAGGTCTGCTGCATTATGCCCCGCCGCATATTCCCAAATACCTGATCGATCCTAATGCCCAACCAATGGTCCCGGCCCGAAACCTCACCATCATCAAAGAAAAAGCAGGTACGGGAGTTCCTGCTTTGGTGGAAAAGCTGCTGAAAGAGTAAGGTGAGGGTATAAAAAAAGCAGAACAAAGCCGTGGCTTAATTCTGCTTATCGAGTACCCGAGGCCGGAATCGAACCGGCACGAGTGTAACCTCATCGGTTTTTGAGAC
>CAYXXU010000136.1:0-3002 GCA_964469155.1 uncultured Bacteroidales bacterium
ATTGGTAATTTATTACATGATACATTAAGCCCTGATGCTTCTGATTCTGCATATTTACTCATCAGCCAGTCGCAGCAATTATCACATAAGTATATGCGGGCGGTAATGGCTTTCGAAATAGGTGATACATCAATGGTTGCACAGTTAATGGATGAGATCGGCGGCACCTTCTACCCTGATGGTTTATTACCTGCAGAACACCAGAAAAGCCTGAACTTTTACAATGAATTCAAAAGCATGGGACTTTTAAACATCCCGGTAAAGAGCATTGACAGCACACAGGCTGTTTTACTGATGGCAGGTTTGGCAAACAATACCCTGCCTGATTGTTGGGTAAGGAACCTGCTGACTGCCGCAGGCAGGTAT
Organism: uncultured Bacteroidales bacterium; assembly: GCA_964469155.1. Taxonomy (GTDB): domain Bacteria; phylum Bacteroidota; class Bacteroidia; order Bacteroidales; family CAIWKO01; genus CAIWKO01. The sequence goes on from CAYXXU010000136.1 coordinate 367, forward strand.
TCATTCGAGGAACAATATATCCTGCCCGATGAGTTAAAAAATACAGATATCCAGCCGGAAAGAGTGAAGAATATTAATGGATCAACTATTTTCAAAGTATTTCCTAATCCTGCGAACCAATATGCCGTGTTTGAGTATTCGCTGAAAGACGGGGAAATTATGGCTTCTTCCTGTATTCAGATTACCGATACGCAAGGCAAACCATATGGCTGTCTTAGCCTCAAACGTCATCAAGACCAGGTCATATTTAGCACCCATAACCTTAAGCCTGGTTTATATTTGTGCCGGCTTATGAATGGTGGCAAAACAATTAAGTCTATTAAGCTAAGCCTTGTGCGTTAACTTCTTTCATGCCTCAAGTCTGCGATAATATTTGCGGGCTTGAGGCTTTGTTGATTTATATCCCAAAACCTCATTTATGTTAATAAAAAAGTCATTTCTAGTTTTTATCGTTATTGTGATGGTATCATCAACATGCGGCGCACAAGAATGGCAGCGTACTTATGGAAATCAAAATGTCGGAGAAATGTGTTTCAGCTCATATTCTTCATACGGCGGTGGTTTCGTTCTTGGTAGCAGGTTAAATGAACGTATTATGTGGTTGTTGATCACTGACATCAACGGTAGTGCGATCTTTGAAAAAACCCTAATCTCTCAAAACTCAGTATTTCTTCTTTCTTCAATTAACCAGAAAATTGATGGAGGCATTCTGCTAACTGGTTCACACTATAAAATGGATGTAGAATATGATTTGCCATTTATTGTTAATCTTAGTGAATGTCATGAGGTATTATGGTGCAAGCGTATAGAATCAAACCTAATATGGGGTTATGGTAATCGTATAAAAGAGAATTCTTCGGGCACATTCATCCTTTATACGCGCTATGCCAGTATAAACTTTAATGAGGAGAGTAACCAACTCTGGGGTATAGATTCAACAGGGCATATCTTATGGATGAACCAAATTGCACCTAACTATGAGGTTCCTTTTAATTCATCACTTATCAACGATTTTTGCCTTACAACTGATGGAGGTTTTCTGATGAGTGGTTACTGTTATTACCCCGATCCGCTCAATCCGGGATGGGACTGGTTACAACCATTATTGGTAAAAACCGACAGTCTTGGAAATGCTGAATGGATACAACCCAATGGCCTCGACACCAATCGTATTGGAGCATACTACAGCTGCATCCAGCACAACAATGCCAATTATGCGGTTGGTGACTGGTATGGTGTTTCGGATACCACCGTAGCGCCTTGGTTCAATAGGTTTTCCCTTGATGGAAACCTCGAAATTGAAACGATACTGCATGGCGATACGCTCAATAATATGCCTGTTGACATTGATGTTCTTGACGCCAACAAACTGGCAATGGTTGGAAAATGTACGCACGGTTACTACGATTATATCTACATGGGGGTGTTCACTGCCGACACTTTGGGAAACCTAGATAATTCCATGCAAAATGAAAACGGAGCACCTTTGGAAGAATGCCTGGTAGTAACAGGAGATAAAAAACTCCTTTGCACAGGATATACGCCAATAGATTATTATTCTTTGAATGAATGTGATGCTTTCGCCATCAAGCTCAACGCCAACCTTGAGTACGACAGCATTTACACGCAACAGTTCAACTACGATACCCTATGCCCGTACCCCATCGTGTCGGATACCATCATCTGCAACTGCGAGCCGTTTGTGTCGGTAGAAAAAGCGGAAGGCGTTACTGAAACCTTATACATATACCCCAATCCTGCATCAGATCATTTCGTTATTAACTATGGGCAGGAGAAATCGTGCGGAGGCGATTTATGGATATACAACGTTTATGGACGATTAATATTCCGGGAAGAACTGCCGCCGGGCAAAAGCCAATTCGTGATAAACTGTGAGCACTGGAAACCGGGCTTATACTTTGCCCGATTGGAAAGTGGCGGGAAGCCGGTGAGTGGGAAAGTGATTGTTAAATAAAATGCAATGTCCAAAATGCAAAATACAAAGTTCAAAAAGTTGGAGAAGATACTCAGGCTGGTAATCCTATCTTCGGTAGTACTAATAGCTAGTACTCTGTCAGCCCAAAACCTGCGCGACAAATTGCAGCAATGCCCGGTAATCATCGAAAACGCCAAGATCAATTATTACATGCCACAGCAGGCCGGATCGTACTTTCAACTGCCTCCAGCACGTAAGCCGCAGTATGTAAACATTATGACAGTACCCTGGGTGCAACCGCTTTCAAAATCGGTAAAAGATACACAAACGGAAGTAATGCAATCGCTGCACCAATTTATAATCCAACAACACTATAACAATGCGGATAAAGAGTTATTCCTGCGGAAACTGGCTTGGTGTGTCATGCTAAATACTTCAATAGCAAAGCAGGTTAACATGGAAATCACGGATTTCATCAATCAGCTTTTATCGGATGAAGATTCCACTATTAATACTAAAGCCGCACTCGTACAAAAACTAATAGATGATTACCGGTAAGCAAAATAACGTGCGGTTTGGCCCTTTTTCTCCCCGATTTCAGACTAATTTCTTTTATAACTTGTTCATTTAGGTAACTTTGCAATCCAATTTCACCAGATGGACAATAATCTTTATATATACAACACGCTTTCGCGGAAAA
>CAYXXU010000137.1:0-2908 GCA_964469155.1 uncultured Bacteroidales bacterium
CTGTTATTATTTACTGGGAGTCACCTGAGTGTATGATTGCTTGATTTCGAGGATACTTAATATAATCTCGATATGGTCAACCCAACGATTATCGTCTTAATGCGCCACGCCGAACGTGGCCCACTTCCCAACGACAACATAGGCCACGATGTGCCTATCACCCTTGCCGGACGAGCTGCTGCCGAGGAGCTGGGCCGGCAATTCGGATCACGGCTTGCCAGCATTTCAACCAGCCCGGTCCTGCGCTGCCGTCAGACCGCCGACGCGATACGTTTAGCCAGCGGTACGGATCTACCAGTAAACGTCAACAAACTGATAGGCGGTGGAGGAGCCATCGTAAGTGATACCGCCCAGGCCTTGCAAAGCTACTTGTCTATGGATGTGCACGACCTGGTCGCATCCCTTGCTAGAGGGACACCGCCGGTACCCGGATTTCATCCAATCAGCGTAAGTATTCCGCGTATCATCAACGCGATCATAGCGCCCAGCTGTGGCATACCCGGCCTGCACCTCTTTATCACCCATGACGTGGTCATTGTGCTTATCCTTCTATACCTGCTGGAAGAGCCTTTCAAACAAGCGCTATGGCCAGAATTTCTCGAACAGCTCACGCTGCAGTATGACCAGAATGTATTGACGGTGATCTACAGGCAGCGACTGCAGCCCGTTAATATTAATAAAGCGAAAGAAGCTGGTCTTTGTATTTCGCCAGAATGATGACTCTTTTGAGTTTCATGGTCTGGGTAAGCATGCTGTTGGCCACCGTGAAGTCTTCCGTAATGAAGAGAAACTTCTGCGGCACTTCATAGCAACCGAAGGACTTGCGCACATGCGCCATGACCAGCTTGGACAGATAATCTTTTAATTCTTCGCTCTTTATTGTTTCTTCCAGCGTGTCTTTGACCCATCCCTGTTTACCAACAGAAAAGGGGTTAGAAGAAATCTTCTAACCCCTTGAATTTACGAGCCGATGGGCGGATTCGAACCGCCGACCTACTGATTACGAATTTTCCTAGGTTATTTTATCAAACCATTGATATGACTGTATCCCAGCGATTACGTTAAAATTCTGGGGAAACTTTTTGGGAACGTTTAGGAAGAAAAAAGAATGGTTTTAACAATTTTCCTTCCCCAAATTTTCCCCAAATAAATACTTTCTTAAATTTTCCTATCCTCTATTTAATACTGATTACGCTCACGCCAATCTTGAAAATCTTCATAAGTTTCTGGCGTATCATGGTAAAGCATCCAGTCATCGCCATACTTTACCCTTGCCCAACCTTGAAAACGAGCTTCTTCAAGTTTTTCATAATTTCTTTCAGCAACCTCGCGCTCTCTTTTCCAATCTGCTGGATGATGACATATATCACAAAGCACTTGTAAATCCTCAAGCGGCTCATCACCGAAATGTTCATAAGTCAAATGATGTACTATAAGCTTGCGCATAAATTTATCTCTTCCACATTTTTCGCATTTATTGCCAACGCTATCTTTCTTCTCTATACATTTCTTTTTCCATTTTGAAGAACTAAGATATGCTCTATAGGTTGGTTTTTCTGTCTTGTCAGGAATGTTGTTTCCGAATAAATCATAATTAGGCATAAACAACTCCTCATAAAAGTTATCCACAGCTGATGGTATTGACAGGTATTTTTATACACCCTAAAATAAAAGTATATCAATCAAATTAATTAACCTTAGCAAACAACAGTCCCGATAAACATTTTGGTTTTCCGCTAAGGTTGCCAATATTTGTTTTCGGGATTATTGTTTAAAAATCTATGTTAGATGAAGAAAAATGCAAAGAACAAAAAATAAAAAATGAATATGTAAATCGTATTGAACAACTTGTTTGCCATTTCGTAAGCAATACCGATATTGGCAGATTGAGATTTTTAACAAATCACAGTGGCGAAGCAACAAGAGAAGAAATGAGAGATTGGATTTTAGACAGGTTTGATTTTGCAGAAATGATAGCTAAACAATACGAAAATAAAATAGAAACAGAGTATTTATATTTCTTGCAGAAAAACATTTAATTAATTGTGTCCATATGAAAATTATTTATTTAAAAAAGAACGGCAAGGTTGTTAAAAATACTGTTTTTCGAAACTATGACAAGAACACCGGTGAAGTTATTTTTTATGAATTAATTGGTTTAAATGGTGATGGTGAAATAAAACATCAATTATTACTCAACGGAAAAAAATGTTATAGAAGATTATTTATTCAACGAGTATTTCCAGCTGTTCCAGTAGATTAATATTAAATAATTATGTTAAAAATCTGCAAGTTAAATAATACTCGGTGTAAATGTTCCATTAATAAATATTACGATTATGGTTTTGTGTCAGGAACTGCTGATTATTGTTTAAAAGCGAAAAAATTTACATCAAGTATGATTAAATGCCCCTTATTTGACGATAATCAAGTTAAGTAAGATTATGGAAATAATGAGAACCATACAGACGAGAGTGCAAATCCCTGCCCTGCCAAATTTCTTTCCCCAGCTACCACACGGTAGCTGGGTATTTTATTGGCTTTGCTAAGACCTACTGACTTTTTCTTTCACCAATCTTTAGCCGAATGTAATAAAAAAAGGCACATAGAAATTAATCTAAGTGCCTGATATTATTCTGGAGCCGATGACCAGATTCGGACTGGTGACCTACTGATTACGAATCATATTTCACTACTTACACGAACTTTCACGAAGATTATAAATCACCTTGACATTAAGAACACTTAGCATTATATTAGCAACACGATGAAACTTCGTGAAGCATCAAATTTCAAGAGAAATAGTGGCAATATAGTGGCAATTTATAAGACATACTGATTGATGGGCCTATGAACGAAGGGGGTTATTATGGCAAAGCAATGGTTTAAAACGAACCACAAGGGGCTT
>CAYXXU010000138.1:0-2888 GCA_964469155.1 uncultured Bacteroidales bacterium
CACTTTACCAGGCAATCGCCACATAAATCACATTTTGAAGCATCCCACATTTTTCACCCCCGTTAAAGTTGGTTGGGTAAAACCCTTGAAACAAATTTATTTAATGAATGGGAATCCATCGATACTTTTTCGATTCAATGATTTTACTCATTTTCTTGTATTTTTCAAAGTCTGTTTTGGTTTTTGGAAAGGAGAGGATATAATTCACTTTATGGAATTTGCCTTTCTCCACACTCTGGATAATTCCCGCGGAATTCATCACGCCATTTTCTTCAATGCTGAATAACTCACTGGGATATTTGTCGCCAAGAACGGGGAGTGCATTACTCACGGCCTGCCGGATGGCATAAGGATTACTGACTGAACCGGCTGCCACCATGGCTCTGGCAATCACATACATGGTCATGTAATTTAATGCTGACTCCCAAGTTGCAGCTTTTTTATAGGCATCTTTATATTTTTTGATAAATGTTGCGGAAGCAGGGAAGGGAAGATCCTCAATGTTGGCGATGCCGATCATTCCTTCAATTAATTTCATATTTTTCAAGATGCTGGCGATAAAATCCATTCGGGCCTGGTCCGTTATGATAAAGCTGCCTTTAAAACCCATACTTCTGGCTTGTTCGACGATCAGGGCGGTTGTTGCCGAAGGTCCACCAATGAGCAGAAAATCTGGTTTTTTCGCCAGAGCGGAAGTCAGTTGTCCGGAAAAATCCGTTTCCGTGTAATAGTTCACAGGATAATCACCAAGAATCTTACCGCCTTTTTTCTCCCACGCCGCCTTGAAGTCCTTCCGCCAGGCATCGCCATAAGCCCCTAGCGTTACAACCATTGTTCCATTGCGATAACCTTTTCCCCAAGCGAAATCGCACGCGGCTGCTATGAAGGAGCGGTAGTCAGGAGTGGGATTGATGAACAACTTGTTTCCCAAGTTATGGAGTGCATGCATGCTGGAATAACCGACGAGCAGGAATTCATTGCCTGCAGTCTCGTTGATCTTTAATAAAGCCCCGATGGTTGTCGCCGAAGAATTAAATACAACTGGGGCCTTATCTTGCGTAACGAATTTACGGGCATTGTTTATCGCCTCGGTCATGCCAGCCCGGTCGTCGAGCTGGTGGAGTTTAAATGTGTAGTTTTTCCCCTTAACGGTGATTCCACCAGCAGCGTTAAGTTCCTTAATAGCCATATCAATGCCGTTGACGTTGTCCTGACCGTATTCAGCAGCAGGGCCGCCAAGCGAACCGGAATATCCAATGACTACTTCTTCAGCAGCAACAACCGCGGACCATACGAAAAACGCAAAAACAAATATTGCATATAAAAACATTTTCCTTTTTTTCATTTTATTTTTCGCCTTTCAATTTTATCCGAATGTCTACTTCTACCACATATTATTCCCTTAGTTCAGCCATTTTTTGGTAATTCTGGATATTCAAATATAAAAGTAAGCTTTAAACTTGATTATTAAGGATTGCCTTGACATGCAAGGCAGCTTTTCCTATACTTTACCCACAAAACGACTTCATTGCTGAATATGCATGGGAGGAAATATATGTATAAAAAAGTATTTCTGATTCTCTGCTCCGTCATTCTGCTCGGTGTGCTTTTAAGTTGCGCACCGGACGACTATGATGACGGCCGTGACGATGCACCACCAGAACCATATTACAAATATGGCAAAATTATATTGAATAATAATACGTCATCACCAATAACTGAAATAAAGTTGAGGCGCTCAGGCGAAAGTGATTGGGGGATAAATAAATTAATTTCAGAAACCGGTCTGCAACCCGGGGATCAATGGAAGATAGAACTAAGGATTCCTGATGTTAGTAATAGTATTTATGTAGATTTGAAAGTTGCGACTGCAGAATACTCTGCTGAACTACCTGAAATTCTTATAAATGAAGATGATACAGTTGACCTGTATGCTACCATGCAACCCGATGAACCCGAACCGCTTAAAATATTTTATGTTCCCTGATACGAATATGGAATAAATATATTGGTCACCAACTTAAGTTTATAGTCTCGTGAATAGTTATTTAATATTAAACTATTAGATCGAAAACATGAAGTATTTTCTAAGGAAGCTATCAAACTGACAATTTTGCTGTGTTTAGGCTAGTGTGCAAGGCGGATATCAACAACTATTTAATCTATCAATAGGTATCCACAAAATTGTTTATAAGCCTGTGAATAAAATTGTTGATAAAACTGCTAACCGGCCAAATGATGCCACTTTGTATCGAATTGCTCAAGGATTGAGCATCCGATAAACACTTTATAATATCAATATCTTATGAATTATATCAAATAAGTCCAATAATTTAAGTTCATACCCATGGAGTTATCAACCATAAGAGAAAAAGTAGGACAAAGTAGGGCTGTAATAGAGAGTTTTATTCGTCATGAATGTTATCGCTGATCTGTCGATATTAGGCATGCGCGAATGATATTGTCCTATTTGAACGCCTTCGAGAAAAACGCTTCTTGCCTCTGCCTGGTTTCGATCCTGAACCGGTACCATCGCCCGTCCTTCTTCTCGGGGTTGTACCACCGAGTCTCGTAAATCCCTAGATTGTTGTCAGTAATATCACCCGTGAAGATCACCGACACGTCGTAGCCATCATCATCAACTCGAATACCGTGCTCTTCAAGGGGGAGCCATTTTATGCCGTCCTCGCTGTACTCGATCGACACCAAGCGACGGTGGAGGTCGATAAGTGTCGGAGGGACGTCGGCCCAACTGAAGAGCCAGAATTCTTCCTCGCCCTCAGGTATCCATGGCGATGGTTCTGCAACGGTCGTACGCCGGCCCTTTGGTGAATTGTAGTCCCGGTAGAACGTTTTTCCCGTCAGGTTGAAAGTCCATTCCTCTGGTA
>CAYXXU010000139.1:0-2882 GCA_964469155.1 uncultured Bacteroidales bacterium
TAACAGGATTATATTTTTCATGTACTGTTTCATAAATTATTCTTGGTTAGGTTTAACTGTTAATAATGGAATGGGTTTGGGTTTTAAGTACTCCATAGGTGCTTCACGCGGCATTGTATTAGGGTTCAATACATTCCAACGGCTGTTTTGATCACCTGTTACAATATACCAATTTTGACTTGCGTTATGAGAACCATTACTCCAATACTTTGAATTTATGCGTTTTAATTCGGCAGGAGGCAAATTCCCATAAACTAAAACTTTGCTATTTTCAAAAATTGCAGTATGTTGAAAATCTACAGGTTTATCTTTATATTTCGTATATTGAATAACCTGAAAATCACCACTTTGCGTTTCAGACGGTGTTACCCTATAAGAATTTGAAGGCAGATCTGCTGCTTGAATGCCCGCTTTTGCTGCATTCAAATATTGTTTCGTATTTGCATAATCTTCAGAACTTGCATCAAAAGTTTTGCCCCCTCTGTTTTGTAAAGTCAGAGGTAAGCCATTTTCAGCTGCATACCCTACGATTAAACGTACTGCAAAATCCGCGCAGTTGTCTTTTTCTCCGTTCTTTATAAACTCATGTATTTTATTTTGCGAGTACGCCGCAAAATTCGCAATGTCTGCTCTATTCCACTGCCGTATAACAGGCCAAGCCTTATTTCCATCAGGGTCAATAAAAATAATTGGGTTATTAGCACAATAGACATACGGACTCAAATATGCATACTCCTCCACCTTCGGGTCCACACTCATCCACACACTCAACCTTGGCTCGTAATACCGTGCCCCATAGTAATACATCCCCGTTTCATTATCAAGTTCCTTGCCGTTGAACTTGTAATGGTTCTGGTAGTAGCCGCTGCTTGTTATTTGTTCAGCCATGGTTTGCTCACCTCTTGTTTATTTTAGAGGTGTTCGCGAGCTCACCGACTGGCGTCGGTTCGGTTCGCCAAAGGGCAAATTTAAGAAAACCTGGTAAGCATAACCATTGTAATAAATGTCTGAATCAGGATTCACTGAATTTATGGATTTGCAGGATGGCCTTTAGGATAGTATTTTGGATTGAACATGAGTTTGTACTGCAGGCTTTTGCTGCCGAAGTTGATCAACAGGCCTAACGGGAAATCGTATGCAACGGTATAATTCTTAGCCTGTGCAATATGAACATCTTCCAGGGCAACAAGCGCTTTTAATTCCACTACAACTTTTTCTTCAACGATAAAATCGGCTCTCCGTGTGCCAACTTCAATTTCCTGGTAATATACCGTTTGTTCCTGCTCTCTTTTATAGGACAACCCGGCCCGCGCCAGTTCTATTGCCAGACAGCGCTGATAGATCACTTCCTGGAAGCCAGGCCCCATAGTGTTGTGAACCTTTATGGCGCAGCCAATGATTTTATAGGTCAGGTCGTCTTTTTCCATAATGAAAGTAAAAATAACAAAACTTCATCAATCACTCATCCCGATAATTCAGCCATCCTGCAAACCCTGATTCAGACAATTAACAATGCTATCCTGAGTTTCAAACTCAGGATAGCTCTTGTTTTGTGTTTTATGGAACACTACAGACAGCGGCGGAGTTAGAAAACTCAGGATAGCATTGTTTTATTCTACTTTGACATACTACGGACAGCAGAGGAGAAAAAACTCTAATACCATTCAATACTGTTTTTTCTGCACTTGTTACGATTATTTATATCGATGAATATCCTGAGGCACCGTGCTAAATCTCCAATTATAAAACATGATTTATATTCATCAAAAAAATTTAAGATTTCTTCAATATCGTTTTCAAAGGGGCCTGTCAAAATTTTCATTTGATCTTTTTGTACAATAACAACAAATTCATTCCCATGATCGGTATTAGCACCAAATTGATAAATACCAGTATGATTAGTATTACATTTCTGAATTGTAACAATATGAATCGCATCTCGATAGTATTTAATAGAGTTACCGCCATGTATTGTATCAAGTTCTTCAACAGCAATTAGAAATTTTATCAAAGAATCTTTCATCATTGAATATTGCGAAAAAGAATAATAATTAACCATGAGCAGGAATCCAAGCAATAATATTTTTTTCATTTTTATTTTTTATTTGACATTTATTATTCCCGCTCTAGTGGGATTAATTTAGCTGGCTTTGGTGTCATTTTTTTAATAGGTATTGCTTCTCTTAAGTATTCACTTTCACTATTTTCAGGAACCGTTTCTATATCATTATTTTGTTTAAGCTGCTGATTATATATTGATTCTTTGATATTTTTTGGATCTGTAGCATGAACACTTTCATGGGTAGCGACTGCCCCAATAGCCAACTCAATTCCACCAGTTGCTCTAATTGTTGCTTCATATAACTTCCCCTCATCAGAATAGGCTTTACAGTTTGAAACTAAAACACTATTCTTCATGTCTATTAAACTTCCTTCATAAATTGTAATGTCGATCCTTTTAATTTTAAAAGATTTAGTTTGGGCATTCCAAATATATTGTTTATTAGCATCGCCCAATTTGTTTGTATTTAATTTTGGACTCAATTTTAGGCTTATTCCATATTTTGTATCTTGCATTGACTTAAATGCCAATTCCCCTTTATGAGTTAACATCATAGCTCCGCCAATTCGCTGAACATCTCGACTTGCATTTTTGCTCCATTTAATTTGTCCGTTTTCACCAATAGAATAAGTGACTGGTCTGCCATCTGTTCCAATAACAAAATTCCCATCGGGATCAAAAGCATTTATTGGATTATTTAAGCAATAGTTATATGGCGAATAAGATAGGTATTTTTCAGCCAACTGATCCACACTCATCCACACACTCAACCTCGGCTCGTAATACCGTGCCCCGTAGTAATACATCCCCGTTTCATTAT
>CAYXXU010000140.1:0-2491 GCA_964469155.1 uncultured Bacteroidales bacterium
TCGCCAAATACATCCGCCACCCCGCCAAAGAACCCGATTACCGCAAGGGCAGACCTCATTCGGAGTTTGTGACTTCTATACAAGAACAAGGTTATTATTTAAACCCGGAAAATTTGGCGGTTCATTTCAGAGAGAAATTTACTTACGTGGATTTTGGTTTTTAATTAGAGTACACCTATTTGAAATTGCCTTTTCGGTGTCCGATGTTCGTCACTATTACTGTAACGATATTATCCTCTATTTCACAGATAATGCAATAATTACCTTCGCGAATACGAAATGCGTCATTACTACCGCCACAAGAATAGGGTGTGCTATGGTCATATTCTAAGTTATAAGAACTACCACAACATTGGAATTTACCAGCATCTCTCTCATAAACAACCTTTTTTGTTGTTTCTGAAATATTGCGGCTCTGAGCGAAACAACAAATACTGAATATAAGAAGCGTAATGATTAAAAATATTTTTTTCATTAATTTTTGAATTTTTATTTTTTCTACTTGTTTGGCTCAATAGTCTTGCCCATAACATTGATCAGTCTTGCTATTAACACTTTTATCTTATAGGCTTACTCAATCAGGCAAGATTAAAATGCATTGAGTTACTAGGCAAAAGCCTGAAAGGATAGTAGCGGCTTAGGCAGGGGCCTATGCCGAACGGAGGTTTCCACGGGGAACACAGTTCCCCGCAAGCAGGGCTATTACCAGGGTATGCGCACACCTTTGTGTACTAAAAGTCCATGAGGAAACTGGTCTCTTGCCATGGTAACAAGACCAACTACGGTACTGGCTCCTTCTTCAACTTCCATAGGGGCAGCATCTGAACCCAGGTCAGTCTTTACCCAGCCGGGATGAGCTGCGGCAACTGCAATTCCCTTTGCTTCGAGTGTTTTTGATTGAATCTGTGTAAGCATATTCAGGCCGGCTTTAGAGGTAGCGTATCCCACAGTCATGAATCCCGAAATATACTGCCACATATTCTCTGCTGCATCAATAGAACCTAACTGCGACGAATGATTAATAATTCTTGCGTCGTCGCTCAATGAGAGCAGAGGCACTAATGCTTCTGTAATAGCGTAGGGTGCGATAAGGTTGATTTCGAGTGTACGACGAACTTTTTCCGTGTTGGTTGGTTTACCGTCCCATTCAATAGCGATTCCTGCGTTATTTACTAATACGTCCAGTTTACCGAATTTTTTTTCGAGATATTTCGCAAGATCGTCAATATCGGAGGCACTGCTCACTTCGAGAGGCACCGTATGAGCATCGCAACCGGCTGCCACAAGCTCTTCAGCCGCCTTTCTGCCTGCATTCTGGTCACGTGCTGTTAGCACAACTGTATATCCGAGTAAACCTAACTGACGTGCTATTTCTTTACCAATCCCTTTATTTGCGCCTGTGATCAGGGCTACTTTTCTATTTTTACTTTCCATAAAATTACTCCATTTATTTATAAATATTTAGTAAGTTTTTTGTTTTAATTTGTGTTGCAGTCTGCTCGTTGAGCAGGCTTACTGCGTGCATCCAAAATTAACACTTTTATCTTACATGGTTAATCAATCAGGCAGGACTAAAATGCATTGAGTTGGCAGGCTTAAGCCTGAAAGAATAGTGGTGGCTTAGGCAGGGGTCTATGCCGAACGGGGGTTACCAAGGGCAACACAGTTCCCCGCGAGTTTCCTGAACATTTTATTCCATGTTTTCAGGTGGTCCTGCGATTCTTTTAAACTTAATTTGGGCTGGCTGCATCTTTATGCCTTTAGAGTACTCGTTTTCTTCAAATTTTATAACTAAGGTAGACTTTGATAATTCCTGAATGGTTAGAACCATCATAAAATCTTTATCGCAGGTACTTTTTAATAAAATCACAGGTTTGTCAAAGCCTTCCATGCTTTCATAAATTTTGAATGCCATTCCATAAGTGTATTCTTTATTGTTTTTGGTCATGGAAATTTGAGACATGAAATCATTAAAATACCATTGGTCAATGATCATATCTTCTCCCACCGGCAGGGTGATTTTGTTATTATCCTTTGTCTCCCAATCGCCTTCCAGCAAATGGGGTTTTTCGACAAAAGAAGTCAGCAGAAACAATGACAAACCAAGGATAAGAATGATTGAATGTTTATTTTTCATGGGTTTGATTTATTTATTGGGTTGGGGTTATTGGCTTTGATTTTCAACGACTCAAGATTGCAAATCCGAGCCAGCCGGGGGAAGGAGGCTAAGCTGAACTGCGTTTATGCGCCGCTATGTTTCGTTCTTATTTTTTTCAATCTGCTCTAAAATCAATCCGGTCAATGTCTTTACATCACTATTTATCGCACCATGCATGTATCGTTCATAAACGCTTTTATTATCAGGCGGATTGAGATTCAATTGCAAGTCTTTTTCTAAAGCCAACAATCTTAAAAATTCTCTTTGTGTTCGTCCATTTCCTTCTCTGAAAGGGTGCAAATAATTTACATTATCCAAAATTTCAGCTAATTT
>CAYXXU010000141.1:0-2488 GCA_964469155.1 uncultured Bacteroidales bacterium
AGCAATAGTAATTAAGGAATGAATTTATCAACTACATTTTAGAATAGAGCCATTAATTTTAATGGTTAGCAACCTAGTGTGTTCTCTTTTTTGAAAACAACAAGGTAAAGATACTAAATATTCTCCCGGTATACAATATTTATAAAGTTTTTTGGGTAAATCCTGTTGAACATTTGATGCTTCCCGCGAATAACAACCCATACATTAGTAATTATTATCCGGTAATTTAATTTTTCATTACAAAATTTTGATTTGAAATTAATATTGTGTATAATATTGTACCAAATTGCATTATCTTTGCACTAATTATTGACTGACCAGCAAATTTAAACCGAAAAATACATGACGAAGCACTTTGACCTTGCTGCCCCCGATTGGGATAATAACAAGATGCATGTTAAAAGAACAGCGGCTATTGCAAAAAGTCTTTTGGAAAAGATACCGGTCAATAAAACAATGACCGCTTTGGAATTCGGGGCAGGAACCGGATTATTAAGCTTTGCTCTGCAGGATAAGTTTGCGGAGATCACCTTGATGGATAGTTCCGAAGGAATGATCAAAACCACTTTCGAGAAAATTATCTATACCCAAAATCAACGTCTTAAACCTGTTTTCTTTGACCTGGAGAAGAAAATGTATACTGAAAAAACTTTCGATATTATTTTTACACAAATGGCATTGCATCATGTAAAGGATATTGAAAAAATGATAGGTAAATTCTTTAAGCTACTTAAACCTAAAGGTAAATTAGCCATTGCCGACCTGTATGCGGAAGATGGCTCATTCCACGATATGGAGTTCGAAGGCCACAATGGTTTTGATCCTCACTATCTGAGTGAATTAGCGAAGGGAAAAGGCTTTATCAAAGTAAGCTACAATCAGTGTTTTGTTATCGAAAAGACTGTGGAAAACAATACCATTAAAAGATACCCGGTATTCCTGCTTACGGGAGAAAAAAAATAAGCATTGGAAGACATCACCTACCGGCCCATCGGTATTATACATTCACCTTTTACAGCTCCAGAGAATGTTCCTATACAACACACAGGAGCGAAAGGCACAAGAGGTACTATTGAGATTTTTCCCGAATATGCAGAAGGATTGGCCGATCTGGAGGGTTTTTCCCATATCATACTTCTATTTCACATGCACCTTGTGGAATATCACAGATTGAAAGTGATCCCTTTTTTAGATACCGTTGAAAGGGGCATATTTTCAACACGGGCCCCTGTCCGTCCAAATCCTATAGGACTTACGGTGGTTAAACTGATCAGTATCGAAAGTAATCTTATTACTATTGAGAACATCGACATGATTGACGGCACACCTTTGCTGGATATTAAACCCTGCCTTCCGATGATTGACGATATTCAGGATAGTAAACTGGGTTGGCTAACCGGGAAGATAGAACAATTTAGTGTGACCCGCTCAGACAACCGATTTACAGTGAACAAGAAATAGAGGGCCTTTCGAGCTCTTCCGAATATCAATAATCCAAAGTCAGGATACGGCCTTTGGTGAAGTCGAAGAATTTTTCTTTCTCTGCCATAATTACTCCCGGGATAAGGTCTTCAGCAGTTTTTCCGGCAGCATTCATACAACTGGGGCAAGCCATAAGAGTAACTTTCATATCCACCAGTTTCTTTAAGGATTCTTTTGAAGAAGGAAAAGTAGGATAGGTAACATCCTTTGCATCTTTCAACACCAGTTCAATTCCTTTGATGTCAAAATAAACCACTACCGGCTTATCCATAGCCATCATAGCAGCCATCTTCAAAGGCATCACAGCACGATGAGGATCGTTGCCGGCATTGCTGATGTGAATAAATACACCGTCTTTCACTGCACAGCATGAGGGTGTCATGGTCGAATCCATTTCAGTGACGACAACTTGTTTTTTTTCTGTTTGGGTGCAGGCCGCCATAAAGGATATGGCTAACAATAGCAGATAAATCGATTTTTTCATAATAATAATTTGTTTTTAGTAATTGGTTGATTCAAATGTAGTCAATTTCTGTAAAAGTGGGTTATTAATACCATCCTAAATTTTCTATCAAATACAAAATAAGTAAAATGCTAATAATAATCAGGGTTAAAGTAAGATAAAAAATAAGGGACGATGATGGTTTGAAGTTACTGTAGGTAATCTGCTTTTCGGTTTTATGGTATTTAATATATGCCAGAATTAAGATCACTGCTCCCACCACCACCAAAAGGATCCCAATTAGTGAAGAATGACCATGGGGAGGTACGATAATATCTTTGCCCAGCAGTAAAGATATCTGTCGTATAAATAACGAAAATTTTACCACCACAAAACCAAAAGCCATAATGCCGATGCTGGTTCGAATCCAGGCAAGTAAGGTGCGTTCGTTTGCCAAATGCTCTCTTATATCGGGCTTAATATTTTTTTCAGCTTTATCGGACACGATATGATATTTATTAAAAATTATCACGAATGACGAGATGATCAAAAGGCTTGCCAGGG
>CAYXXU010000142.1:0-2436 GCA_964469155.1 uncultured Bacteroidales bacterium
TTTTGATGTTTTTAACAAAGGACTGACTTCTTGCTGGAATACCTGATAAAACAAGTACCGCAGTAATTATTGTGAGTATTTTTTTCATGTGTCTGTTTTTTAAATGTGTCTTTTTTTAGATAAGATAAGGGAACTAATTCTATGAACCGTTTCCACCACCACCAGGAGGAGGTATGGGAATGAATTTTACCAATGGGAATACCAGGTAATGCCAATCTGAATAATAGTTATTATTCCAAGGACAAAGCCAATAATAACTTGATGGAGGCCACCCCTGACTTTGAGCATAATATGGCATGTCGAAATGATATATTTCTGCACGCATTACATACGTGTTATCGTAACCATATGGTGTCCATGCATTACTAAGAAATGTTCTGTAATTATTTAAATAAGTATTGAGCTGACTATTATTTAATGGGTTGGTTCCATTATTGTATCCACCCCAAATGTAGGGTTGAGAAGATTGCGAAGTAAAACTAATATTAATATCTGGAAGTACACGTTCTAAAATATATCCCACAACACCCGTATTCAGATATTCCATATGCGCATTAAGCTTGGCTGCAATCTTGGCACCAGCCCAATTTGGATTTGGATTAGTATTTGAGTAAGGATAAGGATAATCCGAAACTGGGTAGTAGCTTTCTCCGCTAGTGAATGGAACAGGATTTTCCCATGGTTTTAAAACTATTGGTAAATGTGCATTTTGAGACCAGCTATCACCTAAAGCTGTTGTCATTGAGAATGATAAAGTTGTATTACTCTCATCGAAGGATTCAATCTGCAACGTTCCGAGGTAGAAGGTTGTTTCATCAGTGTTGATTTGATCGATTAATTCAACAAGACTAGTGTATATTTCAGTCAGTCCATTCCCATTGAGAATTGGTATTCCGTCGCTGGAGAAACCAACATTGTTTACCTCAAAAAATATCGTGTCCTTATCAAAGTCAGTGAGAGTAGAATCGTAAACATTAGCATAATAACTATTAAGCGTAGTTTCGAGCAGCCAACGCGCTGTATCAGCAGGCATGTTCAGTAAGACAGGATCAACTTTTAATCCACTTTTATTCATCAATTGAATCTGGGTTCTAAATTTATTGATCACTCTTGATTTTTCCACATAACCTCCAGACGGTCTAAATGTGTTGATCTCAACAAGACACTTGTTTTTTATTTCAGGGTTTTGATCATTTTCTTTTTGGCAGCCAAATAGTGTTAAAGCAAGAACTGATAAAGCAGCCATTATTAAATTATACTTGTTTTTCATATGGATTCTGATGAGATTATTTGATATTTTGGATAGATTAGAATAACTAATTAGCTAATAAAATTCTTTTCTAGGGTGGATGAATATCAACGTATCTTAGGTGTAAGGCTGGAATTATTATCCTGATAAATACGTAAAGTTTAATAGATATGTTGTTAGCTTTCCCTCTCTTTCTCTCTCTCTCTCTCTCTCTCTCTGCAATGACAAAGGTTTTCTCCATCATCATGAAGTGGAAATAGATTATAGAATCCGAAAATTTCAAGTTAATCATAATTAAGTATTCCTATCCGGAATTCAAAAATGAACGTAAAGATAATACAAAAACCGTAAAATGGTACTAAAACCACCTAAAAAACTGCAATCAAACCCCTTAATTAAAGCACAATAATAATTTCCATACTTCACTGCTAAATCCAGAGTTTTCGATGAATAATTTCCTAACCGACTTTTCATTAAGGCGCGTTTACGCCATTCTGTCACAAATTACCGCCATTTAATATCTTCTGCCACTAATATCCTGTTATTCATCAATCGCTTTTCACAGCTTGTTTTAGCCTTTGATATCAACATAAATCCGATAAATTGAGTTACTTTTGCTACACCGTTGTACGGAATTTGTTCGGTACGGCGTCATATTCTTATAACCATGCTCAATTATATTTTCAAGATGTTTGCCGGAGGCACCAAAAGTGACCGCGATATTAAAGCGATCCTGCCTCTCGTTCAAAAGGCAAACCAGGAATACGAAAAAATCGTAAAACTCAGCAACGACGAACTCAGGCATAAGACTGTTGAATTCAGGGAACATATTACCAAAGCCATTGAACAGGAAGAGAGCGAAATAGCTGTTTTGCGGCTTCGTATCGACAGCGAATACGAGATGGACATCGAGGAGAAGGAAGAACTGTATAAACAGATCGACAACCTCGAAAAAGAATCGTACCGCAAAACCCAGGATGCCCTGCTGGAGATTCTTCCAACTGCATTTGCTGTTGTGAAGGATACCGCCAGGCGTTTTAAGGAAAACGAAACTATTGAAGTCACGGCCCAGCAATTCGACCGTGACCTGGCTGCACGCCGCGACAGCATCAACATAGCCGGTGACAAAGCTTACTGGGATAATCGCTGGATGGCCGGTGGCAACGTAATCGCCTGGGACATGGTGC
>CAYXXU010000143.1:0-2428 GCA_964469155.1 uncultured Bacteroidales bacterium
CCAAGGTTTCGGTGGTGCTGAACGATAAAAGGGAGTTTGAAGCCCAGATCATCGGCACTGATCCTTCAACTGATATCGCAGTTGTAAGAATTGATGAAAAGAGTCTTCCTTATATAGTTTACGGTAACTCTGACGAATTGAAAATCGGTGAGTGGGTTCTTGCAGTAGGCAATCCGTTTAACCTCACATCAACAGTGACAGCAGGTATTGTGAGTGCCAAAGCCAGAAATATCAATATTCTTGGCACACCTGACGGCTCGGCAATTGAGTCATATATCCAGACTGATGCAGCAGTGAACCGTGGCAACAGCGGCGGAGCGCTTGTGAATACCCGTGGCGAACTTGTAGGAATAAATGCTGCAATCGCTTCAGGTACCGGTTATTATGCCGGTTATTCATTTGCAATTCCGGTTAATATTGCCAAAAAGGTTGTCGCCGACCTTATTGAATTCGGCCAGGTGCAGCGTGCATTCCTGGGAGTTAGCATTCGCGATATCGACAGCAAATTTGCCGGCGAAAACAATATAAAAGAACTTCGCGGTGTTTATATTTCAGATGTCACTGACAACAGTTCAGCGCAAGCAGCCGGAATCAATAAGGGAGATGTTGTTACCGCCATTGATGGAATAAAAGTTAA
This sequence comes from uncultured Bacteroidales bacterium, assembly GCA_964469155.1. Classification (GTDB taxonomy): domain Bacteria; phylum Bacteroidota; class Bacteroidia; order Bacteroidales; family CAIWKO01; genus CAIWKO01. The sequence goes on from CAYXXU010000143.1 coordinate 638, forward strand.
CAGCACTTCCGAACTCCTGGAACAAATCGGGCAATACAGGCCGGGCGATAAAGCCAAGATTTCGGTATTACGAAATGGCGCTGAGAAGGATTATATGGTGACATTAAAGAACAAAGGTGGTACTACATCTGTTGTAACAAAAGAAGACCAGGATAACATAGCCAAACTTGGTGCATCTTTTACTCCCGTATCTGCTGATATGCGCAATAAACTCGGGATTTCGGGAGGTGTACAGGTTACTGACCTGGGAGATGGCATTCTTAAAGAAGCCGGAATAAAGGAAGGGTATATCATCACTGAGATTGATAATAAACCGGTGAGAACTGCCAAAGATATCGAGGATGCGATTGAGAACAAAAGAGGCGGTATACTCATTGAGGGAATCTATCCTAACCGTACCCGTGCATATTACGGCTTCGGACTCTGATAATTAACCGGAATCCAATGTTTGTTAATATTTAGACAAGATAAAAATAGGATTCCGGGTAATACTATCGTAATTTAGCGTTAGATTAAGGAGATGGATATGAATGAGTTAGGTTGGCTGGTAATCTCCGTAATAAAGTGATACATGAGACAGTTAAAAATATCGAAATCCATAACAAACCGGGAAACCGCTTCGCTGGATAAGTATTTGCAGGATATTGGCAAGGAAGAGCTTATTTCAGCTGAAGAAGAGGTTGAACTCGCCCGCAGGATCAGGTCAGGCGACCAGCGCGCTCTTGACAAGCTGTGCCGGGCAAACCTGAGGTTCGTGGTTTCGGTGGCAAAACAATATCAAAACCAGGGTCTAAGCCTCCCTGACCTTATTAATGAAGGAAACCTTGGGCTTATTAAGGCTGCCCAGCGTTTTGATGAAACCCGCGGTTTTAAGTTCATTTCCTATGCAGTGTGGTGGATAAGGCAAAGCATACTTCAGGCATTGGCTGAACAATCGCGCATTGTGCGGTTGCCGCTTAACCAGGTTGGTTCATTGAATAAGATCAAAAAAGAGACCTCTCGCCTTGAACAGAAATTCGAACGTACACCATCAGCCGACGAAATTGCAGCAGCTCTTGAAATTCCTGAATACAAAATTGATGCAGCTCTTAAAATATCCACCAAGTATATTTCGATGGATGCACCATTGGCAGAGGATGAAGAGACAAAATTCATCGATGTATTTGTTGATGAAGATGCTCCTTATACTGATGCGGGGCTGATGCGTGAATCACTGGCACAGGAAATTCAGCGGTCATTGTCAACATTGTCAGATAAGGAGCGTGATGTTATCAATCTTTATTACGGGATAGGCATTCCGCATGGCCTTACACTGGAGGAAATCGGAGCCAGGTTTGACCTTACCCGTGAGCGTGTGCGACAAATCAAAGAAAAAGCGATTAGACGATTAAAACATAACTCCAGGAGTAAGCTTTTGAAATCTTATCTTGGTCAATAAATGTAAATTGTACACTAAAGAAAGCCACCTTACGGTGGTTTTTTTTGTTTTTTCAGATGCTATTTATTAATATTACGTTATAATTAATTGACATATAAATAATTAACAATGATAAAAAAAATTGTTAATAACGTATTACCTATTTCGCTTTTCTGGATTAACTATTACTTCGCTCATACTTGAGCAAGGTAGCTATATTTTAACTCGTAGATCATGAATGTACTTATTGCTGAAGACAACCACCTGAATCAACAGTTGATGACACTCTTTATGAAACGGTTTGGATGGCGATATACCATTGTAAGTGATGGATTTGGAGCTGTTGATGCATGCAGAACCGGAGCATTTGACAT
>CAYXXU010000144.1:0-2379 GCA_964469155.1 uncultured Bacteroidales bacterium
TAAGGAAGCCGGGCTTAGGCTTCGGCTTCCTTTAAACTTTTACCGGACAACAGTGTAAAGAATACAAAAAGGAGTTTTTTCATAAGGCTGAAATAGTGTGCACCAAATATAAAAAAAGGTTGCCACATGGTGCAACCTTTCAAAAAACAATATTAACAGAGTTACTATATTTTTAACCTAAGATTCACGAAGAACTCCCTCCCCGGAGCAGGCTGATAGCTGTTATAGTCGGGCCCGTTATTGGGTTCGGTAAAACCAAAGTAATGCTCATCGAAGATATTTTTCACAAAGAAGCTCACTTCGCCGTTCACCGGGCCCAGTTTCCATTTATAAGCCAGTGCTCCGCTGATCAGCGTATATCCATCTACCCACGAACTGCGTTCAATGCCGTTCTCATGATAAACATTATAGATGGAATCGTCCACCTGTATGCACCATTTTGATTGATACTGGGCGTTCAATGTAAGGGTGAAATTCTTCAGGAAATTATACGACACCTCTGCAGTAAGCATATGTTCGGGACATTGTGGAATAAAATGTCCGCTCACGCTGTCGGGCGAGGTGTATTTGAAATTTGAATAGGTATAGGCTGCATCAATGGTCAGGTTTTTCACCGGCGACAGGGAGAAGAAAGTTTCCAGACCATAGCGGTTGCTCGATCCTACGTTGCCATAGAAAGCAGTGCTGTTTCCGCGGTCGGGCAAAGTGTATCGGTAGAATTCGTTATCCGAGAACATCCCAAAGCCGGTAAAGTTATAATAGAAAATCTTCCCAATCTGGCCTCTGACCCCAATCTCTCCCCCCTGCGAGGAAGTGGGCTCGATGATGGAGTTGAAACCTCCCCAGATAACTGGATTATTATGTAGTTCATTGTTGGTCGGCACCAGGAATCCGGTCCCATAGCTGGAATAAATATTGGCTTCCTTGCAGATATCATACGCTACACCCAAACGCCAGGTTGGTTTTGAGAACGACCTGTTTCCGGCCCTCGATAAAGAATCGGACATTGGAAGATAATTCTCCAGACGGTTGTAAACATAATCGTAACGCAGATTGAGAGTAACGAATACCTTTTTGGCAATATCGAGTTTATCGATCAGGAAGGCTCCAACCCCTCTTTCGATGATCCTCTGGTTAACAAGAATCTTATCTGTATCGAAACATTCGAGGCTGTAATAACTGTCCACCCGGTCGTTGTTGATATGATCCCCGTCGGGAACGGCAAACCAATGTTCGGTCATGGTCATCGAGCGGTAATCCGCGCCAATGCTCAAATGATTTTTCAGATTCTCTTTGCCCAGATGCAGGTTGTATTGAGCCGAAACACCGGGGTTGATATAGGGTTTGTAATCATCGCCATTGTTCGATGTTTCGCGATAGTTATTGAATCTGAAAAATCCCGAAACCATCAGGTCCTGGTTTTTGGAGAGTTCAAATTTGCCTGACAGCGATCCAGTGAGCCGCTGAGTCAGATGGAATTCGTTGTAACGTATGGCATCGGTATTGGCCGCCCGCGGCCCCACAGTATCGTAACGTCCCCAGTTGATACCTTCGGAGTTTTGATTAAAATAGTTGGTATAACTGAGCATCTGGGTAATTTTGATCTTATCGGTGGGCCTCCAGTTGATTTTTTCGCTGAAGTTGTCGCCACGGAAAGACTGGTGAATGCGGTAACCATCGCCCGAAGTATGGGAATAGGAAACACGGTAATCGAGCTTGTCTTTTGTTCCGTCGAGCTGAAGCCCGGTTTTCCAGAAACCATAGGAGCCGCCGGTTGCAAATAAGGATACATTGACCGGTTTTTTACCGCCATCGAAGGTATTTATATTAAGAACTCCGCCTGTTGCACAACCGCCATACATGGAAGCCGCCAGACCTTTTACCACTTCAATGCTTTTTACCGCGTTCCAGTCGACATCGTACAGATCGGGAGCATAGCCTGCAGGATCGTTCACCGAAATGCCGTCAATAATAACCTGTATGCCCCTAAAACCGGTTTCGGACAGTACGCCCATGCCTCTCATGTAGACATGCACTCTGGAACCACCGGTCCCGTTATCGATCTTTATGCCGGGCACCAGCCTCAAAGCCTCGTCGGCGGCAATGCTTTTCGACATTTTGCTTATTTGATCATCATTAACCACGGTAATGGCTGCTGGAATCTCCTTCATGGGAGTGATGCTTCGTAAGGCGCTTATCACCACTTCGTTTAATGATCTTTGAATTATTGAATCTTTTTTTTCTGTTTTGTTCTGAGAAAATAACTGCATAGCAAACAACACAGTTATCACAAAAGTGACTGTTTTTTTCATTTGAATTTTTTATAATGGCTCTATTCTAAAATGTAGTTGATAAATTCATTCCTTAATTACTATTGCT
>CAYXXU010000145.1:0-2202 GCA_964469155.1 uncultured Bacteroidales bacterium
TTCGTAGCGTAATTTTTATTAACAATATTTGGTCATGTCTTAGAAAACTGGCGGACACAAAAGGCACTATGATTTCCTTGTGACCAATTGTGTTCATTTCTTGGTGTGCACTCTGCATAACTATTGACGTGCTTCCTTTGTTTTGCACATCATTTTAAACATCAAATTAAATTATTCGTACTTTTGCAGTTATGAAAACAAAAATCCAGATCATTCGCTTAATTATTCTTGCAATAATACTTTTTACCGGCCTGAACGGATATGCCCAAAGAATTTCATCCGAACCTGTGAAGATGCACAAACAATCGTCATGGGTACAGCCTAAAACCCCAAATGATACTTTACTGCCCGGAAATCTGCCCAATGTTACTTTTCCGGATTATGTGATGCTTACCTCCGATAATGGCGGCTACATTCTGGGCACCAACGGCTGGAAAGATAAGTGCAAATGCGAACAGTTTAAGGTTACCAATAATTACCATATTGAAGGAGCCATTTATTGGTTCGGATACAAACGCACCCATGTGGCCGGACCCGATTCGTCGGGATTAGTGAAATTTGCTGTCTGGGATATGGACGGCACCACAGGCACCACAGCCGATACCAACAACCAACCCTGCCCCGGTACCCCGTACATTTCAATAACCGATACGGTTGCCAATATTGATACGGCATCGGCTTTGGCCCAGGCGTATATAGTGATGTTCCCGTTTCCGGTGCTGGTGAATTCCGATTATTGCATTGGTTTTGACATGAGCGAAATTGGTGCCGATTCCATTGCACTGGTGAGTACCAAAAAAGGCCAGGGCGGCAACCTCGAACTGGTTTGGGAGCAGTGGGATGCCAACAACCACTGGTATACCCTGCAGGGCGCTCAGTGGGATAGCGGCACGATTGATGTGGATGCCATGATATTACCGATCATTGATAATACAGCAGGTTGTGTGGAGAACGGCGATTTTATCGCTGGTATGAAGTTGAGCCAGTCGTATCCCAATCCTACTGCCGATGCCTGTACCATCCGCTATGAGTTTTTGAATCCGCCGAAAAATGCCGGTTTTGAGATTCTTGATCAGACGGGACGCCGGGTGTACTATAATGATAAAATAGCCGCTTGCCAGGGCGTCAATCAAATGATAATTGATGTGTCGGGGTTTAAAAATGGTACGTATTTCTACATTTTGACGGCAGGAGATACGCGCATGGCCAAACGCATGATCATAAGCCGGTAGAAGGATACAGCGAGGGAACCGGATAGAATGACTTTCTTTTATTTACAATTACATGATTAAATGAAAATACGATGAGAACATTGCTTGGGTGTTTTCTGATATCAATGATATTTCCATTGGGATATACCCAACGGGCCAATTTAAAACAGAATACTATGGAACAGCAAAAAATTCTTGAAACCGCCACCCTTGCCGGGGGTTGTTTCTGGTGTACCGAAGCCGTATTCGAACAGATAAAAGGCGTTGAAAAAGTGATTTCGGGCTATACCGGAGGCGCTTTAGAGTATCCCACTTACGAAGAGGTTTGTAGCGGTACTACAGGCCATGCCGAGGCGGTGCAGGTACATTTCAACCCCAAAGTGATCAGTTATAAGGAAATACTTTTGATATTTTTCGCTTCCCACGATCCCACTACCCTCAACCGCCAGGGAGCTGATATAGGCTCGCAATACCGTTCGGCTATTTTTTATGCCAACGAAAAACAAAAAACCGAGGCGCAGGAAGTCATAAAATCACTTACCGAACAAAAGCTGTTCGACAATAAAATTGTGACCCAACTGGAACCTCTGCAGGAGTTTTTTGATGCCGAAGCCTATCACCAGAATTATTTTGCCAACAACCCTCACAACGGCTATTGCAACGCGGTAATCAATCCGAAGGTGGCCAAGCTGAGGAAGGGGTTTGAGAAGTATTTGAAGTAGGAAGAGCGCTGAAAATATCGAATATTGAATATCGAATGATGAAGTAAGAACCTACTGCCTCACTTCGGAATTCATGATTCATTATTGAGTCCACTCTGAAAAGTCAAATTTTGCCACAAAGGCACAAAGACTCAAAGGTTCACTAAGAAGAAAAAATTCAATACCAGCCCTTTGTGTAGCTTAGCGTCTTAGAGTCTTAGTGGCATTTTATTTTTTTGGCTCTATTCTAAGATAAGTATGAAATATGTTATCTTTGTCAGAAATAATAG
>CAYXXU010000146.1:0-2176 GCA_964469155.1 uncultured Bacteroidales bacterium
ATATCAAATTGTTATAAACATTCTTTGTTGATAACTCTTATCCCGAACTCAGGTTGTTTTCTTTTTTGCCCAAATTTGTCTTCCACATAGGTTCCATCCGTTCCATTGGTCCTTTAAACGATAGCGGCGATTCACGAATCGCCCTTTTATTATCAATGTCGCGCTCCCACTTCATACGCTGATCCGGACCGGCCTAAAGAAAGCCATACTGCGGCTTCTATTTTAAAAAGTGAGGCTATCACTATCACCCATAGGTAAAATATTCTGAAAAAAAAATTTCCCAAAAACACAATAAAAAACACAATTTTGCGTTACCCCCGCAAACCGGTCGACACCGGAAAAAAGGAGCCGGTGGTGAAAGATCGGTTTAATACTGTTACATAAATTTGGGAAAAAAGGCCCGCCCGTTGAAGGCGGGTCTTTTTTTTTCTATAACTGACAGGGCGACTGTGCATAGTCCTTTAGAGCGAGCAAGACACCCCTCAGTAGTATTGTCGCAGTAAGGTTTGAAGCTGTGCAAACGGATTTGTATTTAGCATAAAAATCAACTGCTGACTTTTCCTTGGAGTCAAGGGGGTGATTATCTAGTGAGGCTGTAGTTGAAAACGACGCACAGCATTAGTTCCAATCGCAGAATAACAAAGAATTATCCCGGATTACGCATTAGTAGACGTAATCCCCGTCCGTCAGCTGACGGATGAATTAACCCAAATACCTTGAAAAGCTATCACACACAGCATTAGTTCATTTCATTTCTAATGCTGCATTTGGGTTTATTTTTTAGGAATGCCATATTCCAGGTCAATAACCTTGGCCTCGTCGCGGCCTGCAAACACAAAACTTGCCTGCAGAAAAGTAGGCGGACCATACTTATCGATGACATTGTTCGAAAAACCATAACCTTCGGTAGGAATGCCCAGAATATTTTTGTCGAGTTTGCCATCCTTATTCATATCATGAATGGCCGCAACAGCATAGTCGCCATAGGGCAAATTCTCGAACTTCACGAGTTCTTCGTTGGCGCTAATAGGGGTAATAGAGCCTTTATAAGGATCTTTAACCAGAAACTCGTCGGAAGTGTTATACAATGCCACCATCAGCTGCCCTTCAACGCTTTTAAAACCCTTTACCAGTATCAATAATGTTCCTGTATCGGCTTTTGCATCGGGTTTGTCTATCTGACCGGAAATCATACCGGAAAAAAACACGATGAACACGATCGAAAAAAACTTTTTCATAACATTTAATTTTTGTAGGTAATTATTAATTCAATTTATTCCTCCGGTTTTGTCTGGGCGGAGTCTTCAGATCAGTTGCGAACGGAAGTTCTGCTAAAAAGAGATCCCGAACTGAAAGCTAATTGTATGCGTTGATTCTCGTGTGGGCGAAGGATAATAGTACGCCGGATATATGTAGTCATATAAGTAATACGATGTTTTGGATCGTTGCCATTCGTAGCTTAAACCAAGGTTGATGGCAAATCGCTTTTTCAATTTTACTGAAACACCCAGAGTGGGCGAAATCATAGGCCCGCCCCGGTTTACATCATCAAGGTTGAAACCATATCCGGCGTCAAGCGATACATAGGGCGAAGTTTTTTTATTCAGAAAATTGGTTCTGATATCGACAAACAAAGGCATGAACAAATCGTCGCCGGGATAGGCCCGGAATCCAAAACCCATTCCCAATGCAATCCACGGGTTGATCCTGTATCCATTGATAATGTGGATTCTGGTACGCAGGGGCCCTTCCATATAACCCCCCGAAAAACCTGTTCCCATTTCAAAAACTCCATAATAGCCGCGTTTTATTCCGCTGGTATCTTTCCCTACAACCTCTTCGGATGGAACGGAGGTTTCGTTGCGGTTCACGTTGATCGGCGTCTCTTTAACACATTTTTCTATTTCGCCTATCTGATAAACAAAAACATTTCCGCCAATAATCTCTATTTTTACGTACTTGTCGGGGATAAATTCGATAATACTTCCGCGGATGATGCTTCCATTCTTCAGATAAACCACATCCTGCTTGTTGTTCTGAGCCATGGCGCCACAAACCATAAGCAGCAGCATTACGGTGAGCAGCAATTTTTTCGGTGTTTTCATTGGTTTAAGATTTTTTAGGGTCAGATATTTCTTTTTATAATTCCCAGTCCGAAAAAAAAGACACGGAATTA
>CAYXXU010000147.1:0-2063 GCA_964469155.1 uncultured Bacteroidales bacterium
TTAGTTCAACTAAGTTTTTACGCCGGCTCCGCGGCGTAAAAACTCTTAGAACGTTCTGTGAATATATAAGGAGAAATTATTGAATACCTTCTTAATCATTTGTGGTTTCATGTTTGCTCATGCAGTATGGTCCATAAGTGACGGTTCAATCCTTACTCCAATCGGAGTAACTGCGAATTCTGAAAATGATAAGCAAATAAAAAGATTTGTTGACGAAGCACATTATGAAAATTCAGTGGCAATGGCAAAAGAATTTCTGGAGAAATCATCCCAATCAAACAAGTATGTTGCTGTATACTTTGACGGCTATTACAAATTTAATGACGGTGAAAAAGTTGACGCTCTTTTCATGATAGCCAGAATTAACGATAATGGTAAAACTGGTGAAATAACTATGGTGTTGCCATATCAGAAAAAGAAATTGTTCAAGAATTTTAAGGTGTATAAACCGAAACTTATTGGGTTTAGTAATATCACCGAAGAAGAAATAACAGAGAAATATAAGTATTTCTGGCAGGGTATTGATAAGCATGAAAAAGGTGGGAAGATTTGGAATAATGCTTTGGATCAATCAAGGTAAAAAGAGCACAGAACCAGCCGCTACAGCCGATCGCGGCCCGCTGGGCCGCTCCGGCTGAGCTTTTCGTTAGCATAAAAAGGAGGATATAATAATGATAGACGCAATTAGTTCCTCGCAGAATGTAAGTACTCTTAACATAAATAACGGTTCACAGTTCTCTGATGTGGCGATTGTTGAAAGTAGCTATAGTGACAGCAAATATTATGGAAAATTTACCAATCAACAAATGTATGATGCAACGGACAGATTAAATACTAAGGAGAATATGGCGTTTCTATCCATACTTACTACCAACTTCCCGCCGAGTACTGAAACCGTTAAAAGATTTGCAAAAGCATATATAAATTACATTAACCAATTGTCACCAGAAGATCAAAATAGCCACAGATACAAAGGAACAAAAGAAAGTATGACGGCGCTACTCTCCAGCGTGAGTACACAAACAGACAATGAACAATCAACATCAGGTAAAAAATCTAAAAAAGCAACGTCAGATATTGTGAAAATGCTGGAAGACATGCTTAAAAACTTTCAGGAAATAAACAACAGAACCAAGTCATCTGCTAAAGAGACCACCCGCACCGATAAGGTAACCATTTCCGAAGCGGCCATCAGAAATGATGGAGTAAAAAATGAATAAAAAATGCTAACCCGTCGCTTCACCCGATCGCAGCGCTAGGCGCCGCTCCGGGTGAGCTTTTCGTTGGCGGTAAGATATTATTTAGATAGGAGGCTAAATGAAAAAAGGTATCGTTATAATGATCATTGCGTTGTTAACATTTGCAGGATGCAGTCGTGTCCCGTGGATTATAAAAAGTGAACCATCAGTAAAAATAATTGAAAGTAATTTATATACAATTCAGCTAGCACCAACTGATGCCACTAATTACAGCTATCGCGCGTTTGAGCTTACAATCGAAAATAAAACAGATAAGGATATAGATCTTATTTGGGATAGGACTTATTACTTACAAGGCGGGCAAACAACAGGCGGTTTTCTATTTGAGGGCGTAATTTATAGAGATAGGAATGAGTCTAAACCACCAGACATTGTTTTTCCAAAACAAAAATTTGTCAAAATAGTCTATCCCAATATTTTAGCGGAATTTGATAAACGTTGGCACCATAACGTATTGCCTAATGGTGAAAATGGCATTTACTTGTCTTTGAAAGTTGAAAAAGAAGAAATACGCGAAAAGCTAACAGTCAACATCTTCGCTGGTTATGATGAATCGCAACGCTATCAAACAGGTTTAGGCGAATTGGTTCAGAAAATAAAATAATAATTGGCGTTTACCTTATGTAAAAAAACGCCAACCAGGCGCTGCACCCGATCGCAGCCCGCTGGGCTGCTCCGGGTGAGCTTTTCGTTACCGCTGAAACAATATATTGCAATATGTAGCATTATGATATATTATGTAGCATCAGAGCATTTTGGAGGAAAATATATGCCTACAGCGGTTAGAATTTCAGAAGAGCTAGT
>CAYXXU010000148.1:0-2060 GCA_964469155.1 uncultured Bacteroidales bacterium
CCCTCCCCTTCAAGGGGAGACCCTATGTTTGCAAAATAAAGCACAAGACCGGAAATTTATTAGTTTTAAGTTCAGATCACAAACTATAAAAAAACCAGTCTTATGCAAACACAAAGAAACAAAAATGATTTTAATGGACAGAATATTTATGTAGGATTCGATGTTCATTTAAAAAGTTGGACGGTAACAATTATGACCGAGCATTTAACTCACAAGACCTTTGTACAACCTCCAAAGCCGGAGATTTTACATCAGTACCTGGTTGAAAATTTTCCGGGCGCAATGTATCATTCAGCTTATGAAGCAGGATTTTGTGGTTTTTGGATTCATCATAAATTGGTTAATTTAGGCATCAATTCGATAGTTACCAATCCGGCCGATATTCCCACTTCAGAGAAAGAGAAGATAATGAAAACCGATCCAAGGGATAGTCGTAAGATAGCCAGATCATTAAGAAATGGAGATTTACAGCCAATCTTTATACCATCAATGGAAACGGTACAGGACAGAGGATTAATTCGTACCAGGAGTACGCTGGTAAAGGATTTGTCGAGATTCAAGAGCAGGATAAAATCATTTCTTCACCTTCATGGTATCGAATTTCCAGCAGCGTTCAGCAACACGAACACACATTGGTCCAATCGGTTCAATAAATGGCTTGAAGGAGTCGTCTTCAGTGAACAAAGCGGAAATCTCTCCTTTGATACCTTATTAACCCAGAGCAAAAATTTACGTGCATCCGTCCTTCAGGTTACAAGGCATATCAGGACGTTATCAAAAACAGAGAAGTATAGGAAACAACACGAGTTACTTCGTACCATTCCTGGGATTGGATTAATTACTGCTATGTCTATCCTTACCGAAATAGAAACGATTAAACGTTTTTCCAATATTGATCAGTTTTGTGGTTTTATAGGCCTGGTACCTTCGACAAATTCAAGCGGGGAGAAGCAAATCGTAGGAGAAATAACCCCCAGAGGGCATAGTTTTCTTCGGACAGCAATGATCGAAAGCGCGTGGGTGGCAGCAAGAGTTGACCCAGAATTAAACAGGTGCTTTAATGTTTATTGCCAGCGGATGGAACCAAATAGCGCAATTATCAGAATAGCCAGAAAGTTAGTATCAAGGATTAAGTTTGTTTTAACAAACGAATGTCCTTATCAAAAATCAGTAATGAAAAAAACTAATCTATAAGAACCAAGTTGATTGTGAGACTACTTCCCAGCCCATGCAGTTCTATTAAGGAATCTGCTTCAGTGGGAGACCGTAGCTCACTTTCTTAAAAACTAAAAAGGTGTTACAGCCGTGTGTTAACTACAGGGTCTGTTGATAGAAGGATGTTTTTATAGATTAAGTTCTTATTAAACAGTATGATAGATCATGAGAAATGAGTTTTTTTAGCCATACCTGACAGTGATATCACCAAAAAGAAAAGACCTTTGGGATGGAAAGGTCTTTTCAAACTGGTGTTTTCACCGTCATAAACCCTATTGCTGGTGAGTTGCTCTCCAGCAGAGCTCACTTCCTCTTTGGATTTATCGAACAAAGGTAAACTTAAAAAGATAAATGACCCTTTTCTTGGATTGCAACATAGAAGGGTTGGGGTGGGGTCAAGTTATATAGTAGAGCAAAAAGGAAACCAATTAGTTGAATGTTTATCGTTGTATCAAGAATTTGTAAAACACGGTAAAAAGCCCGAAGAAACGAAAAACCAATTTTGCATACCTGCCGAATGGGTTAAAACGCTCGACCCACGCATAAAAGAGAAAATCCGCACCGAAACCCGTGCCGATATGGAAGCCAAAGGCAGAATTGAAAAAGCCAAGAAAGCCGAAGAATTAGACAGAAAAATAAAGGCAAAAAAGATTACCGAAGCCGATAAACAAATGGAATTAAAGATTTTCGACCAAATGCTCGAAAACTGCATACAAAACGAAATAGCTAAACGTATTGACAAAGCCCATAATTATTCGTTCAACTTTGCCAACTACAAAAGCACCATCAGCAATAACTAAGGCTTCGTGCGGTCGAGGAACGAGACCCAGCATGAAGCCATTTCG
>CAYXXU010000149.1:0-1999 GCA_964469155.1 uncultured Bacteroidales bacterium
TGAAAGCCCGTGAGTTAAACCTTGCCGGCGCCACGGTGATACACGGGTACATGGGCTACGGCGCCAACAACCGCCTGCACAGTTCGCTGGTAGCGCACCTGAGCAACAACCTGCCGCTGGTGATCGAAATCATTGATACACCCGAAAAAATCAGCCTTATCCTCCCCTACCTTGATGAAGTAATGAAGGAAGGGCTTTATACAGTGGAGGATTTGCGTTTTCTAAGCTATAAAAGAAGCTAATCAACTTCAATTTTGGTTTAAAACATATATTCATGTAAAAAATTCAAATATGAAACAAGCTATCATCCTTCTGATTTTTCCAGTAGCTTTCCAATTCTCATCATGTTCGCCTGATAAAGCTAGGGTATCAACAATTGGTCGTGTTATAGATTATGATACGCAATTACCAATAGACAGTGCACTTGTAACAGATTCTGGTTATGGATCACAATCATATACCGATAGTTTGGGGAGATTTAAAGTAGTTGGGCTGTTAGAGAAACAAAAAATTGCAGTTAAGAAAGAGAATTACAAACCGTTTAATATTGAAATCCGAACTGAATCTGATATAATTTATTTAGAGAAACACAAAACTTACAGAATACTCAATAAAGAAATATATGATATTAAACGAAGAATTTTTAAGAGACTTAATAGCAATACCTTTAAAGTAATCAATGGAGATAGCTTAATAATCGAATTAAAAAAGCTGGAAAATAACTATTAAAGTATTTTTCAGGTATCAGTTTTTTAATTCCTGAAGATTTGTAATTAACAACCAATTATCGCAAAATCAAACATGATAATCTTGTCTTTTCAAAATTATTAAACTAAAAACCAGAGTCCCGGTGATCACTCACCAAAACTCCGGCTTTTATAATAAAATCCTGTTTGCTTATTTTATTTCCCAGGTGTCGCCGCTGTTGAGCAGGTCGTCAACATTTTTAATGCTGCCGGTTGCCTTGGCATGGGATATCTGTTCTTCCACCAGGTCGTCGTAAGTGGGATACATGGCCGCCCTGATAACGCCCAATGCTACCGGGTAATGAGGCGGGGCCATTTTGGCAAGCATCAGGTGGATGCCGGGATCCTGCTGGTACTGGTCATGCACAAGAAGGTCTTCTTCAGTAATGCTGTTTTCGCCCAGTTTCACCACTTCCAGGCGGGTGCCTTTCAACCTGATGCCTCTGTCATGGTTCTTGCCGAAGATCATCGGCTCACCATTTTTCAAATGCAGCTGGGCATCGTCGCGAATTTCCTTATCGGTGATGGCAGCATGTGTTTTATCGGCAAAAATTACGCAGTTCTGGAGGATCTCAATCACAGAGGTTCCATCGTGCCGGGCAGCTTCAAACATTATTTCAGTCATCAGCTTCACGTTGGTATCAACGGCACGGGCAAAAAATGTTCCCTGTGCGCCGAGTACAAGTTCACCGGGATTGAACGGGTGCTCAATGGTTCCCTGGGGCGATGTTTTCGTAACACTTCCCATGGGCGTCGTGGGTGAATACTGACCCTTTGTCAAACCGTAAATCTGGTTGTTGAAGAGCACGATATTAACATCGATATTGCGGCGGATGATGTGGATGAAGTGATTGCCGCCGATGGCCATGGAGTCGCCGTCGCCGGTGGCAATCCACACGCTGAGGCGCGGATTGGCGATTTTCACACCCGAGGCGATGGCATTGGCACGGCCATGAATACCGTGAATACCGTAAGTATTTACGTAGTAAGGAAAACGGGATGAACACCCGATACCCGACACCATCATAAAGTTTTCTTTACGATAGCCTATCTTGGGGAAAACATTGGCCACCGAGGCAAGTATGGCATGCGCACCGCAGCCGGGGCACCATTTCACCATCTGGTCGCTGACGAAATCTTCTTTGCTCAGCTCGACAGCCGAACGTTCTATGGTTTTTTCAGGAAATGAAAACATGGCTATTTCTCCTCCAGTATTTCGTTAAACTTGGCAGTGAGTTCGGCAACCGTAAAAG
>CAYXXU010000150.1:0-1882 GCA_964469155.1 uncultured Bacteroidales bacterium
CTCCCCGCCAATTATTATGCACAATCCAAAGAACATTTGGATTACGGCTGTCAACCGCAAGATCGTCGCCGCCGCGTTTTGGAACAGGAAACAATGACCATGTCACAGTATTGGGATCGGAATTATTGGCATTTGTGGTTTTAAACCATCTGGATTGATTCCCGTCAATTAAATCATTTAAATATAGAGTACTAGAATCATTAGGTGCTGTATATAATTTGTAAAAATATTTTTGAGGAAAATTAATATTTCCCGCAATGGGTTGCCAGGTTTCACCTTTGTTCCCTGATCGGTAGATGTTACTTAGTGTGACGAAAAAGACAGTATTATCAATCACAGGGCTCAGTTTAAACCAGGTAAACCAATCAGTAGTTCCAGGAATGGTTAATTCTATAGGAGGCGTTTGCCCATAATTTTCATATCGTAAAAAAAACGTGCCATTCTGGCCGGTTACATAAAATCTGCTACTTGTCTTTGGATCAATCGCGCAACTTGTTCCATCATTCAGACTAAAGTTCTTCCACCTTTGTTCAGGCGTTTTTGTTTTATTAAGCATGTTGCTTCCAACATCATACGCTCCCATTAGCACATAGTTTGAATCGGTTACAGCTCCAGAAATATGGAACAGGTTGGCTACTCCAATATTCTTGGTTTTGTTAATCCATCCTGTATTTGTGAGTTTAGAAATTCCACCATCAGTTCCAACCCATAATTCGTTATTAGGAGAATATGACAGGTGATGTATATCAACGTGGTAATTACCATCCATCTGAGTCCATGTGAGTCCCTGATCGGTTGACATGGCAATCACATTCCCACTGTTATCACCTAAATAAAGAAGGTTAATATTTGCGGGCGATACAGCAAATCCTTTGGCTAGTCCCCACAAGTACGTTGTATCATTTAGAGGCTCGCCTAGGCAATATTTCACCCAGCCTTTCAATGTCCATTGAATTGTAGGGTATTGTGATATATCTAGTAAACGAATTCTAATCTTTGAATTTACAGATTCAGCTATATAGAGTAAATTCGGATTCGCAGCACTGAACTCTATCATTATATCAGAGCTACTATTAAAAGGGGTATTGGTAATTTTGGTAAAAGTAGTTCCTGTATCGGTTGATACATAAAGCTGATCACCCCAGTAACCGGAAGCAACCATAACTGAAGGGTATCCGGGCTTAAAATGCAGATCATTAAAGTGTCCCTGCACTACCGATATCCATGATGGAGAGGTTGCCGTTGCATTAGATGTTCGATAAATAGCCGTATCAGTAACAGCAAATAAAATATTGTTATCACTGGGGTGCATCAATAGTTTTCTGATACGCGTTGGTGTATTTATAATGGGGTTGCTAAGTATTTGTTTCCATTGCAGTCCATTGTTTGTTGTTCTCCATACCCCATCGGTGGTGCTAAAACACCATCGTGCTGATGCGCCGTCGCAGTCTCCGGTGCCAATATACCATCTGCTGCTGTTTTGAGGATCAACAACCAGAGAAGAAACCCCAACTATTTTCATTGTATCAGTTCCGCCGTTATTCCAGTTTTCTCCACCATCAAAAGAATAATATAGTCCACCGGTAGGAGACATGGCAAATACATGAGATGCATTATTCGGATCAAAAGCAACGGCGTGTATTCTCCCGATGCCTGCGTGCATTGGATGTACTCCAATGTTCTCGGGCAGGTACATCGGCCCAAGTTCTGTCCAGTTAGCATCTACTTTAGGCATTGTTGTTTTGATATTAATAAACCGTTGAGCAAAGTCAAGAACTCTTAATTGTGCTTCACTAATGCTACCTGAAGGTCCAATAATATGACTCCATTCTTCTTTCCATCGCATATAACCCGAATATCCTGTACCCTTCATATTCTCTAC
>CAYXXU010000151.1:0-1825 GCA_964469155.1 uncultured Bacteroidales bacterium
GAAAGCGATCGCCTGCTAAGCGATTGTACGCCCTTTAAAGGTGTACCGCGGGTTCGAATCCCGCTCTCTCCGCCAGTTTTATTCGCAAATTTCGATTTTTATCGAATAAAATTCTTTAACCTGGCTTTAACTTTCTTTAACCTTGAGACTTTTGAAGCCGGATTCGAAATTTGTGAAAGTTTCTATAGAAAAAGGCAGGATCATTTTTGACCCTGCCTTTTCTATTAAAAACACCATGCTTCAAGAAACATGATGTATGGAAGGTTTATTTTTTGATCTTTCTCCTCACACCTACCAAACCGAGCAAGCCAAGTCCAAGTAACAACATGGTGGCGGGTTCAGGGACTGAGGTCAGATTGGCAGGCAAGCCTGCAACATCCATAAGTCGCATGGTCATAGACACAGGAGCGCTGCCTTCTGGAAGAGAAATAGTTGCCAACAAAAAGGGATCATCAGGAGGTTCCGGCTGTGGTGCGAACATTACATTTCCATTTAACGCCAATCCAATGTTCTCCGATTCAAACGTAAACACTCCCGTATAGACAAGCTGCTTAATACCTCCAATGGGTTGTTTGTAAATAGAGAGAGCGATCTGATCCTCAGCGTCATTCACCATGGGTTCGAATATCAGAGGAACCGTGGCGTTTTCGATTCCAAACGTCAACTGGAAATACCCGGAGGCATCGTTAGGTACTGTGAATACCGGTGCAGTGGGATCTGATGTGTCGATGCTTATTATGCCCTCCCAAACCTTCGGTGGTTCCGGCTGCGGAGCAAAAAGCACCCGCAAAATGGCATTTTCAAATTCTGGCGCATCGGAAAAATAAAAGGGAGATGGTGCAATCCCGGCAAAGGTATTTAGCGGTAAGGCAACAAGGAAGAATAAAATTGTAGTCAGGAATAGTTTCTTCATGATCATCAAAACCTCCTTTTATGGATTTGGACTATGTTATTTCTGCGTCTTCCTCCTCACACCTACCAAGCCAAGCAAGCCAAGGCCAAGAAGCAGCATGGTGGCGGGTTCGGGTGTGGAAATCGGTGATCCCCATGCCCAAACTTCAGAAATGGCGTACATACCATCGCCCCCGTTACCATAGATGCGAATAAAGTCAGTGTTTACCGGAGTAAAACCAATTTCCGTCTGAATGACAAAGGTATCCATGCCCCATGTAACATTTCCATATTCTGATAATATGGAAAAGAGGGAAAACCAACTATTAGCAGAGTAGTTGAAATAATCGACGTTATAATTATCATTGTTATCCACTGAAACAATCATGTCTTCCAATCGGTAAATGTCATCATACATTATATAAAATACTGGGTAATTACTATTGGCATCATACCACCAAACATTTGTACTTCCTGTCCATACTGATCCCTCAACGGCAAAGGTGTTATCAGTTAGTAAACCGTCACTATTGTTATATGAACCAGCACTGCCTGTTACAATACTTACTGGTAATGGCGCGGCGTGGGCAAACGAAATCAATCCTACTAAGACAATGAATGATGCTAGTGCAATTTTTAACACTTTTATAATTCTCATAACCTAATCCCCCTTTATTTTGATGGTTAAATAAATTGATAATTCTAAAATTTTGCAATTTCTGTGCCTAATCCTTTATTAATATCATAAGTTATTGGTATGAATAGGTATTTATAGTTATAAAGGTTAATACGCATAAGTGTATTTTTAAAGACTGTAAACTTATCCGACACTTACATAGTATTACAAAAAGGCATGAAACAGGATAGTTTTTACGTTATATGAGAGCCGGTCTGGCAAAACTGGACAGGTGCATAAGTGAGGAAGATGCTCTAT
>CAYXXU010000152.1:0-1791 GCA_964469155.1 uncultured Bacteroidales bacterium
CTTAAGCTGACATTAATAAATCTTTCGGTCTTATAGCCGAAAGTAGTTTAATTAAGGTTCTGTACGATATGGGATTAGTTTATGCCTGAGGTTTTATTATATATCATTTTTTGGTTCCAGCCATATCAAATTTGTTCCCTTTGATCTTTAGGTAGCCTTGCGAAGGTTTTTGGCTGAAAAAACCTCTTGACACTAATCTGCACTCTGGTGAAACTCTTCCCCATCTTGGTGAAACTTTTCTAATCCGAAGAATTGAAGATGCCATTAACAAAATTTGAATAATTTTGTCGTAGGTAAATTTGACAGCAATTGCTGTCATACTTCCTAATAATACAGAACACATTCGATCTATGATAAAAATAGTGATTGTAATAGGGGCCAGGCCGCAGTATATAAAAGCATCAGCAATTTGCAGGGCAATAAGATCTGATTTTAAAGACTCCGTGCAACAGGTGATTATCAATACGGGCCAGCATTATGACGAGAATATGTCGACCGTTTTTATAGACGAACTCGAATTGCCTTTCATTAAGTATGTTTTTAATGTAGGATCAGGTGAACATGGTTTGCAGACTTCCAGAATGATGTTGAAAATTGAAAAAGTTCTGTTACAGGAGAAGCCTGATTATGTTATGGTATTCGGCGATACCAATACCACCCTGGCTGGTGCTTTGGCAGCATCAAAACAGGGGATCAAACTGATACATATTGAAGCCGGATTGCGTTCGTTTAACAAAGATATGCCCGAAGAGATCAACCGCATTCTGTGCGACCATGTTTCCACTCTGTTATTCACTCCGACCTTAAAAGGAATAGAGAATCTGCTGCGCGAAGGATTTAAAACCAACACGAAGCCTCCCTATAATATCAATAACCCGGAACTGGTCCATTGCGGTGATATTATGTACGATAACACGCTTTATTTCTCGAAACTGGCTGGCAAAAAAAGCAACATACTGAAAACACTCAACCTGAAAAAAGAAAAATATCTGCTGGCAACCCTTCATCGTAATTTGAACACCGACGATCCTTCGCGTTTACGATCCATATTCAGTGCTTTGAATAAAATAAGTTCCCGTTATAAAATACCTGTTGTGATACCCATACATCCAAGAACCCAAAAAAAATGGGACGAACTGAACGACGATTTTCTGAAAAAAAAGATTCAGAATAATAAGCTGATGCCTATTATTCCTGCTGTTTCTTATCTTGATTTTACCTGTATGGTAAAAAATGCACTAATGATCCTGACCGATTCCGGTGGAGTGCAGAAGGAGGCATACTTTTTTGAAAAAAGATGCCTTATCATTCGCGACGAAACCGAGTGGACTGAGTTACTTGATAATGGAATGGCCGAATTATGTGGCACCGAAGAAGAGACGATATTAGTAATCTTCGACAAACTTATGAAAAAGACCGACCTTATCTACCCCAAAATATACGGCGACGGCAACGCAGCCAAATTCATATTAAGGAAGATAATTGAGAATAGTTAAGATAACAAATATAAAAAAGAAGGCTGCATGAAACCATGCAGCCTTCTTTTTATTATTAATTTAATTGTTACACTAAACCTTGTGCAAGCATAGCTTCAGCAACTTTTACAAAACCACCGATGTTGGCCCCATTCACATAGTTGATATAACCATCTGGTTGTTTGCCATATTTTTCGCAGGTTTTATGAATGCTGATCATAATGTTGTGGAGGCGTGTGTCAACTTCTTCTCTGGTCCAGCTCAATCTAAGACTATTCTGGCTCATTTCGAGACCTGAAGTGGCAACACCACCGGC
>CAYXXU010000153.1:0-1714 GCA_964469155.1 uncultured Bacteroidales bacterium
GCCACTCAATCCCACTATCCTTCATTTTTGCATTAGGATTTAAACCTTTAGTAACAGCTTCGTTTATTACTGCCTGGCGTTTTTCTTTTAGCAGATCAAGGAGTTTTTGTTTTTTGCTAATAAGCTGGTCAATAATGTTTGTTTGGTGGTCGAGGTAAAGGGCTATTTGGGTTTGTTCCTGAAGTGTTGGAATTAAAATATGAATCCCGGCCATTTCGTTATTCATAATTTTAGCCCCGTTAGTATCTGGCCTTTTATAAAATTGTGTTATATACTGTAAATAGTACAGGTAGTAGTTAATAAAGAGCTCCTTCTTGGGTTTTAAAGTTCCGCAAACATTTGTGCAATTAAATTTACCCTTACGCAGGAAAACAGAGCCTGCATTTGCACCATCTGTTGTCCAGGTGAGCATTACATTTTCAAAATCAAAAGTGTTTATAAAACCCAAACAACCATCTTTCTTTGTTTGGCTTGAATAAACAGGATATAAACCATTTTCAACTAATTCCGTTTCAGCAATCACTCTGCCTCTGCCTATTTCAAAATAATAACTTACTCTTCCTTCTACCCAAGCTGAAGGAATTTCGTTAATCCATTTGAATTTTGATTGCTTATATTTACTGTATTGTTTCATTCCCCAATAGTTCATTTAGAAGTTGTGTAATTCCTTTTTCTTCACTAGTACCATATTCTAGGGCTTCAATTTCTGTTTTTATTTCTTTGATTGACCGAAGAGCCTTAAATTCGTAAAAGTATTTGGTGAAGTTTATTTCATACCCAATACGGGTTTTGTCATAATCAATCCATGCATCAGGAACATGGGGCAATACTTCTTCTGCAAAATATGCTTCAATGTCTTTACTTAAAGGAATATTTTCTTTATCTCGTTTGCTGCTGTCGGGTTTCAAGTTACCTTTTTTATCTTTTACCGGTTTGCCTTTTGCATCATGTTCTGGTTGCTCCACTGTGATTTGATAATATCCGAAATCTTCGTTTTTAAAAATTTTAGAGTATGTGCTTTCTTCAAAATTGGTATAGAGTTCAACCAGTTTTTCTATATGGTGAGTTTCAATTTTGTTGCGTTTGTTTCCAAGACTTCTTTTTTCAGGCCGGCAAAAACCTTCGATGCCAGTCGCTTTATCTTCGGGTACATTGGCGTTTATCATCTGCACTTTACCTTTACGATGCTTTTGCTTATTGTTGGTGATAAACCAGATGTATGTATTGATACCGGTATTGTAAAACAAATCTTTTGGAAGAGCAATGATGCAATCAAGCCAATCGTTTTCGATAATCCATTTGCGGATACTGCTTTCACCACTGCCGGCATCGCCTGTAAAAAGAGGGGAACCATTTGTAACAACAGCAATTTTACTACCTTCACGTTCCATTTTACTGATCATGTGCTGGAGGAACAATAACTGGCCATCGCTGGTGCGGGGCAAGCCTGCATAAAACCTTCCGCTTGGGTTTGCGCTTTCGTTCTGAATAAAGGCAGCATCTTTGCTCCATGTTACACCGTAAGGAGGATTTGCAAACATATAATGAAAGTGCTTATTGGCAAAGCGATCCTCTGTAAAACTATTTCCGTGTCTTATGTTATCAATGTTTTCGCCGGTTATTAAAGCTTCTGCTTTTGCTATGGCATAAGATTGCTCATTGATTTCCTGACCATAAGTGGTAATGGTTGGAAGTTGTGTTTGACCGGCACAAA
>CAYXXU010000154.1:0-1606 GCA_964469155.1 uncultured Bacteroidales bacterium
ATACTGCCACTAATATGGAAGTAGATGTGTTCCCGGATTTAAACGCACCAACAGTAGTCGTAATGACAGAAGCTAAAGGTATGGCTCCCGAAGAAGTTGAACGCTTAGTTACATTTCCGGTGGAAACTGCATTGAATGGAGCTACTGACGTGCGTCGTGTTCGTTCATCTTCTACTACCGGGTTTTCTGTTGTGTGGGTTGAATTTAATTGGGGAACGGATATTTATCGCAATAGGCAGATAGTTTCAGAAAAATTGTCTGTAGTGCAAGACGCATTGCCTTCAAATGTTGGCAACCCTACTTTAGGGCCGCAATCATCCATAATGGGAGAAGTTATGATTGTTGGTCTTACAGCAGATTCCACTTCTTTGCAGGAATTAAGAACTTTAGCCGACTGGACTATCCGCCCACGATTATTATCCACAGGGGGAGTGGCACAGGTTACGGTGTTGGGAGGAGAGATTAAAGAATATCAGATATTACTTAATCCTGAGAAAATGAAGCATTATGGCATTGGGATGGATGAAGTAATTGGTGTAGTTACCAAAATGAATCAAAATACAGCCGGAGGTGTTTTATACGAATATGGAAACGAATATATCATTAGGGGAATACTTTCCACCAATAAAATTTCGGAATTGGGTAAAGCTGTCATAAAAACAACAAATGATATACCGGTATTACTTGAAAATATTGCTGATGTGAAAATTGGCAATAAAGCTCCTAAACTGGGTATTGCTTCTAATCGTGCAAAGGCAGCTGTTTTACTAACAATAACCAAGCAGCCTTCAACCAGCACATTAGAGTTAACGGATAAATTAGACACATCGTTAGGTGAGCTTCAAAAAACATTACCTGCCGATGTAAAAATCGCTACTGATATTTTCCGTCAAGCCCGATTCATTGACAATTCAATTAATAACGTGCAAAAATCTTTATACGAAGGAGGGATTTTTGTAGTAATCATATTGGTTATCTTTTTGATGAACGCCCGTACAACCGTTATTTCGCTTGTTACGATTCCGCTTGCATTAGTTTTTACCATACTTTCCCTTAAATTCATGGGTTTGACTATCAATACCATGAGCTTAGGCGGTATGGCTATTGCTATCGGTTCTTTGGTCGATGATGCTATTGTGGACGTTGAAAATGTATTTAAACGGCTACGGGAAAACAGACAGAAGCCAAAAGAAGAACAAAAAACGGTATTGACCATTGTTTTTGAAGCGTCAAAAGAGGTACGTATGCCTATTCTTTACTCAACGCTTATCATTATTGCCAGTTTTGTTCCTCTGTTTTTCCTTTCAGGAATGGAAGGACGTATGCTTGCTCCTCTGGGAGTAGCATTTATCATGGCATTGATTGCCTCTACGGTTGTTGCTCTTACGCTTACACCTGTATTGTGTAGCTATTTATTAGGTAAACCCCGAAAAGGAGACAAACCCGAACGTGAGCCTTATATTGTCAGGAAAGTGAAAATTGTATATGAAAAAGCCCTAAAATGGGCACTCACTCATAAAAAATGGGTACTTGGTATAACAGGTGGTGTTCTGGTGGCTGCTGTAATCATGTTTTTTACATTAGGTAGAAGTTTTTTACCCCCATT